>JAHJGO010000005.1 GCA_018824405.1 Gammaproteobacteria bacterium
ACGACTATCACCCACGAGGAGATCGCCATGATCATGTACCGCCTGAATCACCGCCCACGAAAACGACTCAACTGGAAAACCCCTCACGAGGTTTTTATGCAATCATTTAACCGCGTTGCACTTCGTGCTTGAATCCGCCACATCTGATATTACGCTGGCGGTGAGTAGAGCGTTTATTGGTTCCAGGTATTAATTATTAAAAATGCACCGCTCCATGCCCTGGCGCGCAAGCATGGAGAATGCTGAGATGGAACGCACGATTCTGCTGGTGGACGATGAAGCCAATATTCTTTCCGCCCTGACGAGGTTGCTACGCCCGCAGGGTTATCGCATTCTGCGTGCCGGAAGCGGGAGGGAGGGGCTGGAACTGCTGGCGCAGAATGAAGTCGGGGTGATTGTTTCCGACCAGCGCATGCCGGAGATGACCGGCGTGGAGTTTCTCCACCAGGTACGCGACCTTTATCCGGATACGGTGCGTATCGTGCTGTCCGGTTATACCGAACTCAATTCGATCACTGACGCCATCAACCGGGGGGCAATCTATAAATTTCTCACCAAGCCCTGGGAAGATGACCTGTTACGCGCCAATATCGAAGAGGCTTTTCAGCGCTACGAAATGAAACGCGAGAACGATCGTCTCAACCATGAGCTGGAAAAACGAGTGGAAGAGAAAACGCGTGAATTGACGCGCAGCCTCAAAATTCTGCAAATCTCTCAGGAGGTGCTTGAATCCTTGCCAGTGGCGGTCATCGGCATGGATAACGATGGCGTTATCGCCGTGGCTAATTCCATGGCGCACTCGCTGCTCGGGCGAGGTGGGGATCGCCCGTTGCTGGGTGAGCAGGCGCAGGAAATGATTCCCAATGAATTGATGGCATGTTCTGGGGAAGCCATAGTTGCCCTGCCTGACGGTACTCGCGTTCACTGCTGGCAAACTGCGATGGGCCGCCTTTCATTTTCGCAAGGCAAGGTGCTGGCGTTTGCCCCTCAACAGAAAATTGAACAGGACGGGCGGGATGCATGAGATTTTAGATAATCTGCACCAGTTGCCTTCCATTCCCGCCGTGGTGCAGGAACTGATCGTCAGTTTCGATAACCCTGATCTGGACAGCCATCATCTGGCACAGAAAATCGGCCAGGATCAGGCGCTTTCTGCCAAAGTGTTGCGGGTTGCCAATTCCGCCTTTTATGGCTTGCCGCGTCAGGTTGGCTCAATTCAGGAAGCGGTGACGGTGCTGGGTTTCGGTTCTGTGCGCAGCCTGGTGTTGTCTGCCGGATTTGTGGGGGCTTTTTCGACTGACGATGAAGTTTGTGTCGACCGTAATCTTTACTGGCAGCGCAGCCTGGCTGCCGCCACTTATGCCAAGGCTGTCGCCAAATGTTTGCAGCAGGATGGCGAAATGGCATTTTCCGCCGGGCTGCTGCACGATATCGGCATCCTGGTGCTGGATGTTTGTGATCACGAACGTTTCACCGCATTGTGGCAAAGCCTGCAAGGTGAAGAAAATGGACTGATCGAAGCCGAACGTGCTGCCTTTGGTTTCGACCATGCGGAATTGGGCGCGGAAGTGACGCGTCGCTGGAAATTTCCTCCTGTCATCGAGGATGCGATTCGCTACCACTACCAGCCCGAACACCGGCCTTTTCAGGTGTTGACAGGAATCGTGCAGGTTGCCGCTTTGCTGGCGCGCTTCAGCGAGGAAAAACAGCCTGAAGAGGAATGGTTCGAGGGTATTCCTCAACCTTTGCGTGATGCATTGAAATTGGACCGGGACAAGCTGTACAAACATCTGCCACTTCCTGAGCAACTTGAAGCCGCAAAAAATCAAATATTTTCGTGAGGAAACGCCATGGCTTTGGATCGCATGACCAAGCTGTCCTGGATTTACGACCTTTACCAGCTGGGCCAATCATCTCACCTACTGGAAGACCCGGATAAGATCTATCAGCAGTTACTGGCCCATATTGTGACCGGTTTCGATGCCCGCAGCGGCTCTCTCGCCCTGCTCACAGAGGAGCAGAACTCGCTCACCATTGTGGCCGGGATTGACCTGCCACCCCACGTGATTGGTTGCTCCGTTGCTCTGGGTAGTGGCGTGCTGGGCTGGGTTGCCAAGGAGGGGCAGCCGCTCCTGATCAATGGCGATCTCGATCCGCAGAAATATCCGGGTATTCAACGCCGGCGTGAGCAGGCGGCGCCAAGTTCGGCCCTGTGCTGGCCGCTTAAGCTGCGCGACCGGGTCATCGGCGCGCTGAGCGTGAACCGCCCAGCCGAAAAGACGCCTTTTGCCGAGAGCGACCGCGATCAGGGTACTGCCGTGCTCAATCTTGCCAGTCTGGCACTGGAAAATATCCAGTTGCGGCTTGATCAGCAGCGGCGCTTTGCGGAACTGCAGGCGACCAACCAGAAACTGGCTGAGGCACAGGACCAGTTGCTGCAGGCGGAGAAAATGGCTTCCATCGGCCAGCTCGCAGCCGGGGTGGCGCATGAGATCAACAATCCCGTCGGTTATGTAGCCTCCAATCTCAGTTCTCTCGGGCGTTACATGGATAATCTTTTGTCCCTGCTCGAAGCCTGCGATCAGCTCGATGCCAGTCTTTCTGGTGATGCGCCAGAGTTGCTGGCACTGCGTGCGCTCAAGGAAAAAATAGATCTCACCTATCTGCGCGAGGATTTGCACGACCTGCTGGCGGAATCGAAGGAAGGCCTGGAGCGGGTCAAGAAAATCGTCCTCGACCTGAAAACCTTTTCACATGTGGACGAGGCTGAATGGCAGGTCACCGATCTGCATCAGGGCCTGGACAGCACGCTCAATATCGTGTGGAACGAGCTCAAATACAAAGCCGAGGTGGTCAAGGAATATGGCACTCTGCCGGAAATAGAGTGCCTTCCTTCCCAGCTCAATCAGGTGTTCATGAACCTCATGGTCAATGCTGCACACGCCATCGAAAGCCAGGGCACCATTACCCTGCGTACTGGCCATACAGGCGAACAGGTCTGGGTGGAAGTATCCGACACCGGCAAGGGCATCGCGCCGGAAAACCTCGGCCGTATTTTTGATCCCTTTTTTACCACCAAGCCGGTGGGCACTGGCACCGGCCTGGGCTTGTCGCTTTCCTACGGTATTGTGAAAAAACATCATGGGAATATCGAAGTGGACAGCACGCTTGGCAAAGGCACGACTTTCCGCGTGTGGCTGCCGCTGAGGCAAGCCGTGAAGCAGGAAAACGGATAAAGGACTGTGCTTACCATGGTGTTCGCGAAGAAAAAAATATTTGATTCTATTTTCGGGCATAAAGGTGTGGAAAGGCGCATCAGCGCGCTTGCCGCCGCTATCCTGGTATTCACCGTGCTTGCCACCGGGACCGTTATCTTTTCTATGCTGGCCCAGCAGATAAGATCCGAACTGAAAAACGGCCTGGTGCGGACGCTCAATGACCGAACAGCGTTGTTCCAGCAGGAAGTCGGTAAAGGCATCGACATCGCCGAAAGCATTGCAAACCGGCGGCCTCACCTTGCCAGGATGATGGTGGCAGTCAACGATGGGTCGGAGGATGAGAAAGTCCGGCGCGAAATCGGCATGGTGCTGGAGATTGTCCGTCTCGATCAGCGACTCTCGGCATTGGCCTTGTACGATTTGAGTGGCGAACTCGTGGCCAAGAGCGGGGAATTTCTCCGCGAGCCCTTTGCGGTAAGCCTGCGCCGCCCCGAGAAGGCTATGCTGAAGTGGCAGGATGGCTTTTACCTCGAGCTTGTCACAACGATGCGGCTGCAGGGGAAAAAAATCGGGACAGTGAGCATTGAATACCCGCTTGCCACCCTCACCGCTGCATTTCTCAATTACCAGAACCATGGCGAAACCGGAGAAACTGCGCTATGTGCGGCCCTGTCACCTGAACAGATGCGCTGCTTTCCCACTCGGCACCGCCCGCAGCCATTTGACAGTCCGCGCAGTGTTGATGGCAAGGCGCTCCCCTTGAGCCTCGCTATCGATGGAGAAAGTGGCGCGATCATGGCGACCGACTATCGCGCCCAGGATGTGTTCGATGCCTATAGCCCGGTAGGTAATAGCGGGCTGGGGATGGTCATGAAAATTGACCAGGCCGAGCTGAGGCGGCCTATCCACGAACATTTGCTGTGGATCGTGCCGCTGCTCGCTGGTTTGCTGGCACTCGGTTTTGCGCTGCTGCGCTGGCAGGTGGGGCCGGTGGTGCGCGAGGTGGTGAATGCCAGGGCGCGGGTGCATGGCATTCTGGATAATACGGCGGACGGGATTGTGACCGCCGATGAGCAGGGCGTGGTTGAATCATTCAATTATGCCGCTGCCCGGATTTTTGGCTATCCTGCTGCCGAAGTCGTCGGCAGGAACGTCAATATGCTGATGCCGGAATCCGATCGCAGCAGACATGATGCAGGCATGCGCAACTACTTGAGCACAGGCAAGGCCCGGGTGATCGGTCACGGCTCGCGCGAGATGCGGGGGTTGCGCAAGGATGGCACGGTTTTCCCCATGGAAATGACGCTGGGTGAAATGCGGCTGGATGGCCGGCGACTGTTTATTGCTTCGTTCCGTGACACCAGTGAGCTCATGCAGGCGCACGATGAGCTTAAATCCAGCTTCGCAGCTTTACAGGTGGCCAGTCGTGATCTGGAAGAGACCCATGCTCAACTCAGGCGGGCGGAGCTGGACCAGGCCCAGCAAATGAATGCGCTGGCAGAAGCGAATGTGCGCATGGCACTCTTCCACGATGCCATGGAACAGGTGCGGCATGCCGATACGAGTTTCTCTACCAGCGGCGATATGGGCGCTTTTTACCACAGCCTTCTGAACGACGTTATGTCCCTGACCGGGGCGAAATACGGCGCTGTCGGCCTGTTTGATACGAGCGGCAAGTTACAGCAGTTCCTGACCGAAGGCATCTCCGAAGAAGAGCGGCACATCATTGGCCCCTATCCGGTCGGCAAGGGCCTCCTCCAGGCTTTTTACAGGGAAAACACCACTACGCGCATCGATAGGATCGCCGAAGACCCTCGTTCCTGCGGCTTTCCGCCGGGACACCCGCCGATGAGCAGCCTGCTCGGGGTGCCGCTGAATGTGGGTGGCAACACAAGGGGCGTGATTTATCTGACTGACAAGGATGGCGGGGCGGCATTCACGGAACAGGATGAAATGCTGGTGGAAATGGTGGCGCGGGAAGTGGAGCATATCCTGGAGCGAGGCGAACTGATGGCCAGCCTGCGTGTCAGCAACCAGGCCTTGACCCGGGAGAGAACGGAGCAGCAAAGCCTGATCGCCAAGCTGCAGGAGGCTCAGGCCCAGTTGCTGCAATCCGAGAAAATGGCCTCCATCGGCCAGTTGGCAGCAGGCGTGGCGCACGAGATCAACAACCCGATCGGATATGTTTATTCCAATCTCGGCAGCCTGGATAAATATATGCAGGATATTTTTTCCGTGCTGGAGTCCTTTGAAGCGGCTGAAGGCGAATTTCCGTCGAACAGCGAAAGCCTGGCAAGAATCAAGGCGCACAAGGAATCGCTCGATCTGCCTTTCCTCAAGGAAGATATCCTCGCCCTCATGGCCGAGTCGAAAGAGGGCATTACCCGGGTGAAAAAGATCGTGCAGGATCTCAAGGACTTTTCCCATGTGGATGAAGCCGAGTGGCAGTGGAGCGATCTGCACCATGGCCTGGACAGTACGCTCAATATCGTGTGGAACGAACTCAAGTATAAGATTGAGGTGGTCAAGGAGTATGGTGACCTGCCTGAAGTGGAATGCATTCCTTCCCAATTGAACCAGGTATTCATGAATCTGCTGGTCAATGCGGGCCATGCCATCGAAAGCAAGGGGACCATCACCATTCGCACCGGCCAGGAGGGCGATCAGGTGTGGGTGGAAATTGCGGATAACGGCAAGGGCATCGAAGCTGCGCATCTCAAGCGCATATTCGAACCTTTTTTCACCACCAAACCAATCGGAAAGGGCACCGGACTGGGCTTGTCTTTATCCTATGGCATCGTGACGAATCATCATGGACACATTCAGGTAGAAAGTACGCCGGGCTTGGGTACATCGTTCCGTGTCTGGTTACCGATCCGGCAAGCTGCCGCCTGAGTACCATGGCGTTCTCTCAAGTCCATTTGAAGCTGGAGCCGACGGTTTACATTGTCGACGACGATTCCGAAATGCGCAGCGCGCTTCACCGGATGGTGCGGGTGGCCGGAATGAGGGCGGAATCTTTTGACAGCGCTGTGGCCTTTCTTGCAGGCTATCATTCAGATCGTCCAGGCTGTTTGCTGCTTGATGTGAGGATGCCTTGCATGAGCGGTCTGGAATTGCAGCAACGTCTCAAACTCGAACGCGTGAATATTCCCATTATTTTTCTTACCGGTTACGGAAATGTTACGGCGGCAGTCAGCGCAATGAAATTGGGCGCGCTGGATTTTTTCGAAAAACCTTTCGATAACGAGGCGCTGCTCGATCGTCTGCGACAGGCCATCCAGATGGACGAGGCAGCCCGTTTGGCGCGCCTTCATTACAGCCAGAGCAGCCACTTGCTGGCACACCTTACCCCACGTGAGCGTGAAATCATGGATATGCTGGTGGCCGGCAAGTCCAACAAAAATATTGCCGATCTGCTCGGAGTGAGCATCAGAACGGTGGAAACCCACCGCGCAAATATCATGGACAAGATGCAGGTCGAATCCCTGGCCGATCTGGTGCGTATGGCACTGGGCCTCAGGATTGACAAACAGGACCATTGAGTCACAGATTGTGATCTTGTCCGTAATTATACGGATGCCATAATTTGTTAATGTGATTACAGTGTTAACTTGGCGATCTGCCGAACATGCCGCTCTGACAGGAAAAAAATATGGCAACTGGGTCACCTCCGGCCAAACAACATACTGCTTCACGGATTTTTTCCTGGACTCCCTTGCTGGTGTTTGCGCTATTGGCTTTCGCCATTGGCGTCACCGGATTTTTCGTATTCAGTCGGCATCAGGAAAACGTTAAAAACGAAGCGCATGACATGCTGGGTGCCATCGCTGATCTGAGAGTGAGTCAGGTCGTCAAATGGCGTGAGGCTTACAAGCAAAGCGCCGAGGTGATGACCCACGACCCCATGCTGGCGATGGAAATCGAGCGCTGGTTGCAGCACGGTTCGCCACTTGATCAAAACGCGCAACGGATCGTGCAGCGCCTGAAAGCGGTGCAGCATGCCTATGATTTTCAGGGCGTGTTTATACTCGACGAGTTCGGGGTCGTGCAAGGCTTGCCAGTGACGCCGGAAGCCAAGCCACCTACTGCTGTCGGGGTGCAAATGGTCATGGAAGCCATGCGAACCCGGAAAATTCTTCTGACTGATCTGCACCCGGGCGCCGAAGCGCCGCGCGTCCGGCTGGATCTGGTGGTGCCGATTTTCGCTGACGGTGACGTCAGCAAGCAGGTCATTGCGGGAATTTATTTTCGCATCGACCCGCAATCCTATCTTTTCCCTCTGCTGCAATCCTGGCCGACCCCCAGTCCGAGCGCCGAAGCCATGCTGGTCCGGCATGAAGGGAATGAAGTGGTTTATCTGAACCAGTTGCGTTACCGCGACAATACGGCGTTGCAACTGCGACTTCCGGTAAGCGAAAGGGAATTGCTGGCTGCCAAGTGGGCGCGAGGTAATGAAGGTTTGAAAGAAGGCCTCGATTACAGGGGAATCCAGACCATCGCTGCGGCAAGAAAAATTCCGGATTCCCCCTGGTTTCTGATTGTCAAAATGGACAAGGAAGAGCTCTACGCCCCGGTCCGCAGGACTGCCTGGATCGTGGCGCTCCTGACTTTCGCCTTCATTGGCGGAGCGGCGGCGATCACGGGGCTGTGGTGGCGTCAGCAGCGCGCGCAATTTCAGGCCACTCAATACGCAAGCGAACTCCGCCATCATGCGTTGATGCAGCGTAGCGAACGGAATACCAGCCTTCTTCTGGAGTCTGTCGCCGAGGCTATCTATGGGGTGGACATGGAGGGATTGATCACTTTCGTAAACCCGGCCTGTCTTAGCATGTTGGGTTACGATCGGGAAGACGAACTGCTTGGCCAGCATGCTCACGAATTGTTCCATCATAGCCACGCAGACGGTTCCCCCTACCCGGCAGAAAAGTGCCGTGCTTATGAAGCCTATTTGAGCGAACAGGGCGTCCATGTGGACGACGAGGTGTTCTGGCGCAAGGATGGCACAGCTTTCCCCGTGGAGTATCGGTCCTATCCGATCCGTCACGCAGGGCAGATCGAAGGTTCTGTCATTACCTTCATGGACATCACCGAGCGCAAACGGGCGGAGCAGCAACTGCGCCTTTCCGCCCAGGTGTTCGAGGACAGCCTGGAAGCCATTTTTATCACCAATGCCCGGAATGTCATCGTTTCGGTCAACCAAGCCTTCATCGATACTACCGGCTACACCCCGGGTGAGGCGCTTGGCCAAAGCCCGAGCATGCTGAAATCGGGGCGCCACGATGCCGAATTCTTCCGCAACATGATGGAAAGCATCCACAGCTCCGGTCACTGGCAGGGTGAGATCTGGAATAAACGCAAGAATGGTGAAATCTACCCGGCCTGGATGGCGATCAGCGCCATCCACAACGACAGGGGAGAAGTCACCCATTATGCCGCGATCTACAGTGATATCAGCGAGCTCAAGGCGGTGGAGGAAAACCTGCGGCTCTGGGCCCGTGCGATGGAATCCAGCGTCAATGCCATATTCATCACCGACGCCAGGCAGGAAGACTACCCGATTTTCTATGTCAACCCCGCATTCGAGCGCATTACCGGTTTTTCCAGTGCAGAAGTGGTAGGCAAGAGCTGTCGCATGCTTGACAACGAGGGGCTGAACCAGCCTCAAATCGAGGAAATCTACCAGGCCATTCGCGAGCAGCGCGACGGCAGCGCCGTGTTGTGCAACTACCGCAAGGATGGCAGCCTGTTCTGGGTCGAACTGTTTTTTTCCCCGGTGCGTGACGGGAATGACAAGCTTACCCATTTTGTCGGAGTCATGAATGACATCACCGAGCGCAAGCGCTACGAGGAACAGCTTGAACGGCATGCCAATTACGACGACCTGACAGGTCTGCCCCTGCGAAATCTGCTGCAAGACCGCCTGTCCCAGTCGCTGGCCTATGCGCGGCAGCGAGAGGGTGAACTGGCTGTGCTGTATCTCGATCTGGACAATTTCAATCTGGTGGTCAACAGCCTCGGGCACGCTAACGCCGACCAATTGCTCAAGGCTATCGCCGGGCGTCTGACGTCCTGTATCGGTGAGGGCGATAGCGCGGCGCGCTGGAGTGGCGACGAGTTCGTGCTGGTGCTGTCCAAACTTGAGAGCGAAACCGATATTTCCCTGCGGGTGCAGAAAATCCTGCAGGTCATGTCCGAGCCCTTTGTCATCGCAGGACAGGAGCTGTATGCCACCTTCAGCATTGGCATCGCGCAATATCCCAAGGACGGCCTGAATGCGGACGATCTGCTGAAAAATGCCGATGCCGCCATGTACCGTGCCAAGGACATGGGGCGCAACAACTTCCAGTTTTACGGGGAGGAGATGAACCTTCAGGCGATGGAGCGGCTGATGCTGGAAAACGGCTTGCGCCATGCCCTGGAACGAGATGAGTTCGAGGTGTATTACCAGCCGAGGGTGGATCTGCAGCGCGGCATAATGGTCGGGATGGAGGCGCTGCTGCGCTGGAACCATCCGGAACTGGGTCTGGTTTCTCCAGTCAGTTTCATTCCGCTGGCGGAAGAAACCGGCCTGATCGTGCCGATTGGCGAATGGGTGCTGCGCACCGCCTGTGCCCAGAACAGGGTGTGGCAGGAAGAAGGCTTTGCGCCGGTCAGCGTTTCCGTCAATCTGTCTGCACGCCAGTTCTGGCAGCAGGATCTGGTGGAGGTGGTGGCAGCGGCGCTCAGTGAATCCCGGCTCGACCCTGCCTGGCTGGAGCTGGAAATCACCGAAAGCCTGCTGATGCAGAATGCCGAGGTAGCCAATGCCACCTTGAGGAAGCTCAAGGCGATGGGAATCCGATTGTCAATCGACGATTTTGGAACCGGCTATTCCTCGCTCAGTTATCTGAAGCGCTTTCCGATCGATACCTTGAAGATCGATCGCTCCTTCGTGCGCGACATTACAACGGATCCAGACGATGCGGCAATAGCCCGGGCGGTGGTTTCACTGGCCCACGACATGAAGCTGAAAGTGGTCGCGGAAGGGGTGGAAACCATTGAGCAAATGGCATTTCTGCGCTTGCGGCACTGTGACGAAATCCAGGGATACTATTTCAGCAAGCCGTTGCCGGTAGCTGCGTTCGCCGCGCTGCTCGGGGAGGGCCGCTGCCTGCAAGTCGAGCCCACAGGCGAAAGGGGGGAGGAGCGCACCCTGCTCTTGCTCGATGACGAGGCCAATATCCTCTCTGCATTGGCACGCCTGCTGAGACGGGATAATTACACCATTCTCAGGGCGACCAATGCCGATGAAGCGTTCAACCTGCTGGCCACGCATCGCGTTGGCGTGATCCTGACCGATCAGCGCATGCCGGGAATGAGCGGCACTGAATTCCTGCGGCGGACAAAGCAGCTTTACCCCGAAACTGTGCGTATGGTCCTGTCCGGTTTTACCGAATTAAAGAGCGTTACCGATGCCATCAATGAGGGATCGGTGTACAAATTCCTGACCAAACCCTGGGATGACGATCAGTTGCGCGACAATATCGAGGAAGCTTTCAGATATTATGAATTGACGCGGGAAAACGAGCGCCTTGCCAATGAGATCATCAAAGCGAACGAAGCACTGGCAAAACAGCAGCCGGCATGAAGCGGCGACCTGAGGGAAAATACATCAATCTGCATTGTCACTTGGGCATAATCCAGCAGCAAGGGAAGACCAGAAAAGAAGAATGAGGTATTCTTCCTTCATGAAAAATGTCATACGGCGTTTATATTGCTTGTCGTGCTTGTGATATAAATCTCCGTTGATTTTTTCGGATTTTGCAACTTTTACTGATATGAGCATGAGCGAAAGCGAGCCACTGACCTCTGCAGTCAAACCTGCCACCCTGCTGTTCGTGGATGACGAGCCGAATATTCTGAGCGCGTTGCGGCGGCTGTTTCGCCCCCTCGGCTACAAGATCCATACTGCGGGCGGGGGGGCTGAAGGGCTGACGCTGCTTGAGCAGGAGCCTGTGGACCTGGTGATTTCGGATATGCGCATGCCCAGCATGGATGGCGCCCAGTTTCTCGAACAGGTACGCCAAAAATGGCCCGATACCATGCGTATCCTGCTCACCGGCTATGCCGATGTGAGCTCCACCATTGCCGCCATCAACAAGGGCGAAATTTTCCGCTACGTTGCCAAACCATGGAATGACGACGATATCGTTTTGCTGGTGAAGCAGGCGCTGGAGCTGAAAAATCTCGAGCTGGAAAAAAAACGCCTGGAAGAGCTGACGTTGCGTCAGAACGATGAACTCAAGGAACTGAATGCCAGTCTGGAAGCCAAGGTGCAGGAACGCACCCAGGAAGTTCGCCAGACCATGGGCTTTCTCGAACTCGCCAACAAGAAGCTGAAAGACGGCTTCATTACCTCGATCAAGATCTTTTCCAATCTGATCGAACTCAGGGAGCGTTCCCTCGCCGGGCATTCCCGGCGTGTGGCAGATCTGGCGCGCAATCTTGCCAAGGGCTTGAATCTTTCTGGTAGTGATGTGAATGATATTTTTGTCGCTGCCCTGTTGCATGATATTGGCAAAATCGGTTTGCCAGACAATTTGCTGTCCAAACCTTTCGCTACCCTTGTGGGTGAGGATCGCGATCTGGTGCTGCGCCATCCTGCAACTGGCCAGGCCGCGCTCATGGGTCTGGAACAACTTCATGGCGCGGCCAGGCTGATTCGCGCTCATCACGAGCGCTGGGATGGCATGGGTTTCCCTGACGGACTGTCCGGCCTGGCGATCCCCATGGGTGCCCGCATCCTGGCCCTTGCCAATGATTACGATGCTGTCCAGATCGGCACGCTGCTCAGCAAAAGGATGAAACCTGCTGAAGCCGTCACCTTCATTATCGAGGGCCGTGGCAAACGCTATGATCCCCAGGTGGTCGATGTTTTTGCGCCCATGATGGGCGCTGCGAGCGCAGCCGTTGCCGAAGTGAGCGTCAAGTCCGGGCAGCTGAAAGTGGGAATGGTGCTGTCGCGGGATCTGATAACACCTGAGGGCATTCTGTTGTTGTCCAAGGATTTTGTGCTGAACGAAGAAATAATTGAACAGGTACACAGTTTCGAGAGATCGTCAGGGCGGGTTTTGACTCTCTTTATTCATGCCAAAAAAGGGGAGTAATTATGTATCGCATCATGCTGGTGGATGACGAAGAAAACATTCTCAAGGCCTTGCGCCGGTTGTTGACGATTACTCCTTGTGTATATGATGGAATCGAATACAAGATCAGGGTGGAGAGCTTTTCCAGCGCCGATGAAGCCCTTGAGTTTGCGCGCCACAATGCAGTCGATCTGGTTCTGTCCGACTATCGCATGCCGCGCAAGGATGGCGTGGCTTTCCTGAAGGAATTCAAGGAAATCCAGCCTAACGCGGCGCGTTTGATTTTGTCCGGCTATGCTGACCTGAATGCGCTGATGGGCGCTATCAACGAGGCTCAGATCTACCGTTTTCTCAACAAGCCATGGAACGATTACGAGCTGGTATCGAGCATTGCCCAGGCATTGGCCTATCGCAACCTGATGCTGGAAAACCAGCATCTGGCAGACAAGGCGCGTGTTGATAATGGAGCCATGACGCCACAGGAACTGGAACGTAAACGCCTTGAGGAACTGGAGCCAGGCATTACCACGGTCAACTGGGGACCGGATGGATCAGTGATTTTCGATGATTTGTAGATTCAAAGCGTGAGAGGGTAAGGAGTCGGCATGCCTGAATTCGACCCGCAAACCAGCAAGCTCACCTTCAAGCTGGTCTACTATGGCCCCGCTCAAGGTGGCAAGACGACCAATTTGATGAAGCTTCATGATCTGGTCGCCCCGGACATGAAGGGCGAAATCATGACGCTGGAAACGCAGAATGACCGCACGCTGTTCTTTGACCTGCTCCCACTCGGATTTCGCGCGTCTTCAGGCTTGCTGGTGAAGTTCCGTCTTTTTACCGTGCCAGGACAGGTGGCCCATGACGGGACGCGCAAGGCGGTGCTGTCGCGCGCCGATGGCGTGGTATTCGTGGCGGATTCGCAGAAAACCCAGAGCATCAATAATGGCGAGTCCTTCCAGAATCTGGCGGATAACGTCGCGAGAGTCGGGCTCAATTTCGAGAAGCTGCCGCTGGTCGTTCAATTCAACAAGCGTGACCTGCCCGACATCCTGAGCGAGGATGAAGTCAGGCAACGCTGGTCGTCTGCCCCTTGGCCCCTGCTGTTTGCTTCCGCGCTGGATGGTTCGGGCGTGCGCGAAACGTTTGCTGCCCTGCTGCGCCAGGTGTATCAGGTATCTGATGCGGAATTCGATTTCCAGAATCAGCACGGCCTGGATGAGGAAGCTTTCGTCAAGGGCGCCATGGGATGAGCGATCATCTGCCAGTTCCATCTTTTGACCGTGAAATGGGCTTCGCGGAATTGCTCGCAGATATTCCGCGCGAACGCCTGCAAAAGGCGCTGGTGCTTCTACTTGGCGGCGCATTTCGGCTCGTGGACGCCACCGGAAACGTGCTGATTGGCGCATCCATTGCTTCGGAACAAGCTCGGCGAATGCCGGTGGTGCTCGAACTCGAACCGGTGGGTTACCTGGAATGCGTCAATGCGGATGAGTCGAGAATGCAAAGTGCAGTGGCGCTGCTGGAATTGCTGCTGCGTGGTGCCGCGCGTTACAAGATGGCTTCCGGCTTGCATATCGAGTCAGTTCAGGCCGACTATGAAACCCTGAAACGCAAGCATGCCGCGCTGGAGGAATCCGAAGCGCGCTTCAAAACGCTTTCGGAACAACTGGAAGTGCGGGTGCAGGAGCAGGTCAGGGCGCTGGAAGAATCAAGCCGCCAGCTCTATCAGGCAGAAAAAATGGCCTCGGTTGGGCGCCTCGCTGCGGGCGTGGCGCATGAGATCAATAACCCCATCGGCTTTGTACGCAGCAATTTGTCCACAGCCCAGGCATACCTGGAAAAATTCGCGTCCCTTGATGAGGCCATCAGTTCAGGACAACCGCTGGCTCAGCGCTGGAAAGAGCTGAATATGGGGTTTGTGCTTGAAGATTTCGACGATTTGCTCAAGGAAAGCATCAGCGGGATTGACCGTGTCGCGCGTATCGTTGCCGACCTCAAGGGATTTTCCAACGTCGATCGCGGCGAAGAGGAGATGGCTGATCTCAACGAAAGCCTGCGCCAGGCCTGCCAGGCGATTGCCGGACATTTGCCGCAGGGTGTCGAAGTGGTTCAGGAACTGGGAGACATCCCGCGTGTTCTGTGCCTGCCCGGCTACCTCAATCAGGCTTTTCTTAATCTATTGGAGAATGCCCTGCAGGCTGTATCCGCTGGTGGAGAAATCAAGGTTAAAACAGTCCGTGAAGGCGACGAGATTGTGATTGCGATCAGCGATAACGGTTGCGGCATACCGGAAGATGTATTGCAACAGGTTTTCGAACCCTTTTTTACAACCAAGGACGTGGGACTCGGGACCGGTTTGGGGCTCACCGTGGTCCGTGATATTGTGAGAGTTCATGGCGGCAAGGTGTCCATCGAAAGCCTGCCCGATGCCGGCACCACAGTCACGATTCGATTACCCGTGTAAGCACGACCAAAATGGCCAGTTACGCTTCTTTATTTACCGGCACTTCAGCCGAGGAAACCAGCCAGCCGCAGGAACCGGCAGAACAATACCGCCTGCTCCTGGTGGATGATGAGCCTAATGTGCTCAAGGCATTGCAGCGCGTATTCCGTCAGGAAAACTATCTCGTTGCCACTGTGCCCAATGCAGGCGAAGCTCTGCGTCTGATGGGCCAGGGCGCCTTTCATCTGGTGATCAGCGACTACATGATGCCGAACATGAATGGCGCTGAATTTCTCAAGCAGGTCAAATCGCTTTACCCCGAAACTATCCGCATCATGCTCACGGGACACGCCGACACCGGCGCGGTCATGGGGGCCGTCAACGAAGGGGCTGTCTACAAGTTCATTCTCAAGCCCTGGAACGATGATGATTTGCGCATTACCGTAGCGCTGGCGCTGGAGCAGTTTGACCTGATCCGCAAGAACCGCGTCCTGCAACAGGACAACAGCAAAAAAACAAAAGAGATCAGCGCGCTCTCCAAGCTTTCAGTGTCCAACCGCAGCCAGCTGGCGATCATGCTGAACAAGCATGGCTTGCTGAATTCCAATCAGGTCCAGGAACTGCACCGCCTGCAGCAGAAAAACAAGGAGCCGGTAATCAAGCTGCTGCTCGACAAGGGCTGGGTTCAGGAAAAAGAAGTGCATCGTCTGCTGCGCAAGGAATTGCTGTTCGATGAGGTGTCGCTGGCTGAGTTTCAGGTCGACACGGCGCTGGCGGATCTGATTCCGCGCAGCTTTTGCGAGCGCCAACTGGTCGTGCCGCTGAAGCTTGAGGGGCGGCGCATGATGCTGGCGGTCGCGGATCCGCTTGATTCCGGCCTGATGGATGACTTGCGCTTCACCTCCGGCCTGGATGTGGATGCAGTGCTGGCCAGCGTGGTGTCGATCAAGGCCAAGATCGCTGAGGTGTACGGCAGCGAAGAGGAAATCGTCAATTTCGATGAACTGGAGACCCTGGTGTCCAGTGCCGATCCCTACGAAGGCATCGAGGTGGTCATCGAGGATGACGAAGAAAATATTTCCCTGGAAGAGCTTTTGCACGGCACTGAAGAGCCGCCCGCAATTCGCCTGGTGAATGCCGTACTTCTTGAGGCAATCCGCCTCGGTGCCTCGGATATCCACATCCAGCCGCGCACCAAAAGCGTGGTGGTGCGCCTCAGGATCGATGGGGTGCTGGTGGACAAGATCCAGATCCCGCACCAGCTGCACCAGTCGATGGTGTCGCGTCTCAAGATCATGTCCGAGCTGGATATCTCGGAACGTCGCCGCCCTCAGGACGGGCGTCTGATGGTGAAGACGCCGATGCGCGTGGTGGATCTGCGGATTTCAACCTTGCCCACCATCAATGGTGAAAAGGTGGTGATGCGCATCCTTGATCGCAACTCTGCCGTGCACAGTCTGGCCGGCCTGGGCTTTGGGCCGCAGGCGCTGCGGCAGATCCTCAACATGGTAGACAAGCCGCAGGGCATTATCCTCGCCACCGGGCCGACCGGATCTGGCAAGACGACCACCCTGTATTCGCTGCTGCAGCACAACGCCACGCCGACCAAGAACTACGTCACCATCGAAGACCCTGTGGAGTATTACCTCGACATGGCCGGCCAGGTGCTGATCAAGGAAAAAATCGGCCTGACCTTTCCCGTGATCTTGCGCTCCATTCTGCGCCAGGACCCGGACGTGATCCTGCTGGGCGAGATCCGCGATTTCGAAACTGCCGAAGTGGCGTTCCATGCGGCACTGACCGGTCACCAGGTGTTTTCCACCCTGCATACCAATTCTGCCATCGCGACCATTTCCCGCCTGCTGGATCTGGGGCTCAAGCCTTATGTCATTGCCACCGCGCTTCAAGGCATTATCGCCCAGCGGCTGGTGCGGAAGATTTGTGAGCACTGCCGCGAGCCCGCCATACCGGATGCGCAACTTTTGTCCCGTCTGGGCGAAGTATTTCAGCAGGAGGGCTTGCAGGTATTCCGGGGCAAGGGCTGCCCTGAATGTCATGGCAGCGGCTACAAGGGCCGGCTGGGTTTATATGAAGTGCTGACGCTGGACGATCAGCTGAGGCATCTGGTAGGCACAGGTGCGAGCCTGCTGGACATTGCCCAGACAGCGAGGAAAAGCGGTCTTATTCCTCTGACTGACGATGCGCGCGACAAGGTTCACCAAGGTTTGACGACGCCGGAAGAAATATTGCGCGTGCTGGGGCCGCAGTAGCCCTGGGGAAGCGCTGATTTATTCCGTAATCCTGTCATTGCGAGTGTGGCGAAGCAATCTCGTTTTATAAAATCAACCAGTTACAGATTGCTTCGTCGCTTTGCTCCTCGCAATGACGGATAAATCAGCATTTCCCTAGTTCAGGGCACTTGCCAGCAGGCGGCGGTAGGTGCCAACCAGCGGGTTATCTCCACCCAGCAGCCCGAAGACCGACAGCATGGTTTTGCGGCCGATATCGTCGCCAAACTGGCGGTCGCGGCGCACGATCTCGATCAGTTGCTGCAGCGCGGGTTCGTAATCCTGTTGAGCCAGCAACAGGTTGGCGAGTTCGAGTCGTGCATCCAGGTCATTTTCATTTTCTGCGATTTTCTGCAGCAGCAGCGTGGCGTCACCGCCGCTGCCTTTTTCCGCAAAATCGAGCCGGGTGAAAAGTGCTAGTACGCGCTCTTCCAGCTTGGTGACGGGCGACAGACTGTCCAGCAGGCGCCGCGCTTCTGCATTTTCTCCCTGATCTACCATGATGGCAGCGGCACTGATGCGGATTTTTTCATTCTTGGGATCAAGTGCAGAAGCTTCAGCCAGGCACTGCAGCGCGCCGGCAACATCGTCCTGCTGATAGCGGGTTTCTGCGTCCAGACGCAGGGCTTCAGCAGGGGAGGGAATGACGCGTTCGAGGAAAGCACGGATTTCGCCCTCGGGCAGGGCGCCGGTGAACTCGTCCACGATTTCGCCGTTGACGAAGGCCTTGACTGCAGGAACGCCGCGGATGCCGTAATTCGTTGCCTGCTGCTGGTTGGCGTCGGTTTCAACCAGAGCGAGAAAAAACTTGCCCTGGTATTCATCAGCCAGTTTCTCGAGCATGGGCTTCAGGACTTTGCACGGGCCGCACCAGGTGGCCCAGAAATCGACCAGAACCGGGGCCTGAAAAGAACGCTCGATAACAGCCTGCTGAAAATCGGCATCGGTGACATCTGCGGCAAAGACGGACATGGCGTTTTTCCTTAATTAAAATCAATGTTGCTGCATATAGTAGCGGGTATTCCCCGTTTCAAGCATGGCGAGGCGTTTCTGATACAATTCCGGGCTATGAGTTATCAAGTTCTGGCACGCAAATGGCGGCCCAAATCCTTCGCCGAACTGGTGGGGCAGGAGCATGTGGTGAAAGCGCTTTCCAATGCGCTCGACCAGCAGCGCCTGCACCATGCCTATCTGCTGACCGGTACGCGCGGCGTGGGGAAAACGACCGTGGCGCGCATTCTTGCCAAATCGCTCAACTGCGAAACCGGCATTACTTCCACACCCTGCGGCACATGCGCCACCTGCCGCGAGATCGATGCCGGGCGCTATATTGACCTGCTGGAACTGGATGCAGCATCGAATACCGGCATCGACAACATGCGCGAAGTGCTGGACAACGCCCAGTATGCGCCTACGGCCGGGCGCTTCAAGGTCTACCTGATCGACGAAGTGCACATGCTCTCCAAGGCGGCCTTCAATTCCATGCTGAAAACGCTGGAGGAGCCGCCGGAGCATGTCAAATTCATCCTGGCCACAACCGACCCGCAGAAGATTCCGGTCACGGTGCTGTCGCGCTGCCTGCAGTTCAATCTCAAGCAGATGCCGCCAGCCGCCATTGTCGGGCATCTCAAGGATGTACTGGAGCGGGAGTCTCTGAGCTTTGAGCTTCCAGCCCTGCAATTGCTGGCCCGTTCCGCGCAGGGCAGCATGCGCGATGCGTTGTCCCTGCTTGACCAGTCCATCGCCTATGGTGGCGGCAAGGTTGAGGAAGCGCAGGTTCGTGCCATGCTGGGGGCGATTGATCAGGGTTATCTGTTTACACTGCTTGAGCGCCTGGCGGATGCGGATGGCGCCGGCCTGATCGCCCTCGCGGAACAGATGGAAGAGCGCAGCCTTTCCTACGATGCTGCGCTGCAGGATCTGGGCGCCTTGCTGCACCAGATTGCCTTGGCTCAGACCATACCCCAGGCTTTGAGCGAGGATTTGCCGGAACGCCAGCGCATCCTCGAGCTGGCACAACGTTTCAGCCCGGAGGAGGTGCAGCTCCATTACCAGATTACGCTCCACGGGCGCAAGGATCTGAGCCTGGCTCCGGATGAGTTTGCCGGTTTCAGCATGGCGCTGCTGCGCATGCTGGCTTTTACGCTGGACGCGCCTGCGGCAGGGGCGCTGCCGGTACGACAGGCGGCTACTCCTGCCGCACCAACAGGCAAACCAATCAGACCCGTTGCAGCCGAGGTGCTTCATCAGGAGGCTCCCGTGCATAAGGCTGAAGAGCCTGCACCTGCACCCGTGACACACTCCCAGCCCGTCCGCACTGCCACCTCCGCACCCTTCGATGGGGACTGGCCAGGCCTGGTTGCCAAGCTCAGGCTGGGCGGCATGGCCAAGATGCTGGCAAACCATTGCGAACTGAAAAGTTACGAAGGCCAGCGCATCGAACTGTGCGTACCGGAAGAACACAAGCACCTGATGGAAAAAACCTATCAGGACAAGCTCAAGGCGGCACTGGATGATTTTGCCGGCAGCCCCGTATTCTTGAATATTTCCCTCGGCAGCGTGACCGGACTTACCCCGGCCAAACTGGACCACCAGGAAAAACAGGCGCGCCAGGCAGAGGCCATTGCCGCCATCGAACAGGATCCATTCGTGCGCGATCTGGTCGAGAACCTGGACGCGCAGGTGATTGAATCAACCATTAAACCCATTGATTAAGCGGAGAAAACTATGATGAAAGGCGGCATAGGCGGTCTGATGAAGCAGGCCCAGCAAATGCAGGAAAATATGCAGAAAATGCAGGAACAGCTGGCTTCAGTGGAAGTGGAAGGCCAGGCAGGCGCCGGCATGGTGAAAGTCACCATGAATTGCCGCCACGATGTGAAGCGCGTCAGCATAGACGACAGCCTGATGTCTGAGGACAAGGAAATGCTGGAAGATCTGCTGGCAGCAGCGGTCAACGACGCAGTGCGTCGTGTGGAACAGACCAGTCAGGAAAAGATGTCGGGCTTCACCAGTGGCCTGAACCTGCCACCGGGCTTCAAGTTGCCGTTCTGATCTGGCAATGGGTGATGGGTAAGCAGTAATGGGGATAACCCATTCCCCATCCCCGATTCCCCATCACTCAGATGAAAACTCCTTCCAGTCTTGATAATCTCATCGACGCCCTGCGCTGTCTGCCTGGTGTCGGCCCCAAATCCGCCCAGCGCATGGCCTATCACTTGTTGCAGCGCGATCAGGCCGGTGCGAAGCGTCTGGCCCATGCATTGACCCATGCACTGGAAACCATCCGTCATTGCGACAAGTGCAACAGCTTCAGCGAAGTCGAAGTGTGCGACTTGTGTCTTTCGCCTAAACGGGACGACAGCCTGCTGTGCGTGGTGGAAATGCCGGCCGATCTGATGATGATGGAGCAGGCGCATTGCTATCGTGGGCTGTATTTCGTACTCATGGGTCGTTTGTCGCCGCTGGATGGTATCGGTCCGCGGGAGATTCACCTCGACCGTCTGGTGCGCCGTGCGACCGATGGCATCGTGCAGGAAGTGGTTCTTGCCACCAATTTCACCGTGGAAGGCGAGGCGACTGCTCATTACATCAGCGAACTTCTGACTCCGCGCGGCATCAAGGTGACCCGTATTGCCCGCGGCCTGCCGGTGGGTGGGGAACTGGAACACGTGGATAGCGGCACCCTGGCGCAAGCCGTACTGGAACGACGCAACGTTTCCTGAGATTTTGGTGCAAATCTGGCGCATTTCTCTTGAATTCCGCCCTTTTTTGGTGCGCGTCTGTTGTTCCGATTGTTGAGTACTCCTTCCATATCCCATGATATTCATCAGGATCAATTGGTTGCCTGACATGGCATGAGAATTGCCTTGTTGGGAGGATATGAAAACTCCCGTTAATTCTTCTGAACCTTCGCTGCGTGTCTTGCTGGTAGATGAAACCTTCGAACGCGCGGCACTACTCAAGCATGCCTTGCAGGATGCGGGTTATAAAATCGTTGCTCATGTCTCTGCCAGCGCGGATTTGCCAGGCCTGGTCGCTGAGCTTAAACCGGATCTCATTATTCTGGATACCGAGTCTCCTGACCGCGATACGCTGGAAAATCTCTGTGTTATCAAACGTAATCAACCGCGCCCCATCGTAATGTTCACTCATGACAATGACGCTGAAAAGATACGCGCAGCCATTCGCGCCGGGGTCAGTGCATATGTGGTGGATGGCCTCAAAAGCGAGCGTTTGCGCCCCATCATGGATGTGGCGATAGCACGTTTCAACGAATTTCAGGCCATGCGGATGGATCTGGAAAAGGCGGAAAGCAAGCTCTCGGAGCGCAAAGACGTGGAACGTGCCAAGGGAATTCTGATGAAACAGCGCGGCTGCTCCGAGGAGGAGGCTTATCAGGCTTTACGTAAATCCGCCATGGATAAGGGATTGCGGCTGTCTGAAGTGGCGTCTCAGGTTATTACGGTAGCAGAGTTGTTGGTGTGACAAGAACCTGGCACGCTTAGTGCTTTAAGATAAGCGACAGCCCAACGGCGGGTTGTCAACAAGATTCAAATGATTCGGTCAATGTCGACCGGAGCAAGGACAAAGGCGTCCATTCGCGAAAGTTAATTCATTCGCGGATGTGACGCCTTTTTTGTTTTGTGTTTTTTATCAGGAGAAAACCATGAGTGAAGATTTCAAAAGCAGCCGGAGAGATTTCATGAAAAAAGGGGCAACTTTATTGGGTGCCGGGGCTTTGATGGCCATGGTCGATCCGGCGATTCGCAGCGGGGCTTGGGCGGCCGGGTCAGATGCGCCGGAAAAGACCGAGGTGAAAATCGGCTTCATTCCTCTGACCGATTGCGCTTCGGTGGTGATCGCTTCGGTGATGGGCTTCGACAAGAAATACGGCATCAAGATCACGCCCAGCAAGGAGGCTTCCTGGGCAGGGGTGCGCGACAAACTGGTGAATGGCGAACTGGATGCTTCCCATGTGCTGTATGGCCTCATTTATGGGGTTCAGCTTGGTATCGGCGGCCCCAAGAAGGACATGTCGGTGCTAATGAGCATCAACAATAATGGTCAGGCCATTTCACTCTCCAACCAGCTCAAGGCCAAGGGCGCAGTGGATGGCGCCAGTCTGGCCGCCCTGATCAAAAAAGAGCCGCGCGAATATACCTTCGCCCAGACCTTCCCGACCGGCACCCACGCCATGTGGCTGTATTACTGGCTGGCAAGCCACGGCATCAATCCATTCAGCGATGTGAAAAACATCACCGTGCCACCGCCGCAGATGATCGCCAACATGCGGGTCGGCAACATGGATGGTTTCTGTGTTGGTGAGCCGTGGAATGCGCGGGCGATACGCGACAACGTAGGTTTCACTGCGACAACTTCACAGGAAATCTGGAAAGATCACCCGGAGAAAGTGCTCGGCACCACGGCCGACTTCGTGCACAAGTACCCCAATACTGCACGCGCCATGATCATGGCGCTGCTGGATGCGTCCAGATACATCGATGACATGAAGAACCGTTCCCAGGTGGCCAAGATCATTGCCGAGAAGTCTTATGTCAACACCGATTTCGACTCCATCGAGGACCGCATGCTGGGCCAGTACGATAACGGTAACGGCAAGAAATGGCAGGACGCCAATTACATGAAGTTCTACAACGAAGGCGCGGTGAATTTCCCCTATCTGTCCGATGGTATGTGGTTTCTCACCCAGCACAAGCGCTGGGGGCTGCTCAAGGAAGATCCGGATTACCTGGCCGTGGCCAAGCAGGTCAACCAGATCGAACTTTACAAGCAGGCCGCGACCCAGACCAAGACGCCGATTCCGAAGGATGTCATGCGCAGCAGCAAGCTCATGGACGGCAGCGTGTGGGACGGCAAGAATCCCAAAGCCTATGCCGCCAGTTTCAAGGTCAAAGCGTAATCAATCCATCACTGATATGAGAGGTACATCATGACACCCGAAAAAATAGCACTGGTTCGCAGCAGCTGGCAGCAGGTTCTTCCCATCAAGGATACCGCCGCGCAGCTTTTTTATGGGCAACTGTTCGAGCTCGATCCAACCCTGCGCGGGATGTTCAGGGGCGACATGGTCGAGCAGGGGCGCAAGCTCATGGCGATGATCAATACGGTCGTCACCAGCCTGGACAATCTTGGCCCCATTCTGGAGAGAATTGAGGAGATGGGTCGCCGCCACGTTGATTATGGCGTGACGGAAGCGCACTACGACACAGTTGGAAGCGCGCTGATCTGGACCCTCGGTCAGGGGCTGGGGGAGCAGTTCACTCCGGCAGTCAAGGATGCCTGGGGAGATGCCTACAACACCCTGGCATCTGCCATGAAGCGGGCAGCTTATACCCTCGCGTGATCTTTCAGGCTGCCCGGTCCGATAAGCCGGGCGGCCGGATGATACGTGTAACAGGAGAGTAAAAATGAGCGCCATCCAGGTAACAAATGAAAGTTTGGAAAAAATCATGTCAGATCCGGAAACTATCGTGACAGGCAAGCCTCTTGCTGCCGTTGCAACCAGCGAGAGGAGCGAGCCAGGAGAAAGCTGGCTGGTCAGAGCCGGACAAATCATCGGAATTGCCGTCAAGTGGATGATTCCTCCCGTTCTTGGTCTGGCGTTGTTTATTGGCATCTGGGCGCTGGTATCACAGAGCAGTCCGCAATTGCCAGGACCGGCGAAAACCTGGGAATCTGCTCAGATACTTTTCAGCGACCCGTTTTACAACAAGGGTCCCAATGATATGGGCATCGGCTGGAACATCCTTGCCTCTTTGCAAAGAGTGGGGATCGGCTTCGGCATGGCGGCGTTGGTGGGTATTCCGCTGGGTTTCATGATCGGGCGTTTTCAGTTTCTGAGTGCCATGCTGGCTCCTATCATCAGTTTGTTGCGACCGGTGTCACCTCTGGCGTGGTTGCCAATCGGTCTGCTGGTGTTCAAGGCGGCAGACCCGGCTGCGATCTGGGTGATCTTCATCTCCGCCATCTGGCCGATGATCATCAATACCGCCGTGGGCGTGAGCCGGATTCCGCCGGATTACATGAATGTGGCCAAGGTGCTCAATCTGTCTGAATGGAAAATTTTCACCAAGATACTGTTTCCAGCCGTGCTGCCTTACATGATGACCGGTATTCGCCTTTCCATCGGCGTTGCCTGGCTGGTGATCGTGGCTGCGGAAATGCTGACCGGAGGTGTCGGTCTGGGTTTCTGGGTGTGGGACGAATGGAACAACCTGAATGTCGAACACATCATCATTGCGATCTTCGTGGTCGGCATCGTCGGGCTGCTGCTGGAACAGGCGCTGGTGCTGCTGGCGAAAAGATTCAGTTACGAATAACCCTAACCCCCCTCGATCCCCCCTTGTCAGGGGGGAGGCTAAGCCTCCTTCCCTGATCTGCCCCTCCCCTGACAAGGGGAGGCTGGGAGGGGTTGAGCTTGCGAGGAGAAAATCATGGAAAAATACGTCCAAATCGAAAACGTGCGTCAGGTGTTCAACACCAAAAAAGGCCCCTTCGTGGCGCTGCGCGACATCAACCTGAATATCAACCAGGGCGAGTTCATCGCCCTGATCGGCCACTCCGGCTGCGGCAAGTCGACTTTGTTGAATCTGGTTGCTGGGCTGACCTTGCCCAGCGACGGAGCCATGCTGTGTGCCGGCCGTGAAATCGCCGGCCCTGGTCCGGAGCGCGGCGTGGTGTTTCAGAACCACAGCCTGCTGCCCTGGCTGACCTGCTTTGAAAATGTCTACCTGGCCGTGGAGCGGGTATTCGGACAAGCCGAGAGCAAGACTAGCCTGAAAAAGCGCACCCACGAGGCGCTGGCGCTGGTGGGATTGACCCACGCAGAGCACAAGCATCCGCATGAAATTTCTGGCGGCATGAAGCAGCGTGTCGGTATCGCCCGTGCGCTCTCCATGCAGCCCAAGGTGCTGCTGCTGGACGAGCCGTTCGGCGCGCTGGATGCCCTGACCCGCGCCCACCTCCAGGACGAATTGATGAAGATCGCGGCGGAAACGCATAGCACGGTGGTAATGGTGACGCACGACGTGGATGAGGCGGTGCTGCTGTCTGACCGCATCGTGATGATGACCAATGGCCCCGCGGCGACCATCGGCGAAATTCTGCACGTGGATCTGCCGCGTCCGCGCGATCGTCTGGCGCTGGCCAATGATGCCAAGTACCACGAGTATCGGGGAGCGGTGCTGGATTTCCTCTATCGTCGCCAGTTGCGCCCGGCAGCCTGACTTTCAATCTCACACTCCGCCTTCATGGCGGAGTGCCTTGCACCATGCTGAAGCCTGCGATTCGGTGCATGCACCAACTTCAGGCGTATATCTCCATCTCAGTTCGATAATCCAATTCAAGTGCATGAATATTAACGATTAGAATAATTGGCACGGCAATTGCTATATGTCTTGTGTCTAGAACATGAGGTCAAGATGGGCGAAGTCAAAACAACTTGTTGTTACTGCGGTGTCGGGTGCGGCGTAATCGTTTCCGTGGATGAAGGAAAAATCGTCAAGATCAAAGGCGACCCGGATCATCCAGCCAATTATGGCCGCTTGTGCACCAAGGGGGCAACCCTGGATCTCACCGCCATCACCGATACGCGTGCGCTATATCCTGAGCTGCGCACCGATCGTATCCATCCACGCAAGCAGACAAGCTGGGGCGAGGCGCTGGACTTTGCCGCCGAAAAATTTGCCGCCACCATCCGCGAGCACGGCCCGGACAGCGTCGCTTTCTACATTTCCGGCCAGCTTCTGACCGAGGATTATTACGTTTTCAACAAGCTGGCCAAGGGTCTGGTCGGCACCAACAACGTGGATACCAATTCCCGTCTGTGTATGTCTTCGGCAGTGGCTGGCTACAAGAAAACCCTGGGCGTGGACGCTCCGCCTGCCTGTTATGAAGATATCGATCACGCCAAGTGCATTTTCATTGCCGGATCCAATATGGCGTATGCCCATCCGGTACTGTTTCGTCGCGTTGAAGCGGCCAGGGAAGCCAATCCCGGATTGAAGCTGGTGGTGGTGGACCCGCGTCGCACCGATACCGCTTCTGCCGCTGACCTGCATCTGTCCATTCTGCCCGGCACCGACGTGGCGCTGTTCAACGCCATGCTTCACGTCATGCTGTGGGAAGGCTTGTGCGATATGGACTACATCCGCGCCCACACTGAAGGCTTTGAGGCGCTCAAGGACAGCGTGCGGGAATATACTCCCAAGGCTGCGGCGGATATATGCGGCATCTGTGCTGAAGAGATCGTCCAGGCCGCGAAATGGTTCGGCGCATCGGGCGCAACCCTGTCCCTTTACTGCCAGGGGCTGAATCAGTCCAGCCACGGTACCGACAACAATGCGGCTTTGATCAACCTGCATCTGGCTACAGGCCAGATCGGCAAGGTTGGGGCAGGGCCTTTTTCACTAACTGGCCAGCCCAACGCCATGGGTGGGCGCGAAGTGGGCGGCATGGCCAATCTGCTTTCGGCCCACCGCAATCTGGCCGACCCGGTGCACCGCGCCGAAGTGGCGCAACTGTGGGGGCTGGATAGCGTGCCGGAAAAGCCCGGCAAGACAGCGGTGGAAATGTTCGAAGCGGTGCGCAGTGGCGAGATCAAGGCGATCTGGATCGCCTGCACCAATCCGGCCCAATCCCTGCCCAACCAGGGCCTGGTGCGCGAAGCCTTGCAGAATGCTGAACTGGTGGTGCTGCAGGAGGCCTATCGCAATACCGATACCGCTGCTTATGCCGATATTCTGCTGCCGGCCTCGACCTGGGGTGAGAAGGAAGGCTCGGTGACCAATTCGGAGCGCCGCATCAGCCATGTGCAGGCGGCTGTCAATCCGCCAGGCGAGGCGCGCGCGGACTGGGAAATCGTGGTCGATTTCGCGCATCGGCTGGGGGCAAAACTCGGCAACCCGCTGACTTCCAGATTGTTCCCCTATGAAAGCGTCGAACAGATTTTTGACGAGCATCGCGCAACGACGCGCGGCCGCGATCTGGATATCACCGGTCTGTCCTATGCTGTACTCGACCGAGATGGCCCACAGCAATGGCCTTTCCCCGAAGGCGCGGCTGCTGGTCAGGCACGGCTGTATGCAGATGGCGTGTTTCAGACCGCGAGCGGCCGCGCCCATTTTGCCAATACCTTGTATCTGCCGCCGGCGGAACAGACCAGCGCGCAGTTCCCCCTGCATCTCAATACCGGCCGCCTGCGCGACCAGTGGCACGGCATGAGCCGCAGCGGCACGGTGGCGCGCCTGTTCAGCCATGTTGAGGAACCGGTGTTTTCCATGAATGGCGACGACATGCAACGGCGCGGCCTGAAAGACGGCGACATGGTGCGCATGAGCAGCCGTCGCGGAAACTGTGTCGCCCGCGTGCAGGTTTCGGAAGAAATTCGCCCGGCCCAGGTTTTCTTCCCCATGCACTGGGGTAGCCAGTTCATGAATAGCGCCGGCGCCAATGCCATGACCATCGCGGCGTGCGACCCGGTGTCAGGACAGCCGGAGCTCAAGCATGCCGCTGTAAAGGTGGAGAAGCTGGCCTATGGCTGGAATATGGTGGCTCTGCGCCGTGGTGGCGCACTCTCCCGCATGGTCTTGTTGCAGCCGCTGCTGGTGCAATTTCCCTACGCTTCGTTAGGCCTGTATGGCAAACAGGAGCCATTGCTGGTGTTGCGGGTAGCGGGCGAGGAGGCTTCTGACGAGAAACTGATCGCGGAAGTCGACCGTATTCTGGGTCTGGATGACGAAGAGCGGACGGTACGGTATCACGACGCCACGCGGGGGATCGCGAAGCGCATGCTGGTGGAGAATGGCGAAGTGGTTGGCGCGCGTCTGACCGGTGAAACGGCTGCGCGTGACTGGCTGAAGGAAATGATCGCCCAGGGACTGACTTTCGAAAGCGTGCGCCTGTGGGCACTGGCGCCAATCAGCTCGCCACCTTCTGGCGGCGTGGCGCGAGGCCGAATTGTTTGTAATTGCAAGGATGTATCCGAACACGAAATTATGGCGGCGCTGGAGCAGGGCGCTGACCTGAATGGTTTGCAGCAGGAACTGAAATGCGGAACCGAGTGCGGTTCCTGTGTGCCGGAAATCAGACGCCTGATCGCCGCTCATCAACCGGTTAAGACGGTAGCGGCTTAGGCAACTAATACTTCAAGGAGTGGGTAATGGAAAAAATGAAACTGGTAATGGTGGGCAATGGCATGGCAGGGGTGCGCACCCTGGAGGAAGTGCTCAAACTGACGCCAGATCTTTACGACATCACGGTGTTTGGTGCCGAGCCGCATGCCAACTACAACCGCATTCTGCTTTCCCCGGTGCTGGCTGGTGAGCAGACGATCCAGGACATCATGCTGAATGACGTGGACTGGTATAAGCAAAACGGCATCACCTTGCATCTCAACAAGAAGATCAACAAAATCGACCGCAAGAAGCGGGTAGTGTATGCGGAAGATGGCACCTTCGCTGAATATGACCGATTGATCCTGGCCACAGGTTCCACCCCTTTCATTTTGCCTGTGCCCGGCAATGATCTTTCCGGCGTGATCGGATTCCGCGACATCCATGACGTGGACGCCATGATCGATGCTTCCAGAAAGTATCAGCATGCAGTCGTGATCGGCGGTGGTCTGCTCGGTCTGGAGGCGGCCAATGGCCTGAAATTGCGCGGCATGGACGTGACTGTGATCCATATCGCGGACTGGCTGCTGGAGCGCCAGCTCGACAAGACTGCAGCCAAACTGCTGCAGAAAAACCTGGAAGACAAGGGCCTGAAGTTCATGCTGCAAAAGCACACCGAACAACTGATCGGCAAGGATGGTCGGGTGACGGCAGTGCGTTTCAAAGATGGCAGCGAAATCCCTGCCGACCTGGTGGTGATGGCGGTGGGTATTCGCCCCAATAGCGTTTTGGCCGAATCAGCCGGGATTCACTGCAATCGCGGCATCGTGGTCAACGACACCATGCAGACGTACGATCCGCGCATCTACGCAATCGGTGAATGTGTCAACCACCGTGGCACTGCATATGGTCTGGTGGCTCCGCTATTCGAGATGGCCAAGGTGTGTGCCAATCACCTGGCGGAAATTGGCATCGGGCGTTATACCGGCTCCGTGACTTCCACCAAGCTCAAGGTCACCGGCATCGACCTGTTTTCGGCTGGTGAATTCAGCGGCAACGAGCATACTGAAGACATCGTGCTGTCCGATCCTGTTGGCGGGGTATACAAGAAACTGGTGATCCAGGACAACAAGCTGGTGGGAGCCTGCCTCTATGGCGATACCGTGGACGGGGCCTGGTATTTCCAGCTGTTGCGCGAGGGCCGCGATATCTCCGACATCCGCGACCACCTCATGTTCGGCCAGAGCAATCTGGGTGATGCCGGCCACGCCGGCCAGAACAAGGCTGCCGCCATGACTGACGAAATGGAGGTGTGTGGCTGTAACGGCGTGTGCAAGGGCACTATCGTCAAAGCCATCAAGGAACAAGGCCTGTTCACGCTGGATGACGTCAAGAAACACACCAAGGCAGCCAGTTCCTGCGGCTCCTGCTCCGGGTTGGTGGAGCAGATACTGGCCTCCACTCTGGGCGGCGACTACTCGGCCGCTCCGGCAGTCAAGGCGATCTGCGGTTGTACGGATCATACCCATGACCAGGTGCGCGCCACGATTCGCGACAAGAAGCTATTGTCGATTCCGGAAACCATGAAATTCATGGAATGGCGCACGCCTAACGGTTGTTCAACCTGCCGTCCGGCGCTCAACTATTATCTGATTTCCTCCTGGCCGGGTGAAGCGAAGGATGACCCGCAATCGCGCTTCATCAACGAACGCGCTCATGCCAATATCCAGAAGGATGGTACTTATTCCGTGGTGCCGCGCATGTGGGGCGGCGTCACCAATGCCGCCGATCTGCGCCGCATCGCAGACGTGGCGGACAAGTATGCCGTGCCCATGATCCGCGTCACTGGCGGCCAGCGCATCGACCTGTTCGGCATCAAGAAGGACGATCTGCCCAAGGTCTGGGCCGATCTCGACATGCCTTCCGGCCACGCCTACGGCAAGGCTTTACGCACGGTGAAAACCTGCGTTGGCCAGGAATTCTGCCGCTTCGGCACGCAGAATTCCACCCAGATGGGGATCGATATCGAGAAGGCCTTCTGGAAAATGTGGGCGCCGCACAAGGTCAAGTTTGCCGTTTCAGGGTGCCCAAGAAATTGCGCCGAATCCGGCATCAAGGACGTGGGCATCATCGGTGTGGATTCCGGCTGGGAAATCTACGTTGGCGGCAATGGCGGCATCAAGACTGAAGTGGCCGAATTCCTGGTCAAGGTCAAGACGGCGGAGGAAGTGCTGGAATACAGCGGTGCCTTCATCCAGGCCTACCGCGAAGAAGCTCGCTACCTGGACCGGACCGTGCACTGGGTGCAGCGCGTGGGCATGGACTATATCAAGAAGCGCGTCCTGGACGACGAAGAAGGCCGCAAGGCACTTTACCAGCGCCTGCTTTATGCACTCTCCATCGAGAAAGATCCGTGGGCCGAGCGCGTCAAGGAAGGCGTCGCCAAGCACGAATTCGAAACCCTGGTGGTCTGATTTCGCCCCAATGAACCTGAACAGGAATAATCATCATGAGTAACTGGATCAAAATTGCGCCATTGAGTGAATTTCCGCAACTGGGTGCGCGCGTGGTGCGCCACGATGGCAAGGACATCGCCGTATTTCGCAATGCTGGCGATGACGTCTTCGCCATGAATGACAAGTGCCCCCACAAGGGCGGGCCTTTGTCTCAGGGTATCGTGTCCGGAAACACCGTGACCTGCCCGCTGCACGGCATGAACATCTGTTTCGATGACGGCAAGGCGCTGGCGCCGGATGAGGGTTGTGTCGGCACCTATCCCGTCAAGGTGGAAGGGGGGGTGGTGTATTTGCAGCTATGAAAAGGGTGGGGTTCTGGCCTGTTTGTGAATGTAATGCAAGATCAGGCCTGAATCGATAAGCCAGCCTTTTGCCGGAAGCGGATGAATGTATCCGCAGGCAGTGGGTGGCTGAACAGATAGCCCTGGAAAGCATTGCAGCCCTGTTGTGCCAGGAAGTCCCGCTGGGCTTCGGTTTCCACGCCCTCTGCCATGACCTTCAGGCGCAGGCCGTGCGCCATGCCAATGATGGCGATGGCGATCTGATTGTCATCGCTATCATTCGGGATGTCGCGCACAAAGCCCTGGTCGATCTTGAGTTCATCAATGGGAAAACGCTTCAGATAGGCCAGCGAGGAGTAACCGGTGCCGAAATCGTCGATGGACAGGCGAATGCCAAGCGCTTTAAGGGCCTGCAGCAGCGTGACCACTTCTTCGCCACGACCCATGATCATGCTCTCGGTAAGTTCCAGCTTGAGCGTTTCGGCGGGCAGTCCGGTTTCTGTCAGGACGGCGGCGACGCGAGCGACGATGTCTGGCTGCTGCAACTGGCGCGCGGATAGATTGACGGCCATCGACAGGGGCGGCATGCCGGCGTCGAGCCAGGCCCGCGCCTGGGAGCAGGCCTCGCGCAACACCCATTCTCCCAGGGGTACGATGAGGCCGGTTTCTTCCGCCAATGGGATGAAGCGGGCCGGCGAGATCAAGCCTTGTTGCGGATTGTTCCAGCGCACCAGGGCTTCGCAGCCGATGATGGCCCCTGATTGGATGTCCACCTGCGGCTGGTAGTGCAGCAGGAACTCACCCTGAGCCAGGGCATGCCGCAGACGCGCTTCCATGCCCAGCCTTTCATTGGCTGTCACGGTCATGGCTGGCGTGTAGAAGGCGTAGGTGTTGCGGCCCGATTCCTTGGCCTTGTACACGGCTACATCGGCGTGCTGGAGGAGCTTGGTGCAGGAGGCCCCGTCTTCCGGGAACAGGCTGATACCGATGCTGGCGCCCACAAAGACTTCATGGCCGCTGGGCAGGAGGAAAGGTAGATCCAGCAAATCGATCAGATTCTTGGCTACTCCCGCCGCATCTTCCGGGCGTTCCAGATTCTCCAGAATCAGCAGGAACTCATCGCCACCCAGGCGACCCAGCGTACCTTCGCCTTCTAGCCGTTCAAGCATGCGCTGGGCCAAGGCTTCCAGCAGTTTGTCGCCCGCCGGGTGGCCCAGGCTATCGTTGATATTCTTGAAGCGGTCCAGGTCGATATACAGCACGGCAAGTCGCTGAGTGAGACGTTTGGCATTGTCCAGGGCATGTGTCAGGCGGGATTGCAGCAGTTGACGGTTGGGCAGGGCTGTCAGCGGGTCATAGTGGACCAGGTGTTCGAATCTGGCCTCTGAGTCCTTGAGCCGGCTCAGATCGGTCATCACGCCCACGTAGTTGTTGGGCCTGCCATCGCTGTCGTACACCGTGCTGATGGTCAGCAACTGCGGAAAGAGTTCGCCGTTCTTGCGCCGGTTCCAGAGCTCTCCCTGCCAGCCTCCAGTCTCCTTGATGCTGTTCCACATGGCCTGGTAAAACGCATGATCTTCGCGCCCTGACTGCAGCAGGCCCGGATTGCGACCCAGCACCTCGGCTTCGGAGTAGCCGGTGATATTGGTGAAGGCGCTGTTGATGGAGACAATGCGCGATTCCAGATCGGTAACCATCACGCCCTCGCCGGCGCTGTTCAATACTGCCGCTGCCTGGCGCAGGGCGGTATCGGCATGGCTCCGCTCCACGGCCAGTCCGGCGATGCGGGAAAATTCGCCGATCAGGTCAAGTTCCGCCGGATCGGGTAAGCGCGCTTGCAGGCAATAGGCGTCAAAAGTGCCCAGCACCTGGCCGGTCCTGTCCTTGAAAGGGATCGACCAATGGGCGCGCAGATTGGTTCGTTTGGCCAGCTCAGCATAAGATGGCCAAGCGGGATAAGTACGGATATCCTCGATTATGACCGCCTCTCCGCTGGCTGCCGAGCTGCCGCAGGCACCGCGCCCGGCCCCGGGCTCAAGGCCATTCATGGCTGCATTGTAGAAGTCCGGCAGACTGGGCGCGGCGGCGGTATGAAGTCGGCCATTTTGTTTATCGCACAGCAGAATGGTGACCATCAGTTCAGGATGAATTCCTTCCAGGCGACTGGCGATTTCTTCCAGGATGAGGGACAGGGGGCGATCGCTCACCAGGCCGTCCAGCATGGCAATCCGGGTTTCCCGTACTTGTTCGGCCACCTTCGTCTCGGTAATGTCGCGCCAGGCACCGATCACCTCGCCTCTGTGCGAAACGCGCATCTCATCGTGTATCCAGCGAACCCGGCCGCGGGAATCGAAGAAGCGGTAGTCGTGGATGCTCTGCCCTGCGCCCGGCAATTCGCCCATGCGGGCCAGCGCTGCTTCGCGGTCGTCAGGGTGCAGGTGGCTCGCCCACCACCCCGCTTGCAGCGCCTGTGCTTCTGTGTAGCCCAGCAGGCGCTCGATGTTGCTGCTGACCCAGACAGGTATGGCGTTCTCCGGCTCCAGGCGCAGGGTGTAAAGGATCACCGGGCTGGTGTCCAGGGCCTGCCCCAGCCGTTCCGTCGTCATCCGCAGAATACTCCGCTCTCGCATCAATTCCACCTGGTGCTGGACTTTTTCCAGGGTTGCCGGAAGCTCGTGCAGATAGCCGGCATGCTTGACGATGTAATCATTCACCCCGAGATGGATGGCTTTGGCCGCCACCTCCTCGCTGCCCTGCCCGGAGACGATGACGATGGGGATGTCGAGGCCGCGCTCGACTCGCAGCACCTTGACCGCTTCCAGGGCATTCAGCCCTGGCAGATGATAATCCAGCAATACCACATCGAATTCCAGCGGCGTTGTCTCATCCGTGGACAAGCGCTGCAGGACTTCAGTGGCGTTCCCAACGACGGTCAGTTGGATATGAGGGGCGATACGGGCCAGATGGCGCCGGGTCAGATCTATATCGGCGGCATTGTGCTCGGCATAAAGCACGCGCAGCTGGCGGGAGCGGCGGGTACGCGCTTCCTGGAAACGCTTGCTGGCATCGTGCAGGGTGGCGGGCAGACGCTCCAGGGAGGCTTCCCCCTTGGTCAGGTAATCATCAGCGCCAGCCTGAAGTGCAGCCACCACCGCATGCTGGTCGCCCGAACCGGTGAGCATGACCACCGCAATCGGCAGGGAGTGTTGCCGTATCCAGTTCAGCAGTTCGAACCCCGACCCATCCGGCAGCTTCAGGTCCACCAGGGCTGCATCGAAAGTGGCCGGGCCTTGCAGGCAGGCGAGCGCCTCTGACAGCGTGCTTGCCTGGGTCAGTTCAATGTCGGGCGCGTGGCTAGAGAGGTAGCGCCGGGTCAGGTCGGCATCGTCCGGGTTGTCTTCGACATGCAGGGTGCGTAGCGTCATTTGGGGACTATTCAGGCAGGTGGTTGATGAGAAGCCAGTACAATTTGATCTGTGCCGCAACATCCATGAATTTTTCGAAATTGACGGGTTTGACGATGTAGGAATTGGCATGGAGCCCATAGGCCGCCTTCACATCCCGGTCTTCGCTGGATGAGGTCAGCACGACCACAGGCAGGTCGCGGCTTACCGGATGTTCGCGTAACCGGCGCAATACATCCAGGCCATCCACGCGCGGCAGCTTCAGGTCCAGCAGGATCACCAGGGGCAGGGTTTCGCCCGCTTCCCAGCGCGGAATCCAGTCCAGGGCTTCCTGACCGTCGCGGGCAACCTGGATGGGGCTCGCCAGATTGTGATGTGCGAAAGCGCGCAAGGTCAGATCCAGATCCACCGGATTGTCTTCCACCAGCAGGATAGGGCGCGTCGGATCAGAAATCATCGCGGTATCTCCAGATTGAAAGTGGCGCCCTGACCAGGCGCACTCTCTGCCCATACACGCCCGCCCATGCGCTGCATGGCCTTGCGGACAATGGCCAGGCCGACGCCGGTGCCAGGGTAATCTTCGGCGCGTAGCAAGCGCTGGAAAATATCGAAGATGCGGTCGTGAAACTGCATGTCGAAGCCAATTCCGTTGTCATGCAACTCCAGAATAACAGATTTTTCTGCGCTCGTGCCACGTATCGTCAGTGTCGGAGGATGGCTGTCACGGGTGAACTTGAGCGCGTTGTCGAGCAGATTGCGCAGTACCATGGCCAGCCCCTCCGGGTCGGCACGGGCGGTCAACTCCTGCAGTCCCTGTATCTCGACGATCATGCCGCGGGCATCGATATCCGTCCGCCGCTCGTCGAGGATGTCGGCTACCAGGCGAGCCAGGTTCACGCTCTGTCCGGTCAGGCTGCGCCGCTCCATGCGGGAATAGGCCAGCAGATCCTCGATGAGTGCATCCATCTGTTCCACACCAAGGCGAACGTTGCTCAGAAACAGGCGTCCTTCCTCGTCGAGTTGGCCCTGGTATTGCTCCTGCAGCAGCCGGCTGTAGCCGTCGATGCCGCGCAATGGTGCCTTCAGGTCGTGGGATACGGAATAGGTGAAGGTCTCCAGCTCCTTGTTTGCGGTGGCCAGTTCTGTAGTGCGCAGTTTTACCCGCTGTTCCAGTTCGGTATTGAGTTGGCGGACCTCGTCTTCCATGTGCTTGCGCGCTGAGATGTCATTGATGGCGGCAAAGATGGCCGGTTCGCCTTCGAAATCCACGATGGAAGCGGAAACAAGGGCCCAGAAGATATGTCCATCCATCGCCGCCATGAGCACCTCGAGATCATCCACGCGGCCATCTTTTCGCAGCAGTTCAATGAAATGATTGCGCTGCTCCGGGTCCTTGTAAAATCTGTCTGCGGGTTGGCCGATCCCTTGCTCACGTGATATTCCATACTGGATTTCCGCACGGTGATTGCCATATAACAGTATACCGTCCCGCAAGCGGGAGAGAACGGCAGGAAAGGGAGCCATTTCGAGCAATGACCGATAGCGGGCTTCACTCTCCAGCAAAGCCAGCCCAGCAAGTTTTCGCTCGGTAATGTCCTCCGAGAAGATAACGATGCCACCGACGGCACCATCTGCCGCATGCCAGGGACGCATTTCCCAGCGCAGCCACTGAACAGTGCCATTCGCCCGCTCGAAACGATCCTCGCTGGCCTGCACCACCTCGCCGGCCAGTCCGCGGCGATGTATGGTCTTCCAGTGTTCCGAAATCTCAGGAAAGATTTCGTAATGGGACCGGCCGATGATGTCGCTGTCTTCCAGTCCATAGTCCGTTAGCCAGCGGCGACTGGCAGCCAGATAATGCATTTCGTGGTCGAACATGGCCAAGGCGGCCGGTGCGTGTTCGATGAATACCCGCAGTCTTGTTTCGCTTTCCAGTAAAGCCTCTTCGGCCAGTTTGCGCTCGGTGATGTCCAGCGCGGTGCCATAGTAACGGTGTGGCTTGCCTTGAGCGTCGAAATCAGTAGCGCAATTAATCTCAATCCAGCGGGAACTGCCATCTGGCCGTAACAGATGGGAGAGTAGTGGCGGTAATTGCTCACCGGGAAGCAATTTCTCCAGTCGGGATAAATAGTCCTCGTGGGTGATCCGTGCATCAGGATGTATCCAGCCGCGCAGAGTGGGCCAATCCAGTTCAGTTGGTGAACGGCCGGCAATGCGGAAAAGTTCGTTCGACCACTGGATATGGCCGCTGGCGATATCTATCGACCAATCTCCCAGGTGGGCGATAGTCTGGGCCTGCTCCATAATGGCTTTGCGCCGGGATAGCTGCTGTTTAAGCTGATGGTTCCACAACAGCATGACGATATAGCCGAGCAGTCCCATGCTAATTAAACCGAGTAACCAGGGAAATAGACGAGAGGCCAGGGTGGGCTGGCTCAGGCGCTGGATTTCATCGGCATGCATCGGTATCCAATGTTGCCAGATTTGAGTCCGTTGTTTGGTGGGTATGGCGGCCAGCGCCTTGTCGAGAAGTCTGGCCAGTTGAGGCCAGTCCTTGCGTACGCCGAAGCGCTGGCCATTATCCTCCATGTCAAATGCGGCATTCACCTTGAGGTTGGCAATGCCGTACTGGCTCGCAAGAAAGGTGTTTACACCCAGCACGCCAACATAGCCATCCGCCATGCCCGAGGCAACTGCCCGCAGGCCGTCCAGCGGCGTGGTGACGTAGGATGGGCGAATTGCCGGATAGAGAGCAATAAGCTGTTTGCTGGAAGAGTAGCCTTCTACCAGGGCCATGCGCAAAACTGGCAATTCATCCAGCGAACGCATCTGCCGGGCATCCTTGCGAGTCATGATGACCAGAGGGGTGGGCAGGTAGATGCGGCTGAACTCCAGAAAGGCTTCCCTTTCTGGTAAATGCACCACCGTTGCAACAGCATCGATGCGATGCTGCTGCACGGCCTCCATGAGTTGCGGCCAATTCAGGTTGCTGACGATCTCGAAGCGAAGGTTCAGCGTTCGTTCGATATGGGTCAGGAAATCACGAACTACGCCCTGCAATTGTCCGTTTTCATCGACGAAGGAGTAGGGACCATAGTTAGAGTCTATGCCCAGACGGATCACAGGGTGAGCAGCAAGCCATTCTGCCTCTTCCTGAGAAAGAGACAGTGAGCTCGTGATGGCGCCCTCTTGAGCCTGGGCATGACAGGCAAAACCCAGAAACACCAAACTCAGCAGGGAAATAAGCCAGGCGCGCGTCTTTTGGCCAATGGAACCGTATTTTGCGGCTGTTATCACCCGTATGGGCTCCACTGCGTGTAAATGTCAGTTGCTGCTCGGGATTTTTCCCTGCAAATGCATCCCGGAGGCTGTCCTGCGGTATAAAGCAGGGTGCACTTGTGGCAGGGCAATTTACATATGAGCTTCGGCGCGGCCAAATGAACTGGAGTAATAAACATTTCTATCGCCCTATTCGAAGTGCATCGATTTGCGCAATAACGGCGTACACGGCTTTTAGTATTCCAGGATCATAATGCACGATTGAAATTGCTTGATCAAGCAGGCCTTTTTTTCGCGGCTTGAGCGCGGGTTTGCGGTCTGGCTGTGGCCGTAACAAACCCTTATCTAAATCATTTTTTATTTTTGTAAACAATGCGGTAAATCGCACCTGCCTTGTCGTCTGAAACCAGCAGGGCACCGTCCGGCATGACTTGCAGATCCACCGGACGGCCCCAGGCCAGACCGAGGTGCAGCCAGCCCTCGGCAAAAACTTCATAGCCGCTCGGTCGCCCATCCTTAAGGCGGACCAGGGTAATGCGGTAGCCGCCGGGCGGGAAGCGATTCCAGGAGCCATGCTCGGCAATGAAAATCTGGTTGTGGTAGGCCGCAGGAAACTGTCTGCCGGTGTAAAAACGCATCCCCAGGGAGGCCACGTGGGCGCCCAATTCCTGCGCTGCGGGCGTGAATTCGCTGCAGGCTCTCTTGGCGCCGAACTCCGGGTCGGCGATGTTTTTGCCGTGGCAATAGGGATAGCCGAAATGCATGCCGGGCCGGGGAGCATGGTTCAGTTCATCGGGAGGGCGTTCGTTGCCCAGCCAGTCGCGGCCATTGTCGGTGAACCACAATTCCCCGGTTGCGGGATGCCAGTCGAAGCCTACCGTGTTGCGTACACCACGGGCGAACTGTTCCAGTCCGCTGCCGTCCGCCCGCATGCGGAAAATCGCGGCATAGCGCGTCGGGTCGGGCTCGCAGATATTGCATGGCGCCCCGACCGGGACGTAAAGCAGACCATCCGGCCCGAAGCGGATGAATTTCCAGCCGTGGTGCGCATCCGCCGGGAAGCTCTCATTCACGACTGCCGGCTTGGGCGGATTGTCGAGGCGGGTTTCGATGGCGTCGTAGCGCAAAATGCGGTTCACTTCGGCTACATATAGCGCGCCGTCCCGAAAGGCTACGCCGTTGGGCATGTTTAGTCCGGAGGCCAGCGTTAGCACCCGTTCCGCTCGCCCATCGCCATCACGGTCCTGCAGCGCGTAAACTTTGCCTTCTTTTCGCGTGCCGACAAACAGCGTGCCACCCGCTCCCAGCGTCATCGAACGGGCGCCCGGAAGTTTGTCTGCAAAAACCGCTATGGAGAAGCCAGGGGGGAGCCGGATGTCACCCAGTGGCAGATCGCTGGCAAGCGCTGTGGAACTGGTGAAAAACAGAAAGAAAAACAGGTGCATCATCTGGGTCCCTCCCGGCATGGGTCTAAATAAAGACCAGCCGCAATGAAAGCGGCGCCCCTTTTAGAGTGGAACTCTTCGTATGGGCGTAAGTTCCCCGGTCCACCCATTTCACCAACAGATGGACTGTCAGCCTTTCAGCAGGAAATAGCCCAGTATCAGAATCAACACCAGCTGGATCATGGATAATCCTTTCCAGAAGCCCAGCGGGTTGCGTTCCAGCAAGGGGCGATTCCGCCCCTCGTTGAGCAGGCTCTGGTTCGGGTGGGTCAGATCAGCGACAAATTCTGATTCGATTTCATAACGCCGGTTGGGGTGGGGGTGGGTGGCTTTTTCCAGCGCGGCATCCACCCAGTCCGGAATGGCAGGGTTGTGCAGCCGGGCGGAAGTGTAGGTAAATTTCTTGCGTGCGGCCTGTTCCGGGGTGATTTCGCCATAGGGCAGATGACCGGTGAACATTTCATAGGCGATTACGCCCAGCGAGAAAATATCCGAGCGGTTGCTGCCTTGTTCGCCCCTGAAGTATTCCGGAGCGGAATAACTGGCGGTGCCGACGATGTGCTTGTGCTCCAGCACGCTCTGGGTTTCGGCCAGCCCGGCGATGCGAGTGGAGCCGAAATCGATGATTTTCAGGGTGTTGTTGCGGTCGATCAGGATGTTGTCCGGCTTCAGGTCCTGGTGAATCATTTCCATCCGGTGCATGGCGCGCAGGCCGCGTGCGATCTGGTCCATCGTGGCGCGGACCCGGTCCACGCCGGGGTTTGGGTTGTCCCGCATCCACTGGCGCAGGGTCTGGCCTTCGATGTATTCGACCACGCTGTAAAGAAAGGTGCGAGCCCGTGAGGTGCGATCGCAGACCTTGATCAGGTGCGGGGAGTCCAGCCGCTTTGCCACCCATTCCTCGAGCAGAAACTGCTCGATGTAGAGAGGATCGTCGTTGTAATTCTGCGAGGGGGTTTTGATGACTACCTTTTTCTCGGGGGAGTCCAGCGTGTCTTCCGCCAGATAGACCTGGCTGCGCGAGGTGGCGTTCAGTTCGCGCAGGATGCGGTAGCCATCCAGCACCTGTCCGGCCTTGAGGTCGGGGGGGAAGGGCAGGTTTGTGAGTTGTTCAAAAAACTCGCTTTTGTCGGCTTGCGGTAGTGTATCAATGCAAATCACCTGGCAGGTAATATTGTCCTTGCTGCCATGCTTGAGCGCATGCTCTACCAGTGTTTCAGCAGATTTTTGCGCATCTGCGGGAAAGTTGTTCAGTATTTGCTGCACATCCTCCATACGCAGAACGTCATGCACGCCGTCGGTTGTGAGGATGAATCTGTCGCCAGCCTGCAGGGTACGGGTGTGATAGTCGATATCCAGTCTTCCATCAATCCCCAGCGCTCGGGCCAGGTAATCGGTTTCGGCGCCGAAATGCACGCGGTGGTCGCGAGTGAGGCATTCCAGAATGCCCTCGCGCAGCAGGTAGATGCGGCTGTCCCCGACATGAAAAAGGTGTGCTGTCTGGGATTTCAGAATGATGGCGCTGAAGGTGGTTGCCAGCCCGCAATTGCCGCCATAGAGTTTTTGGCCCTGATTGTAGAGCCACAGGTTGAGCGCACCCAGCACCTTGGTCGCGGCATGCTTGGTCGACCATGAATCGGGCGTGCTGTAATAATCGTCCAGAAACTGGCGTACCGCAATCTGGCTGGCGTCCTTGCCGCCTTCACTGGCGCTCACGCCATCTGCAATCGCTATACAGATGCCTTTGCTATCCAGCGTCGAGCCAGTGGGAACAGAGGCGCCAAAAAAATCCTCGTTTTGGGCCTTGATGCCGGCAATTGAAGATTGTCCCAGGCTGATAGTCAGGTTTTTGCTCATTCTTCTCTCAATAAAACGAAACCCCGCCGAAGCGGGGCCGTCTTCAGGTGGCGTCTGATCAGTTTACTTCGATCAGTTGCACGGTGCCATCCGGCAATACTTCAGTCATGTGGCCTTTGGGTTCGCGCAGGAAGAAAAGGATGAACACCAGCACAATGGCTGCAGTCGCACCAATCACCAGAAAGAATATCTGCGTAGAAACCATGGCCAGGACCGTGAGGAAAGCCACGCCACCGACGTTGCCGTAAGCGCCGGTCATGCCGGCGATCTGCCCGGTCAGGCGGCGCTGGATCAGAGGTACCATGGCATAAACGGCACCCGATCCGGCTTTCGAGAAGATGCCGCCAAGGGTCGCGGCCAGCACTACTGCTGGCAGGCTCCATTCCGCACTCACATTGCTAAGCATCATAAAGCTTAGTGCGATGCCGATAAAAACAATAATGAGAGTGACTTTTCTGCCATATTTGTCGCTCAGGATACCACCAGCGGGGCGGGCAATCAGGTTGATGATCGCATAAGAGCCCGCCAGAAGGCCTGCAGTGACTTTGTCCATCGCAAACATGTCTACATAGAACAGAGCCAGCATGGAGACCACTGCCAGTTCTGTGCCGAATGTCACCATGTATGCCAGATCGAGTATGGCTACCTGAGTAAAGGAATAGCGTTGCATTTCCGGAACAGGTTCTTTCAGGATATGGCCATTCACCTGCCATATTTTCCAGGCTTGAACCAGATAGGTGAATGTCAGGCCTGCATATATGACATAGGCGGTAGTATCGCCCAGTATTTTCATGCCGGAAGGAGACAGTTTCCAGGTCAGTACGCCCAGGGCCAGATACATGGGAATGTTCATCACCATATACAAGGCCAGATCAAACGGGCTGGTCACTTCCAGTGCGCCCGTTTTTTTGGGCTTGAAATAAGTCGATCCTTTTGGGGTGTTGCGTGCGCGCCAGTAGAAAAGGCTGCCGTAGGCAATTGAAATAAGGCCTGTAAGGATGATGGCATAACGCCATCCGTCTGGTCCGCCCACGCTTGCGGCGATGATGGGCAGCAATCCGGCTGCACCAGCCGAGCCGAAGTTGCCCCAGCCGCCGTAAATGCCTTGCGCTATGCCAGTCTGGCGAGCGGGAAACCACTCCGATATCATGCGGATTCCAACAACGAAACCAGCACCCACAAAACCGGATAGAAAACGTAATAGCGCCAGTTGCTGAAAATTTTCGGACATGGCAAATGCAATACTGATTATTCCACCCGCAATCAGGATTGCCGAAAAAAGGATGCGCGGCCCAAAGCGGTCCACCAGCATGCCGACCAGAATCCGAGCTGGAATTGTCATTGCTACGTTGAGGATCAGAAGTACCTTGGTTTGCAGATCGGTCAGTTGCAAGGCGTCACGGATAAAGGGCATCAGGGGCGCATGCGCAAACCAGACCATGAAGCTGACAAAGAATGCCAGCCAGGTCAGATGCAGGGTGCGAATGTTGGGTTTGGAAAAATCAAGCAGGTTGAAACGGTCGGACATAATTTGCTCCAGTTGGGTGATCCATAAACAAGGATGTCCAACATAGAAGCAAAAGGCATGCCATCATTATAATATATTGATTTAATAGAATATATTGTTTTTTTACGCGGCGGATAATGGCGTCCGCGCACTAAAACCGGGCACGATGCCCGTTTAATGGTGCAGGTTGAAAGTTTTAATCGGCATTATTGAATTACGAAAGATTCGAACAGGACGTCCGTCACACCGGCCTTGGCGTCCAGCTTCAGCACCTTGTTGATAGCAGACCTGATAAGGCCGGTTACTTTCTTTTTGCCGGCCAGAGTCGCAAGTTCTTCCCCGCTCTGGCTGCTGAGCAACAGAATCAGTTCGTGGCGAATGACAGGGCTCCAGCCCTTGATGGATTCAGCTATCTTGGGGTCGGCAACTTTGAGCGACATATCGACCTGCAGATATTGCGTCAATCCCTGCAAGTTGACAGTGAAGGTCTCCAGTTTGGCGTATGAAGAAGCGCCACCCTCTTTGGACCCCCCGCCACTGGCCTGGGCTGAGGCAGAAACAAATAACAGGGCGGCAAGCATTGGAAACCATATAAAGCGCATTTTTATTCCTTGGTATAAATCAGGGTACAAGTTAATCAGAATTGGCTAGGTCGTCAATCGGCGGTAAATATCCGCGACCTTGAACGGCAGCTTGCTGACTTCATCGATCACGGTGTAATTGACTGCGCCATAGAGATGGGGGAGATAATCGCGTGCTTTCTCGTCAAGCGTGATGCAGAACGGGTGGATGCCGCTGCGCTGCGCTTCCTGCAGTGCCTTGCGTGTGTCTTCGATGCCATACTGGGTACGGTAGTTGTCGTGGTAGTCGTCAGGTTTGCCATCCGAAAGCGTGATCAGCAGCTTGGTGCGCGCTTCAACTTCGTTCAGCACGCTGGTGAGATGGCGAATGGCGAAGCCCATGCGGGTATATTCCTGCGGGCGGATGCCGCTGATACGCGCCTGCACTTCCTCGTTGTAGGGCTCGTCGAAATGCTTGATACGGAACAGTTCGCAGCGCTTGCGCGTGGTGCCGGAAAATCCGTAAATGGCATAGCGGTCGCCCAGGGTTTCCAGCGCTTCGCTCAGCAGTACTAGGGATTCCCGCTCGGCATCATTGATCCAGCCGCGCGTGCTGCCACTCATGTCCACCATGAACATCACCGCGATGTTGCGCTCGGTGCGGTGCATGCGCATGAACAGGCGATCGCTCATTTCGCTGCCGTCGCGGGCGTCGGCAAGCGCTTCCACCAGTGCGTCGATATCGACGTTGTCGCCATAGACCTGGCGCTTCAGCAGGCGGTTTTCGTCACGCATGGCTTCAAAGGTCTTACGCAGGTGTTTCACCAGGCCGCTGTATTTTCCCAGAGTGGCCGCGCGGAAACCGTCATATACCGGCGTTACGTCCTTCTCGCGCATCACGCACCAGTTCTTGCGGTAATGCTGACGACCGTAATCCCATTCAGGATAGAGCGAGGCACCTTCTTCATGGTAAGTGCCTTGCCAGACATCATCAGGATCGGACGTTTTTTCCTCATACAGGCGCGGGTCGTATTCGCCCGGCCCGGCAGCGACCAGGTATTCGGGCGGAATCTCGCCAAGATCGAGCTGAATGGAGGTCAGTAACTGACGCACATCATCCGGCGGTGCGATGGGTGCGCCATCCAGTGTCAGTTCCAGTGCGGTCAGACCGGGCTCGGATTCCGGTTTTTCAGTCAGGCCGAACTTTGCCGGCCTGCCCCGGGATTCCTGGGAGCGGTGTTTTGTGATTTCCTGCTCAAGCTGCGCCAGCTTGACGCGCAGCAGAATTTTTTCCTTGTTGATACGTTCGTCCATACGCGTCGCGACGATATCGGGGCGCAGTTCGCCCTGATAGCATATGTCAGGTGGCGTGGGGGCAGCATAGGCATCAGCCATAAGGCGCAGACTGTCCTCAACCGTAGCATCGGGTTGCCCCAGTTCCTGGGCAAAATGCAGCCAAGAGTCAGGAAGTGTTTCGTGAAGTTCGGCCCGGAGTCGCTGCATCTCCCGGTAGAGACCGGGGAGTTCGCGTGCGATGCAGGCTTCCAGGCGCAGTGTTTCGAGCGTTTGAAAGTGTTTTAGTGCGCGTTTGGTGTCGTCATAGTGGCTCAGTTGTGCCGAAAGGCGAGGGCGAAAACTGCCGAATCGCGTCTGGGCCCACATCATCGTCACCATGGCCTTGCACAGGATAAAGTTGTCTTCAGCCGCTTGCATGCGGGCGATGACAGCAGGCAGGAACAGGGTTTCGCTATCGGTGAAAACTGCCTCGTCCTGCTCCAGTTTAAGGCGCCTGCCGGATAATCCGTGCACGAAATTGAGCATGACGCCGCTGATATCCTCGAACACAACCCCGGCTGTCCGCTCATGGCTGAGGCGGGTAAAGTGCTCGACCTCCTTGATGACGCGAACGGCAGGCGAAATGCCAGCACGATCATAGGCGTCCATGGCATGCAACGCCCACGCTTCGATGACACGCCGCTCCATGTGCGCCAGAAGGGTCGGGGCGCGCAGTGCGAAATGGTAGGCAATCTGGATATGCGTGGTGGCGGCACGCTGTATCCAGCTGAGCAGAAAATCCTGCTCGTCGCGAGGCAGATCAGCTATGGATGTCGCAATTTCGTCGACACGGAGGAAAGTGAATTCGACCTCGAACCATTCATCAAGAAGCTGCTTGATTTGTGATGCAATGCGCGGGGGTGAGTCTGTCATGGAAAATAAGATTGGGCAGGATGAAAGGATTTACAGGGTAAAGGCATCAAGCCTGAATCCGGTTTTCCCGTTAATCCTGGTTCTTAAAACAGCGATGAAGACAACTCGTGCACCGCCGCAAGCATTTCAGCATCGTCGGTGATTGCCTGTGCGATGGCACTCTGACAGGCGGCTACCGGTTCGATGTTCGAGGCCATGAGTTTCGCCGCATGCACCAGCAGGCGTGTACTGGCGCCTTCTTCCAGCCCGCTGCCCTTTAGGTTACGCGTCATTTGCGCAAATTTGACCAGTTTTTCGGCGATATCTGGCGCCACACCGGACTCCCTGGCGACAATCTTTCGTTCCAGTTCAGCTGCCGGGTAGTCGAATTCAAGAGCGACAAAACGTTGCCGCGTGCTTTGCTTGAGATCCTTCAGAACACTCTGGTAGCCGGGGTTGTAGGAAATGGCGAGACAGAAGTCGTCGTTGGCCTCCAGCAGGGTGCCCAACTTTTCCATGGGCAGCGCACGGCGATCATCCGCCAGTGGATGTATCACAACCATGGTGTCCTTGCGCGCTTCGACAATTTCGTCCAGATAGCAGATTCCGCCAACGCGCACGGCACGGGCAAGCGGGCCATCTACCCAGATGGTCTCGCCACCCTTGACCAGAAATCGCCCTACCAGATCGGAGGCGGTCAGGTCGTCATGGCAGGAGACTGTGATCAGCGGGCGCTTGAGTCTCCATGCCATGTATTCCATGAAGCGCGTCTTGCCACAGCCGGTAGGCCCTTTGAGCAGGACGGGCAGCTTGTTCTGGTAAGCCGCCTCGAAGATCTCGATTTCCTTGCCTACTGGCTCGTAGTAAGGCTCGTCATGGATAAAGTGCTGTTCCGGTGCCAGTGAGTGTGCTTCCATCCTGTCTGCTTGCCTAATCTTTGTCGCCGCAACCGCAGTCGCCAGGACGTGGCTCTGGATCGTACATGTCATCGTTGCGCTTCTCGCGGTCTTTTTGCATTTCGGCGATGATAGACTGAGCGCGTGTATTCAGCCTGGCACGGCGTTTTTCGAAAGCGCCTTCCTGTTCTTCGAGAAACGGTTCATTGAAGAGCGAATGCTTTAGGAAATTGAAGCCGAATTCCATCAGTTTTTCATCGTCAGCAATAATTTCAGCCATGGTCTCAACCGGTACGATATAGGATTCATTGAAAGAAGGGCTGATGACGAAAGCACGGAAGCGGTCCAGGTCATAACTCGTCATGAAGAACAGCTGGTTGGAAATTTGCGGTGGTTTGCCGACTGAAGGACCTGCAGATTTCTTTTTCAGAATCAGTTGGCGCCAGCCGCGGCTTTTCTCGTCATAGTCGTTAACGCCTTGTTCCTGGCGGTATTCTTCAATAGTCAGCTTGCGCGGTTCCTGGTGTCCGAGACAGTGTTTCTCCTGTACCAGCGCATAGGCGGTGCGATCGGTGTACTCATCCGAACGTCGCATGGAGAGGAGGGCAACAGGGTAGTAGCGGCAGGCGGCAGGACGGTCTTCATAAACGCTGCAGCCTTCCTCGACCATGAATTGGCATGAGGTACCACCTTCGACCGGCTTGAATTTCACGCCCGGCAATCCATCCTTGTCCAGTTCGTAGGGGAAGGTGTATTGCTGCAGAAATTCGGCAGAAGACAGATTCAGCCGGTTTTTCAGTCGCAGGATGTCGTAAGGTGTCAGCGGAATATCGATATTGCTGCAGCAGGCATTCCAGCATTTGACCTGGCGATGACAGCGGAACTGGATGGGCGTATCACTCTCCAGCATGTTGGGCATGACCGGGCTTTCTACAAAGGGAGAGTCCTTGGCCAGATTGTTGAATTCCTGTTCGTCCATGATGTACCTCGTTTGTGCGCTGAGCGCGGTTGTAACTAAATGTCCAGACATAAAGAAGACTATGCGCCTCACTTATGTCTTGTCACTTGTCCATGTTTTCAACAGGTTTATTATTTCCTGTAAAGAAAAAACCGGGCACCTTGCGGCGCCCGGCTTCCATTTTACTACACTGTTACAGCAAACTCTTAGTGAGCAGCAGGCTTGAACAGCTTGGTCTTGTCAACCAGATCCACGTGAGCACGCTTGAAGCAGGTCCACTGTTTGGTTGTCTTGTCATAGATGGAGTTCACAAAGCACTTCCAGTTTTCTTCATCGACAAAGTTCTTGTCCATGCGGTAGTAGAAGCCAGGGTAACGGCTTTCTTCACGGAACAGGATGTGTTTCATGTGAGCTTCAGCAGTCAGGATGCGGTGGTAGTTTTCCCACGCACGCAGCAGTTCGTGCAGATCTTTTGCACGCATTTTTTCTGCGTCTTCCTTCAGCATGTCCAGCTTCTCGCTCGCTACAGCCAACATCTTGTCGTTGGTGGTGTAGTAAGTTGCAACGCCAGCAACATACTCGTCCATGATTTTTTGCAGACGGAACTGCAGCATTTTTGGAGTAATGTAGTTGGGGTTAACGTCGATTGCAGTGGAGTAGTCCTTGAATTCCAAGTAGTTACGAACTGGCTTGTAGATTTCAGCTACCAGTTGATCTGCCGGAGTGTCCAGCTCGACGGACATGTCCTTGTTGTCAATGCAATACTTGACCATGGACTTGGCAGCCAGACGACCTTCAGCGTGGGAGCCAGAAGAGAACTTGTGGCCGGATGCGCCAACGCCGTCGCCGGCGGTGAACAGACCCTTGACCGTGGTCATGCCGCGGTAGCCCCAGTTCCAGCCTTTTGGCAGGTGAGCAGGTACGCCAGCAGCGGTTTCGTCAGTAGGAGCGCCGACGTCTTCAGGACCAGAAGTCCAGATACCGCAGCAACCGGAGTGCGAACCCAACAGGTACGGTTCGGTAGGCATCAATTCAGAGTTTTTCTTCTCTGGCTCGATGTTCTCACCAACCCAGATGCCACACTGACCAACGCACATGTCCAGGAAGTCTTCCCATGCTTCAGCTTCAAGGTGCTTAACTTCACGTGGGGACAGAGTCTCACGCAGTTTTGCAAGAGCAGTCACGGTGTCCATGTAAATCGGGCCGCGACCTTCTTTCATTTCCTTCAGCATCAGGTGGTTACGCAAGCAGGAAGCAGGAACGGCGGCTTGACCATACGGAGGATAGTCGTTCAGCATTTCCTTGTTCTTAACCATGTACACTTCGCCGTTGGCGTTAGTGGCTTGAGCTTTGAACAGCAGGAACCATGCGCCAACAGGACCGTAACCATCTTTGAAGCGGGCAGGAACGAAGCGGTTTTCCATCATGGTCAGCTCAGCACCGGCTTCAGCAGCCATGGTGTAGGTAGAACCTGCGTTCCATACTGGGTACCATGCACGACCTTGGCCTTCACCAACGGAACGTGGGCGGAACAGGTTCACGCAACCACCGGCAGCCAGCAGAATTGCCTTGGCCTTGTAAACCACTACTTTGTTGTCACGGACGGAGAAACCAACAGCACCGGCGATGCGGTTCTTGTCGTTCTTGTCGTTTACCAGTTTAACAATGAAGATACGTTCCTGGATGCGGTCCATGCCCAGCGCTTTTTTAGCGGCTTCAGCAACGATCCACTTGTAGGATTCGCCGTTGATCATGATCTGCCATTTGCCTGAACGTACGGGCTTGCCGCCGTCTTTCAGCTTGGGCATATCAACAGAACCGTCATGACGCTCACCAGCTTCGTCAGTCTTCCAGATTGGCAGGCCCCACTCTTCGAACAGGTGCACGGATTCGTCAACGTGACGGCCCACGTCGTAGGCCAGATCGTCACGGGTAATACCCATCAGATCGTTGGACACCATACGTGCGTAGTCAGCCGGGTCTTGTGCGTCACCGATGTAAGTGTTGATCGCGGACAGACCTTGAGCAACGGCGCCGGAGCGGTCCATTGCAGCCTTGTCCACCAATTTGATTTTCAGGTCAACACCGTTTTCTCGCTTGGCTGCATCAGCCCAGCGCATGATTTCATAAGCCGCGCCGCAACAAGCCATGCCGCCGCCGATAAGAAGAATGTCAACTTCTTCTTGTACTACTTCAGGATTTTCAAAGGTTCCGGACATCTTAATTTACCTTTCAATATTCGTTAACAATAACCGTTCGTCGCGTATTACTTGCGGATCAGTTCGGCAGGGTTGCCAGCACGGTAGCCATTCATCTGGTTAAAGAAACCGGACTTGGTAACATTTGCCATGCTTGCTTCAGGCTTGCCGCCGTAGCAGTCGATCGAGCCTTCAGGCGTGGTGCGGATCGGGAACTTGAAGCGCTTCAGCACGCCATTGCGGAATTTGATGGTCCACATGATGGAGTCGGAACCACGCAGAGGCTGCACGGAACCACCCAGTGGCACGACGTCAGCATAGTGACGCACTTCGATTGCCTGTTGTGGGCAAATCTTCACGCAGGAATAGCATTCCCAGCACTGCTCAGGTTCTTGGTTGAACGCCTTCATGGCGTGGCCGGTTTCGGAACCATCTTTATCCAGCTTCATCAGGTCGTGCGGGCAGATGTACATGCACGCAGTTTTGTCCTGACCTTTGCAACCGTCACATTTGTCTGTACGTACAAAAGTTGGCATTGCTTTTACTCCTCGGTATTGACATTTACAACTATAAAAAAGCCGGTTGCGTGGGCGACCGGCCAACCCTAAAAAACTATTTTGCTGAATGGCCTTTGAGTTCGATCTTGACGTTCTCTTCAGCGGAAAGACCAGCGTAGTACTTCTGAAGTACCTTGGCGACTTCCGGACGGCTGAATTCTACAGGTAGATCCTGGCCTTCGGATAACATTGAGCGGACTTTGGTGCCAGACAGTAGTATACGGTCATCCTTGGTGTGTGGACAGGTACGCTGCGAAGCCATGCCGCCGCACTTGTTGCACCAGAAGGTCCAGTCGATGTTCATGTTCATGGTTTCAAGCGAACCCTTGGGGATTTCGTCGAAAATTTTCTGTGCATCAAACGGGCCGTAGTAATCGCCAACGCCGGCATGATCGCGACCAACGATCAGGTGCGAGCAACCGTAGTTCTGGCGGAACAGTGCATGCAGCAGCGCTTCACGCGGGCCAGCATAACGCATGTCCAGCGGGTAACCGGCCTGGATCACGGTGTTGGGGGCAAAGTAGTTGTCGACCAGGGTGCTGATGGCTTCGGAGCGAACGGCAGCAGGAATGTCGCCCGGCTTCAGCGCGCCCAGCAGGGAGTGGACCAGCACGCCATCCATGGTTTCGATGGCGATTTTGGCCAGGTATTCGTGGGAGCGGTGCATCGGGTTGCGGGTCTGGAAGGCTGCGATCTTGGACCAGCCCAGCTTCTCGAAGGTGGCACGGGTCTCTTCCGGCGTCATGAATTGGTCGCCGTACTTTTCCTTGAATCCACCTGTGGACAGAACCTTGACTGGGCCAGCCAGGTTGTATTTGCCCTGAGCCATCACCATTTTTACGCCAGGGTGCTCCATGTCGGTGGTCTTGTAGACCTGCATGCACTCGTGGCCTTTGTCGATGCTGTACTTCTCGGTCACCTTCATGGTGCCCATGATTTCGTTGGTCTCACCATTTACGAGAGCGACATCGTCACCATCCTTGATGCTCTCGTCGTCGCTCGAGAGAGTGACTGGAATGGGCCAGAACAGGCCATTGGCCATTTTGTACGCATCGCATACGCCTTGCCAGTCAGAATGCATCATGAAGCCGTCGAGAGGCGTGAAACCACCGATGCCGAGCATGATGAGGTCGCCGGTTTCGCGCGAACTCATTTTGACTTTTGCCATGCCTTGAGCACGTGCCAGTTCTGCTTTCGAAGCATCACCAGTCAGAAGTAGTGGCTTGAGTTCACCGCCGCCGTGTGGCCGAACTAGTTTGGACATATTTTCTCCATTTCTTTTGTAATGGTTTATAAATACAGGGTGAAGTAGGAATCTGCGAAGAATAGCATGTAGGACTTGGAGATTTAATCCATATATTTTATCTTCGAATAAGTTAATTCGATAATTTTGTCCGGATAGGCATTAGATCATCAGAATATGCTTAACTACTCTCGTGCCTGTCGACTTGGATATGGGGCGTATGATTTTAATGCAATAAAACTGGATCATGCGTCAAAAAAAGCCGGCATATCGGATTTTTCGACTTCTATGACATCAATCCAGCATGGTGCTTTGGCTTCGGGCATGAATTCAAGTCGCTTGGTTTCTTCATAAACCTGACCCCAGCGGTTGTAGAGACAGTCTGCTATCTTGTGGTAACCCATATCAAAATAGGAATTGTGCAGATCGCCTAGCGTACGCGCAAAAGACTCCATCTGTTCCAGAACATTGTTTGGGTATCCCTGACGACTCGCGTCAGTGTACTTCACCAATTCACGACGGATAGCATGTAAAAAAACCTTCTGGCCTTCATTCAGGTCATGCTCAGCACGTTTTACGCCGCCCATATTCAGAATTTCATCAATGTACTGGTTCAGGCGTTTGCCAAAATCGAATGTTGCCATGCCAAATCTCTCCAAAACTATATTTAAATAGAACCATAAACCTTAATTAAAGTATTTCACTGGCGGGTGGGTTTGTCTAGGGAAGGGTCCAAAGGGAATGCTGCATCCTTGACGTTTTATAAGCGCGAAGTTCGATGGATGTTACTGTCAATAAAGATTCGCAAAAGCTGCGCATAGATTGATTTTGCATTGAAAGGCCGCCGCGTTTTCTTGCGGTTTGATATCTGAATTATATTACTCAAGTAGCCCGAAAAACTTTTTTATTCTGGTGAGTATTTCGGTGTTCGCCTGTGTGTGTGAGTGTTGTGCTGCGGCAATCCCATCCTGAACCGAATGCAATTCAGTCTGTCTGGCTACCAGAATCTGGCTGATTTCTTCAGCGATAGATGGGCGAGACTGGATAATGCTCTCGAATGATTCCTTGTCAAGGCGGTAGCATTCGACATCGGTTTTTGCGATCACTGTCGTGCTGCGAGGCGCGCCGGTCATCATGCCCATCTCGCCAAAAAAACTGCCGGCATGTATGGTCGAAAGCGTTGTGTTGCCGCTGCTCGATTCCAGCACCACTTCGGCTTCTCCCTCGGTCAGGATGTAGAGCCAGTGAGCAACAGCACCCTGCTTGGTCATGATATCTCCCCTGACGAAAGGCGCATATTTCAGGCGGCTCGCCACAGTGTTGAGTTCTTCATCGCTGAAGGAGCGGAACAGGTCCACCTTGCGCAAGGTTTTCATGCGATGGGCGGTTTCACGGGAAAGGCGAATTTCATTGTGTTTTTCGCCTTCCTTGAAGAGATGAATATTGCCTTCTGGTACCGGCAGGCGAATATCTGCCCGTTGCAGGGCAGCGTAGATATGGGCACGAACTGTGGAATCAGTGGGGTCGTCGACAGCAAGGTCCGTCAACCAGTAGCGCACGGCATATCGTGCAGAACTCTTGTCGAAATCCATCATCACGCAGTTTGGTCTGGGCTCGTGCGCCACGCGCTGAATATCAGCCGACTGGATGGCTTTTTCGACGATTTCAATTACCCGTGCGGGCGGTATGTTGTAGTCCACATTGAACCACACCCAGCGTCGCCATAACTCAGGTTGTCCAACGCGTTTGCCCAGCACACTGAATTTGGATTTCATCAATACGCTGTTGGGGATGATGACCGTTTCCCAGTTACGTGTTTCGATGGAGGTTGAACGCCAGCGAATGTCGACAACCTTGCCAACCACGTCATCCACCTTGATCCAGTCGCCGACCTGAATTGAATTGTCCAGCTCCAGCGCAAGTCCGCCCAGAATGTTTCCCAGCGTATCCTGCATGGAGAAAGCGATGACAGCAGTGATGACGGCAGAAGTGGTGACGATGCCGCTTAAATCCATTCCGGCATAACGCAACCGGACCATGCCCCAGATCAGGTAACCGACGATGACCAGCATATCTTCAAGAATGCTGGGGGTGTCGAGGCGTGCGGCAGGAAGCAAGACGCGGAAAACAAGCATTCCGCATAAACGGATCAGAACGATGCCTTCTGCGACGATGAAAATTTCATGCAGGATGGAAGCCGCTTTTGCCATCCCGAGGTGATGAAAACTTCCACTGATGAAAAGTCCCATCAGGCAGATAGCAAAGAAGAATAGCGTGTGCTTCAGTGTCCTTCGGTCAGCAGGCCTGAGACGGTAAAGCAGCAGCGCGATGAACAGGACTGAGCCGATCAGGTAGCCAATGCCCTGATGCCAGGCGAAGGTGGAAATTTCTTGCCATGTGTTCATGGTGCAACTTTAGCAATAATCCTGAACAAAAGGGAACTCCTGTAAAATCCGATTAAATCTTTAGGCGGGGACGGGAGATGGCTTGGTACAGCTTGATTGCGGTTGGAGCAGGAGCGACAGTAGGGGCATGGCTGCGCTGGGGGTTTGGGCTGTGGCTCAACCCACTGTTCCCGGTTTTGCCCCTCGGCACTCTGGCCGCCAACCTGCTCGGCGGCTATATGATGGGTTTGGCCATGGTGCTGTTCGCCGAACATCCAGGGCTGCCGCCGGAGGCGCGTTTGTTGATCGCGACCGGTTTTCTCGGTGGTCTGACTACTTTTTCCACCTTTTCCGCTGAAACAGCCACCTTGCTGTTACGTGCCCAATATGCATGGGTGGCGGGAATAGTGAGTTTGCATGTAGCGGGTTCGCTGATCATGACCTTGTTGGGTATCTGGACAGTAAAAGCATTCAGGGGGTGAAAATGCAGGGAGTGAGTCTGAAACTGTTTGTCAGCGAGGCACGGCGGCACGAGGGTAGATTGCTTCATGAGTGGCTGCTGGAGCAGGCGAAGGCGCTGGGGATCCGCGGGGGCACAGCCATCCGGGCCATTGCGGGTTATGGCCGGCACGGCAAGCTGCATGAGGAAACATTTTTTGAGCTGGCTGGGGAGCTACCGGTTGAGGTCGAGTTTTTTCTCGGCGAAGCCGAAGCCAGACAATTACTGGATGTGCTCAGGCATCATCAACTCCGGTTGTGCTATGTCATGACTGCGGCTGAGTACGGCATTACCGAATAGATGGGATTAGTTGATCAACTTATTCTTTTTGTTGCTTCATTTATCGCTAACTGGTTTTCGGCGTTGTCGGGCGGAGGGGCCGGCCTGATCCAGTTCCCCATGCTGATTTTTCTGGGGCTGCCGTTTGGCGTGGCTTTGGCAACGCATAAGGTGGCAAGCGTGGCACTCGGATTGGGCGCTACCATCCGGCATTTTCGCGAAAGTCACCTGGAGCGGCGCTTTTCGCTCGTCATTCTTGGTGCTGGCCTGCCAGGTGTGGTGCTTGGGGCCAACACTATTCTTAGAGTTCCCCCCCAACTTGCGCAACTTGCGCTTGGCATTCTGACCATGGGTTTGGGACTTTATTCCGTTTTCAAGCCCAGGCTGGGCATGGAACACAGGCCACGTAATCACGAGGGATCTGCTCTCCTGATCGGAATGTTTGGCCTGTTTGTGGTCGGTTTCCTGAATGGATCGATTACCTCAGGCACTGGCCTTTTTCTGACCATGTGGCTGATCCACCATTTCGGGCTCGACTACAAGCGTGCTGTGGCTTATACCCTGGTGCTGTGCGGACTGGTATGGAACGGGACGGGTGCGGTAGTGCTGGGCATGATAGGCACCATCGCCTGGGACTGGATGCCAGCATTGCTGCTCGGCTCGCTGACGGGGGGATACCTGGGCAGCCATTTTGCGCTGAAAAAGGGCAATCAGTGGATCAAGCGCGCTTTCGAAGTGGTCACGATCCTGATTGGGCTCAAGCTGATCATCGGCTAGGCTCGCTGCTGGATTAACATCGGATTTTCCGCCACAATTACAAATTTCGGGCCTGCTGGCCCAGTTGTGAATTTTCATCGAGAAAAATAATGAATCTGCACGAATATCAGGCAAAACAGTTGCTGCGAGATCAGGGTATTCCTACCCCGCGCGGCGTGGTGCTGGACAACGCAGGCCAGGCAGAGATGGCGGCTGGGCATCTGGGTGGAGATGCCTGGGTGGTCAAGGCGCAAATTCATGCCGGCGGGCGCGGCAAGGCGGGCGGAGTACGGGTGGTGCGCTCGATTGACGACCTGATCCATAGCGTGAGCACACTGCTCGGTAGTTGTCTGGTGACTTACCAGAACGCCCCCGATGGGCAAATGGTGACGCGTTTGCTGGTTGAAGAGACGCTGGATATCGCGCGTGAGATTTACCTCAGCCTTACCGTGGACCGCGAATCCGAAAGTATCGTGCTGGTGGCTTCCGGCAGTGGCGGCATGGAAATCGAGGAAATCGCCCGCACCGACCCGGACAAGATCCTGCGTGAAGTGTGCGACCCTGTGTGGGGCCTGCAGGATTTCCAGTGCCGCAACATTGCCTTCGGCCTGAACCTGCAAGGGCCGCAAATCGCTGCCTTTACCCGGATGGCGAAAGGCCTGTTCCAGCTGTTCATGAAAAATGATCTGTCGCTGGTGGAGATCAACCCGCTGGTCGTGACGGACAGCGGCGAACTGGTGGCGCTGGACTGCAAGATCAGTGTTGAAGACAACGCGCTTTATCGCCAGAAGGACCTGGCTGTCATGCGCGACCCCTCTCAGGATGATGCCAAGGAAGCTGCAGCACGCGAGGCCGATCTCAACTATATCGCGCTCAACGGCAATATCGGCTGCATGGTTAACGGAGCGGGTCTGGCCATGGCGACCATGGATCTGATCAAGTTGCACGGCGGGCAGCCTGCCAACTTCCTTGATGTGGGTGGCGGTGCGACGGCGGAAACTGTGTCCAAGGCGTTCAAGATCATCCTGTCGGATTCCAATGTGAAAGCCATTCTGGTCAACATTTTCGGTGGCATCATGCGCTGTGACATCATTGCCGAGGGCATCATCACGGCGGTCAAGGAAGTGGGCGTCAAGGTGCCGGTGATCGTGCGTCTTGAAGGCACCAACGTCGAGTTGGGGCAAAAGATGCTGGCCGAGAGCGGCGTGGGCGTGATTTCCGCCAGCGATCTGACCGATGCGGCCAAGCGCGCCGTGGCAGCGGTGGCGTAAGGGATAAAAACATGAGCATTCTGGTTAACAAGAACACCAAGGTCATCTGCCAGGGATTTACCGGCAAGCAGGGCACCTTCCATTCCGAGCAGGGCATTGCCTACGGCACTAAAATGGTTGGCGGGGTTACGCCGGGCAAGGGCGGGCAGATTCATCTTAACCTGCCGGTATTCAACACCGTGCGTGACGCCGTGAAGGAAACCGGCGCCAACGCCACCATGATCTACGTGCCGCCTGCCTTTGCCGCGGATTCGATCATGGAGGCCGCTGCCGCAGGCATCGAAGTCATCGTTTGCATCACCGAAGGCATTCCGGTGCTGGACATGATGAAGGTCAAGGCCGCGTTGAAAGACAGTCCATCCGTGCTGATCGGGCCCAACTGCCCCGGCATCATCACGCCGGAAGAATGCAAGATCGGCATCATGCCCGGTTTCATCCACAAGAAGGGCAAGGTCGGTATCGTATCGCGCTCCGGTACGTTGACTTATGAGGCGGTCTATCAGACCACCAAGGCTGGCCTCGGACAGTCTACTTGCGTCGGTATCGGCGGCGACCCGATCAAGGGGCTGGATTTTATCGACTGCCTGCAAATGTTTCAGGATGACCCCGAGACCGAAGCCATCATCATGGTGGGCGAAATCGGCGGCCGTCGCGAAGAAGATGCTGCTGAATACATCAAGGCCCATGTCACCAAACCTGTAGCGGGCTACATCGCCGGGCAGACCGCACCCAAAGGCAAGCGTATGGGCCATGCCGGTGCGATCATCGCCGGCGGCAGCGGGCTGGCTTCTGACAAGATCAAGGCGATGCAGGCTGCCGGGGTGGTGGTGGCTGAATCGCCTGCGGGCCTGGGCGAAGCCGTGCTGGCTGCGATCAGTCAGGCGCGATAAGGGTGCTGTGATGAAAGAAACCAGCGTTCTGTTCGTGTGCATGGGCAATATTTGCAGATCTCCCACGGCTGAGGGGGTGTTCCGTGACCTGGTCACGCGCTCCGGCATGGATAAAGCGATACGCATCGATTCAGCCGGAACGCACAGCTATCATATTGGTAAATCACCTGATGCACGGGCTAGTGCAGCAGCAGCTCAACGCGGTTATGATCTGAGTGCATTGCGAGGCCGTCAGGTGTGCGAGCAGGACTTTCTGGTTTTTGACTATATCCTGGCCATGGACGAGGAAAACCTGTCCAACCTGAAACGCATCTGTCCGAACGGTCAAGAACACAAGGTCAGCCTATTTCTTGAGCACAGCCGGAAGTTTAGCGAGCGTGAGGTGCCTGACCCATACTATGGCGGAGCACAGGGCTTCGAGCATGTGCTGGACATGGTGGAGGATGCCGCTCAGGGTCTGCTCGACAAATTGGCAGAGGCGCATTCGCTGCGCGCCTAACCCTTCGACTTCCAGGGCAAGTCTTCTTGTGCTTAGGGTAAGCCCCTACCCTTGGGCGTTCTGCCCGTAGCTTTTGAATTTTTCCAGCACCACATCCATTTCCGCATCCGAAATCAGCTTGGGCGTGCCGATCTGCAAGGCTCGGCAATATTGTTCGCACAGGCTTTCCACTTCCACCGCCAGCGCCAGTGCGCTTTCCAGGGTGCTTTCAGCCAGCAGCAGGCCATGATTCCCCAGCAGGCAGGCCTTGCGTCCTTCCATGGCGGTAATTGCATGGTCTGACAGTTCCTGCGTGCCGAAGGTGGCGTAGGGCGCGCAGCGGATGGTCTTGCCGCCGGCAGCTGCGATCATGTAGTGGAAGGGCGGGATGTCGCGGCCCAGGCATGCCAGGGTGGTGGCGAAGGTGGAATGCGCGTGCAGCACGGCGTTGAATTCCGGGCGAGCGACGTAAAGATCACGGTGGAAACGCCATTCACTCGACGGCTTGCGGCTGCCGCGCGCATTGCCGGTGAAATCCATCCATACCACATCGTCTTCGATCTGCTCCGTGGCCGCCATGCCCGAGGGTGTGATCAGAAATCCATTGCCGCAGCGTACGGAGAGGTTGCCCGATGCACCCCGGTTCATGCCTTCGCGTTGAGCCGCAATGGCGGTGGCAATCAGGGTTTGGCGTAGTTCGGCTTCGCTCACTGCAAGCACTTCGACATTGTTCATCGAGCTTGCTCCGGATAGATTCCAAGCAACCCTTTGCGCGAGGCCGGGCAGACGCCGCGTTCAGTGATCAAGCCGGTGACCAGACGCGCCGGGGTGACGTCGAATGCGTAGTTAGCAGCAGGGCTGCCGTGCGGGGTGAGGGTGACGGTCACTATTTCTCCTTCGTCCGTGCGCCCCCGAATCCGGGTGACTTCCTCTGCTTCGCGCTGCTCGATCGGGATGTCGCGCACTCCATCATCCAGTGACCAGTCAATGGTGGGGCCGGGCAGGGCGACGTAGAACGGGATCTGGTTGTCGAAAGCGGCCAGTGCCTTGAGATAGGTGCCGATCTTGTTGCATACGTCTCCGCAGGCGGTGGTGCGGTCGGTGCCGACGATGACCATGTCCACCATACCGTGCTGCATCAGGTGACCGCCGGTATTGTCCGCGATCACGGTGTGCGGCACGCCGTGTTGCTGAAGTTCCCAGGCAGTCAGGCTGGCGCCCTGGTTGCGCGGGCGGGTTTCGTCCACCCAGACATGGACTGGAATGCCAGCATCAAATGCTGTGTAGATGGGCGCCAGTGCCGTGCCCCAGTCCACCGTGGCAAGCCATCCGGCATTGCAGTGGGTGAGAATGTTGACCGGCTCTCCCTTGGCCTCCAGCTTGTCGCGGATCAGCTTCGAGCCGTGTTCGCCGAGGGCGCGGTTGTTTTTCACATCTTCGTCGCAAATAGCTGCGGCTTCCTGCCATGCAGCCTGGGCGCGATTTTCAGACGCCAGCGGCAGGAGCAGATCTTTCATGCGCGCCAGCGCCCAGCGCAGATTGATGGCGGTAGGGCGAGTTGCGGCGAGGGTGGTGCACGCTTGTTCCAGTGCGGCATCGGAACTCTCGGCGCTCATTGCCAGCGCCACGCCATAGGCTGCCGTAGCGCCTATCAATGGAGCGCCGCGTACCAGCATGTTCTTGATTGCGACTGCGGCGTCCTGCAGGTTCTCCAGTCGCACTGTGGCGAATTCGTGCGGTAGTCGGGTCTGGTCGATGATTTCGACTGCCACACCATCATCGGTGGGCCAGATCGTGCGGTAGTGTTGTCCCTCGACGCGCATTTACAGTGCCTTGCGGACATTCTTGATGCCGTTGTCTTCTGGACTGGTTTCGGTGGTGAAACCCAGACGCGTCATCAGTTTGAGCATGTTGCGGTTGTTACTGAGCACTTCGCCTTCCATGATTTTCAGGCCCTTGGAGCGTGCGGCGTCCATCAGGCTGGACATCAGTTTCTGGCCCAGTCCCTTGCCACGCATGCTATCGGCGACAACCAGGGCGAATTCGCAGCTTTCGCCATCGGGATTGATGGCGAAGCGCGTCACGCCCAGTTCGATTTCCTTGCCATGATCGTTGGTTACGGCGATCAGTGCCATTTCGCGGGTGTAATCAATCTGGGTAAAGCGTGCCAGCATGTCCGGCGTAAGTTCCTGCACGCTGCGCATGAAGCGGAAATAGCGCGATTCCTCGGACAGGTCATGCACAAATTTCTGTTCGACCTCGGCATCTTCAGGGCGGATGGGGCGGATGGTGATGTCGGTGCCGTCTGCCAGTTGCCAGTGGCTGACCAGGTGGGTGGGGTAGGGGTAGATCGCCATGTGAGCATAGCGGTCGGCGCTGGGCTGGCGGTATTCCACCACCACGCGAGCATCGGCGGCCAGCGCGCCATGTTCGTCCACAATCAGCGGGTTGATATCCATTTCCATCAGAAGCGGCAACTCGCATACCATTTCAGACACTCGTAACAGCACACTTTCAAGCCCAGCCATGTCGGCCGGGGGCATGTGGCGGAATGCGCCCAGCATCTTGGCAACGTGGGTTCCCTGGATCAGATCCTTGACCAGGAAGGTGTTGAGCGGCGGCAGGGTGACGGAGCGGTCGCCCATAATTTCCACCGTGGTGCCGCCTGCGCCGAAGGTAATCACCGGGCCGAAGACCGGGTCGTTGGTCACGCCGACCATGAGCTCACGACCATTCGGCTTGACGATCATGGGTTCGATCGAGATGCCGTCCATATGCGCGTTGGGGCGGTTGCGCTGCACGTTTTCCATGATCTCGTGATAGGCAGCACGCACCGCCTGGGCGTTGCCGAGGTTGAGCAGTACGCCACCGGCATCGGTCTTGTGAGTGATGTCGCGCGAGTTGACTTTCATTGCTACCGGGAAGCCCAGTTGCTCGGCGATCAGCAGTGCCTCGTTGGGACTGCGCGCGATCATGGTTTTTGCCACCGGGATGTGGAAGGCGGAAAGCAGTGCCTTGGATTCCATTTCGTTGAGCACTTTGCGGCGCTCCAGCAAGGCGCCATCGATCACCATGCGAGCGCCTTCCACGTCGGGTTCCAGATGGTGCGAAAGCGGACCCGGCATTTGCATCAGCAATTTCTGGTTGCGATAGTAATCTGACAGGTAGGAGAACACCTCCACTGCCGGTTCGGGCGTGCGGAAGCTGGGCTTCTTTGCAGCAGCAAAGGCAGCGCGCGCTTCCGCCACCTGCGAATCGCCCATCCAGCAGGCCAAGAGGGGTTTGCTGTACTGATTGGCGAGTTCGATTACCGCGTTGGCGGCTTCAAGCGGCTTGGTCATGGCCTGCGGTGTGAGGATGGCGAGCACGCCATCGACGTTGTCGTCTTCCAGGCAGGCCTTGACAGCATGATGGTAGCGATCGGCCTGGGCGTCGCCGATGATGTCTACCGGATTGGCGTGAGGCCAGTTGGATGGCAACACCTGATTCAATTTTTCGATGGTGGTGTCGGACAGCGTGGCGATGGCAAGTCCAAGGTCCGAGGCCCGGTCAGTTGCCATCACACCGGGGCCTCCGCCATTGGTGACGATGGCAAGACGGTTTCCGATGGGCCGGAAACCCGAAGCCATGGCCTTGGCTGCGGCAAATAACTGAGTGATGGTTTGCACCCGCACCACACCGGCGCGGCTGACTGCCGCGTCGAACACATCGTCCGACCCCACCAGCGAGGCAGTGTGCGACATTGCAGCCTTTGAACCGGCCGCATGGCGTCCGACCTTGACCAGGATCACAGGCTTGATGCGGGCAGCAGCGCGAATTGCACTCATGAAGCTGCGCGCGTTGCGGATGCCTTCGATATATAGCAGGATGCTCTGGGTTTTGTTGTCCGAGACCAGATAATCGAGGATCTCGCCAAAATCCACGTCGGCAGAGGATCCCATCGAAACTACGCTGGAGAAGCCCACATCGTTGCCCTGCGCCCAGTCCAGAATGGCGGTACAGAGCGCGCCGGACTGCGACACGAAGGCGAGATTGCCAGTATTGGCTCCGCCTTTGTTGAAAGTGGCATTGAGACCGATCGAGGGGCGCATCACGCCGAGGCAGTTGGGGCCGATCAGGCGGATGCCGTAGAGGTGAGCGTTGTCCAGCACGGCTTTTTCCAACGCCTGTCCCTGAGGCCCGGTCTCACCGAAGCCGGCGGTGATAATCACCGCCGCTTTGACGCCGTGCTTGCCGCAAGCCTCGATGATGTCGGGTACGGTCTGGGGCGGGGTGGCGATTACCGCCAGTTCCACCGGCTGGCCGATGTCGGCTATCGAAGCGTAGGCCTTGCGGCCCTGGATTTCCGGACTTTTCGGATTGATCGGGTAAAGCCCGCCCTGGTAGCCGCTTTCGATCATGTTCTGGAAGACGATCTGGCCGATTGAATCGACACGCTCGCTGGCACCGAAGACCGCGACAGACTTTGGCGCGAAAAGGGGATTGAGATAGTGTTGGCCCATGATTTTGCGATCCAAATGAGAGTGAGGTTATTATATGAACGGATTGTGACCATTGTGCCACAAAATATGACATCAAGTCTTATATAAGACCTACAGACGAAAACCGGATGCACACCGCCTACATTACCCACCCTAGCAGTCTCAGGCACGACATGGGCGCGGATCACCCCGAATGCCCGGCACGTATCCAGGCTATTGAGGATCAGCTGATTGCCTCAGGGCTGCTGCCATTTCTCGATCACCAGGAGGCGCCACGGGCAACGGATGAAATGCTGGCGCGAGTGCACCATCCTGACTACATAGCGGCGATTCGTGCTGCTGCGCCTGATGCCGGCCTGGCATACATAGACCCGGACACGGCGATGAACCCGCATACACTGGAAGCTGCGCTGCGAGCTGCTGGTGCGGTCGTTCTGGCGGTTGATATGGTGATGTCCGGACGTGCGGAAAATGCCTTCTGCAATGTGCGCCCGCCTGGTCACCATGCTGGTGTCGCCAGTTCTGGCGGTTTCTGCTTTTTTAACAATGTCGCGGTCGGGGCTGCACATGCCTTGGCTCAGCATGGCCTGGAACGGGTAGCGATTGCCGACTTCGATGTGCACCACGGCAACGGGACGGAAGATATTTTTCACGACGATCCGCGCGTGATGTTGTGTTCGACTTTTCGCCATCCTTATTACCCTTATTCCGGGGCTGACAGCGGCAACCAACACATTATCAACGTGCCGCTTCCCGCAGGGACATCGGGAGAAGCTTTTCGCGCAGCGGTCACGGAACAGTGGCTCCCTGCGCTGGAGCGTTTCAAGCCACAGATGCTGTTCATTTCTGCAGGCTTCGATGCTCACCGCGAGGATGACATGGGCGGATTCGCATTGAGGGAAGCGGATTACGTCTGGGTGACCGAAGCACTCAAGGATGTCGCCGCTCGCCATGCCAATAGCCGCATCGTCTCGACACTGGAGGGTGGCTATGCCTTGCATGCGCTCGGGCGCAGTGCGGCGGCGCATATCAAAGTACTGAGTGATTTGTAAACGGGGTGTGCTGATGATGAATGAAGCATGGAAAATACGCCAGGAAGCGGAACAACTCGTTTCTGCGGAAGAAGTGGATGAAGTGATGCTGCGTCTGGCCGGGGAGATTTCGCACCAGCTGGCAGACAAGCAACCGCTGGTACTCAGCGTGATGACCGGTGCGACGGTGTTTGCAGGCCAGTTGCTGCCTTTGCTGGATTTCCCGCTGGATTTTGATTATGTGCAGGTGTCGCGCTATGGAGATGCCATCCGTGGCGGGCAAATGGTGTGGAAAGTGCCGCCTCCCGTAAATGTCAAAGGACGTGTGGTTCTGGTACTGGATGACATTCTGGACGAGGGCGTCACGCTGGCGGAAATTCGCCGCTGCGTAATGGAACTGGGCGCGGCTGAGTGCTATAGCGCCGTGTTCGTGAACAAGCTGATTGAGCGTAGCAAACCTATACGGGCCGATTTTGTCGGACTCGATATTTCTGACCGTTACGTGTTCGGTTTCGGTATGGATGTTCGTGGCGCGTGGCGTAACCTGCCCGCAATTTATGCTTTGAAAGAGGAATAAGTTATATGTTGGGAATTATCGGGGGCAGCGGCCTGGCAAAGATATCCGGCCTGGAAGAGATTCGCCGCAAAGTGGTGAGGACGCCTTACGGCGAACCTTCCGGCGCGCTGATATTCGGCGAGATCAATGGGCGGGAAGTGGTTTTTCTGGCGCGTCACGGATATGGCCATACCATTCCGCCGCATGAAGTGAATTATCGGGCCAATATGTGGGCGCTGCATGCCGAGGGTGCGCAGGATGTGATTTCCATTGCCACCGTCGGTGGTGTCCATGCCGACATGAAACCGGGGGCCATTGCCATCCCTGATCAGATTATCGATTACACCTGGGGGCGCAAAAGCACTTACCATGATTGTCAGGAAAATTGCGGTTCGAAGACGGTCGTGCACATCGACTTTACCTGGCCTTATTGCGACAAGATGCGGCAACTGTGCATGCAGGCCTGCCGAGAGGTAGGAGAGGGTTTTATTGATGGCGGCGTTTATGCCGCCGTCCAGGGGCCGCGCCTGGAAACGGCTGCCGAAATCAATCGACTGGAGCGCGATGGCGCCACCATGGTGGGTATGACCGGCATGCCGGAAGCGGCGCTGGCGCGAGAAATCGGCCTGTGCTACGCGGCACTGACGGTGTCGGCCAATTACGCCGCCGGGCGTGGTTCAAGCTCGCATGCGATTGCTTACGACGCAGTGGATGTGATCCTCAAACAGGCGATGCAGCGGGTGTTGAAAATTCTGAATCAGGTTGTTGAGCTACGTGACTGTTAGAGCCGTACTCAAGATGGGTGATGAGCGCCTGCTGGAGGCTGCCAGGCCTGTGGCCGCTTTAAATACACCCGAATTGCGCACGCTTGTTTCGGATATGCTAGAAACCATGGCCGCGCTGAAAGGTGCCGGGCTGGCTGCGCCACAGATCGGTGTCGGCTTGCAGGTGGTGATCTTCGGAGTGGCTGGAAATCCGCGCTACCCGGACGCAGAAACCGTGCCGGACACGGTGCTGATCAACCCCGAGCTGGAATATCTGGGGGATGAAATGGAGGATGGCTGGGAAGGATGCCTGTCGCTGCCCGGCATGCGGGGCATAGTGCCGCGCCACAAGCACCTGCGCTACCGTGGCTTCGATCTGGCGGGCCAGCCCATTGATCGAACTGTTACCGGATTTCATGCCCGGGTGGTGCAGCATGAATGCGACCATCTCAATGGCATCCTCTACCCGATGCGGATGCGCGACATGAGTCTGTTCGGCTTTACCGATGTACTGTTCCCGGATGTGGCGCCAATGGAAGAGTAAAATTCAGGGGGAGCTAACTGCTTCGAATGGCAAGCACCTGATCCACCCGATTCCGGTCCACGTCAACTACCTCAAAATTCCAGCCGCAACAGGTGAATTGCTCGGACTTGCGCGGAATGCGCCCGAGCGAAGCAAGCACGAATCCCCCCACGGTATGGAAATTGCCCAGCTCTTCGTGAGGGATGGTGCGGATTTCCAGCTTGTCCTTCATTTCGTCGAGAGCCAGCAGGCCATCCAGTAGCCAGGAGCCATCCGGTCGGCGCACGGCCAAAGCGTCTTCCGGCGTGTCGGCCAGTGGCATCATTTCGCCGACCAGGGAGAGCATCACGTCGTCCAGCGTGACAAAACCCTCGGTAACGCCGAATTCGCTGACCACCAGCGCAACGGTGGTTTTCTGCTGGCGCAGGGTGCGCAGCAGGCCGATCAGAGTGAGCGAGCCGGGCACAAACACCGGGGATCCGAGCGGAATCTCGGCGAAATCTACTTCCCCTTCGATAGCGGCCTGCAGGATGTCATGGCTCTCGGCAATGCCGATGACCTGCTGCAGATCGCCCTTGCAGACCGGTAACTGAGAATGGGGTGCTTCCCTCAGCAGGCGGAGATTGCGCTCCCGCGGTGCCAGAAGATCCAGGTAGGCGACGTCCGCTGCAGGAGTCATGATGGAAGCCAGGTGGCGATCTTCCAGGCGCAGGACATTGCCCAGCAGATGGCTTTCTTCTGGCGCGATGGCGCCCATTTTGGCGCCTTCATCGACGAAGGCGAGAATGTCCTCCACGCTGGTGATGGCGGGAGCTGAGCGGAACGGCAGAATGGCCAGTATCAGGTCGGCGGACCAGGAAAGGAAATGGATGGCCGGAGAAAGCAGTCGGATGAAAATCGCCATGAAGGGTGCGCAGAAAGCGGCTACGCGTTCCGGATTGGCAATCGCGAGGCGCTTGGGGATGATTTCACCCAGGACGATCGACGCCGCGGTGACCAGGATAATGGTAATGGTGAAGGAAATCATGTCGCGCCATTCGCCCAGCATCGGGAGATCAGCGGGAATTGCGGCCTTGAATGAATCAGACAGAGCTGATTCGCCGTAGATGCCCATCAGCAGGGCGGCGGCGGTGATGCCGGTCTGAGTCGCGGCCAGCAGGCGGCTGGGGTGCTCCTTGATGGCGATGGCGGCCGCGGCTCCCTTGTGTCCTTCGCTGGCCATTTTCGCCAGCTTGCCGCGCCGCGAGGAGGCGAGGGCCATTTCGGCCAGGGCAAAGAACCCGGAAAGCACCACCAGGAAAACCAGGATCCATAGCGCACTCATTCATTTGCTCCGTAGCTTGTCATTGGGCGCTATTGTACTCACACCGGAACCTGGTACTGTGCTTCCTGCAATTTGGCCTGTGCTGCTGCCAGGCGTGCGATCGGCACGCGCGGTCCGGAGCAGGAAACATAGCTCAGTCCGATGTGGTGACAGAAGTGGATCGAGCCGGGATGTCCGCCGTGTTCGCCGCAGATGCCCACCTTCAAGTCCGGCCGGGTCTTGCGCCCGTTGTCCACCGCCATTTTCATCAACTGCCCCACACCCTTGATATCCAGCACTTCGAACGGGTTGTCCTGCAGGATGCCGGTTTCGTTGTAGGCCGGCAGGAACTTGTTTTCCGCATCCTCGCGACTGAAGGAGAAGGTTGCCTGGGTCAGGTCGTTGGTGCCGAAGGAGAAAAATTCGGCGGTTTCCGCCATCCGACCGGCGCGCAGGCAGCCGCGTACCACTTCCATCATCGAGCCGAACTTGAATTTCACGTTGATGCCGTGAGTCAGTTCCACCAGCTTGTGGATGCGCTCGACGTAGCTGTGGATACGCGTCAGTTCTTCGACTGTGGCGACCTGCGGCACCATGATTTCCGGGTAAATTTCGACGCCCTCGCGAGCACACAGGGCGGCCGCTTCGAGAATCGCCTGGATCTGCATCGAATAGATTTCCGGATAGGTGATCCCTAAGCGCACGCCGCGATGGCCCAGCATGGGGTTGACCTCGGCCAGGGCACGTACTTTTTTGAGGATTTTTTCCTTCTTGCTGATGACATCTTCTTCCAGATGCGACGCCTTGAAGGTGGTCAGGCCACCCATCAGCTTGGTCAGGCCGTCGGCATATTGCTGGTAGAGCTTGGGGTTGAGCAGCTTGAGCGTGTCCGGAAGATCTTCCAGCCCGTTGATGGTGTCGCTCAGCTGGTGCAGGTGAGCGATTTCCAGTTCGAGCTGCGCGGCGGTGGGCAGGAATTCGTGCATCGGCGGGTCGAGCAGGCGGATGGTCACCGGCAGCCCTTTCATGGCCTTGAAAATGCCGGTGAAGTCGGAGCGCTGGATCGGCAGCAGGCGGTCCAACGCAAACTGGCGCTGCTCCGGTGTTTCTGCCAGGATCATTTCCTGCACGATAGGCAGGCGGTCGGTGCCGTTGAACATGCGCTCGGTGCGACACAGGCCGATGCCTACGGCACCAAATTCACGCGCCTTGGCGGCGGATTCCGGTGTATCGGCATTGGCCATGACTTTCAGGCGCGCCACCTCGTCCGCCCAGCCCAGCAGGACGGCCATTTCCGGCGAGAATTCGGCTTCCATGGTGGGAACCTCGCCGGCATAGACATGGCCGCTGCCGCCGTCGATGGTGATGACGTCGCCCTCGTGCAGGGTGGTGTCGCCGATCTGGGCGCTGCGCTGCTGGTCGTTGATCACGATCTGCTCGCAGCCGGATACGCATGGCTTGCCCATGCCACGCGCCACCACGGCGGCGTGGGAGGTCTTGCCGCCGCGGCTGGTGAGGATGCCCTGGGCCTGGAAGAAGCCGTGAATATCCTCAGGCTTGGTCTCCTCGCGCACCAGGATGATTTTCTCACCGGCCCGGCCGCGCATTTCCGCAGTATCGGCATCGAACACGATCTTGCCCGAAGCCGCGCCGGGGGAGGCGGGCAGGCCCTGAGCCAGGGATTTCCCCTTGAAACTTGGCGACAGTTGCGGCACCAGCAGCTGTTCCAGCACTGCCGGCTCGACGCGCAGCAGGGCGCGCTCCTTGCCGATCAGCTTTTCCTCGAACATTTCCACCGAAGTGCGCACCATGGCGCGCGCATTCATCTTGCCATGGCGGGTCTGCAGGCAGTAGAGGACGCCTTTCTCGATGGTGAACTCGAAATCCTGCACTTCCTGGTAATGTGACTCCAGCCGGTCGTGCAGCACCAGCAACTGGCGGTACATTTCCGGCATCTCCTGCTCCATCTCGGCGATGGGTTTCGGAGTGCGGATGCCGGCCACCACGTCCTCACCCTGGGCATTGGTGAGGTACTCGCCGAAAATCATGTTCTCGCCGGTGCCGGGATTGCGGGTAAAGCCCACGCCGGTGGCGGAATCGTTACCCATGTTGCCGAACACCATGGTGCAGATGTTGACTGCGGTGCCGCTGGCCTGTTCCTTTGTAATCCGGAACTGCTTGCGGTAATCCACCGCGCGTTTTCCCATCCAGGAACGGAATACGGCACCCACGGAAATTTCCAGCTGTTCGAGCGGATCCTGCGGGAAGGGTTTGCCGGTGTGGCGTTCCACGATGGCAAGAAACTCTGTTGCAAGTGCCTTAAGGTGATCCGCGCCAAGATCGACGTCCAGCGGCGCGCCATATTTGCGCTTGATGGCTGTCATCGCCTGATCGAAATGTTCGTCGCCAATGCCCAGCGCGATCTTGCCGAACAGCTGGATGAAGCGGCGGTAGGCATCCCAGGCAAAGCGCTCGTTATTCGTTTGCCTGATCAGACCCGGCAGTGAAGTTTCATTCAGCCCCAGGTTGAGGATGGTATCCATCATGCCCGGCATTGACATGGCCGAACCGGAGCGGACTGAAACCAGCAGGGGATTGTCACCGCTGCCGAAACCCTTGCCGGTTTTCTGCTCCAGTGCGGCCATCTGGGCCTTGATACCATCCATCAGGCCATCTGGCAGCTGGTTCTTTTCCAGATAGGCGAGACAGGCCTCCGTGCTGATGACGAAGCCCGGCGGGACGTTCAGGCCGATCTGTGTCATCTCGCACAGATTGGCACCCTTGCCGCCCAGCAACATCTTGTTTTTACCGTCACCTTCTTCAAAGGCGTAAATAAACTTATTGCTGTCGGTCATGGCGTATTCCTCCCAAATATTCTGGTGAATCTCAAAATCAACACTTCATCTGGATTCTGCGGCTAAATCCTGCCCGCTGACAAGCATCAAGTGTACTGTTTTATGACCGGAACAGCATGCATCCATGCATTGGCAGGGGGTCGAAGCGGTTACGAAAATGGTTTAATCCGAAAGAGGCGATTTTTCGCGTAAAATACGCACTTTTCGGGCATCCGCGCTGCGGCTTGTCCGCCTAATCTTTAATTCGGCTTTCTTGAAATATGGTTCGTACCCGTTTTGCTCCCAGCCCTACTGGCTATCTTCACATCGGCGGTGCTCGCACCGCGCTGTTTTCCTGGGCTTATGCCCGTCTGCATAAAGGCACTTTCGTGTTGCGTATCGAGGATACCGACCTTGAACGCTCCACGCCGGAGTCGGTTCAGGCCATTCTTGACGGCATGGACTGGCTCGGCCTGGATTACGACGAAGGCCCGTTCTACCAGATGCAGCGCATGGATCGCTACAAAGAAGTGATCCAGCAACTGCTGGATGAAGGCAATGCCTATTACTGCTATGCCAGCAAGGAAGAGCTGGATGCCATGCGCGAAGAGCAGGAAAAACGCGGTGAAAAGCCGCGATATGACCGCCGCTGGCGCGATTCAAATGCGACGCCCCCGGCCGGAATTTCCCCCGTGGTGCGCTTCAAGACCCCGCTCGCTGGCGCTGTCGTCATCGATGATCTGGTCAAGGGCCGGGTGGTGGTCGGCAACAGTGAGCTGGACGACCTCATCATTGCCCGTTCGGACGGCACCCCAACTTATAATTTCTGTGTGGTGGTGGATGACTGGGACATGCAGATCACCCATGTCATTCGCGGCGACGATCATCTCAACAACACGCCACGCCAGATCAATATCCTCAAGGCGCTGGGTGCGCCCCTGCCGCAGTATGCCCATGTGCCGATGATCCTCGGCGCAGATGGTGAGCGCATGTCCAAGCGTCACGGCGCGGTCTCGGTGATGCAATATCAGGAAGACGGCTATCTGCCGGAAGCGCTGCTGAATTATCTTGCGCGCCTGGGTTGGGCAAAAGGTGACGAGGAAGTGTTCAGCATGGATCAGTTCGTCGAATGGTTCGATCTTGGCAGCATCTCGAAATCCGCTGCCAAATTCAATCCGGAAAAATTACTGTGGCTGAATCAGCAATATCTCAAGCAGGCTGACGGTCAGCGCCTGGCCGAACTGGCCAAACCCTTTGTCCAGCGCGATTGCTGCGATCCGTCAGCAGGCGGACCCGATCTTGCCGTGGTGGCGGATCTGCTCAAGGAGCGGGTCAGTACAGTGGAAGAACTGGCTGATGCCGCGGTGTATTTCTACCGTGCTCTGGATGCCGAGCCTGCCTTGCTGGAACAACATGTCCCCCAGGATATTTGGCCAGTCATGGAAGAGATGGCGGAAAAATTTGCTGCTATTGAATGGACCCGGGAAGCTATTCACGACGTCATGAAATCCACGGTTGCCGCACATGGGTTGAAATTGCCCAAAGTAGCGATGCCGCTGCGCGTGCTGGTGACAGGCGAATCCCAGACCCCTTCTGTCGATGCCGTGCTGGCCCTGATCGGCAAGGACGAGGTGGTGGCGCGCCTGAAAAAACAACTGGCCCGGGTAGCCGGCGGTTTCATTGCGACGCCGGGTGAAAGCTCATAAAATCGCCTTGATACAGTGATCAGGACTGAATATATTTAATGCGAATTCTGCTTAGCAACGACGACGGTTATTTTGCGCCTGGTCTGGCCGTGCTGGCTGAGATGCTCTCTTCAGTGGCACAAGTCACCGTGGTGGCGCCCGAGCGCGACCGCAGCGGCGCGAGTAATTCGCTGACCCTCGACCGCCCCCTGATGCTGCGCCAGGCCAGCAGCGGGTTCTATTACGTCAACGGCACGCCGACCGATTGCGTCCATCTGGCGGTGACCGGCATGCTGGATCATCTGCCGGACATGGTGATTTCCGGCATCAATCATGGCGCGAACATGGGCGACGACACCATCTATTCAGGTACCGTGGCAGCTGCGACGGAAGGCTTTCTGCTTGGTGTCCCGGCCATTGCAGTCTCGCTGGTGAGTAGCCATCACGCCCATTTTTCCACAGCTGCGAGAGTGGTGAAGGAGATGGTGGAGCGTTACCAGCGCGAACCCCTGGCTCAGCCGACATTGCTCAACGTCAATGTGCCCGACGTGCCTTACGAGACGCTGCAGGGCATCGAAATTACCCGTCTGGGCAAGCGCCACAAGGCCGAGCCAGTGGTTAAGGCGGAGAATCCACGTGGCCAGACCGTGTACTGGGTAGGCGCGGCCGGCCTGGCCCAGGATGCCGGGCCGGGAACGGATTTCGAGGCCGTGTCCCGGAATGCAGTTTCTGTCACGCCGCTACAGATTGACTTGACCCATTACCAACAGGTGGATAGCTTGAAAGGGTGGCTGGCATAATGAATGTCCGGATCAGCGGGATTGGCATGACTTCCCAGCGCACGCGCATGCGCATGGTGGACCGTCTGCGTAGCCAGGGCATCAAGGATGAAGTCGTGCTGTCCGTGATGGGCTCCATTCCGCGCCACATTTTTATTGAGGAAGCGCTCTCCAGTCGGGCGTATGAAGATACGGCCCTGCCCATCGGTTTTGGCCAGACTATCTCCAATCCCTATATTGTGGCACGCATGACTGAAATCCTGCGCAATGGACAAGACATCGGCAAAGTACTGGAAATTGGCACCGGCTGCGGCTATCAGACCGCCGTGCTGTCCAAGCTGGCGCGTGAGGTTTTTACCGTGGAGCGAATTTCTCCGCTACTGACCAAGGCGCGCAAAAATATCCGCGAAGCGCACTGCACCAACGTGCGTGCACGCCATGCCGATGGCGGCATCGGCATCGCGGAGGCTGCGCCTTTTGACGCCATCATCATGACCGCAGCATCCACCCATATCCCTGCAGCACTCCTGAAGCAGCTGGATGTCGGCGGACGGCTGGTGATGCCGATTGGTTCCGGCGATCAGCAGCGTCTTCACCTGATCGAACGCACACCAAAAGAATATGTTGAGACCGTGCTCGAAGCAGTGAAATTCGTGCCGCTTCTGGCCGGGGTGATTTGATGTATCGGTTCGCATTATTTTTGCCGGCTTTTCTGCTGGTGCTGAATGGTTGCGGAACCACGCCGCAATATGCTCCGGTTCAGGATCGAGGCCAGGCAGGCAAAAGCAGTGGTGCCAAATCCGCTTCAAGAAGCAGAGAAGGGGACTGGAGGCCGCAAACGCATACCGTGCAGAAGGGCGATACGCTCTACGCCATTGCCCTTGAATATGGTTATGACTACAAGGAACTGGCTGAACTGAATGGCATTTCTACGCCCTATGTGATCCGGATTGGTCAGCAGTTGCGTGTCAACCCTCAGCCACAGACGCAAGCCATGGTTCAACAGGAAGGCGGAGTGGTGACTTCTGCCTTGAAGCCGGTAGCTACACAGGCGGAATCCAGGGAGAGCAGTCTTAAAACCCAGCCCAAGGCAGTGAAGATTTCCTACTCCGTTGAGGCCGAGAATGCACCCGCGGTGGCTGTAGCACACAAACCCGAGCTTGTGGCTGTAAAGCCACCACCCGCAGAGGAAAAACCCAAGCCAAGTGAAGTCAAAGCGGCGCCGGCGAGCAGTGAGGGAACTAAAGCCGGTACTGATGATGAAGATCTGGATTGGGCCTGGCCCTCAAAAGGCAAGATCATCGCGTCCTTTAATGAGAGCGCCAGCCTCAAAGGACTGGATATCTCAGGCAAAGCAGGCCAGCCCGTTCTGGCCTCGGCTCCAGGGAAAGTGGTGTACAGCGGCAGCGGCCTGCGCGGTTACGGAAAACTGGTGATTATCAAACACAACAAGACCTTCCTCAGCGCTTACGCGCATAACAGTCAAATTCTGGTGAGGGAAGGGCAAACCGTAACCAAGGGGCAGCGCATTGCCGAGATGGGCGATAGTGATGCGGACCAGGTAAAACTTCATTTCGAGATCCGGCGTATGGGTAAACCGGTGGATCCGCTCAAATATCTGCCTGAGGGAAGTGGCTAGTCCTTTTCCTGATTCAGCTCATCCACCCAGCGGAATGTCTCCAGCTGGGCTTCGGTCAGTGCTGCCAGAGGGATCCCCGTCTGAGCCATGATATCAGTGGCAGCATCAAAGTTTGCCGCCTCCAGCTCTTTTACCAAGCCGAGTAACTGCCCCAGCGTTCCGTCCTTGTTGAGCAATGCATCTCTGACTTCACTGTTAAGACTCAGCTGTGACAGAATTTCCGTCATCGGGAGGCCGAGCAGGGCATCCAGCAGGGACAGGATGCCAACCATGAACGCACGCTCGTGATAATCACCGCTGCCTGGGCGCTGTGCCTTGGCGAGTAGTTCCATCAGTCTTCCACGGCTGGCGGCAAGCTGCAGCAGGGGACTGTTCTGGCTGGCGGCGTCTCCAACAGTGTAGATCAAAAGCTGAATCCAGCGCTGCAATTGACGCCGGCCCAGCACCACAAGTGCCTGATTGAGTGAACTGACCGGATTTCTCAATCCCATGGCTACGGAGTTGACCAGACGTAGCAGGTTAAAACTCAAGCCAGGCTGCTGCTTGAAGGTCTTCTCGATTTCATGATTTTCGCCATCACCCAGAATCTGGCCAAGCAGACGCAGCAGCACCATCTTGGCGGGGTCGGCTTTCTTGCCGCTGATGATCACAGGGCGGGCAAAGTAATAGCCCTGAAAAAGCGTGAATCCAAGATCGCGGCACAGCTTGAACTGCTCCACGCTTTCCAGCTTTTCTGCGATCAATTTTATTGGTCGGTGTTTCAGCCGGCTGACAACGCTTGGCAGATCTGACTGCAGGGTGGCGAGCAGGTCGAGCTTGACGTAATCAGCCAGTTCCAGAAGTGGCTCGAAAGCGGGATCATAAACAAAATCATCCAGTGCCAGCCTGAATCCCATAATCTTGAGTTCGCGACAGCGCTTAATTACGTCAAGCGTGGGTGCAACCGTCTCCAGAAGCTCCAGCACGATCTGCTCGCGTGGCAGCAGTTCCAGTATGTCGCTCATGAGCAATTCGGTATTGACGTTGATAAAACCTTGATGCTGGCCAATAACTTTTTCCGCACCGAAATGGCTGAAGGTATTGAGTATGACGGATGCGCTTGCTGCCATGTCGTCGGTTATCGGGCCTGCTCCTTGCCCTCCGGAGCGAAATAGCAACTCATATGCGACAATTTTCTGATTGCTATCCATGATGGGTTGGTGCGCCAGGAATATATCCTGTGTTTCTCTCGTGTCTGGCATGGGCTGGATGTTGTCCATGTCGGCAGAGTGAATCTCAAGGTTTGTCTGGGATAGCTGCAGGTTCATGGGTTCTCTAATTTTTCGATTTCGTGTGCCCACACCAGTGTCCTGATGTATATCGTGTTGATGTGCATCGATGCTGATGCCGACAATTGTTGAGTGATGTTCAATGCCGGAATTCATCAGAACTATATTTTCTCGTGCAAACGTTTGCCTGCAGGCGGTGTGGTGATTGTGGCGTGTCCGAAATAGCTGCCTTGATAGCGGAGGAAAGGAAGTTGATATGCTATTTGCAATTGCTCAGGGCTATTAATATTTTTTGCAACCAGAATTTTCTCTGACAGTCGAGGAATCTGATCCAGTCGCTGATTCAGGTTTTGAGCGCTGTCCCGGTTGATGCTGAAGCGCAGATAATCAGCCAGACCCAGTAAGTGATAAAGGCCTGGTGAGTAGTTCAAATCATCCAGAGCAAAGTGGTAACCAAAAGATTTGAGTTCGCGACAGTGTGTCAGATGCGTGTCGGTTTTTGTAAGACTGGGATGAATAGCCAGGATCAAATGCTCTGGGGGGAGTTCCTTTAAAATTGGATTTTCCAGACTGGCGGGCGAAAGTCGAATGAAAACAGGGGCATTATCGGTAATCTCTGACAGGTTTGTGTTGAGCAGGCTTTTAAGCAGCAATTCATCATGAATCAGATTGATTGCTTCGTTTGAGTTTCCGGCCAGTAGTTCGCTCGAGTTGTTGAGCATCAGTTCGTGGCCGATGATTTCCTGGCTGTCACGTGCGACGACTGGTTCCTGGCGGACGAATCCCGGACTAATGAAATTAAATGCGTTTTCGCTGGGTTTTGTCAGGGGATGAACAGTTGGCTCGGCTTGAGATATTTTCGCGCCGGTGGCAACCGTCATGATTTCGCCCCCCAACTCGGGCGATATTCCAGCGACGGGGGGCAAACATACTCGGAAAGGCGAATGTGTTGACGAATTAAAACCTAAAAAGTGTGCAATTTTCCTGAGCATCAATAGAGGACCAATAGTTTATCCCTAATAATATCGGTCCTCCGGATGACTGGGAATCGGGGTGAAGCGCGTTTTAGACTAGTGGTTTCCCTGATGTTGAAGACACGGATCAAGGCAAATTTGATTTTTCCTGCTCAATCCACTGCACCGCGAAGTGGGTCAGTTCGGCGGCATTTTTGAGGCCCAGTTTATCCTTGAGATGGGCGCGGTGAGTTTCCACTGTTTTGACGCTACGTTTCAGTTCGCGGCCAATGTCGCTGGTGGAGTATCCATGGCCAATGAGGCGGAAAACTTCCAGTTCGCGGTCGCTAAGCAAATCAATGCCTGAAAGACCGCCATCATCGCCATTAATTATGCGTTGCAGGATTTTCCCCTGCATTCGTTCGCTGAGATAGATTTCACCGCGCAGAACCTGTCGTATCGCTGTCAGGACCTTTTCTGTGGCTTCCTGTTTCATGACATAACCTCTTGCACCGGAACGCAGTGCGCGTTCGGCATAAAGCGATTCGTCGTGCATGGAAATAATCAGAACCGGTGCTTTGATGCCGTGCTGCTTGAGCAACTTGATCAGTTCTATGCCGGAAATGCCATCTAGTGAAATATCGACCAGTAAAATATCCGGTGAATGTTGATCCATTATTTCGATGGCTTCCTGAGCGCTGCCAGCCTGACAGCAGGTGACCATATCTTCTTCCTGATCGATCAGTTGAGCAATCCCTTGGCGCACGATTGGATGGTCATCCACAATAGCGACCTTATACTTGCTACGTGCGCGTTGCTGCATGCTTTACCCCTTTAGAGTGAGGCCGTGATTTGCGTCCCATTACCGGGGGCACTTTCAATATCAAGTCTGGCTCCGATCATATTGGCACGGTAACGCATGATTTGCAGCCCCATGCCGGCACCCTCAGAAAGTTGATCGAGATGGAAGCCGGAGCCATCATCACGGATGATAAGCTGTATTTTACCCTGTGATGCAGACAGCTCAATTGAAATATGTTTGGCATGGCCATGTTTGATTGCATTATTGGTTGCTTCCTGTGCGATGCGGTAGAAATGGTTTGCAGCTGCATTGTCTTGCAGCGCTACCTGGGTGCTGGCGATAAGCCTGCAATGTATGGAATACATTTTTTCGATATTGACGGAAAGTTCCTCCAGTGCCGACATGAGCCCATGCTCCGCGATTTCAACAGGCTGCAGGCCGCGGGCCAGTTGCCGGGTTTCGGCGATGGACTGGTTGATCAGAGTGACGATCTGGGCGCAATCAGCGGCCTCTTTCAAGTTTTGGGTGACAAGCTTCTGCGACAGTGCCTTGCTCAAGAAGGCGATGCCGGTTAATTGCTGGCCAAGCCCGTCATGCAGTTCGTGGCCGATGTGTTCGCGTTCGCGGTCACTGATTATCATGATTTGCCGCTCCAGATGGCGTAGCCGTCTTTCAGTTTGCTTGCTTTGGGTGATATCGGTGGCGATTTCCATTCGTACAATGCGGCCATCCACCCATTTGATTGCGCTGTCCTGGATCAGATACCAGCGCTGGTTGAGGGTGTTCTGAAATTCCCAGATGACGGGTTCGCCGGGTGTGCCGTCGTGCTTGAGCAGTTGGGCATTGGTGCAGAAGGCGCAAGGTCCGCTCTGGTTTTTTTGCAGGAATTGCCAGCAAATTTTCCCGGTCACATTGCCGAAGGTATTCAGTGCGTATTTGTTGAGAAACAGCAGTTCATGTGTGTTCATATCTGCCACATAAACCAGGGCATCCAGACTGTCCAGTACGGTAGAGAGTATGACCCGCCTTTCCTCCTGCGCATCCTGCAGTGACTTGAGCGCAAAGGCCATGTTGTTGACACCACTTTCGAGAATGGCGATTTCCCCGGTGGCCGAGGTCTGGACACGGGTTTCCAGATCACCCTTGCCGATTCTGGCTACGGCGCTTGCCAGTGCCATGATCGGTCCTGTTACCTGACGTGCCATGCGTAGCGCAAGCAAGGCAGCCAAGGCAAGACCGGTGAGGGTGATCAGCAGGCTGCTGAAAATAAGCTGGTTTTTTTTGGCGATGCTGGGCAAACGCGATATTTCGACAATGACATGCCCCAGAACCCTGGTTTCACCCTTGGCTTCTGGTTCCTGCGGATTGGTATCGAGGTAAGACTCCACTTCGGTCTGACTTTGAAAAATGGGAGCAGAGAATATCAGGGCGTCATCTCGCCGAGTGACACCGATGCTGGCCAGGGTATCCCCACTAAGGGAAGGCGGGGCAAGATAGTGCCCGCTTGCGGCCAGGACACGCCAATCCGCGTTGGTGATGGCCACTGCGGTGACATCGGCTTCAAGTAGTGAGCTCTGGGTCAGGCGGGTGAGAATATCGTAATTACCAGAGAAAACACCAAATTCGCTGGCCGGGGAGAGTTGGCGCGCAATCGCAAGACCACGCTCGTGAAGAGCCTGTTCGATGTCGCGCAGGCGCGTGGTAATGTCATAAATGGTCAGGCCGGCAGCAATGATCAGCGCCGGCACCAGTGCCAGGAAGAGAACCCGCCCCTTGATGCCCCAGTTACTCAAGGTGTTCCCGCAATTTTTGGGCTGGCGTGTTAAGGGCGGTAGCAAGCCTATGCAAGGGTGTAATGAACGCTAATCTCGCTGCCGTTGCTGGCAAATTCCATCTTTGAACACAGGCTTTTGACAAGTGCCAGTCCGCGCCCGGACAAGCGCGTGCCGGCATCGATTTTTCCAGACATATATTTATTATAATCAAATCCTTTTCCGGTATCTCTAATGCGTATTGTTAGGATTTCGCTGTTTTGATAACGCAAGCGCTCGAACTCGATTTCCACGATACCATGCAGCAGGTTGGTGAGGCGCTGACGCCGCTGTTCAATATATTGCTCAAAACCCTCGGGCAAACTTTTCAGCTCTGAATCCAGGTTCAGAATGCCATGGTCAAGTGCGTTGTTGAATAATTCAGTAAAAATCAAAAAAATCTGGCCACGGTGGCGTTTGTTGAGTTGCAACTGGTCCATCCACGTCAGCAGCATTGGAACCACATCTATTTCTTTCAGCTCTGCAGCTGTCAGGTGCAGACCGACCTTCCAGCGGCAGGCACAATCCAAGTGCTCGGGCAGGTCCGGTTTTATATCCGCTTTCTGGAATTGCGCATTGTCTGCAACGTTCGCCGGGCAGTCTATTGTGGCAAGCGATACATCATCGTGCGACACAAGGGCAGCCATATGCTGAAGGACAGCAGCGATCAGCGCATCATGACGTTGATCGAATGAAGTGCTGGAGAGCGTGTGTTCGAGGCGACTGAGCCCGAATTCTTCTCCAGCAGGATTCTGTGCCTCTATCAGGCCATCCGAGCACAGAATGAGTTGTCCTGGATCTGACCAGTGAAATACCTCGCTGGTCGAGTCAAATTCATGGTCGTGAAAAATGCCCAGCGCAGGGTGTGTGGATTTCCAGCTGCGCAGCGTCTCTCCTTTTTCATCCAGGAATAGCGCTGGCGGATTTCCTCCGTTCCAGATATGCAGAATTTTTTCTTTGAAATCGAGGGATACCAGTGTCGCAGCTACGAAACGATCCGTGGGCAGGAGCTGTTTGATCTTGTGGTTGAGTTCCTGTGCGATGGCGGAAATGCTGAATCCCTTGGCGCTCATGCCATAAAACACTTCCACCACAGGCATCACGTTCAGTGCGGCAGACAGGCCATGTCCTGTGCCGTCGGCCAGCAGAAGATGAATATGCTCCGCAGGTGTGGGAGCAGCAATAAAAATATCACCGCTGAAATGCTGAGCCGGCACGTTCCATGTGCGGATGTGTTCATGCGCCATGTGTTCACTGCGTGTGATCTTTTTGATCAGATGTTTGGCCAGCTGCTGTTCGCGTAGATTCTCGTCACGATAATGCTGCAGTTGCAGGCTGTTTTCCAGTATCTGGTGTTGCATGTCTGCTATGCGGCTAAATGCTTTGATACGTGCCTCAAGGATCGGAAAATTAAAGGGTTTGGTAATGTAATCGTCACCGCCAGCCTGAATGCCTCTGACATGATCTTCATCCTGGCCTTTTTCGGTAAGAAACAGGATGGGTACCCAGCGGGAGCTGATTTCGCGGATTCTGCGAGTTGCCTCATAACCATCCATCTCAGGCATCATGATATCCATCAGGATGAGATCAATGGTTTCGGCCTGAAATTTTTCCACTGCTTCGCGGCCATTGCGCGCCAGAACCGTCTCGTGGCCAAGTTTGTTGATGAACTTGCTTGCCAGGAGTAAATTCGGTTCAGTGTCGTCGACCAACAGGACTTTGAGAGGTTTTGACATATCGTTCGTTACTTGCCGCTAGAGTAAAAAAGGATTAGCGGATGGTAAACAATTTGTTGAAATTGGCTACCTCCAGAACCTGCTGTACGACACCACGGCAGTTTGCGAGCGCCAGGGATTTGTTGGCATTGGTCGCTTTTTCCTTCACCAGCAGCAACATGCCCAGGGCTGAACTGTCCAGATAATCTACCGAACCCAAGTCAATTTCCATCGATTTGATGGCAGGGTCATTCAGAGCGCTTTCATAAGCTTCGCGAAACTGACGATGCGAATTGAAATCGAATCTGCCGGCAAGTGAAATTGTGGCATTAGCGTTTTCCAGTGTATTTTTTATCTGGATTGTAGACATATAGTTGTTTCCTCCATGTGGTTCACTTATACCCTGAATGCCCTGGTTCCAAGGCTGGCCAGATGTTTCATCACTTTGGGCGCCATCTCCTGCAGGGGCAGCACCTCATCCACGCCACCCAGCGCAATGGCTTCTCTTGGCATGCCGAAGACAACGCAACTTGCTTCATCCTGGGCGAAATTGTAAGCACCTGCCTGCTTCATTTCCAACATGCCGGCTGCGCCATCCTTGCCCATGCCGGTAAGAATCACGCCAATGACGTTTTTTCCGGCACAGTTGGCCGCGGAGCGAAACAGCACATCCACTGATGGACGGTGGCGATTTACCGGCGGCCCCTGGTTGAGTTCGCATATGTAATTTGCACCACTACGTTTCAGTAGCAGGTGAGAATGACCAGGGGCGATGTACGCGTGTCCGGGCAGCACGCGGTCGCCCTGCTGGGCTTCCTTCACCGAGATTTTGCACAGGCTGTCGAGACGGTTGGCGAAAGAAAGCGTAAAAGCTTCCGGCATATGCTGGGCAATCAGAATGCCGGGGCAATCAGCGGGTAGTTTGGTGAGAAATTCTTTAATCGCTTCTGTTCCTCCGGTCGAGGCGCCCAGAATAATCACTTTTTCGGTGGAAGCAATCGGATTGGAGAGCGAAGGCAATACGGCGTCTGCGCTCAGGCGTGGTGCAATCATGGTACTAGGAAGGATAGGTGCGGTTTTGCGTATTTTTGCCCGAGCTGCAGCGCGGATTTTATCGGCAATGTCTTCCGAATATTCCTGCAGGCCATGGGTGATGTCCATCTTGGGCTTGGCCAGAAAATCCACCGCGCCCAGTTCCAGCGCTCGAAAGGTGACATCCGATCCGCGTTCGGTGAGCGATGAAATCATTACCACAGGCATGGGACGCAAGCGCATCAGCTTTTCCAGGAAATCAAGCCCGTCCATCTTGGGCATTTCGACATCCAGTGTCAGCACATCCGGGTTCAGTTGCTTGATCAATTCGCGTGCCGCCAATGGGTCAGGCGCAGCACCGACGACTTCCATATCTGGCTGCCTGTTGATGATTTCCTTCAACAGATTGCGGATCAGGGCAGAGTCGTCAACAATCAGAACTTTAATTTTTGCCATTATCTTGTTATCGGTTTTCAGCAATCAGAAAAAATGCACTCAAGTGAAAAGCTCCACATCGCCTTCCATCCTGGAGTATTGAAGTCGCGAACTGTATTCCTTTTCGCGTTCAACAATCGTGTCATTGTGGACACGTTTAAGCTTCTTGACCAGCACCTTGCCGGTTTTGGGAAAGTAATAGACTTTGCGCGGATAAATATCGAGAAGATCCTGCGCCACGATCTTTATTTTTTCTGTGGCCAGATAGTCGAGCGCAAATTTTGAGTTGCGTTCACCTACATTGGCGACCACAAAACCACGCAGCACGTTTCCTCCGCCAAATACCTTCGCCTCCAGATTTGAGCGTTTAGCCCCAAGTTTGAGCAGCTGGTTGATCATCATTTCCATGGCATAAACACCATAACGTGCAGAGGTGCTGAGGGGGTTGTCCTGATCCTGCCCGCTGTCAGGTAGCATGAAATGATTCATTCCGCCGATGCCGCTGATACGGTCTCGGATGCAGGCCGCAACGCAGGAGCCCAGCACCGTGACCAGCAACATGTCACGCCCGGTAGTGTAGTACTCACCAGGGAGAATCTTCGCCGCCTGGATGTCAAAACTACGGTCAAAATAGTGATTGGGAGCGAGGATTTCCTCAAAACCCTTTTCAGCCATGGTGCGCCTTGGTTTTGTCTGCAACCTGGTAAACCGTATGTCCCATCAGTTTGAAGTGCGCTGCTGCGTGGTGAAAACTTTCCGAATGACCCGCAAACAGCAGCCCTTCTGGCCGCAGCAACGGCACAAATTTTTGCAGAATGCTAAGTTGAGTCTGCTTGTCGAAGTAGATCATTACATTGCGACAGAATATTGCATCGAAAGGCGGTCGCAGGGGCCAGTTGTCATGAAGCAGGTTGATCTGGCGAAAGGTGATCATGTTGCGCAGTTCCGGTCGCACGCGGGCGAAGCCTTCCTGTGCGCCGGTCCCTTTGAGGAAAAAACGCTTTATCGTGTCGGCGGGCAGTTTTTCCAGCCGATCCATGGGGTAGGTTCCTGTCTCGGCCTTGGCCAGCACATTGGTGTCCAGGTCGGTGGCGATGATCTGCACCGGCGGTGTATAAGTGTTGAACAGTTCCACCATAGTCATGGCCATGGAGTAGGGTTCTTCTCCGGTTGAGGCTGCTGAGCACCACAGGTTGATGGGATGACGCCCCTTGTGCTTGCGAACATGCTCGGCCAGGATGGGGAAATGGTGCTGCTCGCGAAAGAACGAGGTGAGATTGGTGGTCAGCGCGTTGGTAAAAGCCTGCCACTCGGCATGATTATTACTTTCCAGCAGATGCAAATACTCACGGAAAGTGTTCAGGCCGGTGGCGCGCAGGCGCCGTGCAAGGCGGCTGTAGACCATATCCTTCTTGCTGGGATTTAGCGCAATTCCGGCATGGCTGTAAATCAGCTTGCATACCGACTCGAAATCCTTGTCGGTGAAATGAAACTCGCGGTCATTGCTTGCCATAGGATTTCGTTCGCTCAGTTCAGTAAATATCTTGGTGCGGGGGCGGGCAGGGCAGTGCGGTCGCTATCAAGTTTGAATATCGAGACTGCCACGGCCAGACCTTCGGCCTGTTCTTCGAGGGACTCGGCGGCTGCAGCGGCCTGTTCGACCAGGGCGGCGTTCTGCTGAGTGACTTCGTCCATCTGGGTGATGGCGAGGTTGACCTGCTCGATGCCTGTGCTCTGCTCTGAAGAAGCGGCGGAAATCTCGCCCATGATATCGGTCACGCACTTGATGGCAGTGACGATTTCTTCCATGGTCTGACCTGCATTGGTCACCAGCTTGGAACCGTTTTCGACCTTGCCGACAGAATCGCCGATCAGGGTCTTGATCTCTTTAGCGGCGGCAGCGGAACGCTGAGCCAGATTGCGCACCTCTCCGGCAACGACGGCGAAGCCGCGGCCC
>JAHJGO010000006.1 GCA_018824405.1 Gammaproteobacteria bacterium
AATCCATCAACTTCATGCAAACGAACTGCCTGCTCCCGAAATTCAGGGCTGTAAACCCCTCTTGGTAATCGTTCCATCTTCGTCCTCCGTTCCCATGATTTTACAGAAACGTTGGACTCCATTTTTTCCAGCCTACCTCACGTTCAGTTTTATTATGAACGACCAATCATCTTCGTCGAGTAACTTAACGTAGAAGCCCGACGGTAGCCCAAGCTTTTTCTCAAAAGCCTTAACGTCTTTAAAGATTGGGTGATCGTCCACGGGAAACCTAACATAAAATAGCCATCCTGTTTGATGCAAAATACTGCATCAAATAGGATGGCCAAATAAATTATTTTATAATTAATTCTATCAACATCAATCTGTTACCATTTTTTAGTGGGGCCTAACCGCTGTACCAGAAATCACAGCCTACCCAAACCGGCTATATGCAGATGGAATTGAACGCCTTATTGCTCAGCTTAACAAGCCTTGTGACCCCGAAGCATCAGCGCGCGCGTTCGCATGGCACGGCTTCTTCGACCTCATGCGTGTAGAAGAACAGGCGGATCAGCCTGTCGGTCTCGAAATAGCGGAAGCGGGGAGGCAGCGGCGCTTCGGCGTCCTTGACGCCGGGGTTCCACTCGATACCGTGATAGTTGTTTTCCCCTACGGTTAACTTGTAAACTCCGGCTGATTCGCCTGCTGCGCTTGAAGTCGTGTAGTCCTGCTGGCCGCTGAACGTGATCGTGATGCCGTTGCGGCACTGCCACTGGCCTTCCAGCTTGGGCGCCTTGGGCTGATTGATGTCGCAGGCGGCAAGCAGCAGGAGCAGTATCAAGCCAGTCAATTTATTCATCATCCTCAACCCCGAACTTTTTTGAAATTAACTTAATTCTAGCCCAATGCCTGCTTCGAACAAACAAGGCGATTCGCCTGCCCTCACTGTAGCGGATTTCGACTTCGCGCTGCCCGATGAGCTGATTGCCCAGTTTCCTGCCGAAGAACGGTGCCAGAGCCGCCTGCTGTATGTGGACGCGCCCAGCGATTTGCTGCGCGACGATTTTTTCCGGCATCTGCCTGCTTACCTGAAAGCGGGTGATCTGCTGGTGTTCAACAACACTCGTGTGATCAAGGCGCGCCTCCACGGCACCAAGGAAAGCGGCGGCAAGATCGAGGTGCTGGTGGAGCGCGTTCTCGACGAGCACCATGTTATGGCCCACATTCGCGCCAGCCATAGCCCGCAGCCGGGCACAGCACTGCTGCTGGAGGGTTGCCTTGCGGTCAGGGTGATGGAAAAGGAAGGTGCGCTTTACCGGCTCGAATTTTCTGGCGACGAGCCTGTTCTGGACCTGCTGGAGCGCCACGGCAGCCTGCCTCTGCCGCCCTATATCACCCACGCGCCGAATGCAGTGGACGAAACGCGCTACCAGACGGTCTATGCCAGCGAGCCCGGCGCAGTTGCCGCGCCCACCGCAGGACTGCATTTCGACGAGGCAATGCTGGCCGAACTCGAAGCCATGGGCGTGCATATCGCCTATGTCACGCTGCACGTCGGTGCAGGCACGTTCCAGCCGGTGCGTGTGGACAACATTGCCGAGCACACCATGCACAGCGAGTGCTACCAGGTACCGCAAGAAACAGTGGACGCGATTGCACGCGCCAAGAGCCGGGGGGGGCGCATCATGGCCATAGGCACCACCTCGATGCGCGCGCTGGAATCCGCGGCAGCGGATGGGGAACTGAAGGCGGGATACGGCGAAACCAGCATTTTCATCACGCCCGGCTACCGGTTCCGCGTGGTGGAGCGCCTGCTCACCAATTTTCACCTGCCCAAATCCACCCTGATGATGCTGGTGTCCGCCTTCGCTGGCATGGATAATATCCGCCTCGCCTACCGGCATGCGGTGGAACAGCGCTACCGCTTTTTCAGCTATGGCGATGCCATGCTCCTCGAAAGAAAATCATGAAATTTGATCTGCACAAAACCGACGGCGCCGCACGCCGCGGCACCCTGACACTGGCCCATGGCACAGTGGAAACCCCGGCCTTTATGCCGGTCGGCACCTATGGCACGGTCAAGGCGATGTCGCCGGTCGAGTTGAAGGACATCGGCGCCCACATCGTACTCGGCAATACCTTCCACCTGTGGCTGCGCCCGGGCCTGGAAGTGATCGCGGCCCACGGCGGCCTGCACCGCTTCATGAACTGGGACGGCCCGATTCTGACAGATTCTGGTGGCTTCCAGGTGTTCAGCCTGGGCGAGTTGCGCAAGATCACGGAAGAAGGCGTGAAATTCCAGTCGCCGGTCAACGGCGACCGCTGCTTTCTCACGCCGGAAGAGTCGATGCGCATCCAGAAGGTGCTGAATTCCGACATCGTGATGATTTTCGACGAATGCACGCCCTACCCCGCCGATTTTCAGACAGCAGCAGAATCCATGCGCCTCTCGCTGCGCTGGGCAGAGCGCTCGAAAAAAGCCCACGAAGGCAATCCCAACGCGCTGTTCGGCATCGTGCAGGGCGGCATGCACGAGCCGCTGCGCGCTGAGTCGCTACGCGAGCTGGGCAACATCGGCTTCGACGGCTACGCTATCGGCGGGCTTTCGGTGGGCGAACCCAAGGAGGACATGCTGCGCATCCTCGCCCACACCGCCCCAAAAATGCCGGCCAACAAGCCGCGCTACCTGATGGGGGTAGGCACGCCGGAGGACATTATCGACGCAGTGAGCCAGGGTATCGATATGTTCGACTGCGTGATGCCGACGCGCAATGCACGCAACGGTTGGCTGTTCACCCGCTTCGGCACGGTCAAGATCAAAAATGCGCAATACCGCCTCGACACCGCGCCGCTGGATGAAAACTGCAGTTGCTACACCTGCCGCAACTTCACGCGCGCCTACCTGCACCACCTGCACCGCCTGGGCGAGATACTCGGCGCGCGCCTCAATACCATCCACAACCTGCATTACTATCAGGAGCTGATGCAGGGGATTCGCAAATCCATAGAGGAGCAGCGTTTCAGCGAATTCGTACAAGAGTTCAAACAGGCACGCGCTTCAGCGTGATAGAATTGCGCCTATTTTTATTTTCAATGATTAATGGAGATTGACCGTGTTCATCAGCAACGCTTTCGCCGCCGCACCCGCTCAGGACCCTACTGGAGGCATGATGCAGTTCATACCGCTTATCGTAATTTTCGTGCTGTTCTACTTCATGCTGATCCGCCCCCAGATGAAGCGCGCCAAGGAACAGAAGAACATGCTCGAAGCGCTGCAAAAGGGCGATGAAATCATCACCACAGGCGGGCAGCTCGGCAAGGTCGTGAAGGTCAACGAGAACTATATCAGCGTGGAAATCGCCGAAAATGTCGTGGTCAACGTGCAGAAAGCCGCCATCACCACCCTGCTGCCAAAAGGCACGATCAAGAACATCTAGCAAGCGGTAATGGGGAATAGGTAAATCATTACCCATTCCCCATTCCCCATCACCCATCACGGAATCTGATCCATGAACCGCTACCCCCTGTGGAAAAACATCCTCGTTGCAGTCACGCTGCTGCTGGGACTGCTCTACACCCTGCCCAACTTCTTCGGCGAAATGCCGGCCGTCCAGATCTCGTCAGCCCGTTCCACGGTCAAGGTGGACACATCCACGCTGAAAAAGGTGGAAGAGGCCTTGAGCCAGAACAAGATCGCGTCCCAGGGAACCACGCTGGATGCATCCAGCATCAAGGTTCGCTTTGCAGACACCGACACCCAGCTGAAAGCCAAGGATGTGCTGCAAAACAGCCTGGGCAACAACTACGTGGTCGCACTCAATCTCATTTCCAGCTCGCCGGGCTGGCTCTCCAAACTGGGCGCGCTGCCCATGTATCTGGGCCTGGATCTGCGCGGCGGCGTGCACTTCCTGCTCGAAGTGGACATGAAAGCCGCCCTGGTCAAGACCATGGAGCGCTATACCGGCGACATCCGCAGCGCGCTGCGCGAAAAGAAAATCGCCTACGCCGGCATCAGCCGCCAGCCCGACCAGACCATTCAGGTCAAATTCCGCGATGCCGAAACGCGCGGCAAGGCAGCCAACGAACTGCTCAAAAACATGCCCGATCTGACTCTGAATGAAACAGAAGAGGGCGGCGAATTCAGGATTATTGCCAGTCTGAACCCGCAGGCGCAAAAGCGCAGCCAGGAATTCGCTCTGCAACAGAACATCACCACCCTGCGCAACCGCGTCAACGAGCTCGGCGTGGCAGAACCCATCATCCAGCAGCAGGGCGCGGAACGTATCGTGGTGCAGTTGCCCGGCGTGCAGGACACCGCCAAGGCCAAGGAAATCCTCGGTCGTACCGCCACCCTGGAAATCCGCATGGTGGACGAGGAGCACGACGTCAACGCCGCGCTTCAGGGTCAGATCCCTTTCGGCACCGAGTTGTATCATGAGCGCAAAGGCGGGCCCATGCTGGTCAAGAAACAGGTCGTGCTGACCGGCGAATACATCAGCGATGCCGCGCCCGGCTTCGATCAGCAAACCAGCGAACCGGTGGTGCATATCTCCCTCGACGGTCGCGGCGCACGGATCTTCCGCGACACCACGCGCGAGAACGTGGGCAAGCGCATGGCCATCCTGCTGATTGAAAAAGGGCAGGCGGAAGTCATTACCGCCCCGGTGATCCGCGAAGAAATCGGTGGCGGTCGGGTCCAGATCAGCGGCGCCATGACCACCCAGGAAGCCAACGATGTCTCCCTGCTGCTGCGCGCCGGCGCACTGGCGGCCCCGATGGAAATCATCGAGGAACGCACCGTCGGGCCCAGCATGGGCGCAGAGAATATTGCCAAGGGCTTCAATTCGAACATCTATGGCTTCATTGCCATCGCCGTGTTCATGATCATTTACTACCGCTTCTTCGGCACGATTTCAACCATCGCCCTGAGCGCCAACCTGCTGTTCCTGGTGGCCCTGCTGTCGCTGCTTCAGGCCACGCTGACCCTGCCAGGCATGGCGGCCATCGCGCTCACCATCGGCATGGCGATCGACGCCAACGTGCTGATCAACGAGCGCATCCGCGAGGAGCTGCGCAACGGCTCTTCGCCGCAGGCGGCCATCTATGCTGGTTACGAACGCGCTTTCGACACCATTCTGGACTCCAACATCACCACCTTCATTGCCGGCGTGGCCCTGTTCTGGCTCGGTTCAGGCCCGGTGCGGGGTTTTGCGGTGGTATTGTGCCTCGGTATTCTGACCTCGATTTTCAGCGCGGTGGTGGTTTCGCGCAGCCTGGTCAACCTGAGCTATGGCCGCAAGGCAAGACTGGATAAAGTTTCGATCTAACAAACGCCTTTCACGTTCGCCCCCTCTCCAGCTGTTGCCTGAGCGTAGCCGAAGGCAGGGAGAGGGTTGGGGAGAGGGTGACAATTTAAGGATTCAACATGCTGGAATTTTTCAACATCAAGCGCGACATCCCGTTCATGAGCTATGCCCGGGTTACCACGCTGATCTCGCTGGTGACTTTCATCCTGGCAGTGGCCGCGCTCGGCTTCAAGGGTCTCAATCTGGGCGTGGATTTCACTGGCGGCACAGTGATGGAAATCACCTACCCGCAACCTGCGGAAGTACCGAAAATCCGCGATACGCTGGAAAAAATGGGCCTGAAAGACGCAGCGGTGCAAACCTTCGGCACCTCGCACGATGTCCTGATCCGCCTGCCGGCCAAGCCCGAACTCAGCAGCGCCAAGCTGTCCGATCAGGTTTTACAGGCACTGATCGCTGCAGACGCCAGCGTCAAACTGCAGCGCGTCGAATTTGTCGGTCCGCAGGTGGGCCAGGAACTGTATGAAAGCGGTGCCCTGGCTCTGCTGGTGGTGTGTATCGGCATTATGGCCTACCTCGCCATACGCTTCGAATGGCGCTTCGCCGTGGCTGCCATCATCGCCAACATGCACGACATCGTGATCATCCTCGGCTTCTTCGCCTTTTTCCAGTGGGACTTTTCCCTGACCGTGCTGGCCGCGGTACTGGCGATCCTGGGTTATTCGGTGAACGAATCGGTGGTGGTGTTCGACAGGATTCGCGAAAATTTCCGCAAGATGCGTAAGGCCAGCGTGCCCGAAGTGATCGACAACGCCATCACCCGCACCATGTCGCGCACCATCATCACCCACTTCAGCACCCAGCTGATGGTGCTGGCCATGCTGTTCTTCGGTGGCGAAGCCCTGCACTATTTTGCCCTGGCACTGACTATCGGCATCCTGTTCGGGATTTACTCTTCGGTGCTGGTCGCCAGCCCGATCGTGCTGTGGCTGGGCGTTTCACGCGAACAATTCATCAAGCCGGAGAAGAAGGAAGGCGAAGAAGCCGAAGTTCTGCCTTGATCCATAGCGAATGGCGCAGCTTCTTTCCTTCGTTGACGGGTGACGCCCTTCCGGCTTAGCGCCTTCAAAGTCAGCTTTTTCTGGAAGCTATTTGCGCCGGATGCAAAGCGTGATAGCGTTGCGGCATGGAATTTCTAGCCTACGCTGCGCTCGCGCTTTTCTTTCTGATCGCCCCCTTGCTGGGCATTTCCGCCTATCTGCGAATGGGCAAGCTGGAAAAAACCCAGCGCGAACGCAACAACGCCCTGAATGCGCGCCTCTCCGCCCTGGAATCCGAGCTTGAAAGATTAAGGCAGCCTCTGCCGCAGCTGACGCCACAGGAGCCTGAGCCTGCTGTTGAAAATCTTGCCACCCCCGCCATGGTGGCGGTCAACGCCAGCAAACCTGCTCCAACGCCGCACGCCAGGCAAGAACAAAAAGCGCTCTCCGGCCTCGACCTGGAATCGCTGATCGCCGGTCACTGGCTGAATCGCATCGGCATCGTCGCCCTGCTGCTGGCAGGCTCTTTTTTCCTCAAATTTGCTTTCGACAACGACTGGATCGGTCCGGCAGGCCGCGTTGCCATAGGCCTTTTATCAGGCAGCGCGCTGATACTATTCAGCCAGACCCTGCTCAAACGTGGTTACAGCTATTTTTCCGACGGCATTGCCGGGCTGGGAGCCGGCGTGCTGTATCTGGCGCTCTATGCTGCCCACCAGCTTTATCATCTCGTGCCATCGTGGGCAGCATTTAGCGGCATGGCCATCACTACCGCCGCCCTGATGGGGCTGGCACTGGGCCGGGATTCGCAGCGCATCGCCTTGCTGGCCCTGGCCGGCGGCTTCCTCACCCCGGCCCTGCTCAGCAGCGGGGTGGATGCGCAAATCCAGCTCTTCACCTATCTGGCCGTGCTGAACATGGGCCTGCTGTTCCTGGCGCGCCGCCGCGACTGGGATCTGCTGCCGCCGCTGGCACTGGCTGCCACCATTGCCTATTACATCGGCTGGCATGAGCAGTTTTACCGCGATGCCACCCACCTGCTGCCCACGCTGGTATTCCTGACCCTGTTCTTTGCCCTGTTCTCGGCCCTGTCCGTGCTCCAGACCCGCCGTGGCGGGCGTCTCACGGCGCTGCAAATTCTGCTGCTGGTGCTGAATGCCGCCTTCTACCTGATTGCGCTGGGCGATCTGCTTTACGATCTTCATCGCCCTTACCTGACACTTGCCCTGCTGCTCATTTCCACCGCCTATCTCGGCATGATGCGTCTGGCCCCGCCCTCGCCTTCGCGCCTGCCGTTTGCTGCAATCGCCCTGACCGCCGCCACGCTGGCCATTCCGGTACAACTGGAAGGCGAGTGGATCGCCATTGCCTGGGCCATCGAGGGTGCGGCGCTGGCCGGCAGCGGATTCAGGGCCAGCAACACCAGCCTGCGCGGTGCCGGTCTGATTCTGCTGGCCCTGTCTGCCCTGACCCTGATCTCCGACCTGCCGGATGGTGGCGCCTTTCTCCTGAATGCCCGCTTCGCCGTCTTTGCCGTGCTGGTGGCCTGCCTGGGCATGTCTGCCGCATGGGCGTTCAGGACAGAAAATTCGCTCTCCAGCAACGAGCGCCTGGGATTCGCCATGGCAGGCGTTGGCACCAACATTTTTGCTTTATGGGGCCTGTCGCTGGAATTGTGGGATGTGTTCAGTGCCGGGCTGGAACAGATGCTTTCCCTTTCCCTCTTCTGGGCAGTGTATGCCACGATGCTTATCCTTGTTGGCGTGCGGCGCAACATTCCCGTGCTGCGCTGGCAGGCGCTGGCGCTGTTCGGCCTGCTGGTGGGCAAGGTATTCCTGTATGACCTGTCCCTGCTCGACAAGGCTTATCGCATTGCATCGTTCTTTGCCCTGGGCACGGTATTGCTGACGGTCTCCTTTTTCTACCAGCGCCGCCAGGGAGCCGAAAAATCCGGGAAGGAATCTTGATTCGCTGGCTGCTACTGCTGTTCCTGCCCTTCGGCGTGCAAGCCGCTGAATCGCCGGCCGTCTGGCAGCACTGGCAATATTTCCGTACCGTGCAGCTCCCCGCCACCCCGTCGGAGTGGGCGCGCATCACGCTGCCACCCGACATTCATGGCCCGGCGCAGCCCAATCTTGCCGATCTGCGCCTGGTCGACCACAACGACAGAGAAATTCCCTATCTCCTGCATGCACAGCATGAACAGTGCCAGCGCAGCTGGCGCAGTGTCCCCCTGCTCGATACCGGCTTTACGCCCGGCCAGTACAGCCAGGCGGTCATCGATAGCGGAAGCGAAGGCGCTTCCCATAATGCGGTCGAAATCACTACTGAGCGGAAAGATTTTTTTACCTGGACAGAAATATCCGCCAGCGATGATCGCGTCAACTGGCGTATCGTGCGGGAAAAAGCGCCGTTCTACCGCGTCGAGAGCACCAGGCAGAATGACGGCACGATACTGAATTACCCACTGACCCGCTCACGCTGGCTGCGCCTGCGCTTCCTGCAGGGAGAAAGTGCGCTGCAGGCCACTAGTGCCCGTATTACCCATGAGATCAGGACGGAGGCTGAGCGCATACCGCTTGCCGCTGCATTCGATTCCGTAGTCCCGCACACTGAACATGAAAGCACACTGCAAACCGATCTGGAGCGGATGCTGCCGCCGGTTTCCGGTTTCCGTTTCGAATCCAGCCAGCAGGAATTTCACCGTGCAGTCAGAGTCAGCAGCAGCGAAGATGGCAAAAACTGGCGCACCATGACTCACGCACACATCTTTCGCCATGCGGCGGCGGATGATGCAAAGCAACGTGCCCAACTGGAACTCAGCTTCCCTGAAACCCGCGCCAGATTCTGGCGCTTCAGCATTCTCAACCGCAACGACCCTGCTCTGCCCGGCCTGCAGGCACAGTTGCTGACCACTCCGCGCCATGTGGTGTTCAGGCCCGAAACGGGACAGGATTACCGCCTGCTCTATGGCAACCCGCGCGCCACGCCAGCACAGTACGAACTGGCTCAAGTGTCAAAAGGAACTCAATGGCAAACCGCCCCGATTGCCGCACTGGGAAAGGAAATGAGCAATACAGATTATGTCAGCGCAGCGCCATGGAGCGAACGTCATCCCTGGCTGCTTTGGGTAGCGCTGATCTCGGCAGTCGGCGTGCTGGGGTGGATAGCGATCAATGCGCTACGCCACGGGGATTCCGGGGGGATACAGGATAAGAAAGAGAATTGAAAAGGGCAGGCGGAATTCCCTGCCCCTGATATCAAGCGGTGGTGTTGATGTTCTGACCCAGATTGGGAGGCAGATTATTCGTGGTTTTCTCTGGCTGCGGCACGGAATTGATCAATTGTTGTGCGTTCTGCGCCTCGGCCTGCAGCGCCTTCTTGAGCACCGATACGCCAACCGCATCACCCGTAGCCTGACCGGCCATGGATGCCAGCGCCGTACTCGTATTCATGTTTACATTCATAACCACCTCCGCTTTTCAGACAAGCGTTTTGAGTATACGCCGACTTTTTACTGCAGTGCAAACTCGCCTGGCAGATTGGGTTAAGATTCATCCATGACACTGACCGAACTGCGCTATATCGTTTCCCTCGCCAGCACCCGCCACTTCGGCCGCGCAGCAGAGGCTTGTTTTGTCAGCCAGCCCACGCTGAGCGTGGCCATCCGCAAGCTGGAAGAAGAACTGAGCATCACGCTTTTCGAGCGCGGCACAAGCGAAATTACCGTGACCCCCATCGGCGAGCAGATTGTGGCACAGGCACAACGCGTGCTGGAAGAGGCCAGTGCCGTCAAGGCCATCGCCCAGCAGGGGCAGGATCAGCTGGTCGGCCCCCTGCGCCTCGGCGCCATCTATACCATCGCTCCCTACCTGCTGCCGCAGCTCATCCCGGCGCTGCATCGTCTGGCGCCGAAAATGCCGCTGCACATCGAGGAAAACTTCACCTCCCGCCTCAACGAGCGGCTGAAACAGGGTGATCTGGACGTGATCGTGATCGCCCTGCCGTTCGATGACCCCGGTTTTGTCACCCAGGCGCTTTACGACGAGCCTTTCAGCGTGACCTTGCCGACCAGCCACCCGTGGTGCCAAAGAAAAACCATCAGCAGCGCCGAACTGGAAAAAGAAAGCCTGCTCCTGCTAGGGCAAGGGCATTGCTTCCGGGATCAGATATTGCAGGCCTGCCCCGCACTTAACCGCTCCAACGCCGCACCCGGCAGCATACAGAAGACGCTCGAAGGCAGCTCGCTCGAGACCATCCGCCACATGGTGGCCAGCGGCGCGGGCATCACGGTGCTTCCTTGCAGCGCCATCGGCACAGCCACGAGCGAAAGCGGCCTGCTGGCTTTCCGTCCGTTCAGCAACCCCGTCCCCAGCCGCCGGGTAGCCTTGGCCTGGCGCAAGCGCTACCCCCGCCCCGATGCCATTGCCGCCGTACGACAAGCCGTGATGAATGCCGACCTGACATGCATCTCCATACTGGATCTTCCGCCGCAGGAAAATTGATTTTTATCAGGGATTGACTTGTAAATTTGGCTGCCTGCCATAATTTAATATGATCAGAATTATTTTAATGAATATGAACAAGGGGCAATCAATGAAAAAGTTTCAATGCGTAGTCTGTGGCTGGATTTACGACGAGGCGGCTGGCGCACCTGAGGAAGGCATTGCTGCCGGTACACGCTGGGCAGATGTGCCGGACACATGGGCATGCCCGGATTGCGGTGTAGGCAAAGCCGACTTCGAAATGGTTCAGATCGCTTGATTAACAGAGGGGAGAGTATTTCTCCCCCACGGGAGAACGCCTTGTCGCCCCTCATCATTATCGGCAGCGGCCTGGCCGGCTTCTCGCTGGCGCGGGAATGGCGCAAGCTAGACAGCACCACACCGCTGCGTATTTTCACCAGCGACGATGGTGGGTTCTATTCCAAGCCCATGCTCTCGAATGCCATTGCCGGTGGCAAATCGGCCGCACAACTGGCGATGAAAACAGCACAACAGATGGCCCTGGAATTGAATGCCGAGATCAATTCGCACACCGAGATCAGTGCCATCCATCCCGAACGTCACTGCATTACCGTAAATGGACAGGAAGTCACCTATTCCCGGCTGGTACTGGCCCAGGGCGCCGATCCGATCCGCCCGCCGATGCAGGGGGACAGCGCCGATGACCTGCTATCGGTCAATAACCTCGACGATTACGCCCGCTTCCGCGCCGCGCTGGAAGGCAATAAACGGGTCGCCATTCTCGGCGGCGGTCTGATCGGCTGCGAGTTTGCCAATGACCTGCTGGCAGGTGGCTTCAGCGTTGACGTCATCGATCCTGGCACGCACCCCCTGGCTGCCCTGCTGCCAGTTGAGGCCAGCCTTAAACTGCAGGATGCATTGGGGCAACAGGGCGTAAACTGGCACTTCGGCGTCAAGGCAGAAGCCGTGGAGCGAGCCGGCGATGCTTTGCGCCTCACGCTCTCCGACGACTCCAGCCTGGACGCGGATGTCGTGCTTTCCGCCATCGGCCTGCGATCGCGCACCGCCCTGGCTGCGGCGGCCGGCATCACGGTCAAGCGCGGCATCGTGGTTGATGACCAGTTAAAAACCAGCGCCCCGGACGTCTTCGCCATAGGCGACTGCGCAGAAGCGCAGGGCAAGGTGCTGCTGTATATCATGCCGCTGATGCAGCAGGCGCGGACACTTGCAAAAGTGCTCGCCGGCACTGAAGCCGAATTGATTTATCCGGTGATGCCGGTGGTCATCAAGACCCCTGCCTGCCCGATCACGGTCTGCCCACCGGCTCTCGGCGCAGAGGGTGAATGGAAAGTGGAATCCACTCCACTTGGCGTAAGAGCGCTGTTTTTTGACAGCACCGAACAACTGCTTGGATTCGCGCTTACCGAACAGGCCACGGCAGAAAAAACCACTTTGGCACAGCAACTGGTTCAATCCTGAGCCAAGCCTTGTCAGCCAATAGCAGGGCTAATCCTCCTGCCAGTTCCGCAAACGCCCCATCATGCGGCGGTAGTGGCTACCGCGCCAATAAACGCGCCGGCAGGTCGGACACTGCAGCACCGTTTCGCCTGACTGCTGAACATCCAGTGGGACGCCCTGCATGTCTGGTTCGCTCACCGGGATCAGCAGCGCATTGTCCAGCAGGCAACGACTGAATGCCTGGCCAGTCCAGTCCATCTTGAAATGCATGTCCAGCACTTTTGCCTGCGCATCCAGCGAACCATGGGGAAGCATCACCACCCGTCCCTGGGCGGCCTTGTGCTCGATAATTTTCCTGTCTGCCGTGAGCAGCCAGCGCCCTTCATCGACAGCTTGACGCAGCACTTCCCGGTCAGCGACAGCATTGCCCGCCAGCGCCGTATCATAGCCGGCCGCCCTGAGGTAACGGGCAAATCGCGCGAGCATTGCGTCACATAAAAATTTCGTAACCATACCTGCCTGAATACCTGTCTGAATATTGAACCAATCCCCGTTAAAGCGTATCTTAGAAAGTAAGGTTATGGCATTTTCATAGCCTGTTCCCCAACAGACGTTCCCAATAATAAACGCTATTCAGTTGGAGGTTTACTATGTTCAAACGTACATTGATTTCTGCCGCTATGGTGGCCCTCTATGCTGCTGCAAACGCATCCTGGGCTGCGGACGTTGAGCAGACTCAAACAAAGCAGCAAGCAGCAAGCAGTGAGCAGGTTTATGGCAGCCAGTTGATGACGCAGCAAGAGCGACTCGAGCACCGCAACAAATTGCGAGCAGCCAAAACGGCTGAAGAACGCGATCAAATCCGCGCTGAGCACCACACTCGCATGCAGGAACGTGCCAAGGAAAAAGGCGTCACTCTTCCAGACGTTCCGCCTGCAGCCGGAGCCAGAAAAGGCATGGGTACCGGTCCTCGCGACGGCATGGGTCCTGGCGGCGGCATGGGTCCAGGCGGTGGCATGGGCCCAGGTGGAGGCATGGGCAGGTAAGCGCATTCATAAATCACACTTCACCAATCTTTTCCTCTCTTCCCCGCCGCTCGCGGGGATTTTTACGCCTGCACCACGACGAACCATCCACTTGCCGGTTTGCACCATTTCAATGCAAAAAAATATTGCAGCTCATTCTATTGCCTTGATTAATATCGACTAACCAGCTGGCATAAGGATTGCTCCTGATATCCTCATGATTAATAATGTTTCTCAAGGAAAAGTGGCATGAGCATAGCAGCACTCATCAGGGGCCTGGGGCGGAGTCAAATCAGCCTGTCAGAAGCGGAAGCCTACACACTTTTTTCCGCCATGCTAGACGAAGGCCTTCCTGACCTGGAGCTCGGCGCCCTGCTCTTTGCCCTGCGGACCAAGGGGGAAAGCCTGGAAGAGCTGCTTGGATTCAAACGTGCCGTTTCAGAACGTCTCTATTGCCTGCAGGCACCCGCCGGAGACATCCAGCCTGTGATCATTCCTGCCTATGGCGGCAAACTGGATAGCGTCAATTTGTTGCCCCTGCTGGCGCTCCTGCTACAACGTTTTGGGGTCACCGTCCTGATACACGGCTCGCTTGACAGCCATGACGGCGTTGCAGCCGCCTATGTTCTGCGCGAGCTGGGTACTCTTCCCAGCACCAGCATCATTCAGGCGCAGCAGGCACTCGATCAACAGGGCCTGGCATTTCTTCCCACCGCAGCACTTTGCCCGGGACTGGCCAACCTTCTCAGCCTGCGCAGCCGCCTGGGCCTGCGCAACAGTGCGCATCTCTTGGCCAAGGTGCTGGAACCTTTTTCCGGAATGGGTCTGCACCTGGTCAGCGCCAGCCAGCATGCATGCATGAACCGCCTGCGCGAATTCCTGCATGCCGCGGAAATCAACGCCCTGCTGCTGCAAAGCAGTGGGGGCGACCCCTGCGCAAATCCTGCCCAGCGTCCACAACTGGAATACATCAGCAACGGCGCCAGCGATATTCTTTTCGAAGCCGAACGTGGCTCTGCCCGGATGGTTCCAAACCTGCCCAACCCAGCCAGCGCTGCCGCCACGGCACTTTGGACCACGCAAGTGCTGGCGGGTGAAATACCGCTCCCCATGCCTCTGGTCAACCAGCTCGCATGCTGCCTTTATGCCAGTGGCTACACGCAGGACATGAATCAGGCGAAGGCCATCGCAGCAGTCGAGGCCGGCGGGCTTGCTGCTGCATGAATAAGCCCGCCCCAAACTCACCGCCTAAAGCTGATTGATTTACTCAACTATTGATTCGAGCAGGGTTTTTAGGTAAACTGAGTCTAAATCGGGATTCACCTCAGACAGGCAAGGCGTTTGACCCTTGCCTGATTTATTTCAAACCCTAGAAGGAGTAAAAATGGAACACCAACTGCCAGCACTGCCCTACGCCATGGACGCCCTGCAACCGCACATGTCCAAGGAAACTTTCGAATACCACTACGCCAAACACCATCAGGCCTATGTCACCAACCTGAACAACCTGATCAAGGGTACCGAGTTCGAAAATCTGGATCTCGAAGCCATCATCAAGAAAGCTCCAGCTGGCGGTGTTTACAACAACTCCGCTCAAGTATGGAACCACACCTTCTTCTGGAATTGCATGAAGCCCAACGGCGGCGGCGAACCAACCGGCGCACTGGCTGACGCCATCAAGGCCAAGTGGGGCTCTGTCGAAGAATTCAAGAAAGCCTTCCAGACTTCCGCAGTCGGCAACTTCGGTTCCGGATGGACCTGGCTGGTGAAGAAGGCCGACGGCTCCGTCGACATCGTCAACATGGGCGCCGCCGGCACCCCGCTGACCACTGGCGACAAGGCCCTGCTGTGCGTGGACGTGTGGGAACACGCCTATTACATCGACTACCGCAATATGCGTCCTAAGTTCGTTGAAACCTTCCTGGCCAGCCTGGTGAATTGGGACTTCGTGGCGAAAAACTTCGCTGCTGCTGCTTAAGTCACCATTCCCTGGCTAAAAGCCCCTGCAGTTGCAGGGGCTTTTTTTATGAAGAAAAGCATTTCATGCATGCAGCACGCCAAACCGCCTGGCTCAGTCTCTGGATATTCAGATTTTCCACCATCCTTCGTCCCTCTGGCCTGCCGCCGTCGCACTGCGTTACGTGGTTTTAGTGCAGGAACAACAGGTGCCGGAAGAGGAACTCGGCGACAAGGATGCCAGCTCAGGTCTTGGTCTTTCCCTTGCCACTTGACCAGCCATCGATGACACGAGCCGCCCAATCGCGCCCACCAAAGCCAAAGGCCAGCGCCAGCGCCAGACAGATTGCGCCAAACAGAATCGCGAAGGCAGTCGTCAGCAACTGGGTGCCGATGGCAAGTTGCTCAAGCGCCACAAATACCGCGAACACCTGCACGCCATATTCCGAAATGGTACTGATGGTGAGCGCCCCATCCACGCCCAGGTTGCGCAGCCAGGCGAACACCAGGCGGTTGATGAAACGCGCCAGCAGCGTACCGAAAATGATGATCAGCACGGCAACAATGATATTGGGCAGGAACAGTGCCACACGATGGAACAGGTCTGCCACTTCGTTCAGGCCGAGGCTGCTGGAGACCGTGACCAGAACGATGAGCAGAACCAGCCAGTAGCTCACTTCGCTGATAATGCCGGCGAAGGTGATGTGCATGTCGCCGTGCCTGAGAAACTCTTCGACACCGGTTTTCTGGGCAAGGCGGTCGAAATGGGCCAATGTCAGCAAGCGCTTCACGCCGCCACGCACCAGCTTGGCAATGATCCAGCCGAAAAACAGGAGCACCAGGGCGGCGAGCAGCTTTGGCAAAAAACTGGCCAGTTGCCCAATGATGGAATTGAATGACGAAATGAAAATATCGAATTGCTGCTGCATGGTTGAACCTCCTGTGCATGGTTTGCGGGGAACGAAATGACCGTGCCGATAGCCGCCTGTCGTTCATGGGAGAGTTGGGCCTGCGAACTCCCGAAGTGATACCGCACTGATTGCCGGCCGCGAGTTTTTATTGAATGCGCCGGGCTTATAGAAAGCAGACCCTATGATAGTGCATTACGGATTACACTTGAATAGCAAACTCACAGAGCTTTGAAGCCGGTCCTGCTTGTTTCATCGCCAAATCCTTGCAGCAGTCTGCGTGCATTTCTTCTAAAATGAGCGCCCCGCAATTGAAAAAAATGCCATGCGTCTGATTCTCGCCCCGATGGAGGGCCTTGCCGACCAGGATATGCGCGACGTATTGACGCGTCTGGGCGGTATCGACCTGTGCGTCGCCGAATTCGTGCGCGTCACCCACCATCTGATTACCGAGCGCGTACTCCTGCGCACCGTGCCGGAACTGGCCAATGGCGGCTGTACCCGTGCAGGGGTGCCGGTACGGGTACAACTGCTGGGCAGCGACCCGGTATGCCTGGCCGAGAACGCCGCACACATCGCCGGTCTGGGCGCGCCGGGCATCGACCTCAATTTCGGCTGCCCGGCTCCCATGGTCAATCGTCACGGCGGCGGAGCAGTTCTGCTGCAGTTCCCGGAAATCATCCATACCATCGTCGCCGCCACACGCCGCGCCGTTCCGCAGCATATCCCCGTCACCGCCAAGATGCGCCTCGGCCTGAAAGATACCGCACTGACCCTGGATTGCGCCCGCGCCATCGAGGCTGGCGGCGCCGATGAGATCACCGTCCATGCCCGCACCAAGGTCGACGGCTACCGCCCGCCCGCACACTGGGAGTGGCTCGCCCGCATCCGTGAAGTGGTGAAACTGCCACTGGTCGCCAATGGGGAGGTGTGGACGCCGCAGGACTGGGAAAACATACGCAAAGTCAGCGGCTGCAGCGACGTGATGATCGGGCGCGGCGCCATCGTGCGTCCGGATCTGGCCCTGCGCATCAAGACAGGGGATGCGGCCATGCCCTGGCCTGCCTTGCTGCCCTGGGTGGCGGATTACTATCAGCGCCTGCGCGCCCGGGTGGAGCCGAAGCACGCGCCCGGTCGGCTCAAGCAGTGGCTGGGCATGCTGCGCAGCGCCTACCCGGAAGCTGATGCGCTGCACCAGACCTTGCGCACCGAGCGCGACCCGGTCGCTGTGGAAAAGCTTTTACTGGGTCATTAGGGAACCCCTGAACAAGTCAAACATGGATCGCGTTACATCGAAAACAGGCTTGCGCAAGGCGCGCGACGCAGGTCGTAGCCGAGCTACGATGCCAAGGAGTGCAACGCGGCGCAAGCCTGTTTTCGATGTAACCCTTTGGGGACGGGGCATTGCGGGCGCCATGCTGCGTCGGGAGTTGCTTGTGCAGAATGACTGCACTGCGCACCTTCCTCCTGGCCTGGCATCCCGCAATGCCCCGTCGCGACCATGTTTGACTTGCTCAGGGGTTCCTTAAGGCAAAACCTTATCGATGACGATGGCGACGCCTTGCTGGCCCAGTTTGACCGGACTGATCCTGCCCAGCAGGTCGCCGCTTTGTGAAATGGCCTGTCCTGACTTCGACACGCGCGCGCTGACCATGACTTCCGCATGGTTCGAAAGCTTGTCATTGGGCGTCATGGCCAGGGAATCGTCCAGCGTGAACTGATAGGGAAGCTGCTTGGCATTGATTTTCAGGCTGGCGATCGGCATTTTCGGGCCTTCCGGCATCTGCGCATAGATGAATACCGTATCGTCTGGCGCGATCCTGGCAATGAGGTCCTTGCTCACAGTCACCGTGCCGGAAATAGCTGCAGCAGCGCCAGTCGGTGTCTTGACGCTTTCCTTCACGTCAGTACTGGCAGCACCCGTCGCAGAAAGATTATCCAGACGGGACAGACCGGCCGATTTCTCGGCATCCTCAATCGCCGCCCTGACTTCATTGATATAGTCAGCTTCCGGGGGAATGAGTTTGAGCAAGCTGCGCCAGTATTCTGCAGCCCGGGAAAAATCCTTTGCCTGGTAGGCAGCGCTACCGGCAAGATTCAGCGCCTTCTCGTCCTGCGGATTCAATTTCAGCGCCTGATTAATCAGTTCCAGCGGCTTGCCCTGAAGATTACCACCCTGCGCCATGGCGAACGCGTCAGCATAGTCTGCCAGGACACTGGATTCGCCGGGAAGAAGCTCGTGAAGCCTGGCGTAAACCCGCACGGACTCGCCATACTGCCCGATGGCGCCATAACTGCGCGCCAGCATATACCAGCCGGCCACATCCTCGGGGTTGCTCTTGAGCCGAGCTTCCAGAGCGGCAATCATGGGAGCGGCATCGTGCTGGCCTTCCTGACCGGCCATCGCAGGAACATCACTGCGCGGCGTCATAGCAGCATCCGGGCTGCCCAGGCCCACATAAATCCCGATTGCCAGCAGCGGAATCGCCCCGGCAATCACATATCCAACGACACGACCGGTTTCGCTATCCACCACCGGGGCAGTCTCAACAGGCACGTCCTCGCTCAGTCGTTTCTCGATTTCAAGCTTGGCATCCTCGTACTGCTGCGGGTCCAGTTCGCCGCTATCGAGGTCGGCCTTCAACTCCGCCATCTGGTCATGATAAATGGAGACATTGGCCTCTTTGCGATCCACTTGCCCGGACCTGACATTACGACGCAGCAAAGGCGGCAGGATAAATGCCAGGGCAACCCCGACAAACAGAAGAAAAAGTGCCCAGAACAGCGAGATAGTCCAGAAATTGCTCATGATTCATTTCCGTTGTTGCCAAGAAGCTCTTCCACGCGTTTTTTCTCTTCCGCGGACAAGGATTCGCTGGCAAGGCGCGTACCGCGCCGTTTGAGGTAAAAATAAAAGCCGCCCGCCGTGCCGAACAGCAGCACAAATGGACCAAACCACAATAACCAGGTCAGGGGTTTGAGAGGCGGTTTGTAGAGCACGAAATCACCATAGCGCTGGGTCAGATAATCGACAACCTGCTCATCGCTTTTGCCGCTACGCATCTGGTCGCGGATTTCCTGGCGCAGATCCTGTGCCAGATCCGCATGGGAACCCGCCAGCGACTCGTTCTGGCACACCAGGCAGCGCAAATCCTCGGAAAGGCTGATCATGCGCTGTTCCAGCACAGGATCCTCGGCGACCGGCACGGCTTCGCCGGCAATGGCGGCATGAGGGAGCAGGAGCGCGAAAATGATCAACCCGGCTTGCTGCACGCGTTTCATATCCATCTTCATGACTGCAACTCCTTCACCAAGGGAAGAATTTTCCTGTCCAGAATTTCCTGCGTCAGCGGACCGGTATGCTTGTAGCGAATAATGCCGCCCTTGTCGATCAGGTAGGTTTCGGGCACGCCATACACGCCAAAATTGATGCCTGCCCGCCCATCGATATCGACCACAGTTTCCACATAAGGATTTCCATAACGCGCCAGCACGGTCTGCGCATCGCCCGGCTGATCCTTGTAATCCATGCCGTAGATTGGCACGCTGCCCTGCCTGGACAGTTCGAGCAGAAGATCATGCTCCTGGCGGCAGGAAGCGCACCATGAAGCCCACACATTGAACAGCCAGACCTTGCCGCGCAGATCCTCCGGGCTCAATTGTCTGGCCGGATCGGACAGCAGAGGAAGCTTGAAATCGGGCGCCGGCTTGCCGATCAGCGGCGAAGGCACTTCACGAGGATTGAGATTGAGGCCGATGCCGAGAAAACCGACCAGCACGATGAAAATACCCAGCGGAATCAGGAATCGCTTCATGCCTTGGCTCCTTCTTTCTTGCGCGAGATGCGGTAGCGCCGGTCGGTAATCGCCATGAATCCGCCCAGGGCCATCAGCACGGCTCCAATCCAGATCCACACCACGAAGGGTTTATGGAACAGGCGCACGCTCCAGGCTCCATCATCGAGGCGTTCACCGAGCGCGACATAAAGGTCGCGCGTAAAGCCGTAGTCAATGTCTGATTCGGTAAACGGCATCCCCGAGGCCACGTAAATGCGTTTCTCCGGGTGCAGGGTGGTGAACGGCTTGCCGTTCTCGCTCACCTCAAGTGTGCCACGCGAACCTGTGTAGTTCGGGCCGGTCACGTCCGTCACCCCGTCGAAACGGAATGTATATTCCTTTACCGTGACCGTTTCACCCACGGCCATGCGCATATTGCGCTCGGTCTGGTAGTTCGACACCATGGTGACGCCAATGACCATCACCGCCACGCCAAGGTGAGCCAGATGCATACCGTAAAAGTTTGCCGACCAGCCTGCCCCCGAGCGCAGGCGCGCACGCACGCCAATGGCAGCAGTCACGGCAAGCCACAGGGACAGCAGACAGCCCAGCGCAACCATCGGCTGCCAGTCACCTTGGGCAAGCGGCAGCAACAGGGCCACCACGACACTGGCGCCAAAACCCCACTTCAGGCGATGCGCCAGTTCAGGCACGTTGACCTGTTTCCAGCGCGCCAGTGGACCGATACCCGCAAGGAAAATCAGCGGTGTGACCAGAGGAACGAACACGGAATTGAAATAGGGTGGCCCGACCGAGATCTTGCCCAGTCCCAGCGCATCGAGGAACAGGGGATAAAGCGTGCCCAGCAGCACCGCACCGGTCGCTGTCAGGAGCAGGATATTGTTCACCATCAGGAAGGATTCGCGTGAAACCAGCGCGAAACGACCGCCCAGCCCGACTTTGGATGCGCGCATGGCGAACAGGAACAGTGAGCTACCAATCACCGAAGCCAGGAATATCAGAATGAACAGGCCACGCGTCGGATCGGTCGCGAAGGAGTGCACCGAGGACAGCACGCCGGAGCGCACCAGGAAAGTGCCGAGCAGGCTCAGGGAGAATGCGCCGATGGCAAGAAACACTGTCCACGCCTTGAAGCTGCCGCGCTTCTCGGTCACCGCCAGCGAATGGATCAGCGCCGTGCCCACCAGCCAGGGCATCAGCGAAGCATTTTCCACTGGATCCCAGAACCACCAGCCGCCCCAGCCCAGCTCATAATAGGCCCACCAGCTGCCCATCATGATGCCGATAGTCAGGAACGCCCAGGCTGCCGTGGTCCAGGGGCGTGACCAGCGCGCCCAACTGGCATCCAGCTTGCCTGAAAGCAGGGCCGCGATGGCAAATGCGAACGCCACCGAAAATCCGACATAACCCATGTACAGAATCGGCGGATGAACCACCATGCCTGGATCTTGCAGCAAAGGATTCAGGTCGGAGCCGTCCATAGCCATCGGCATGCGCAGGAAAGGGTTGGAAGTAGCCAGCATGAACAGCAGAAAGCCGAAGCTGACCAGACCCATCACGCCAACCACGCGCGCCACCATGTCATCCGGCAGATGGCGGCTGAACAGGGTGACCGACACGGTCCACAGGGCCAGGATAAAGGTCCACAGCAGCATCGAGCCTTCATGCGAGCCCCAGGTCGCAGTGAAGCGGTAGATTTCGGGAAGGCGGGAATGCGAGTTGCGCGTCACGTTAACAACCGAAAAATCACCGATCAGAAACGAATAGGCCAGCGCAGCAAAGGCAATGGCGACAAACAGAAACTGCGCACGCGCTGCCGGCCTGGCAACCGCCATCCACGCCGGATTATTGCGCGCGGCGCCCGCCAGGGGCAGGACACCCTGAACCAGCGCCAGCAGCAGCGCCAGAATCAATGAAAAATGGCCGAGTTCTGGAATCATTTTTTGCCTTACTTGAGGTGAAACGGGTTATTTTGGAGCGACTAGGGTTTGCTGGGCTTTTTGCGCCTGTTCCAGCGCGCTGGCCGCTTCCGGCGGCATGTAGTTCTCATCATGCTTGGCCAGCACCTGCTCGGCCACGAATACGCCGCCGGTGTTCATGCGCCCTTCCGCCACCACGCCCTTGCCTTCCTTGAACAGGTCGGGCAGCAGGCCCTTGTAGGTCACGGGAATGGTCTTCGCAGTATCGGTAATGCGGAAGTGCGCGGTCACGCCATCCGGCTCGCGTCGCAAGCTGCCGTCCTCGACCAGCCCGCCAATCCGGAAAGCCCGCTCCATTGGCGCCTCGCCGTTGGCAACCTGGGTCGGAGAGAAGAAAAATACCAGATTGCTCTGGAAAGCATTGAGCACCAGCGCCGCCACAGCGCCCAGCGCCAGCACCACCACAGCGATCAGGAGCAGTTTTTTATGTCGCGATTTCATTATTTTCAACCTTGCCATATTTCACCGTGCGGAGGGCCATCTTCAAAGCCTGTTTACGCCGCACCCTCAAAAGCAGTACCTCGCCGACAATCAAGGCGAAGGTCACTGCATACGATCCCCACACGTAAAGACCATAGCCTCCCATGTGAAAAAACTCAGACCAGCTATTCCAGTTCATTCTTTGGACTCCAGCAACTGCGCCACCCACTGACTATTGCGTTCACGCTCCAGAATGATGCTGCGCGCCCGCGACAGGGCCGCCGCAATGGCATACATCCACACCGCGAAGGCCATTACCAGCATGCCTGTCAGCATGATGGTGGCCATGCTCGGCGCCTTGTTCACGCTCACCGAAGCGCCCTGATGCAGGGTGTTCCACCAGCGCACCGAAAAATAGATGATCGGCACGTTGATCACGCCCACCAGTGCGATCAGGGCACCCGCCCGGTCAGCGCGGCGCGGGTCGTCGATCGCCGCCTGCAGCGCCATGAAGCCGATATACAGAAAGAACAGGATCAGTTCCGAAGTCAGGCGCGCATCCCACACCCACCATGCGCCCCAGGTCGGCTTCCCCCACAGGGCGCCCGTCCATAGCGCGACGAAAGTCAGCATGGCCCCGGTAGGCGCCAGCGCGCTCATCATCATGAAAGACAGGCGCGTATTGAACGCCAACCCGAATGCCGCCCAGACAGCCATCACCACATAGATGAACATCGACATCCAGGAGGCAGGCACGTGGATGAAAATGATGCGGTAGGATTCGCCCTGCTGAAAATCCGTGGGCGCGAGAACGAAACCGATATACAGCCCGATCACCGAGAGCACGGCTGCCGCTGCATAAAACCACGGGATCATCCTGCCTGCAAGACTGTAAAAAGTCGCCGGGGAAGAATACTTGTACCAGTTAGCGCTACTCATTATTCCATCGAAATCCGCAATGCTGCCGACACCGCCCACGGCGTCAACATGAAGGCCAAAATCAAAACGCTACCCAGCAATGACAGGTGCGCTTCTGCACCCAACCCCGACATTGCACCATCCACAGCACCAGCGCCAAAAATCAGCACCGGGATGTAAAGCGGCAGCACCAAAAGAGACACCAGCACGCCACCGCCGCGCAAACCCAGTGTCAACGCCGCACCGACGGCGCCAATCAGGGACAGCACCGGCGTACCCAGCAGCAGCGAAAACATCAGCACGACCAGCGCCTCGTTCGACAAACCGAACTGGATACCCAGAACCGGCGCCACCAGGATCAGCGGCACCCCGCTCACCATCCAGTGCGCCAGAATTTTACCGGTGATCCAGATCACCGGTGGCGTCGGCGTCAAAATCAGTTGTTCCAGCGTGCCGTCGGCATGGTCGTTGGCAAACAGGCGGCCCAGTGAAAGCATGGCCGCCAGCAGCGCCGATACCCAGACCACGCCGCCGCCCATCAGGCGCAGCAACTGGGTATCAGGCCCGACACCCAGCGGAAACAGGCTGGCGACAATCACGAAAAAAAACAGCACGGTCAAAACATCGCCGCGCCGTCTCATGGCCAGCATCAATTCGCGTCGCAGCAAAGCAGAAACGGTTTGCAGCGTGCTCATGGCGTCAACTGCAAAAATCTGGGCTCAACACCCGGGATCATGACCGGCTGATGGGTCGTCAACAAAGCCATGCCACCGCCCTGCAAATGCTCGCCGATCAGGGACTGCACCAGCTGCAGGGCCGCCTGATCCAGCGCCGTCAGCGGCTCGTCCAGAATCCACAATTTAGCCTTGACCAGCAGCATGCGGGCAAGCCCTACGCGCCGACGTTGCCCTTGTGACAGTGATTTTGCCGGGAGGTTCAGACAATGCCCCAAACCAAGGTGGCCAAGCGCGCCTTCGACCTCATCGCGGCCCAGAGGAATGCCGGCCAACCGGCAGGCAAAATCAAGGTTCTCGAAAGCCGTCAGATCCTCCTTGACCGCCGGAGCATGCCCGAAATAGGCCATCTCGGCGTGGTAGCTTTCGCGTGCTGCGCCAATTTTCTCGCCGCGCCACAGAATATCGCCGAATTCCGGCACCAGCAAACCGCAAACCATGCGCAACAGGCTGGTCTTGCCGCTACCGTTGGCGCCTTGCACCAGCAGCAATTCACCTTCATTGAGAGTGAAGTTGAGGTGACTGAACAACGTACGCTCGCCACGAACACAGGCGAGGTCTTTCCCTTCCAGCATCAAATAAGCGCCCTAATCCTGAACCGAATAGCTTGTCAGCAAGCCATCAAAATGGGGCCATTGTACTGGATAAAATCCGAACCCGCCCATCCCTTAGTCACTCACGGTTTTATCCGGACAAGCGCAGATTGAGTGCGACTCAGGCAGACTCCCGACGTCAATTCAAGCCGGTTTTCTCCAGTTCTTTGAGTATGGCCATCACCAGCCCCTTACCCTGGGCCTCCATGCCCTGAGTCAGCCTATCCGCATCACGCTCACCGTTCACCATCCGACGCATGATCGCCGCCAGGCGCGCCATGTCGCCACCTGCACCACTCATCTGCTCTGCCATACTGGCCAGCAACTGCAAAGCCTGCGCATCGCCGCTGGCCGAGGCCTTGATCATTGCCGCCAGTCCTGGCGCAGCCGCGCCAGCATCCGCCTTGGCCTGCGGATCGGGCAGGCTGGCCGGGTTCTTGATGCCTTCCAGAATCGCCTCGACAATGATGCGATCCTCTTCATCCAGGCCATTCAACAGGCTCAGCTCTCGCTTGCCATTGAGAATCTGACGCACTACCTTCATGAGCCCGACCCAGCCATTTTCCTCCGACGCCTTGATGAGCGGAGTCAGCGATGGAATCAGGTCGCGCTGGTGACACGCCATCACCACGCGATGAATCAGGGCGGCGTGGATTTGCAGGATCTGCTGGGATTTCTCCGGTAAAACTGACATTTCAATGCCCTTCGGTAAAACGGATAATATGGCGCCGGTCCCGCTTGGTGGGACGGCCCTTGTTCTCGAAAGTGGGTTCCACTCTCAATTGTTCCTTGAGGACAGCCCGCGCCGCTACGCTTTCAGGGGTTTCTTCGTACAGCAGAGCCGCCTCGCTGGCCGGGCCGCGACGCTCCGACAAAGCGCGCACTATAACCATGATTTCATAGGGTCCCTGGCGGAGATGCAATTTGTCGCCAACACGTACGGCACGCGCGGGCTTGATGCGCTCGCCGTTACAATGCACCTTGCCGCCATCCACTGCCTGCGAGGCCAGCGAGCGCGTCTTGAAAAAGCGCGCTGCCCATAGCCATTTGTCGATGCGGACCTTGCCTTCTGCCGGGGGATGGGACATCAATGCAGATTCTTTGGTGCCTCTGTGGGCACCTCCGAGACAAAGGCCTGCTCGGCGTCCACCTTGTCAAAAACGTAATGCTTGTTGCAGAACTCGCAATCCACCTCGATTGTATCCTGCTCCTGCAGCATCGCCTGCACTTCTTCATGCCCGAGCATGCGCAGCATCCCGGCCACCCGCTCGCGCGAGCACGGACAATGGAAATTCACCGCCTGAGGATCAAACACGCGTATATCCTCTTCGTGATACAGGCGGTGTATGATCTGCCGTGCCGGCAAGCCCAGCAACTCCTTGCGCGTCAGGGTGGAAGCGAAATGCACAGCGCGCTGCCAGGCATCCGGATCATCCTCGTGCTGTTCGGGCATTTTCTGCAGCAGCATGCCGGCAGCCTGATGCTCGTCTGCCGCCAGCCAGAGACGGGTATCCAGCTGCTCCGAGCGGCTCATGTAATCTTCCAGCGCATCCGCGACAGTCTGTCCTGTCAGGTCAACAATCCCCTGATAGGTCTTGCGTCCATCACGCGGGTCGATGGTGATGACAAAACGCCCGTTGCCCAACAACTCCGCCAGCGATTCGCCAGCGACCTCACCGTCCCAGTGCGCCATCGCACGCATGGTCAAATCGCTCATGCACTCCACCACCAGCAGCTTGACCACCCCCTCACCCTGCATCTGCAGAATGATGGAGCCGGAAAACTTGAGCGAAGCCGCCAGCAGGGCAGCGGCTGCCATCAGCTCACCCAGCATCCCGCGCAGAACTGGCGGGTACTCACGCCGCTCCAGCACGGCCTGCCAGGTCGTATCCAGATGAACAATCTCGCCACGCGCTGCTGCGTGTTCGAACATGAAACGTTGCAAACTATCCCGGTTTTCCAAGTCGATTTCCAAGTCTGAAATAAGCGCTACATTCTACATCCTGATTGACAAGGTCGAAAAATAAAGTAAAATGCCGACTCTCGTTTGGGACGTTAGCTCAGTCGGTAGAGCAGCGGACTTTTAATCCGTTGGTCGGCGGTTCGAATCTGCCACGTCCTACCAGAAATTAAGGGGCTACAGGAAACTGTAGCCCCTTTCTCATTTCTGCCATCTAGCATCACCCAATCCCGTCCCAGGCATGGCAATCCATGTCGAAATTTTTCAGTCTATTTGCGATCACCAGCAAGAATATGCGTTAACTTAGCAGAACATCCAAATCGGATATATTGGAGCGGCCTTGTTTGATCGATTGCGTAAATTAATCACCGGAAAAGAGATGGATGGCGGGCTCCAAACGGCTGAAGGAGCGAATCCTTCTGGCCAGAAGGATTCCGCATTCAAGCAGCTCAACCACCTCGCCCCCATCGCCGAAAATGCCGCCAGTTCGGCGCCAGATGAAGACAATGACGCCAAGCCCGGTGGGGAAATTGAAAAATCCTTTGTTTGCCGAGAAGCCGTACTTAACCACGAACAGCGCGTGGCAGGATATGAATTCCGGCTGAACAAAGCCAAACGCAACCGGATTCGGCATTCCGCCGACACCATTCACCGCCTGTATGATGAAGTGCTGGTCCGCAATGTTCTGAAGATGAATATTGACCGCTTGCTTGGTCATCGCATGGCCTTCATTCCGGTGTCCATTTATTCCCTGAACAATGCCCTGATCGAACAACTGCCCGCATCCAACACCGTGCTGGTGCTTGAGTGTTCCGAAGAATGCACGGCTGATCTTTGCAAGGACGCACAGTCCATCTTGCCAAGACTGCAAGCGCTTCGTAATCTGGGGTTCCGGATCGGCCTCTCGAACTATCTTGAAAAGCCGGAAATGCAGCCATTTCTGGACCTTGCCGAATATATGCTGATTGACGTATCTGACCGACCGCTGCCCGACATTACGACTGAGGTCAATGCGATCAGCCGCAATGCATTCTCCAAGAAGCTGGTGGCGCAGGATATCGAATCGCTGGAGATGCTGCAGGTATGCAAGAAACTGCCGTTTTCATTTTTCCAGGGATCCTTTGTCACACGCAGGGAAAAATGGGAAAAGCCGCGTGCGGACACCGGCAGGCTGAAAGTACTGGAGATCATGAACCAGGTCCGGCGCAATGCGGAAATTGCCGAAATCGCGGCCCTGTTCAGGCAGGATCCGATTTTATCCTACAAGATATTACGCTACATCAACTCTCCAGCGGGCGGGCTGTCCAAGCCAGCGGCTACGCTTGAACAGGCGCTGCTGATCCTGGGCCAGCAGCAGCTATACCGCTGGCTGACCCTGCTACTGTTTGTCAGCGGAAACGTGGAAGAGCTGGATGCTGCGCTGATGGAAAATGCACTGGTTCGAGCGCGCCTGACGGAACTGCTTGGCACCGAGAAAATGGGCGCTGCACAGAAAGAAGATCTTTTCGTGACCGGAATGTTCTCGTTGCTGGACGTGCTGCTGCGGGTTCCGATGGATCAGACGCTGGAAACGCTGAACTTGCCGGAGAAGGTGACGCAGGCCTTGATCGCGCGTGAAGGCCCGCTTGCACCTTACCTGGAACTGGCGATAGCCTGTGAGGAATTCGATGCCAAAAAGATCGCCCATTTATCCAGTCTGCTGGACCTGGATGTTGACCGGGTGAACATCAACCATATTGATGCGCTGGTCTGGGCGCAGAACCTGGATGCGGCTCCCGCATGAGAAAGGAAACGGGCGCCATCAATCAAGTTTCTGGCGCCCTTTCCTGATGCCATTACACCCCGTTTTTTTTCAGCCACGCCTGCATGCGTTTCCAGCCATCTTCCGCCGTCTCCTTCCGATAGCTGGGCCGATAATCGGCATGGAAGGCATGCGGTGCGTCAGCATAGACATGGATCTCGGACATTCCGCCAGCTTTCTTGATAGCAGCGCGCATGGCTTCCACATCATCCTGAGGAATACCCTGATCCTGGCCACCATACAGCCCCAGCACCGGCGCTTTCATCTGTGCAGCCAGATCGAGCGGGTATTGCGGCGTATAGTCGCTCACTTCACCGTCAATCCGACCATACCACGCAACTGCAGCCTTGAGACGCGGATTATGGGCTGCATATAGCCAGGTAATGCGGCCACCCCAGCAGAAGCCGGTGATCGCCATGCGTGATACATCACCGCCATGAACCTTGGCCCAGGACTCGCAGGCATCGAGATCGGCCATGACCTGTGCGTCAGGCGTTTTGGACACGATAGTGTCGATGATCTCCTGGATACTGCTGATCTTGCGCGGATCACCCTGGCGTGCAAACAGTTCCGGAGCGATGGCCAGATAACCGAGCCTGGCCAGGCGCCGGCAGATATCGGCGATATGTTCGTGCACCCCGAAAATCTCTGAAATCACCAGGATCACAGGGAAATTGGTGCCTTTGGCCGGTTGCGCACGATAGGCGACCATTTCGCCATCACTGACAGGAACCTTGATTTCTCCCGCAACCAGGCCCTCGGCACTGGTCTTGATCACGGTTTCGGCCATCACTGGCTGAGTGGCGAGAGCGAAACCTGCACCCAGCATGGTGATGACAAAAGCACGGCGGTTAAAAGGTATATTGGGAACCAGGCTGTCGAATTCGGGATTGCTTGAACGGATCGAAACTTTGCTCATGTCATTGTCTCCAGTCAAAAAAGAAATGTAAGGATAAAAAATTAGCCGCGCAGCCTGACTTCATGTTCCAGGTTGACCCGGCCGTCTTCCTCCAGCACGCCTATGGTTGTGCCTTCAGAATTAGACACCACGGGGGTCACATGTTGAGAGTCGGGCCGGCGTACAAAGCGCAGTTCCCAGCCAAAACTTTCGATGCGGCTCAGCGCCAGCATCTGCAACTCATTCAGGACTTGTTTCAGATTATCCGGTACCGGTTTTGAAGCACCACGATTTTCTCCATCCATCTTGATTTCCTTTCTTTTATGGAAGCACTGATAACGTCAGAAATCTTGTAGCGGCAATCAATCCCCCAGGTTGGTGCCAACTCGGCGTGCGCTTTCCACCCATGGATGATCAGGCGGCACAATTTTGATTTTTCCCGCCACTTTATCGAGTTTGACCGCACGGGTACCGTCTCCTTTGGCAGCCACCATGACGCCATAATGCCCCTGATCAATCAGGTCGGCGCAGGCTGTACCAAGACGCGTCGCCAGCAGACGGTCAGCCGCGGAGGGAGTCCCGCCGCGCTGCAAATGCCCGAGGATGGTGACTCGCGCCTCCAGTCCGGTCAGTTGCTCGAGTTTTTTTGCCAGCCGCAGCGTATGGTCAGCGTACTGGATTTCAGACACCGGCTTTTTTTCGCCCTTGATTCTTTTTTCCTTGGCCGCGAGTTGGGCCTCGAAATCCTGGCGTGAAATCGCCCCTTCCGCCACTGCCACGATACTGAAGGGCTTGCCGTTGCGGCTGCGCTCGCGAATCGCCTCGGCTACGCTTTCCACTTCGTAAGGAATTTCGGGGATCAGAATCACGTCAGCGCCACCTGCAATACCCGCCCCCAGCGCCAGCCAGCCGGCCTTGTGGCCCATGATTTCCACGACAATAATGCGATGATGGCTGTGCGCAGTACTGTGAAGACGGTCAATAGCCTCAGTGGCAATACCCAGTGCGGTATCGAAGCCGAACGTGGTATCGGTCAGTGCCACATCATTGTCGATGGTCTTGGGCAGTGTGATGACATTAAGACCCTTTTCCATCAGCCGCCGGGCATTTTTCTGCGTACCACCTCCGCCCAGGCACACCAGCGCATCGAGATGCCTGTCGTGATAATGACTGGCGATCACGTCCGTCATGTCGAGTGTCTTGTCGCCAACCGGCATGCGATGAGGCTTGTCGCGACTGGTTCCGAGAATGGTCCCGCCGCGCGTCAGAATCCCAGACAGCTCCCCTCCATCCAGACGCATGGTGCGGTTCTCCATCAGTCCGCGAAACCCATCGCGGAAACCGATAATCTGCATGCCGTAATAGTTGATCGCAGTCTTCCCGACACCGCGAATGGCCGCATTCAGGCCGGGGCTGTCACCGCCGGAAGTGAGGATGCCGATGTATTTTGTCATTTTTCTTCTCCCTTGGAATATTCGTGCCATTGTGCGCAATGTGGGGAAACGCTGCAAGCTTGATCCGTCCTCCCGTACATGCCGGCATAATCGCCAGGAAATCGACCGGGCGATTATTTCATCAGGTCGACAACAATTCCCCTGGCCCGCAGGGCGTCGGCACGCATATCGACATAGCGCTGGAATTCTGGATATTTCCGATAAGCTCCGCTGCCGACATAATCCAGCACCGACTGGACGTGAAATCCCTTGAGCATGGCCTCGGCGCGAAACACTTCCTTGCCAGAGGCATCAAAAAACACCATGCTCGGCGCGTAGCCGATATTGAGTTGCCGCGCCCAGGCACGTGCAGTGGTTTGCTTGCCATCCGGCGTGGTCAGCGGCGTATCGCTCCACATATCCAGCTGGGCGATTTGCAGCGCATCGAGCAGCGGCAGGCTTTCCTTGCGCTTGAAAATGTCCAGGTGCAGTTCGTCGCATGCCATGCATGCTTTCTGTTCGAACAATACCAGCAGCGGCTTTTTCGAGCGTTTCAGCGCGCTATCGAGAGCCAGCGGTGGCTGGATGAAGCGTTTGTCGGCATTGAGCTTTCCGCTGGCAGCAGGCGCTGAAATCCCGGCAAAATACTCCCGGAACGAGCCCCCGCCCTCCTTCCCCTGGCCGGCATAATCCAGCGCCGCCGAGAACTGGTGCGGAGCATAGTAGCCATTGATGCGCAGGATCGCTTCACCCTTTTCGTTCAGGGCCAATATGGTCGGGGTGAACATCACCTTCAGTTGCCGGGCGAATTCCTTTTCAGTGACGGTCTTGCCGTCCATTCCCGTCACCTCCCGGTCACCCCACAGATTGAGCGCGATCACGTCGAAATAGCGGCGCGTCTTGTCCGCGATGGCGCGCTGGCCAAAATTGTCCTGCAAGAGCTTTTTGCAGTAGGGGCAGCCATCCTGGTAGAAATACAGCATGACCCTGCGTTTCTTTCCCTGCGCCTCCTTCACATCGTCGCGCAAATCCAGAAATGATTCCCGGAACCAGGCAGGATGTTCCTCGTATCCGGGATTGACCATGCCGGCGGCAAGCGGCGCTTCCCGCGCAGCATGCGCCTGAAAGGTGAACAGCCAGATTGAACAGATCAAAAAACAAAAGCGAAGTGCATTAGTCATGGCTGATCTCCCATTACCTCACGACAACGGTGCCAAAATGGCATTACGCCTTGTTCTGCAGACCTCGCACCAGATCGGCCTTGATATCTTCCACGGACTCCAGCCCCACCGCCACACGCAACAAGCCGTCTCCAATCCCCGCTGCGGCACGCGCTTCAGCCGTGACCCGGCTATGGGTGGTGGTAGATGGATGGGTAATGGTGGTTTTGGTATCGCCCAGGTTGGCGGTAATCGAAACCATGCGCGTCGCATCCACCAAGCGCCAGGCAGCATCCTTGCCGCCCTTGACGTCGAAGGCCACGATGCCGCCGCCGGTCTTCTGCTGCTTCATCGCCAGCGCGTGCTGGGTGTGCGAGGGCAGGCCGGGATAGTACACACGCTCCACCCACGGTTGGACTTCCAGCCACTGCGCCAGTTCCAGCGCATTGCGGGAATGCGCGTCCATACGAATTTTCAGGGTTTCAAGTCCTTTTAGTATCACCCAGGCATTGAAGGCGGAAAGCGTCGGCCCGGCAGTGCGCAGAAAGCCGTACACCCCTTCCATGAGCTGCTTGCTGCCCAGAACCGCGCCACCGAGCACGCGGCCCTGGCCATCGAGGTATTTGGTGGCAGAGTGGATCACGATATCCGCGCCGAGATCGAGCGGGCGCTGCAGCATCGGTGTGCAGAAGCAGTTGTCCACCGCAAGCCAGGCGCCAGATTTATGTGCAATATCGGCCAGCACGGCAATGTCGCACACTTCGGTGAGCGGGTTGGACGGCGTCTCGACGAAAAACAGCCTGGTATTGGGCTGAACCGCCTTTTCCCAGGCATCGGGATCGGCCAGCGGCACGAAGGTGGTTTCCACCCCGAAGCGCTTGAAAATATTGCCGAACAGCTGCACCGTGGTGCCAAAGATGCTGCGCGAGGCAACAATATGGTCGCCAGCGGAAAGCAGGCCCATCACGCAAGCCAGGATGGCGGACATTCCGCTGGAGGTGGCAACGCAGAACTCCGCCCCCTCCAGCGCTGCCAGCCGCTCCTGCAGCATGCTGACGGTCGGGTTGGTGAAGCGCGAGTAGATGTTGCCCGGCTCCTGCCCGCCAAAACGCGCGGCCGCCTGTGCTGCGTTCTCGAATACAAAGCTGGAAGTGAGGAACATGGCCTCGGAATGCTCGTTGAACTGGCTGCGGACCGTCCCGGCGCGGACGGCCAGGGTTTCAAGATCGAATTCGTTGTTCATGGTGTTTCTCCCCAGTAAATTTAGATTGAGATGATAGCTTGAATCCGGCTGTTAAGAATGGTCACAAGCACGATCAGTGCTTGAGTCCGATCATCAGTACTCCTGCCAGAACCAGCAACGATCCTGCAATTTGCGATACAGATATAGCCTCGCCGAGAAATGCATAGGCAAGAAAAATGGTCGAAACCGGCCCGATAGCCCCCACCATTGAAGCATGCCCCGAGCCTATCCTGCGTATCCCGGCCGAGAGCAGGAATACCGGTAGCACGGTGGAAAAAATTGCCATTGCAAAGCTCAGTACATAAACCCGGTCCGTTTGTCTCAATGCGGCCATCGGATGCGTCAGCGCAAACTGGATCAGCACAGCCACGCAAGCCACGGTCATGGCATATGCCGTGAAGCGCGACGCCCCGATACGTGCAATTGCCTGCCCTGCCCCGACCAGGTAGATCGAGTAGGTGAGCGTGCTGGCGAAGACCAGCCCGACACCCAGCGCCAGCCCATCCTGGCCGGGACGGACATCCTGCATGGCCACCAGCGCGATGCCCACGTAACTCAATACCAGCGCCATCAGAGTGGTTCGCCCGATTGGTTTTCTGATCAGCAGCGACAAGAGCACGATAACCATGGTCGGATAGAGAAACAGGATCAGACGCTCCAGCCCGGCGGAAATATATTGCAAGCCGGAAAAATCCAGCAGGCTGGACAGGTAATAACCGATCAGGCCCAACCCGAACACTGCCAGCCAGTCTTGTGTGTGCATGGCTGCACCACGCTGCGAGAATTGCCCCCAGATCGCCACCGCGAGAAAAAACGGAATGGAGAACGCCATGCGCAGTGCCAGCAGGGTTACCGGATCAACAGAATCGATATAAGCCAGCTTGACCAGAATCGCCTTGGCCGAGAAACCGATTGCCGCAAGCACGGCGAAACTCATGCCGATTGCGACGTTGTGCTGGATATCAGCGCTACCTGCCGTATTGTTTGCCACAGAGCCCCCTTTGTTGAAGCGGGTCTTAAGGCAAACGAAAAAGCAATCGCGGTCGGACCCGCGCTTGCTTATATGAATTCAGTTTAGTTCGAAAGAAAGCCGCGGCATGGAAAATGAACCCATAGCCACAGTCGCATGGAGGCGAAAAACGCGGGGGAGAGTTGGATGCGTACTTTCATGGCAAAACTATAAGCGAGAAAATATGCCGACGTCAACACCCGACAATTATTGGTGCGGGGGAAAGCTCTGTTTAATCATCCTCGTTCAGATTCAGATCAAGCTGACGGCTGGCCAGTCCGGCGCCCGGCGCCTTGGGCCTGCCGCGTGCATCTTCGATCTCGGCGAGGTATTCCGGCGTGATGTCGCCTGTGATGTATTCGCCATTGAAGCAGGAGGTATCGAAGTGGGTAATGGATTGACGCGCAGAGCGTACATCCTCGACCAGTGCTTCTATATCCTGATAGATCACCGCATCGGCCCCTATTTCCTGTGCGATTTCCTCGTCCGTGCGGTCAGTGGCAAGCAACTCTGCACGGGTCGGCATATCGATGCCATAGACATTGGGGAAGCGCACTGGCGGTGCAGCAGAGGCAAAATAAACCTTGTTCGCACCGGCTTCGCGAGCCATCTGTACGATCTGCTTGCTGGTGGTGCCGCGCACGATGGAATCGTCCACCAGCAGCACGTTCTTGCCCTGGAATTCGATACCGATGGCATTGAGCTTCTGGCGCACCGATTTCTTGCGCAGCGACTGGCCTGGCATGATGAAGGTGCGACCGATGTAGCGGTTCTTGATGAATCCTTCGCGGTAAGGCACACCCAACTGGTTCGCCAGTTGCAGGGCGCTGGGTCGACTGGTGTCTGGAATCGGGATGACCACGTCGATATCCAGCTCGCCAAACTCGCGCCTGATTTTATCAGCCAGGCTGACGCCCATGCGCAAACGGGTTTCATACACCGAAATGCCATCAATGACCGAATCCGGACGCGCCAGATACACATATTCGAAAATACAGGGGTTGAGTGCGCTGGTTTCGGCACACTGCTGGCTGAAGAAGTTGCCGCTCTCATCGACCAGAACAGCTTCACCAGGTTCGATATCGCGAATCAGCTTGTAGCCCAGCACATCCAGGGCAACACTTTCGGAGGCCACCAGATATTCCGGGCCGTTCACAGTTTCGGCACGCCCCACCACCAGCGGACGGATTCCGTGGGGATCGCGGAAAGCCACCATGCCATAGCCGGAAATCATTGCCACCACGGCATAAGCGCCACGGCAGCGGCGATGCACCCCGGCCACCGCTTTGAAAATAGCTTCAGGGTCAAGCTGATCGTTGTATGTGCAGGCATGCAGTTCATGTGCCAGCACATTGAGCAGCACTTCCGAGTCGGACGTGGTATTGATGTGGCGCAAATCGAGACGGTACAGGTCATGACGCAACTGGTCCGCATTGGTCAGATTGCCGTTGTGAGCCAGCACGATGCCAAAAGGAGAATTGACGTAGAAAGGTTGGGCTTCGGCCGATGAAAAAGCATCGCCGGCGGTGGGATAGCGCACATGGGCAATCCCCATGTTTCCCAGCAAGGAGCGCATGTTACGGGTACGGAACACATCCGCGACCAGGCCATTGGCCTTGTGCATGTGAAATGTGTGGCCATCGCTGGTCACGATGCCCGCAGCATCCTGACCGCGATGCTGCAAAACCAGCAGCCCATCGTAAAGCAACTGGTTGACTGGAGTTTTAGCGACTACACCGAGAATTCCACACATGGTTTGGAGCCTATTTCAGGGGTTATTCGTAACTAAGCCGTTTGGCAAAATCATCCGGTAGCCAGACCTTGGCTTTCATGGTCAATGCTTCCAGCGGAGCACTGAACATTGCATCGCGCCAGAACTGCTGGTGCGGCAAGGAAGTCAGTCCGGACAACAGCACCAGCACCATCACAATCAGCAGGCCTCGTGAAAAGCCGAAAATAGCGCCGAGACCGCGATCAAAAGAACCCAGTCCAACGGTTTTGACCAGTTCAGACAGAGCAATAGAGAACAGGCTCATCAACAACAGAATGATCAGAAACAGGATCACAAAAGCCGCCAGCAGTTTCAGTGGCTCACCCGGAATCGCTGACGGCAGGTGCCCTGAAAGCCACACGCCATAGGTATTGGCCACCAGAAAAGCCACTACCCACGAAGCCAGCGCGAGAATTTCACGCACCGCCCCACGCATCACGCTTAGCAGGATGGAAAGCCCGACAATCAGCAATACCGTGTAATCAAAAACCGTCATTCGTCTTGGATGTCAGACCTTAAACATTACTTTTTCTCGGCCACCATGCCATCCTGGATACCTGCTGTCTTGAGCTTGGCCAGCACATGCTCGGCTTCCTGACGGCTTGGATAGGGTCCGGCGCGAACGGCGGTTTTCTCGCCTGCAGGCGATTTGATTTTTTCCACGTAATATTTGACGCCGGCCTCTTTCAGCTTGGCCTGCCGCTGAATGGCATTAGCCTCGCCCAGAAATGCACCGAGTAGAACCACATAACTGCCACCACCGGCCTGTTGCGGCTCAGGCGCCTTGGCAACAGGCTTGGCTTCCTGTGGCTTTATGACAGGCGCTGGCTTCGGCTTGGGTTCAAGCTCCGCTTTTTCAACTGCAGCAATGGGCTTCCTGGACTCGGTAGGAGCAGCGAGTTGTACTGGTGGCGGAATTTCAGCAGGCAAAGACCTCGACGGCACGGGTGCAGGAGATGCCTTGAACGTGGTACCCGTGCTTTGAGGGGATGGGATGTTGATGGCGATGTCCTGCCCAACGGGCTTGGGTTCGTCATCAAGTATCATGGGCAGTACCGTGACCATCAGGACAACCAGCGTGATCGCGCCAATCAGACGGCGGCGAGCGCGCTTGCGAAGTTGAAGTTCTTCAACAGTGGGGGAAGGCTGGTTTGCCATTCAGTCTATGCGCTCGTTGATGAAAAAGTGGGCCTGAGTTGCTGCATGATTTCGGCTACGGTATGAAACGAACCAAAGGCCACAATTCTATCATCTTCACCCGCAATTTGGCAGGCATGGCGATAAGCGGCAGCGATATCCGGGAACACTTGATGCGCTGCATCACCCACATGAGTTGCCAATTCTTCCGCCTCCATCCCGCGCGGATGATCAATCCCGGATACCAACCACAGGTCAATCACATCCTGCAGCGCGGCGACCACTCCACTGACATCCTTGTCCGCCAGCATGGCAAACACTGCGAGAGTTCTGCCGCTCTGCCCCATCTGGCGCAAATTGGCCGCCAGCGCACGCGCGGCATGCGGATTATGCGCCACGTCAAGAATCACGGCAGGACGCCCAGGCAACACCTGGAAGCGCCCGGGGACAACTGCCTCCAGCAGACCGCGACGGATATCATCGGGCGTCACAGGCAGCCGCTCCCTGAGCATTTCCAGAGCCGCAATACAGGCACTGGCATTATCCAGCTGGTAAGTCCCGCGCAAGGCCGGGAATGGCAGGCTCAGGTGCCAGCCGACATGGCTTGCGAATTGCCATTGGGAGGATTCAGGCCGAGCAAAAAAATCCTTGTTAATCAGCTTCAGTCTGGTACCGATTTGCCCAGCATGCTCCAGCAGGCGGTGCGGCGGACTGGCGTCCGAGCATACGGCAGGTTTTCCTGCCCGAAAAATTCCAGCCTTTTCCCAACCGATGATTTCACGATTATCACCGAGATAGTCCATGTGATCGAGATCCACGCTGGTCACGATGGCGCAGTCAGCATCAAAGGCATTCACGGCATCGAGCCGACCACCCAGACCCACTTCCAGGATGGCCACATCGACCTGTTGCCGCTGAAACAACCAAATGGCCGCCAGGGTTCCAAATTCGAAGTAGCTCAGCGAAATTTCGCCACGGGCAGCCTCCACTGCAGCAAAGGCTTCACATAAGGCATGATCAGACACTTCCTGCCCTGCAATGCGCACACGTTCGTTATAGCGCAGCAGATGGGGCGAAGTATACAGACCTGACTTGTATCCCGCTGCGACAAGAATGGCTTCCAGCATGGCGCAGGTGGAGCCTTTGCCATTGGTGCCGCCGACTGTAATGATGGGGAAGGCAGGATCGAGTTGCAGGCGATTCTTGACCTGGCTGACCCGTTCCAGGCCCAGTTCGATGGTTTTCGGGTGCAGCCGTTCAAGATATTCAAGCCAGGCCGATAGCGAGCGCTGTGGGCTGGGTACTGCTGAATGAGGCGTAGTAGACACGTGTAAAGTTGACGACACCTCAGTCATGCCTGATTTCAGGCCGCGGCAGGCATCCGTGACATCATGGTCAGCAGATTGGCAAGTCGGTCGCGCATCTGGCGGCGGTCGACAATCAGGTCCACAGCGCCATGTTCAACCAGGAATTCGGCGCGCTGAAAGCCATCCGGCAAGGTTTCGCGCACCGTTTGCTCGATCACGCGCGGCCCTGCAAAACCGATCAGCGCATTGGGTTCCGCCACGATAATGTCACCGAGCATGGCAAAACTGGCGGACACGCCGCCCATGGTGGGATCGGTGAGCACCGAAATGAAAGGCAGACCCGCATCGCCCAGTTTGGCTAATGCTGCGCTGGTTTTCGCCATCTGCATCAGGGACAGCAAACCTTCCTGCATGCGTGCGCCTCCGCTGGCGGAAAAACACACAAAGGGCAACTGCTTTTCCAGACACACATCCACGCCGCGCACAAAACGCTCGCCCACCACCGAACCCATGGATCCGCCCATGAACTTGAATTCAAAAGCAGCCGCCACGAGCTGGACACCTTTAATGCTGCCCTGCATCACCACCAGCGCATCCGTCTCGCCTGTATCCCGCTTCGCATCCACAAGACGCTCGGTATAGCGTTTGCTGTCCTTGAACTTCAGGCTGTCGACCGGCGTCACACTGGCACCGATTTCCTGACGACCCTCGGCATCAAGCAGGAAATGCAGCCGGGTACGCGCAGAAATGCGGTAATGATGGCTGCATTTCGGGCATACCTCGAGATTTTTTTCCAGATCGGTCCGGTACAACACCGATTCGCAGGTCGGACACTTGCTCCACAGCCCTTCGGGCACGGACTTCTTGATATCGCTGCTGATCTTGCGCTTGATTTTGGGGGGAAGTAGCTTTTGGAACCAGCTCATGATTTATCCTTTTAGCTATTGGCTATCCGCGGCTAGATGTCAGTAGTATGCATGACAACTTTAAAGCGGGTGGCCGGTTATTTAGTGTCCATGACAGTGCGGATACCCTTGACCAGGGCAAACACGTTTTGCGCCACGGCATCTGCCGGTGAATTTTCAATTTCCTGCACGATACGGCTGCCAATCACCACCGCATCTGCAAACTGTGCAACCGCTCTGGCTGTTTCTCCATCACGAATGCCAAAACCGACACCCACCGGCAGGCTGGCAGCAGCCTGGATAAGAGGGATTTTCCGGCTGACTTCCTGCAGATCCAGATTTGCCGAGCCTGTCACTCCCTTGAGAGATACGTAATAAATGAAACCTCGTGCCATCTTCGCCACCAACTGGAAACGCTTGTCCGGCGTGGTTGGCGAAAGCAGGAAAATCATGTCGATATCGCGCTGCTGCAGAGCAGCAGCCAGTTCGGCACACTCTTCCGGCGGATAATCCACCGTCAACACGCCATCCACGCCCGCGCTTCCGGCCGCCTCGGCGAACTGTTCATAACCCATGGCCTCGATCGGATTGGCGTAGCCCATCAGCACCACCGGGGTCGTCGGGTTGATCTTGCGAAACTCTGCCACCAGTACCAGAACGTCCTTCAGGCCAACACCATGCTTCAGGGCACGTTCACTGGCGCGTTGAATAGTCGGGCCGTCCGCCATGGGGTCTGAAAATGGCACTCCCAGTTCGAGGATATCCGCGCCCGCTTCAACCAGCTTGTGCATCAAGGGCACAGTATGGGCGGGAGATGGGTCGCCGGCGGTGATGAAAGGAATCAGCGCTTTTTTGCCCTGACCACGAAGATTCTTGAATGTAGCTTCAATGCGTGACATGAAAATTCCGTTGTTAAAACTTGATACCCGACAGCTCGGCCACCGTGTTCATATCCTTGTCGCCACGGCCGGACAGGTTAACCAGCAGCACTTTGTCTTTGGGTAGTGTTGGCGCCAGCTTGGCGGCATAGGCCAGGGCGTGGCTCGATTCCAGGGCCGGAATGATGCCTTCGAAACGGCACAGGTCATGAAAGGCGCGCAAGGCTTCGTCATCGGTGACCGCAACATATTCGGCACGTCCGCTGTCCTTGAGCCAGCAGTGCTCCGGCCCCACGCCGGGATAGTCCAGACCGGCGGAAATGGAATGAGTTTCGATGATCTGTCCATTGGCATCCTGCATCAGGTACTGGCGCGCACCGTGCAGCACACCCACCTTGCCCGCATTGAGCGGGGCAGCATGCTTGCCGCTGGCCAGCCCCAGGCCCGCCGCCTCAACGCCGATCAATTTGACGCCATCCACCGGGACATAAGGGTAGAAGATCCCGATCGCATTGGAACCGCCGCCGACGCAGGCGATCACAGCATCCGGCTGGCGGCCGATCATTTCCGGCATCTGCACCTTGGCCTCTTCGCCAATCACGCACTGGAAATCGCGCACCAGCATGGGATAGGGGTGCGGGCCTGCCGCAGTGCCAAGAATGTAGAAGGTGCTTTCTACATTGGTGACCCAATCGCGCATGGCCTCGTTCAGGGCATCCTTGAGCGTTTTCGACCCGGACTCCACCGGCACCACCGTAGCACCCAGCAATTTCATGCGATAGACGTTGGGAGCCTGACGCTTGATATCCTCGCTGCCCATGTAAACCACGCACTCCAGGCCATAGCGTGCCGCCACCGTGGCAGATGCCACTCCGTGCTGGCCTGCGCCGGTCTCGGCGATGACGCGCTTCTTGCCCATGCGCCGGGCCAGCAGGGCCTGACCGATGGTGTTGTTGATCTTGTGGGCGCCGGTGTGATTGAGATCTTCGCGCTTGAGGTAGATCTGCGCTCCGTCGAGATGCTCCGACCAGCGACTGGCGTGATAGATCGGGCTTGGACGACCGACATAGTGCTTGAGCTCGCGCACGAACTCCGCCTGAAACTCGGGATCCTTGCGGCATTGCTCATAGGCAATGCGCAGTTCATCCAGCGCCTCGATCAGGGTTTCAGCGACGAAAACACCGCCATAGGGACCGAAATGACCATGTTGGTCCGGTAGATCATACATTTGCACTTATACACACTCCTTGCGCACTTCCCGCATGAATGCGGCGATTCTGGCCGCATCCTTTATGCCCTTGCTGGCTTCGACGCCGCTCGATACATCCACTGCCCAGGGCTTGACCCGTTCTATAGCGGCTTTGACATTAGCCGGGCCCAGGCCACCCGACAGGATTACCGGCAAGGGCAAAGCATCCGGAATCAGGCCCCAATCAAAAGATTCTCCGGTGCCGCCAGCCTTGCCTTCGACAAAGGCATCCAGCAGCAAGCCCTTGGCGCCACGGAAACGAATTGCGTATTGTATCAAATCCACACCGGGTTTGACGCGTACCGCCTTGAGATAAGGCACACCGAAACTGGCGCAGAACTCGGGCGTTTCATCGCCATGAAATTGCAAAAGATCCAGGCGCAACTCACCCAGCACCGCCTCGACTTCAGTCGCATCCGGATTGACGAACAGACCCACGGTCGTAATAAATGGAGGCAATGCAGCCACAATGGCAGTAGCCTGCGCCAGCGTAACGTAGCGGGGGCTGGGCGGGTAAAAAACCAGTCCGATCGCATCGGCACCATGCTGCGCGGCAACAACACCATCTTCAGCGCGGGTAATACCACAGATTTTGGAGCGGGTCATGAGATTACTTAAGAATTTCGGTTCAGGGCGGGTATTCTAATCCAAAACTCAGCATCCGGCCCGCGCCGGGTAAATTCCATTTCGGATCATATTCGGCCCCGGAAAAATAGAGGCCATCCGGTGAGAAGGTGGGGGCGGCACGGGTCCGATCTACGTGTTGCAGTAGCTCGGCAATCCACTCAGGAGGATATTTACCCTTGCCCACATACACCAGGCTACCCACAATATTGCGCACCATATGGTGCAAAAAACCATTGGCGGCAAGATCGAAAATCAGGACATCACCCTGTCGCTCAAGCGTGAGGCGCCGCAAATGCCTCACGGGAGATTTTGCCTGGCAACCCGATGCGCGGAAGGCGGAGAAATCATGTTCGCCCAGCAGGTGATTCGCCCCCTCGAGCATCAACTCAAGATCAAGCGGCGCATGAAACCAGCCCATTTTCCCGGCAAACAGTCCCGGACGAACAGGGTGATTGAGCAGCAGATACCGATATTGACGCCCCTGAGCGGAAAAACGGGCATGAAAGTCATCCGCCACCTTGCATGCCCACAATATACTGACGCTGTCAGGCAAAAAAGCATTGCAACCACGCACCCACGCCGATTCAGGGCGCACGACAGAGGTTTCGAAATGCACCACCTGGGCCAACGCATGCACCCCGGTATCTGTACGGCCAGCGGCATGCACCCGAATCGGCTCACCGGCAATTTCAGCAAGGGCATGCTCCAGCGCATCCTGAATGCCGCAGCCCTCAGACTGGCTCTGCCAGCCACAAAAGGCACTACCGTCATATTCCAGCCCAAGCGCGATTTTCACCACAAGACCCACCCCAGAAGGGATGACGCGAGCAACAGGACAAAGACATCCCGCCACGAAAATGCTGGCAACGTCAGGGTAATGCTGGTATCAGCATCCGGAGCAGATGCAAGGGCAGAACCCAGTTCACTCCACCACCCCTGAACGTTTCGCTTTGGTTGCTGTTCAGCATATTGCAGCGTTAGCCAAAGTCGCACGGCTATCCGATCCGGATTAAATCCAAGGATACTGAACGGCCGCATCAAGACATAAAGACCAGCAAGCAAGCTATTCCGGGTGCAAGACTGCAACAACATTCCCAGCGTAAGCAGCAATAGAAGCAGACGCCAAGCCTGCATGACACCCCCGTGAACCCCCTGAAGCGATGGGCTGAACTCACCCATCACGGGCAACAAGGCATCGCCCGGCGTGGCAAACGAATAGATAATCAGCAATGACAATAACAACCAGCGGGCACGCCGCACCATGAGGAGCGCGCCAGTATTGCGGATCGCCAGCAATAGTGCCGCCACTATGGAGAACAGTGTTAGCGGCTCGACCCCGAACCCTTGAATGGCAATCGCAAAACCAAGCCAGATCAGAATTTTAGTCGCAGGATGAAGTGGAAAAATAGTCACAGTCAAGAAACGAAAAGCCCTCCACAGCGTCACTGTGGAGGGCGTCCAACATCACTCACAAATCAGAGAGACGCGAGTAACTGATTCGCGTCGGCCTGTTGCTGAGAGCTCCCTTCTTTTAACACTTCTTCCAGGATTTCCTTCGCACCTTCCTTGTCACCCATTTCCACGTAGGCGCGAGCAAGATCAAGCTTGGTTGCCACTTCTCCAACTCCGCTTTCGTCCATTTCAGACTCGACAGCTCCAACGGCAGCCGCGGGCTCATCAAGGTCGAGACTGATTCCGGACAGATCCAGTTCCGGCATCGTTGCCGGGGCCTTTTCTTCAGCTACGGACGGTGATTCAGTTTCCAGGTCGAAATTGAAATCCAGGTGAGCTTCTTCTTCCGGAAGTGGTGTCGAGCCAATATCTATAGTCTCTTCCTCTGCTTCAGGCATAACAGGTGCTTCGTCTTCAGGAGTCGGCTCAGCCTCTGGCAGTTCGAAAGAAAAATCCGGGGTTTCTTCGGCAACAACCGGCTTGGAAGTTTCCACTTCATCCGATGGAGCCTTCAATGCATCCAGATCAATCTCAAGTCCACCTGTCTCGGAATCTACTGAGGGCTTTTTAGCCTCCACAGTTTCTGCTTCGACAGCCTCGCTCACAGGCTGAGGAGGGATCAGATCCCCAAGATCGAACTCCAGTGCTTCATTTGCTTCGCTCTCGGGTGCCGATTCCGCCGACGCAACCGTTGCAGCTGGCTCCTCGGCAAAGGCATCCAGATTGAATTCAAGCGCGCCACCCTCTTCTTCCAGGGGTTCTTGTGTTGCCGCCGGGGTTTTGGTGTCCTCCAGTGTTTCTGATGGCATCGCCGCTTCGGCCTCGGCTACCGTTTCATCCACGCCAAAATCCAGATCTGGCGACAAATCCTCTGCAGGCTCTTCCTCCCCCATCAAACCCTGAGTAGGCTCATTCAGATCGACCCCACCGAGCATCTCTGCAGCTGCCACTGGTGCAGTGATAGCCGCACTTTCCGGAAGTGCTTTTGCGGCTCCACCCTCATGCGCCGCATAAAGTGGATTATTGGGGTCAAGTGCACGCCCCATCTCGGCAGCCTTATCCCACAACGGACTGGCCTTGCCGCCAATCGCGGCATACAACTCACCTGCAAGGGTTTCAAATACGATGAGATTCTTTCTCGCTGCGTAGATTTCCAACAGCTTGAGATGAATTTCATGACGACTCGAGTCCTTGACCATCGCCTCTTTAAGAATTTCCTCGGCCTGTGCATCGCGGCCATAAGCCATATACACCTCGGCCTCGGCAATTGGGTCGACATCATTTGTATCGATCGTGCCCAGACCTGCCTGGCTGAAATCGGTAAGGAAGGAGGTATCCCCGGTGTCTACCACGCCACCTGCGGTTTCACCAAACACGGTGTTTGCCTTGAGGTCGCCGCCGGTGAGAATACTGTCCTCAAAACTGGACAAGCTCTTCCTGCGCCGACGGTTAATAGCAATCAGCGCTCCGCCACCGAGCAGCACCAAAGCACCCGCGGCACCCGCCAGATATAAGGGGTTGCCCATCAAGGTGTCCAGCAGCTCTGGTTCCGCCGCTGGCGCAACTATGGGTTTAGCTGGCTTTTCCTTGGGCTTGGCGTCCGGTTGCTCCATTTCCGGCTTGGGCGCCTCTACCGGCGCAGTCACGGGTTCGACCGGCTTGGCTGGTGCTTCTGCTGGCTTTTCGACTTCCTTTGGAGCTGCTGCAGGTTCGGGTTTTACTTCCGACTGTTTTTGCAGATCAGCCAGATTCTTGTTTTTCAGCTCGATGAGCTGCTGCATTTCCTTGATATTTTTTTCCAGCGAGCCAATACGCTCGTTCGCTTCCTTGAGCGATTTTTCGCGCGCGGTCGTTTCTTCCTGCAGCGATTGAACCTTGCTTTGCAGCGACTGAACTTCCTTGCCGCTTGCCGCCTCGCCCTTGGTGACTTTCAGCACATCCTTGCTAGGGGCCGGTGGCGGCGCCGCTTTGTCTTCAACAGCCGTGGTGATCTTGCCCTTGGCCATCTGTTTGGATGCTTCATCTTTCGGCTCTGGCGCTTCGTCCACGGCAGCCGCCAATTTCTGGCGGTAGGCTTTCCAGTCCGCCGTATGCGCTTTCAACTCACGATTGGCATCGGCACGTCCTACTGACGCAATTTCCTGCTCGTCCGGGATACGCAGGATCTGCCCTGCTTTAAGCCGGTGCATATTCTTACCGGAGAACGCCTGAGTATTAGCCTGATACAGTGCTACCAGCATCTGCTCCAGATTGTATCCCTCAGGCTTAAACTGAGTAGCAATCCCAGTCAGCGTATCGCCTTTTTTTACCGGGCCGTAACTGCCGACCTCGGCTGCGCCCTGCCCGGATTCAAGCCGCTTTTTCTCGGGCTTTCCGGCCTTGGCAGATTTGCCTGCATCGTCTTTGGCGATTGCTTCGGGAACAGGAACGACGCTCCCGGATTGCGGGTCCGGAACCATTACGGATTTAACCGCTGGAGCTGAAACCGCTTGAGCACTCTGCGTCGGAGAAAATCCTGGGGGATCAAGCAGTACAGTATATTCTCGCAGCAAACGACCGGCCGCCCAGTTCAGCTCAACCAGCACATCCAGAAAGGGCTCGTTGATCGGCTGGGTAGAGGCAAGCCTGATAACCGATACCCCATCTGGTTTTTGTTCGACACTGAACTTTATATCCTGCAAGAAAGCACTTCGCTCCAGGCGGGCCTCCCTGAAAGCATCAGCCGAAGCCAGGCGAGCGGCAATGGAGCCAAGTTCATCCTTCTGGACTGATACCAGCTCGATTTCTGCCCGTAAGGGCTGGCCTAGCGCAGAAGTGACTGTTAACCGCCCAAGTCCAGCTGCATCCGCGGTCATTGGCGACAGTGCCAACAGGCCTGCATAAACCCACGGTTTTAATTTGAATGTGCGCACCATGCCATCCTCATTCCATCATTTTGGTTACGTTAAATAACTTAACATCATATAGTTAGGGATGCAAGCTAAACTTATATGTCAGGTGGAATCAATCTCTTTATAAGAAACAATAGATTAGAGAAACAATATAATAAAGTTAATAAAAAAACCCGCCGGTTTTCTCTGGCGGGTTTTTTTCAAACTGGTCTTAAATCCACGTCAGGCTTCAATCAGGATTCGCAGCATACGACGTAGCGGCTCGGCAGCCCCCCACAGCAACTGGTCGCCAACGGTGAAGGCAGAAAGGTACTGTGGCCCCATATTGAGCTTGCGCATGCGACCGACCGGCACGGTCAGCGTGCCGGTGACTGCCGCCGGGGTCAACTGTTCCATGGTGATCTGACGGTCGTTCGGCACCACCTTCACCCAGTCGTTATGTGCAGCGATGATCGCGTGGATCTCGTCCAGCGGCACATCCTTGGTCATTTTGATGGTCAGCGCCTGGCTGTGGCAGCGCATCGCACCGATGCGCACGCACAGGCCGTCGATCGGGATCTGGTTGCCGGAGCGGCCGAGAATCTTGTTGCACTCCACCTGCGCCTTCCACTCTTCCTTGCTCTGACCCGATTCAAGCGCCACGTCGATCCACGGAATCAGCGAGCCCGCCAGCGGCACTGGCCAGGCGTCAACCGGGTAACTATCGGAACGGATAAAATCCGCAACCTTGCGATCGATTTCCAGGATGGCGGAAGCCGGATCGTCGAGCAGCGGCTTTACCTCGCCGTTAATCGCGCCCATCTGCTGGATCAATTCGCGCATATTGCGCGCACCGGCGCCGGATGCGGCCTGGTAGGTCATGGGGCTAATCCACTCGATCAGGCCCTTGTCGAACAGACCGCCAATCGCCATCAGCATCAGGCTGACGGTGCAGTTTCCGCCCACATAGGTCTTGACGCCCTTGGCCAGGCCATCCTTGATTACGTTCTTGTTGACCGGATCGAGAATGATGATCGCATCGTCCTTCATACGCAGCGTGGAGGCAGCGTCGATCCAGTAGCCCTGCCAGCCGGCGGCACGCAGGTCGCCGTACACTTCCTTGGTGTAATCGCCACCCTGGCAGGAAATGATGGCATCCATGGACTTGAGTTCATTGATGTCCTTCGCGTCCTTGAGCGGCGACACGTCCTTGCCGATGTCCGGGCCCTTGCCGCCGGGATTGGAGGTGGTGAAGAATACCGGATCGATCACCTCGAAATCCTTTTCTTCGCGCATGCGCTGCATCAACACCGAACCCACCATGCCACGCCAGCCGATCAGACCTACTCGCATCATTTTGATAACCTCGAAATTCTAAAATTTTTGGAAAAATGAAGCTCTAAAATATTCGCTTCACAGGTTCTTCACCACGGCATCACCCATGGCGCTGCACGATGTCTTCTGTGTGCCTTCGGTGTAAATATCCACCGTGCGATAGCCCTGCGCCAGCACTTTCTTCACCGCGTTCTCGATCCGGGTCGCACCTTCCTCGTTGCCAAAAGTGAAGCGCAGCATCATTGCCGCCGAGAGAATGGTGGCCAGCGGGTTGGCGATGTCCTTGCCCGCGATGTCCGGCGCGGAGCCATGACTGGGTTCGTACAGGCCCTTGTTGTTGGCGTCCAGCGATGCGGAAGGCAGCATACCGATGGAACCGGTGAGCATGGACGCCTCATCTGAAAGGATGTCGCCAAAAATATTGCCGGTAATCATCACGTCGAACTGCTTGGGTGCGCGCACCAGCTGCATCGCCGCGTTGTCCACATACATGTGCGACAACTCGACTTCAGGATAATCCTTGTTCATTTCGGTAACGATCTCGCGCCACAGCTCGGTGGTTTCCAGCACATTGGCCTTGTCCACTGAACACATCTTGCGACTGCGTTTCATCGCGATCTCATAGCCGACCTTGGCGATCCGGCGGATCTCGGATTCACAGTAACGCATGGTATTGATGCCTTCGCGCTCGCCCTTGTCATTAACCTGTATGCCGCGCGGCTGGCCAAAGTAAATGTCGCCCGTCAGCTCGCGCACGATCATGATATCCAGCCCGGACACCACTTCAGGCTTGAGGGTTGAAGCACTGGCAAGTTCCGGATAGAGCAGCGCCGGGCGCAGATTGGCAAATACACCCATACCCTTGCGGATACGCAACAGGCCCTGCTCCGGACGCATCGGGCGCGGCAGTTTGTCGTATTCCCAACCACCCACGGCACCCAGCAATACGGCATCCGAAGCCTGCGCCAGTTTCATTGTAACTTCAGGCAGGGGGTCGCCTGCCGCATCGTAGCCGGCACCGCCGATGTGCGCTTGCTCCAGTTCGATCTTCAGGCCGTCGCTGGCCAGCGCTTTCAGTACCTTTACGGCCTGGGTAACGATTTCCGGCCCGATTCCATCGCCTGGCAATACTGCAATTTTCATGATTGATAGCTTTCAGCAATCAGCTTTCAGCAACCAGCCTTCAAGCGGAGCTTTTCACAGCTGACCGCTGAAAGCTGATTGCTGATCGCTAGTTAAACACCCATGGCTCCGACTGGCGCCGCCGCTCTTCATAAGCCCTGATCTTGTCAGCATGCTGCAGGGTCAGGCCGATATCATCCAGTCCGTTCAGTAGACAGTACTTGCGGAACGGATCAACCGCAAAGTTGAATACCAGCCCATTCGGGGTGGAGACGCTTTGCGCTTCCAGATCGACCGTCAGGCGATAACCCTCCTCAGCAAAGGTTTCGCTGAAAAGCTGATCCACTTCAGCAGCCCCCAGAACGATGGGCAGAATACCGTTCTTGAAACAGTTATTGAAAAAGATATCTGCAAAACTGGGCGCGATCACGGCGCGAAAACCGTAATCCAGCAGCGCCCAGGGCGCATGCTCCCGGCTTGAGCCGCAACCAAAATTTTCACGCGCGACAAGAATCTCTGCGCCCTGATAGCGCGCCTGATTGAGCACAAAATCCGGGTTGAGTGGTCGACCGGAGTTATCCATGCCGGGCTCGCCATGATCGAGATAGCGCCACTCGTCAAACAGGTTTGGCCCGAACCCGCTGCGTTTGATGGATTTCAGGAACTGCTTGGGGATGATGGCGTCGGTATCGACATTGGGGCGATCCAGCGGGGCCACCAATCCGTCCAGAATGGTAAATTTATCCATTTAGTATTTCTTTTTTTCTTCGGCTTTGTTCTCGATCTTGTCACCCAGCTTGGAAACATCCTTTCCCAGGCCCTGCACAGTATTGCAACCGCCCATACTGAGCATGACGCCTCCGGTAATCGCAACCAGAAGAAAAACCTTGAGTGAAATCAGCGCAACAATCTTGTTCATGAGTTCTGTCTCCTAAAATTCCCGCACATCCACAAAATGACCAGCAATCGCTGCGGCAGCCGCCATTTCAGGGCTGACCAGATGGGTTCGCCCACCAGGTCCCTGGCGGCCTTCAAAATTGCGGTTCGAGGTTGAAGCGCAACGTTCACCTGCTTCCAGACGGTCGGCATTCATTGCCAGACACATGGAACAACCTGGATCCCGCCACTCAAAACCCGATTCGATAAATATCCTGTCCAGACCTTCATCTTCCGCCTGTTTTTTCACCAGGCCGGAACCTGGAACAACCAGCGCCAGCTTGATACTGGACGCCACACGCCGGCCTTTCGCAACAGCAGCAGCAGCACGCAGATCTTCAATCCTGGAATTGGTACAGGAACCGATGAATACCTTGTCCACGCCAATCTGGTTCATCGGCGTATTGGCCTGCAAGCCCATGTAGGCCAGCGCGCGTTCCATTCCGCCCCGCTTGACGGGATCGATTTCGCGTGCAGGATCAGGCACACAATCGTCGATCGCGACGACCATCTCGGGTGAAGTTCCCCACGTGACCTGGGGTTTGATGGCCGCGCCATCCAGTTCCACAACGCTATCGAATTCGGCGCCTTCATCGCTATGCAAGTTGCGCCAGTTAGCGACAGCCTGTTCCCACATCTCGCCTGCGGGAGCGAAAGGCCGACCCTTGACGTAATCGATCGTTATGTCGTCCACCGCCACCATCCCGGCACGCGCGCCGGCCTCGATTGCCATGTTGCACAGGGTCATGCGTCCTTCCATGGAGAGACTGCGGATTGCAGCACCGGCAAACTCGATGGCGTAGCCGGTCCCGCCGGCGGTACCGATCTTGCCGATCACCGCCAGGGCAATATCCTTGGCTGTGACGCCCTTGCCCAGGCCGCCATCCACCAAGACCTGCATGGTTCTGGATTTTTTCTGCAACAGGCATTGCGTGGCCAGCACATGCTCCACTTCGGAAGTGCCAATGCCATGCGCCAGCGCGCCGAAAGCTCCGTGCGTGCTGGTATGGGAGTCGCCGCATACCACGGTCATGCCAGGAAGCGTGGCGCCCTGCTCAGGCCCGATGACATGGACAATGCCCTGACGCACATCCGACATCTTGAATTCGGTAATCCCGAATTCATCGCAATTCTGGTCCAGCGTATCCACTTGCAGACGGGAGATGGGATCGGCAATGCCGTTCTTGCGGTCCGTGGTAGGGACATTATGATCCGCCACGGCAAGGTTGGCAGACAATCGCCACGGCTTGCGCCCGGCCAGGCGCAGGCCTTCAAAGGCCTGGGGGCTGGTTACTTCATGCAGCAGATGGCGATCGATATAAAGCAGCGTGGTGCCATCGGACTCGGTGTGCACCACGTGGGACTGCCACAATTTTTCGTACAGCGTTTGAGCGGTCATTACAGAAATTCTGGGAAAAACGCAAATTATTGCACAGTCGCGAGCTTGCGAACAATTACAAATTGGAGAGACCTTACGGCACCAGGCCTTCGATCCAGTGGCGATAGAGCTTTCCCGCGACCTGATTCAGGCCTGACAAGCGAGTCGGCATATCCTGCTGGATTACCCCAACTGCTTGCACACCAGGGCTGGTTGCAGACGCAGCAATCTCCTCTGCGCCGATAGCACACCAGTCTTTCACCATCTCCTCCGTCATTTCCACATGGCACTGCATTGCCAGGTGGCGGCCCATTACAAAAGCCTGATTCTGGCAATGTGCACTGCTCAGGATCGTGGTTGCGCCTGAGGGAAGAGAAAAGGTCTCGCCATGCCAGTGAAATGCCGTGAAAACACGTGTCTCGCCAAACCATGCGCGAGCCTCGTTATTCTCCGCCACCACCACCTCGCCCCAGCCAATCTCCTTGATCGGATTGGACCCCACCGTCCCACCCAGCGCTTTGGCTATGAGTTGTCCACCGAGACAATGGCCCAGCACAGGAATACCAGCGGCGACAGCCTGCCGGATCAGTGCCAGAACAGGCGAAATCCATGGCAAATCATCATTGACGCTCATCGGTCCGCCCATGAACACCAGGCCTGAAAATGCATGCGCATCTTGCGGTACAGCTTCGCCTTCATCAATTGCGAGCAAACGCCATGGAATATTATTTTCATCCAGGAATGTGGCAAAATAACCCGGACCTTCACTCCGGGCATGACGGAATATTGCAACCGGTTTCATTCTGGGAGTCTCCAGCATTATGAAAAAACAACATTCTAGCCTAGCCTTTCTGATAGTGCTTTTATTCTCCGCTTCGGCTCACGCCACCAATGTCAGTGTGGTTGGGCTGTTCAGCGGCAAAGCGATTGTTACTATCAATGGCGGCAAACAAAAACTGCTCAGGGCAGGCGAAAAAACGCCGGAAGGAATCAAACTCATCAGCGCGGATTCAAATCAGGCCGTACTGGAGATCGACGGGAAACAGCTAACCCTGGGAATGGGTCAGGGTGTCTCAACAGGAGGAGTGCAGGACTCCGACGGCAAGGCCAGCGCAACGCTGACAGCCGACGCTCAGGGACACTTCATTGTCACTGGCAGCATCAATGGCAGCCCCACCCGCTTCCTCGTTGACACTGGCGCCAGTGCAATCAGCATGGGCAGCACAGAAGCCAAGCGACTGGGCATTTCCTACCTCAGCGGACAGAAGGCTTTATCTTCAACCGCCAATGGCGTAACGCGAGTGTACCGCGTCAGCCTGAACAGTGTGAAAGTCGGCGACATCAGCCTTAACGGCGTTGAAGGAATCGTGCATGAAGGCCCGTTGCCTATTGTGCTGCTGGGCATGAGCTTCCTTAACCGTGTGAATATGAAACGAGAGGGAGACCGCATGGAGCTGACAAAACGCTTCTAAGCCCCGGAAGAAGTTAAAAAAAATCCCGCATTCCGCGGGATTTTTTTTAACTTCTTCCAACTGGTCAAGCCTTGGTTTTGTCCCGCTCGATCAGTGCATAGGCCGAGTGGTTGTGGATGGATTCGAAGTTTTCAGACTCGACGATATAAGCGTCGATCCGCTTGTCATCGTTCAGCACTGCAGCCACGTCACGCACCATATCTTCAACAAATTTCGGATTGTCGTAAGCACGTTCGGTAACGTATTTCTCGTCCGGACGTTTCAGCAAGCCATAAACTTCGCACGACGCCTGGTCTTCCACCAGGCGCACGATGTCTTCAAGCCACACCATTTCATTGGTGCGCGCCGTGATGGTGACATGTGAACGCTGGTTGTGGGCGCCATAATCTGAAATTTTCTTTGAGCATGGGCACAGGCTGGTCACAGGCACGACCACCTTGGTGGTCTGGCGGTATTTCCCATGGTCGATTTCGCCCGTGAAAGTGACTTCGTAATCCATCAGGCTCTGCACACCGGAAATAGGCGCAGTCTTGTTGATGAAATAGGGGAAAGTCATCTCAACGTGACCTGAATCCGCTTCCAGCAACACCACCATCTCGCGCAGCATGGTTTCAAAATTCTCTACCGAAACCTCACGTTCATAGCCGTTGAGAATCTCGATAAAGCGCGACATGTGGGTGCCCTTGAAATTGTGGGGCAGGTGCACGTACATATTGAAAACGGCGATAGTGTGCTGCACGCCTTCGCTCTTGTCCGCCACTCTCACCGGATGGCGGATGGACTTGATACCGACCTTGTCGATCGCGATCTGACGAGTATCGTGTGAAGCTTGCACATCTGCGATCTCGCAGGCGGCCACGGTTCCGTCACAGGGAACGTTGCAATTGCTCATTAATAATCCTTACATCGAGAAGTTATGCTGGTGTCCAGTATAACCACTTCCAATAGCCGAGTAAACTACTCGGGTAATATTTTTCTGATGGCGCGTACCAGCCCATCCTTATCCAGGCCACATTTTGCCAGCAATTCCGCGGCTGCGCCCTGCTCGATAAATGTGTCGGGCAAGCCCAGATGAAGCAGCTTAACCGTCACATTCTGATTTTGCAGGCTCTCCGCCACTGCACTGCCGGCACCGCCCATGACAGCATTCTCTTCCACCGTCACCAGCAGTTCATGGCTGGCGGCAAGCTCTCTTATCATTTCCCCGTCCAGCGGCTTGACGAAGCGCATGTTGGCCACTGAGGCATTCAATTCCTCGGCCGCCAGCAATGCCGGCGTCAGCATGCTGCCGAAAGCCAGAATTGCCACTCTCTCGCCACGACGTTTAATCTCGCCGCGCCCCACCGGCAGCGCGGACATTTCGGCGGAGACCGCAACACCCGTGCCGCAACCGCGCGGGTAACGCACTGCCACAGGCTGATCGAGATGAAAGGCCGTGTAGAGCATCTGACGGCACTCGTTCTCGTCACTCGGCGCCATCACCACCATATTGGGGATACAGCGCAGGAACGAAAGGTCAAAACTGCCGGCGTGCGTCGGACCATCAGCCCCGACCAGCCCGGCACGGTCGATCGCAAAAACCACAGGCAGATTCTGCAAGGCGACATCATGAACCAGTTGATCATAGGCACGCTGCAGGAAGGTGGAATAGATCGCCACCACCGGCTTCAGGCCTTCGCATGCCAGACCGGCGGCAAAAGTCACTGCGTGCTGTTCCGCAATACCGACATCAAAATAGCGCGTCGGAAACTGCTCAGAAAAACGCACCATGCCAGAGCCTTCGCACATTGCCGGCGTGATCCCCACCAGACGCGAGTCTGCCTGCGCCATATCGCACAGCCAGTCGCCGAAAATCTGGGTGTAGGACTTTCCTCCAGCCGGCTTGCTGCCTTCAACCCCGTCTTCAGGATTGAATTTGGCCACTCCGTGATAGAGGCAAGGGTCTTCCTCGGCACGCCTGAAGCCCTTGCCCTTCTTCGTGACCACATGCAGGAACTGAGGACCTTCAAGCTGCCTGATATTTTTCAGCGTGGGGATCAGCGCATCCAGATCATGTCCGTCGATGGGGCCGATGTAGTTAAAGCCGAATTCCTCGAACAGCGTGCCCGGAATCATCATGCCCTTCATGTGCTCTTCGGCGCGCTTGGCCAGCTCAAGAATGGGCGGCGCGACCGACAGAACCTTTTCGCCAGCCTTCCGGGCTGCGGCATAAAAGCGCCCGGACATCAGCTTGGCGAGATAATTGTTGAGCGCACCCACATTGGGTGAGATCGACATATCGTTGTCGTTGAGAATTACCAGCAGATTGGCATCCATCGTGCCAGCATTGTTCAGCGCTTCGAACGCCATCCCCGCCGTCATGGCGCCATCGCCGATAATCGCCACGGCACGCCGATCCTCGCCCTGCTGCTTGGCAGCAACCGCCATGCCCAGCGCAGCGCTGATGGAAGTACTGGAGTGTCCGGCACCGAACGCGTCATATTCGCTCTCATCGCGGCGCGGAAATCCGGCAATGCCGCCCAGCATGCGCAGGTGGCTCATGGCTCCGCGCCGGCCGGTCAGAATCTTGTGGGGATAGGTCTGATGTCCCACATCCCACACCAGGCGGTCGGACGGGGTATTGAATACATAATGCAGCGCGATCGTCAGCTCCACTGTACCAAGATTGGAGGACAAGTGGCCGCCGGTGCGCGACACGCTGTCAATCATGAACTGACGCAGTTCCTCAGCCAGTTGCGCTAATTGGCGACGATCCAGCTGCCGCAACTGTTGCGGATTGTCGATGGCTTCAAGCAATGAAGTCATTCAGGACTGGCGTTGCACAATAAAATCGGCCAGTTGAGCAAGCCTTTTGGCTTTGTCACCAAATTCGAGCAGAGCAGACAGGGCGTTGTGATGCAGGTCTTCCGCCAGTTTGCGCGCATCTTCAAGTCCGAGGATACTGACATAGGTCGGCTTGTTCTGCTCGGCATCCTTGCCTGCAGTCTTGCCCAGCGTGGCAGTACTGGCTTCCACGTCAAGAATGTCATCCATCACCTGAAACGCAAGCCCGACACACTTGGCATAGTGATTGATCGCATCCAGCTGAGAGGAGTCCAGCCCGCTTCCGGCATGCGCGCCCAGTATCACTGCCGCACGAATCAGTGCACCCGTCTTGTGGATATGCATGAACTCCAGTTCGGGCTGAGTCAGGGTTTTACCAACCGACTCAAGGTCAATCGCCTGCCCCCCCGCCATGCCACGCGAACCGGAAGCCAGAGCAAGCAAGCGAATCAGTTCGAGCTGAATGGAAGGACTATGGGCTACTGTACGTTCCGCGACCAACTGGAATGCCAGGCACTGCAGGCTGTCACCCACCAGCAGCGCCGTGGCCTCATCGAACGCCACGTGACAAGTTGGCTTGCCGCGACGCAGCGCGTCATTGTCCATGCACGGCAGATCGTCATGCACCAGGGAATAGACATGAATCAGTTCAACTGCTGCAGCTACGGTTTCCACACGATCGGTGGCAGCGCTGGTCAGCTCACCTGCAGCAAAAGCCAGCAATGGACGTACCCGTTTACCACCATCCAGCACCGCATAGCGCATCGCCTGGTGGAGACGCTGTGGCGCCAACTCCGGAGAGGGCAGCACTCGCTCCAGTACCGTTTCCATATGCATCTGGCGCTGCCGCGCCCAGTCACTGAAATCACTATTCGCTAGCACTTGCATTCCCACCATTTATACTGAAGTCATTGATTGAACCTGCCTCCATGATTTTTACCTGTTGCTGCGCATCTTGCAGCGTCTCCTGACAAAAGCGGAGCAACTCCATGCCACGTTGATAAGCAGCAAGCGATTGCTCCAGAGGCAACTGACCTGCTTCCATGTCAGCGACGACCTGTTCCAGCTCAGTCAGTGCAATCTCGAAGCTTTTTGGGGAAGCGTTTTTGGCAGGCCGGCTCATTAAAGGACTAGATTTAGCAGGATAAAAAAAGCCTATCCAAATTCGGGAAAGGCCAGTTAAATAATTCAGTTTGCAATTTTACCGGAATATTGCACCGGGGGCCAAACTGGGACAAAATAATGTGCTTTATATCAGTTCCGGCTTTGATTTTAAACCAGAGGTTTACAAGAATCTTTATACTTGACTTGGCAGCCAATATCGCTCTGCTGAGCCATCACAGTCAGGCATAAAGATCGCCTGTCCGCTGCGCCGCCGAACCTGCGGCATAAACGGCAAGCCCAACAGCTAGCCGCACACACTTTCCCGGCAATCCCTGCCTCAATTTGGGCGAAACGCCCTTGCAGAGCTGGAGCAGGCTCCTGCTCTCTGGATGGTGTAATGTGTTTCAGAACATCAATGATGTCCTGCTCTACCCCTCTACGTTGGAAGATGGTATGGTGCATTTCCACGAACTCAAACGCCGCCATCTTGAACCCCATCTGGGCGCGAAATAGCCGTCACGAAAACTTTCGTTATATAATCCGCACCATCGCCGATGTAGCTCAGTTGGTAGAGCAGCGCATTCGTAATGCGAAGGTCACCAGTTCGATTCCGGTCATCGGCACCAGATCAGGGCCGGCAGTTTTTAACTGCCGGCCCTTTTCTTTGCTGTTTGCCCTGACCTTCCTGTTATGTCTCATCCCTTCAGCCCATGGCCAGCAAATCAGCCTGAGCATAGATGATATCGGCTCACCTTCGTTCCAGATTCGGGGGGTTGCGGCCAGCCTGGAAAATGACCGCTTCGCGGTGAGCATCGAAGAACTTACCCTTCAGGGCCAGACCTGGAAAAACATCCATCTGAGCTGCCCGAAAATCCGCATCGAGCACGACACCATTGCCTGCGATCAGGGCGTTCTGCAGGGAAAACAAAACTGGCCGGTGCGCTTCAGTTTCTCCCCCAATTCGAAAAAGCTGAGCCTCGATCTCCGCCCCGCCGAAAAGGAGCGCTGGCATATCGACGTGCACTGGGGTAAACACTGGAAAATCGTGGCTGACATCGAAAACGGCGACATCGCTTACGCCACCCCCTGGCTACCGGCCAACATCCCCACCCCAAACGCGGGAAACGTCAGCGGCAAACTCCGCCTGAATGGCAGCAGTGCAAAACTGCTTTCAGCCGATGCCGAACTTCAGCTCGCCAGCCTTGCTTTCAGCGATGCCAGCGGCCTTCATGCCGGGGAAAAAATCAGCGTAAAAATGACGCTCAGGGCACGTCAGGAACGTAAAGACATGGCCTGGCAGAGTCACGTGTCGTGGGATCAGGGAGAAATCTACTGGCACCCGCTTTATGTCAGCGGTAGCGGCGTTCAGCTTGTCGCCAGTGGCCACTCCAGCCCGCAGCTCATCGAACTGGAGCGAGGCGTACTGAACTGGCCGACAATCGGCGAGATAAACGCCTCTGCTGTATGGGACATAGCCTCTCGCCAATTTGCCGCTGCCACTTTTGAGGGTAAAGAGCTGAACCTTGGCCCGCTGCATGCCACCTTCCTGCTGCCCTTCCTGGAAAAAACCGCCCTTGCCAAAACGACTGCGGCTGGAAAAGTCGGCTTTTCCGGCCGCATCGCCAGCGGAGAAGTGCAGGAACTGGACCTGAACCTGAGCAAAGTTTCGCTTCAGGATAAGGAAGGGCGCTTCGCACTGAACAACGTGCATTTCACCCTGCCGTGGCGCGCCCGCTCGGCAAGCATGGCAGATCTCGACATTGGCGGCGGGCGGGTTCTGGCGCTGCCAATCGGCAGCTTCAAAAGCACGATTCACCTGCAGGACAAAAACATCAGTATTCCCAGGCTTGCGATCCCGATTCTGGGCGGTAGCCTCAATATCGAAAATTTTCGAGCCTCCCAGGCAGCAACAGGCTGGCGCTGGGAATTCGAGGGCGGTTTGACCCCTATATCCATGGAACAGCTCTCCAGCGCCCTGCACTTGCCAAAAATGCACGGCACCCTGGCCGGCGTCGTGCCCCGCGTGCATTACGAATCGGGCAAGCTGGCGCTGGATGGTGCGCTGCTGGTCAAGGCTTTTGACGGCACGGCTGTACTTCAGGATCTGGTTCTGCTCGATGTGCTCGGCCATGCGCCGCGCATGCAGGCCAGCCTCGATATGCGCAATCTTGACCTCGACTTGCTGACGCGCGCCTTTTCCTTCGGCAACATGCAGGGGCGCATCGATGTAACAGTCAAGGGCCTGGAACTGTCCAACTGGAAGCCGGTGACGTTCGATGCCGCTGTACGCAGCAGCCCTGGCAACTATCCGCGCAAGATTTCGCAACGCGCGGTGCAAAACATTTCCGCACTCGGCGGGGCAGGCGCCGCAGCAGCAATTCAGCGCAGCTTTCTGGGATTTTTCGAGGAATTCGGCTATAGCCGGATTGGCCTTTCGTGCGTGCTGCGCAACAGCGTGTGCATGATGGATGGTGTCGAGCCTGCACCCAATGGTTACGTCATTGTCAAAGGGGGCGGCATACCGGCGATTACGGTAATCGGTTACAATCGCAGCGTCAGTTGGGATGAACTGATTGCCCGCCTGCAGCGGGTGACACAAGGCAATGCCAAGCCCATAGTTCAATAGCGAGGAACACATGAAAACGACCATATTGGCAGCGGCCCTGCTGCTGGGCGGCACGACCGCAGGGTGCGTCACCATCAACATCTATTTTCCGGCTGCTGCCGCAGAAAAAGCCGCAGACAAAATCATCGACGATATCTGGCAACTCAAGCAGGGCAAAAAACCTCAACCTGAAACGCAAGGGGAAACCAAATGAAATCACTCACCCGTCTTTCTTCCTGGCTATTTCTGTTCGCCCTGTGGTGGTCCCCGCTGGCCCTGGCCGCTGCCGACCTGGAAATCAACACGCCCGCCATCACCAGTCTGAAAAATGTCATGCAGCAACGCCATGGCGATCTGGCGGGCTTCTACGCCAGCGGTGCGGTAGGCCTGACGCGCGACGGTCTGGTCGCTGTGCGCGACCCGGCCGCCGCCCCTCTGGCCCAGCGGCAGGCGATGAATTCGCTGGTGGCCGCGGAAAATCAGGACCGCAAAGCCCTGTACCGGGAAATCGCCCACGCCAACGGGCACCCCGAATGGGAAGATGAAGTGCGCTCCACTTTTGCCCAGCGCTGGATCAGCAAGGCCGCTTCCGGCTGGTGGTACCAGAATGCAAGCGGAGCCTGGACCAAAAAGTGATTTCATCATCTGCCACAGAGTTCACAGCGATTGCACGCAGCATTTCTCTGTGAACCCCGTGGATTAACGCCTTAGTTCAAATGACACCTACCCTCGTTTTCGACATTGAGACCGTTCCCGACGTTGCAGGACTGCGCACGCTTAACAGCCTGAGCGCGGACACCCCGGATGCCCAGGTAGCGGAAATCGCTTTCCAGCAACGCCGCCAGACCACCGGCGGAGACTTCCTGCAACATCATCTGCATCGCGTGGTCGCAATCTCCTGCAGCCTGCGCGAGCGCGACAGCTTTCGCGTGTGGAGCCTGGGCACGGCCGAGGACAGCGAAGCCGAAATCATCCGGCGCTTTTTCGAGGGCATCGAGAAATACACCCCGCAACTGGTGTCGTGGAACGGCGGCGGCTTCGACCTGCCGGTGCTGCACTACCGTGCCCTGATGCACGGCATCCAGGCACCGCGCTACTGGGACATGGGTGAAGATGATCGCGAGTTCAAGTGGAACAACTACATCAGCCGCTACCACACCCGCCACCTCGACCTGATGGACCTGATGGCGCTCTACCAGCCGCGCGCCAACGCGCCGCTCGACCAGATCGCCCAACTGTGCGGCTTCCCGGGAAAACTGGGCATGGACGGCTCGAAAGTATGGAACGCATTCCAGAAAGGAGAAATCGCCGCCATCCGCAATTACTGCGAAACCGATGTGGCCAACACCTATCTGGTATTTCTGCGTTTCCAGCTCATGCGTGGCGTATTCACGCCCGCGCAATATCAGGAAGAATGCGAGCTGGTACGCAGCCAGCTAGGCAAGATCGACGCCGCTCACTGGCAAGAATTTCTGGCTGCCTGGACCGCCTGATTCGTTATGGTTTACCGCAAGACATGGCTGGCCGCCGGCTGGCTGCTCATTTTCCTGATCGGCTATTTATCGCTTATCCCCTCACCGCCCACGCCATTGCGTTTTCCCCATGCCGACAAGCTGGAACACCTGCTCTCCTATGCCCTGCTGATGGGCTGGTTCTGCCAGCTCTATTCTGCACGCTGGCAACGAATCTGCCTGGCACTCGCCTGTGTTGCCTATGGCGGAATCATCGAACTGTTGCAAGGCTGGAGCGGCTACCGCACCGCCGACTGGATGGACTTACTGGCAGACAGCCTGGGCGTTGCGCTCGGCTGGCTGCTTGGCAACACTTCCCTGCAATTTCTATTGACCCATTTTGACACACGATTGGCATCGAATCATGATCGTTAACATCGAATCCCTGGACCACGAAGGCCGTGGCATCACGCACGTGGATGGCAAGGTGGTTTTTATCGAAGGCGCACTGCCGGGCGAGGAAGTCACCTATTCCGTATTCAAGAAAAAGCCCAGCTACGAAATGGCCACCCTGCGGGAAGTCATGCGTTCAAGCTTCATGCGGGTGATGCCAAAATGCCCGCACTACGGAGTGTGCGGCGGGTGCAGCATGCAGCATCTGGAAGAATCCGGCCAGGTGGCGGTGAAACAGCGGGTGCTGGAAGACGACCTGTGGCACATCGGCAAGGTCAAGGCGCAATCCATCCTGCAAGCCATCCACGGCGAAGCCTGGGGCTATCGACAGCGCGCCAGGATCTCGGTGAAGGACATGTCGAAGAAGAAAGGCAAGGTTCTGGTTGGCTTCCACGAGAAACGCAGCGGCTTCGTGGTCGACATGCACTGCTGCGAAGTTTTGCCCTCCCACATTTCCGCCCTGATCTCCCCGCTGGGCCAACTGGTCGAAAAACTTTCCATCCGCGACCAGTTGCCACAGATCGAAATCGCCCTTGGGCAGGATGTGAACGTGCTGGTGCTGCGCATCCTCGCAGCGCTTTCACCTGCCGACGAAGGCCTGCTCAAGGCTTTTGCGGATCAGCACAAGGTCCAGTTCTGGACCCAGACCAAGGGACCGGACACGGCGCACCCTTTCTACCCGCTGGATGCGCCAGCCCTGAACTACACCCTGCCCGAGTTCGGCATCACCATGCCTTTCAAGCCCACCGAATTCACCCAGGTCAACCCGGTAATCAACCGCCTGCTGGTGCGCCGCGCCCTTGCCCTGCTCGACCCGCAACCGGGCGAGCGCATCGCCGACCTGTTCTGCGGCCTGGGCAACTTCACCCTGCCCATCGCCAGGCGCGGCGCGACGGTCGTCGGCGTGGAAGGCAGTGCCGCGCTGGTGGCCCGCGCCGTGTCCAACGCCGAATATAATGGCCTGGCACACTTGACGGAATTCAGGCAGGCCGACCTGTTCCAGGCCACCGCGGAAAGCCTGGCCGCACTTGGACATTTCGACAAAATGCTCATCGACCCGCCACGCGACGGCGCTGCGGACTTGATCAAGGCGCTGGAGGGCAACGGCCCGCAACGCATTGTGTATATCTCCTGCAATCCGTCCACCCTGGCACGCGATGCCGCCCTGCTGGTGCATGATCAGGGATATACGCTAAAAGCTGCGGGTGTGGCCAACATGTTTCCGCATACTGCGCATGTCGAATCTATCGCCCTGTTCGAAAAATAAGCGAAAACTTTTCGCCGAATAGCAGGCAATAAAAAAGGCGGCCGGAGCCGCCTTTTTTATTGCCTGAACCCGCTTACACTGATTCTTCGGATTTGCGTGTTTCCACCTGCATGAGGGGTTCGGAAACTTCCGCTTTAGCCGATTTCTGACGAGAAGAGCGGGGCTTAGGCGTAGCTGGAGCGCCTGCTTCAGCGCCCTCGGCTTCCAGACGCTGCAGGCGTTCCGCCTTGGTTTCCACCTGCACCAGCCCACCCTCTGCACTCTCCGTAGCTGCGGCAGCAGCCGGGCGACGGCGACGACGCGGCGCACGGGGTTTTGCCGGCTGCTCTGCTTCCGCTTCAACCTCAACAGGTGCCGTCACGGTTTCAACCTGCTGCAGTATCGAAGCCGGCTCTGCCGGAATTTCCGCAGGGGCCGGCTGAACCGGAACTTCAGGAGCTTCAACTGCAACAGGTGCCTGAGTCTCCACCTTGATTTCCACTTCGGGTTCCGCAGCCTTGACTTCCATGACTTCGGGCGCCACCAACACAGCCGGCGTTTCAGGCTGTGATGGTGGAATTTCGACAGGTGCCATTACCGGCGCAGCTGCTTCCACCACGGCTGCTGGTGCTACAGTCGCCACCACTTCCGGCACAGCGATTTGCTCCACCGCCACAGGCGCCACAATCACTTCGCTTTTCTCAGTCTCTGCTACGGCTTCAGCCGGCACGTCACCGGCAGCACGACCTTCTTCACGCCGTTCGCGCTCGCGTCGTCCGCCTCGGCGGTTGCGCTTGCCGCGCCCCCCCTCTGTTCCGGCTTCGCCTGCGGCCTGCTGAGGCCCCTTTTCCACGACTGCAGATCCTTGCGGATTACGTTCGGCCTTGGCCGCAAGTTCTTTCCTCAAATCGCCACGACCCTCACCGCGCTCACGGCCTTCAGCTCGTTCAGGACGTTCAGCACGCTCAGGACGTTCGCCGCGACCTTCTCCCTGGCCACCGCCACGGCGCTGCTGGCCACGTCCACCCTGTTCCTGGCCCTGACGCGGCTCACGTGGACCACGCTCTGGACGACGGGCGCGCTGGGATGGCGCCTTGGGTTTTTCGACTGGCACTTCTTCCTTGGCTGCGCCAAGTTTTTGCAGCCATCCCTTGATCTTGCCAAATATGGAAGGTATTTCAAGCACCGGTTCAGGCCGTGTCGGAGCTGGCTGAGTCGGGGTGATCCCACGCACGGCTGCCTGCGGACGCGGTGGCTTGGTTTCCTGTGACGGCGCATCAGCTTCTGTTGTTTCCGCAGGCAGTTCGACCATTTTATAGCTGGGCAACGCACCTTCAGCCACATCTTCATGGCGCAGGCGCACGATGGAGTAATGCGGTGTCTCAAGATGGATATTGGGGATCAGCACCACGCTGACTTTGTGGCGCGATTCGATGCCGTAGATATCGGCGCGTTTCTCGTTGAGCAGGAATGTTGCAACGTCCACCGGCACCTGGGCATGGATGGCGGAACTGTTCTCCTTCATCGCCTCTTCCTGCAGGATACGCAGGATGTGCAGTGCGGACGACTCGGCGCCACGGATATGGCCGGTACCGTGGCAACGCGGACATGGGATATGGCTGGTTTCGCCCAATGAAGGCTGCAGACGCTGGCGCGACAGTTCAAGCAGGCCGAAACGGGAAATCTTGCCCATCTGCACCCGTGCACGGTCGTGATGCAACGCATCGCGCAGGCGGTTTTCAACTTCACGCTGGTTCTTCTGACTTTCCATGTCGATGAAATCGATCACCACCAGGCCGCCAAGGTCACGTAGGCGCAACTGGCGACCAATTTCGTCCGACGCTTCGAGATTGGTATTGAATGCAGTCTGCTCGATATCCGTGCCGCGTGTGGCGCGGGCGGAGTTGACGTCCACGGAGACCAGCGCTTCGGTGTGATCGATCACGATGGCGCCGCCGGAAGGCAGGGAAACTTCGCGCGAGAATGCGGTTTCGATCTGGTGCTCAATCTGAAAGCGCGAGAATAGCGGCACGTCATCGGTGTAGAGTTTGACCTTGCCCACATTGTTGGGCATGACATGACTCATGAACTGCACGGCCTGTTCGTAAACGTCGGCGGTGTCGATCAGTATCTCGCCGATATCCGGCTGGAAATAATCGCGAATGGCACGAATCACCAGACTGCCTTCCTGATAAATCAGGAAAGCGCCGCTCTGGATGGTGGAGGCCCCTTCAATGGCGCGCCACAACTGGAGCAGATAATTCATGTCCCATTGCAGCTCTTCGAGGGTGCGGCCAATACCCGCGGTACGGGCAATGATGCTCATGCCGGCAGGCACATCCAGTTGCGACATGGTCTCGCGTAATTCTTCGCGATCTTCACCCTCGATACGGCGCGATACGCCACCGCCACGGGGGTTGTTGGGCATCAGGACCAGATAGCGACCGGCCAGACTGATAAAGGTGGTCAGCGCGGCGCCTTTATTGCCGCGCTCGTCCTTCTCGACCTGAACGATGAGTTCCTGACCTTCCTTCAGAGCATCCTGAATGCGGGCCTTTGAAACCTCCGCGCCTTCGGGCAGGTTGAAGAAACTGCGCGCAACTTCCTTGAACGGCAGAAAACCGTGACGGTCCGTTCCATAGTCGATGAAAGCGGCTTCCAGGGAAGGCTCGATGCGGGTGATGACACCCTTGTAGATATTGCTTTTGCGTTGTTCTTTTCCAGCTGATTCGATATCGAGGTCAATCAGTTTCTGACCGTCGACAATCGCGACGCGCAACTCCTCAGCCTGAGTTGCGTTGAACAGCATACGTTTCATTACATATTTCCCCCGCGCTCTACACGGGGCAAAACAACCCGCCTCACAGATCAAAGACCTGTAAAACTGGAAAGTTATTTCTGTTTAATCATTAGGTTATGATTTTCAGTCAACTTCAAGACCGGGCTGTTCCCAGAAATTTTTTCGTTCGGCACCAGAACCTGTGCATGAGCATGATGCATTACTCTCAACGCAATCAATTGCCCTGCTTAACCAAAAATACATTTGCTGACCCCGGAACCAAACCGGGCTTCATCCCCACCGCACTCAGGCTCAAAACCAGCCAGGAGGAGCGTCTTATGCGGGGCGTATCGTTCGGGCAAAACTTGAAAATATCGCCTGTTTAGAGCGCGTAATTATGACTATCGCTACTTTAAATAACTGGTGAGCGTTATAACCAGATCAGCCAGATCCCACAAGTAATTGAAATTCTGGCTGTTTTGTTACTGAAACCGTGCTGTGGCCGAATGATATGAGTTCCCATCTCGGCACAACCCAGCTAGTATAAGCAAAATGAATGAATTGGGCAAAAATTCCGTTGCTATGGTCACCATAGGCGAAGACGGCGAAGGTCAGCGCATTGACAACTATCTGATGAAGTGGCTCAAGGGCGTTCCCAAAAGTCATATTTACCGGATATTGCGCAAGGGCGAAGTGCGCGCCAACAAGAAACGCGTCGAAGCCACCTATCGCCTGGTTCTGGGTGATGTGCTGCGCATCCCGCCGGTACAGATGGCGCGGCGCGAACCCGTCAACCCTCAGCCTGTCAGCGCCAGGCTGGCATCCTGCACCATTTTCGAGGATAGCGCCCTGCTGGTGATCAACAAACCCTCAGGCATGGCCGTGCATGGTGGCAGCGGCATCAGTCGCGGCGTGATCGAACAACTCCGGCTGGAACGCCCCGAACTCAAGTTTCTCGAACTGGCTCACCGCCTCGACCGGGAAACCTCCGGTGTGCTGTTTCTGGCGAAAAAGCGTAGTGCCTTGGTCAAGCTGCATGAAGCCATGCGCGAAGGCGGAATGGACAAGTTTTATTACACCCTGGTCAAGGGTTCCTGGCCGGATGCGCGCCGCCATGTGAAATTAGCCCTGTTCAAATATCTGACTGCAGAAGGAGAGCGCCGCGTCTGCGTGCGCGAAGACGGACAGGCCTCACACACTATCTTTTCACTGCAAAAACGCTGGCAGGATTTCAGCCTGCTTGAAGCCGAACTTAAGACCGGGCGTACGCACCAGATTCGCGTTCATCTCTCCCACCTCGGCTTTCCCATCGCGGGAGACGACAAATACGGCGACTTTCCCCTGAACAAGGAATTGCAGCGCCAAGGCTTGAAACGCATGTTCCTGCACGCACATAAGGCAGTAATCCAGCATCCGATCAGTGGCGAGCAACTCACCCTCGAAGCCCCTCTGCCGCAGGAACTGGAAAAATTTTTAAGCTCACTGGACAAGCAAGGTAATGCCGAAACAATTTGAACTGCTCGTATTTGACTGGGATGGAACGCTGATGGACTCGGCTGCCGCTATCGTGGCATCGATTCAGGCTGCCAGTCGGGATATCGGCGCCGATGAGCCCAGTGACGAAGCAGCACGCCATATTATCGGACTGGGTCTGAACGAGGCGATTGCCGCCCTGTTTCCGGATATGGCAGTGGCGGATTACAGCCGCCTGGCTGAACGTTACCGAGTCCACTTCATGGCGCAGGATGCTGCAATCCCGCTCTTTGCAGGCGCGGAAGAAGCGATTCGGGAATTTCACGCCGAAGGCTTTCTGCTCGCCGTCGCCACCGGGAAAGGCCGCCACGGCCTCGACCGTGTGCTCGATAATACCGGCCTGAGGCCGTATTTTCATGCCACTCGCTGCGCCGATGAGAGCTTTTCCAAGCCTCATCCCCAGATGTTGCTTGAACTGATGGAACGATTAGGCGCCACGCCTGACAAAACTCTCATGATTGGCGACACCAGCCATGATTTGCAAATGGCTGTTAATGCCAAAGTACCCAGCTTGGGCGCTGCTTATGGCGCCCACCCGAAAGAAGGCCTGCTTGGATTCGCTCCGCTGGCCTGCGCCGATTCTTTTGGCGAACTGCATCAATGGTTGCGTGAAAACGCCTAAGATGAAGCACCGGTTGACACATTAAGGCCGCATCATGTGCCAATTCGGGTAAAATACCTCCCCTTAAAAATCCTTACCGAGAGAAGCCGACGACAATGTCCGATCCCGACAACTGGGAACGCAAAACCCTTGAAAAACTAGCCTTTTCCGCGCTGCAGGAGCAACGTCGCGCGCGCCACTGGGGCATCTTTTTCAAGCTGCTGACGTTTCTCTATCTGCTCGTACTGCTGGCACTATTTATGGGCTGGATGGATCATGGCGAAATCCCCCGCTCAGGCAAACATACCGCTGTCGTGGATCTGCACGGCGTCATCGGTATCGGCGCAGATACCAATGCCGAAAGGGTGATCAGTGGTTTACAGTCCGCTTTCAAGGACAAGAATACCCAGGGCGTCATTCTGCGCATCAACAGCCCGGGCGGCAGTCCGGTACAGGCGGGTTACATCAATGACGAAATTCGCCGCCTGCGTGCCAAACACCCCAACACACCGCTGTATGCCGTGGTGGAGGACATCTGCGCTTCCGGCGGATATTACGTAGCCGCAGCCACGGACAAGATTTACGTCGACAAGGCCAGCATTGTTGGATCGATCGGCGTCATCATGGACAGCTTCGGCTTCACCGGCACCATGGATAAGCTGGGTGTCGAGCGCCGTCTGCTGGCGGCGGGAGAAAACAAGGGTTTTCTTGACCCATTCTCCCCAGCCAACCCCAAACAGGAAGAGTACGCAAAGGAGATGCTGGGCGAGATTCACAACCAGTTCATCCAGGTCGTACGCCAGGGCCGCGGCAAGCGCCTCAAGGAAACGCCGGAGATGTTCAGCGGCCTGGTCTGGAGCGGTGAAAAAAGCATCCAGCTCGGACTGGCAGATGGCTTGGGCAGCGCTGAATATGTTGCGCGCGAAGTCATCAAGGCCGAAAACATGATGGATTACACGCCTCAGGAAGGTTTTGCTGAGCGAGTAGCCAAAAGATTTGGTGCGGCAATGGCCAAAAGCTGGCTTGCCCCTCTTTCATCCAGTTCGGTCAGTTTGCGATAGTTTTTTGTCCCTTCCCCTTCAAGGAGAAGGTTAGGATGGAAATGGGTTCGGGAGGCCGAGAGCGCATCTTTAACCCCATCTCCACCCCGGCCCTCCCCCTGAAAGGGAGGGAGAAATTCCCGAGGAGAAATTGTGAGATTCCGTTTTCCCGTAGTTATTATTGACGAAGATTTCCGCTCGGAAAATGCGAGCGGCATCGGCATCCGAGTACTGGTCAAGGCCATCGAAGAAGAGGGCCTGGAAGTGCTGGGTGCCACCAGCTACGGTGACCTGACCTCATTCGCACAGCAGCAGAGCCGTGCTTCGACCTTTATCCTGTCGATCGACGATGAAGAGTTCTCCACGCCAGAAGCGGCGGAGCACGCTGTGGCCCAGATTCGCGCCTTTGTCGAAGAGATTCGCCGCCGCAACGCCGAGATCCCGATCTTCCTCTATGGCGAAACCCGCACCTCGCGCCACATCCCCAACGATGTGCTGAAGGAACTGCACGGCTTCATTCACATGTTCGAGGATACGCCGGAGTTCATCGCCCGCTACGTGGTGCGCGAAGCCAAGGCTTATCTGGATTCACTGGCGCCGCCATTCTTCCGCGCCCTGACCCATTATGCGGCGGACGGCTCCTATTCCTGGCATTGCCCCGGCCATTCCGGCGGCGTGGCCTTCCTCAAGAGCCCGGTAGGGCAGATGTTCCACCAGTTTTTCGGCGAAAACATGTTGCGTGCCGACGTGTGCAATGCCGTGGACGAACTCGGCCAGTTGCTCGACCACACCGGCCCGGTTGCGGCCTCCGAGCGCAATGCCGCACGGATTTTCAACGCCGACCACCTGTTTTTCGTCACCAACGGCACATCCACCTCGAACAAGATGGTCTGGCATTCCACCGTGGCGCCGGGCGATGTGGTGGTAGTTGACCGCAACTGCCACAAGTCCATCCTCCACGCCATTATCATGACCGGTGCAATCCCCGTCTTCCTGACCCCGACGCGCAATCATTACGGCATCATCGGACCGATCTCGCTGGAAGAATTCAAGTGGGAAAACATCCAGAAAAAAATCGCCGCCAACCCGTTTGCACGCGAAGCCACGGGCGCACCACGCGTGCTCACCATCACCCAGAGCACCTATGACGGCGTGATCTACAACGTGGAAACCATCAAGCGCATGCTGGACGGCAAAATCGACACTCTGCACTTCGATGAAGCCTGGCTACCGCATGCCACTTTCCATAATTTCTACAAGGACATGCACGCCATCGGCAAGGACAGGCCGCGCCCGAAGGAATCCACGATTTTCGCCACCCAGTCCACCCACAAACTGCTGGCGGGCCTGTCCCAGGCCTCGCAGATCCTGGTGCAGGATTCGGATACCGGAAAATTCGACCGCGACGTATTCAACGAAGCCTACCTGATGCACACCTCCACCAGCCCGCAATACGCCATCATCGCTTCTTGCGACGTGGCGGCCGCGATGATGGAGCCGCCCGGCGGCACCTCACTGGTAGAAGAATCGATCCTCGAAGCGCTCGACTTCCGCCGCGCCATGCGCAAGGTGGATGAAGAGTTCGGCGACTCGTGGTGGTTCAAGGTATGGGGGCCGGACAATCTGGCAGAGGAAGGCATCGGCGACCGCGAAGACTGGATGCTGCACGACAACGAGCACTGGCACGGTTTTGGCAATCTGGCGCCGGGCTTCAACATGCTCGACCCGATCAAGGCCACCATCATTACGCCGGGGCTGAGCATGGAAGGCGGCTTTTCCGATTCCGGCATTCCGGCAGGCGTGGTGACAAAATACCTGGCCGAACACGGCGTGATCGTGGAAAAAACCGGCCTGTATTCCTTCTTCATCATGTTTACCATCGGCATCACCAAAGGCCGCTGGAACACCATGCTCACCGAACTGCAGCAATTCAAGGACGATTACGACCGCAACCAGCCGCTATGGCGCGTGCTGCCGGAATTCGTCGCCAAGCATCCGCGCTACGAGCGGGTCGGGCTGAGAGATCTTTCAGACAGCATCCACGGCATCTACAAGGCCAACGACATTGCACGTCTGACTACCGAGATGTATCTCTCCAACATGGAGCCGGCGATGAAGCCCGCCGATGCCTTCGCCAAAATGGCGCATCGTGAAATCGACAGGGTGGAAATCGACGATCTGGCCGGCCGCGTCACCAGCGTGCTGCTCACCCCCTATCCGCCGGGCATTCCCCTCCTGATTCCGGGTGAACGCTTCAACAGCACCATTGTGCGTTATCTCAAGTTTGCACGCGATTTCAACGAGAAATTTCCCGGCTTCGAGACCGATATTCACGGCCTGGTGCAGGAATCTGTCGATGGCAAGAAACGCTATTACGTCGATTGCGTGAGGCAAGCCTGATCGCCACCCGACCAGACAGAAACAGGAAATCGCCATGAAACGCGCATACTGGGCAGGCATCTTGCTGCTCTATGGCGTGTTTCTGGCAGCCACTGCGCCCGCCTCCCTTCTGTTCTGGGCGGCCAACAAGCATTTCAGTCCTGACTTCACCTTCACTGCGGAAAACAGCAGCGGCACCCTCTGGGATGGCGAAGCACGAGGCATCGTGCTAAGCACAAAAGACAAGAAAACACTCCATCTCGACCAGGCATCGTGGTCACTGAACCTGCTCTGGCTGCTGTCAGGCAAACTTTCTGCCGACCTTATGCTGGCTGGCGACAGCATCAAAAGCCAGGGCAAGGTTATTCTGGACAGGCACAGCATCAGGCTTCAACAGGTGAATCTCTCCATTCCTGCTGCTTTACTCGCTGACATGGCACCCCGGTTTGGCATGTGGCCACTGCAAGGTATGGTAAATATCCGCAGCAACAGTTTTTTGCTGCAGCCAGACCACTACCGGGGAGAGGGAGAAGCCACTTGGGTGCAGGCCGGCATTTCCCTCAGCAAGATCAACCCGATTGGCAGTTACCAAATCTTATTCTCGGGAACAGGGAAATCCATTCAGTTCCAGTTACAGACAAAAACCGGACCGCTGGAATTAATCGGAAAAGGCAACTGGTCGCAGCCAGCCAGCTTTGAATTTATCGGTAGCGCGAAGGCCCGTGAACATGAGTCGGAATTACATAATTTACTTGGCCTGATCGGCAAACCGAACCAGGACCATTCTTACACCATAAAATTCTGAGTTAAATCCGCGCCACGAACTCCATGCTGAGGCAAGAACCGATGTCAGCCAGTCGCATACAACTGTTCGATGCATTGCGTGGCGTTGCCATTGGATTAATGGCTGGTTACCACTTCTGCTTCGATCTCAACTACTACAGCTTTACACATTTCAACTTCAATCAGGATCCGTTCTGGCTCGGATTCCGTGCGTTGATACTGAGCCTCTTCCTCGGCCTGGTGGGCATCAGCCTGATTCTCGCCACAGAAGGCGACCTTAATCCACGCCGCTATTTGCGGAGGCTTGGATGGCTTGCTGCCGGTGCAATACTGGTAAGCCTGTCGAGCCGCATGCTTTTTCCGGACAGCTGGATATTTTTCGGCGTATTGCACTTCATTCTTGTAGCAAGCATTCTAGGCCTCGCTTTTCTACGGTTTTACTGGGTAAACCTGATCACTGGAAGCCTGCTGATTCTGGCTGGGTTGACGCTGCAACACCCGATATTTGAGCAGCCCTGGCTGCAATGGGTCGGCCTCATGACCCACAAGCCGATTACCGAAGACTATGTACCGCTCTTGCCCTGGTTCGGCGTTGTTCTGCTCGGCATGTTTCTGGGTAAATTATTTTTGCGAAGCAACTGGAACAGCCGCTTGTCCGCCTGGCACAGCAACCGCGCCTCTGCCAGGCTGCTCACTCTTGCGGGCCGGCACAGTTTGCTGGTTTACATAGTGCACCAGCCTGTGTTGATGGGAATACTTTGGATTGCTTTGACTTTATCCCAAATCATCCATTAGGCCGCAAAATGATGGCGAAACGGATTACCGCCCGACATCATGTAACAAGTGAAATGCGAAACAAAACAACATTAACTAAACCTGCTATCCATTTCACCCTTCACGCTGGATTCATAAAAGCTTCAAATTTCTGTCATCTGCGCCGGGCAGCATGCTGCATTTTGCCAACCATTGCACCGGAGAATGACCAAATGAAGATGAAATCCTTAAGCAGGGCTGTTATGGCCGCCCTGGGCGTGACCATTCTGTCCATTGCCCTGACGGGCTGTGATGGCGACAGTAGCAGTCCGTCAATCAGTGCAGTCGAATTCGTCGAGACCGCCGGCGCACCGACCAGCGCCGTTGACATGAGCAAGACCCTTGCCACCGCCAAGGCTGTGGTTACCTACAGCGACGGCAGCAAGAAGGAATTTCCTCTAAGCTACAACACCCTGTTCAGTCTTCAGGACAAGGTCGGCGGCAACGCGTATGCGGCAGGCCAGCTCTTCAATCACACGATGCAACCCCTGATGGATGCCAACGGCCAGCCCATGATTGTTGAAACCCCGGATGGCAACAGCCTGTTGAATGTGGATGGCAGCCTCTACCTGGTCACCCACCTGGAATACGACTGGCTGCTCGCCAATGGCACCGAAGCCAGCGGCCGGGCGCCCATGGGCATGCTCCTGACCGGCCTGAACCAGACCACTGACGGCAAGCTTTCGGTGAAGAGCCAGAAAGCCATCGACTTCTCCAGCGTGGGCGGCACCTGGATCAATTGCGCCGCCTCCCAGACGCCCTGGAACACCCACCTGGGCTCGGAGGAAGATTATGACCTGCAATTCAACCCGCTCAACAGCAACTACAGCACCACTGTGGCCGGCCTGAAAGCCATGACCGAGCTGTATTTCGACAACAGCAGGCAGGCCAACCCCTACGACTACGGCTTCATCCCCGAAGTGACCGTAAAGAAAGACGGCGCTACCAGCGTAGCCAAGCACTACAGCATGGGCCGCGGCGCCTGGGAAATGAGCAAGGTCATGGCTGACGGCAAGACTGCCTACATTGGCGACGACGGCGCCTACACCATGATGGCGATGTTTGTGGCCGACAAGTCCGGCGACCTGTCTGCCGGCACGCTGTATGCAGCCAGGTGGAACCAGACCAGCGACCAGGGCGGCGGCGCGGCCAACCTGAGCTGGTACAAGCTGGGCAAGGCCAGCGATGCCGAGATCAGGGCCATTATCGACAGCGGTGTGACCTTCAACAGCATCTGGGACGCGGTACTTCCTGTCACCGACGCCAGCGGCGCCAAGACATGCAATGCCGGTTATACCCGTATCCGCGCAGGATCCACCTCCGACGAATGCCTGACGCTCAAGCCCGGCATGGAAAAAGCTGCCGCTTTCCTGGAAACCCGTCGTTATGCCGCCTATCTGGGCGCCACCACCGAGTTCACCAAGATGGAAGCCATCGCCTCCAACGCCAGGGACAAAAAGGCCTACATGGCCATGTCCCGTATCGAGTCCAGCATGAAGTCGGAAACAGCTGCCCCGGCTGATCACATCAAACTGCCGGAAAACAAGGCTGGCGCGACCTATACGCTGGAACTGGCAGGCAGCCAGAAAACGGCCAATGGCGGCGAGATCATCAACTCGGACTACGTGGCGACCAGGATGTACGTGGAAGCCGCCCTGCTGGGCAAGCCGATCAGCACTGACGCCTATGGCAACACGGCGGATGTGAACACTATCGCAAATACCGACAATGTCTTCTTCTCGGAAAAAATGCGCACCCTGTTCATCGGCGAGGATAGTGGGATGCATGTCAACAATTACGTGTGGGCCTATAACGTGGACACCAGGAAGCTGACACGCATGCTGTCCTCCGCCGCAGGCGCCGAGAATACCGGCCTGCAGATACTGGACAATCTCAACGGCCATGCTTACATCATGAGCAATAACCAGCACTGGGGGGATCTGCCAGGCAGCGTACCGGCCGGCCTCAAGGCTGATCTGCAGAGCCGGATCGACCGCTTCCATGCTCCCGTGGGTTATATAGGCGGCCTGCCTGGAATGTAAATACGCCTTCTGGCGATCATGACCGGATGGTTTGGCGGGGAGCCCTGTGCTCCCCGTTTTTTCATATATCCGTGGCCGATGCGCTACAACCGGATAGGTTTGACTGCACCCCGGAAAGTCCATACCATCCAACTCTTAAATTCATCTGTACGTCATGACCATCCGCTTGCCACAAAAAATTTCCGCTTTTCTGCAAACCCGCTGGGTCACGCTGCTCAATCTGGGTCTGGTGACGCTGCTGTGCTGGCAACTGGCTCACTGGACATGGCTGCTCCTCGCCCCCGCTCCTGCAAAACCAACCGCTTCAGCACCCACCACGCCCGACCCGGCGCACCTGCTGGACACGATCCGCGCCGCGCATCTGTTCGGTACCGCCAGTCATGCCGGCAGTCCCGGCGCGGCTCAGGCCACCACTTCCCTCAATCTCAAACTGAGTGGCGTATTCGCGTCAAACGGCAAGCTCCCTGCGGTAGCAATCATCAACGTGGAAAACCAGGGCGATCTTCCATTCGTGAACGGCGACAGTATTCTGCCAAATGTCACACTGGAACAGGTCAGACCGGATCATGTCGTGCTCAACCGTGGCGGCATAAGTGAAAAACTGCCGCTGGAGCAAAAAGGGGCACCGCTGGCGCTACAGAAAAAAACTGCGCAACTGAATGTCCGCAAGGAAGGAAAGGGCAGATTCGGCGTTTCCCGCGATGAACTTAATCAAGCGCTGTCCGACCCCACACAGCTGGCAAACGCCGGTCGGGTCACAGCAATGCCCGGACAGGGCGTGCGTGTCGAGGAAGTGAATCCGGGAAGCCTGATGAGCCGGCTTGGCCTGCAGGGCGGCGACATCATCCACCAGATCAACAACAAACCTGTCAACAAGACAGCCGACCTTCTGCGCGAATATCAGACCAGCAATCACATCAGCGTGAAAGGTGCCCGCAACGGCCAGTCGTTCGAATACAATTACATAGTGCGCTAACTCAACCGGATAAACATGAACTTATTCAATCGCATCACATGGTTTTCCTTCTTCCTGCTGTGTTCCCTGCCAGCAGGTGCCGCACCCGTGGAGGAAACCGTGACGCTGAACTTCGTCAACGCCGAGATCGAATCCGTGGTCAAGGCAGTGGGCCTGATTTCAAACCGGAATTTCATTCTCGACCCGCGCGTCAAAGGGACAGTCAACATCGTGTCATCCAAGCCGATAGCCCGCGACATGACCTACCAGATCCTGCTCTCCGCCTTGCGTCTGCAGGGGTTTTCCGCCATCGAAGCCGGCGGCATCACCAAAATCATTCCCGAAGCGGATGCAAAACAGAATTTCAGCACCACAAGCGGCAAAGGGATCAAGTCCTCCGGCGACAGCATCATGACCCAGGTTTACCCGCTGCAAAACGAATCTGCTGCCCAGATGGTGCCAATATTGCGACCGCTGATCACTCCCAACAACACCATATCTGCCTACGCCGGCACCAATACTCTGGTTATTACCGACTATGCTGACAATATCAGGCGCATCAACAAAATCATTGAAGCCATTGACCAGCCGAATTACGGCGAAATCGTAATCATCAAACTGCAATACATTTCCGCACTGGATCTTGCGCAAATACTTGGACGCTTGCTGAACGAAGGGACAGCAGCACCCGCAGGCGCACCCCAGGCTCCTGCAACCGAATCCGGCCAGAAAATCGTGATTACGCCAGACGTCCGTTCCAACAGCCTGCTCATCCGTTCCGACAGCCCAGCGCGCATTGCGCGCGTTCGCAACCTGATCCAGCAAATGGATGTTTCCGGGAGCCAGACCGGCAACATCAACGTGGTCTATCTACGCAATGCGGAAGCAGTCAAACTGGCAGAAACCCTGCGCGCCATTCTGTCCGGTGAAAACAAACTTGCCTCTACCTCGGCCAGTCCCGCTTCTGGCCAGACCACACCCAGCACCGCTACGACCAGCAGCAGCAGCGGCAGCGGCAGCAACTCAGGCTCGACGATCCAGGCAGACCCTCAAACCAACTCGCTCATCATCACCGCGCCAGATCACACTTACAATTCATTGCGCGCAGTTATCGACAAACTGGATGCTCGCCGCGCACAAGTCTTTGTGGAAGCGCTAATTGTCGAAGTCACAACCGACAAAGCCGCCGAATTCGGTATCCAGTGGCAAGCCCCCCTGAACTCCAGCAGCAATAACAACGCTGTCGTTGCAGGCACCAACTTCAACACCGGCGGCAACAACATCATTGGTTTGAGTGCCGCCGCCACATCCGGCTCCCCTCTGGCGCCCAGTACCGGCTTTAATCTCGGGCTTCTCCAGCGCCTCACGATCGGTGGCGAGGAAGTGATCGGCCTGACCGCACTGGCCAGAATGCTGGAATCGGACGCCAACGCCAATATCCTCTCCACGCCGAATCTGCTCACGCTGGACAATGAAGAAGCCAAGATCATCATCGGCAAGAATGTTCCCTTCATCACCGGCAGCTACGCCCAATCCACTGGCACAACCACTGGTGCCACCGTCAGCCCGTTCCAGACCATTGAACGCAAGGATGTCGGCCTGACGCTGAAAGTCAAACCTCAAGTGGCGGAAGGCGGCACGGTGAAAATGCAGATTTACCAGGAGGCTTCCAGCATTCAGGACACCACCAACGTCGCCGGTGTCATTACCAACAAGCGCTCCATCGAATCCACGGTGCTGGTCGATGATGGGCAGATCATCGTCCTGGGCGGCCTGATTCAGGACGACGTGCGTGACGGCATGGACAAGGTGCCCGGCTTTGGCGACATTCCAGTCCTCGGCAGCCTGTTCAAGTATGAAACACGCAAACACGTCAAAACCAACCTGATGGTATTCCTGCGTCCGCGCGTATTGCGCAGCGCCACTGCGGCAGCCACGCTGACCGGAGACCGCTACGACTTTATCCGCAACACTCAATCGCTCGCCGCCCCTGGCTCGCACCTGTTCCTGCCAAATACGCCGGCACCGCTGCTGCCCGAGCTGAAACCACAGCCAGCACCCGCAGAAGCGGAAAAACCTGCCGCGCAATAGTCAAATGACAGCCACTACCAGCAAGAACGCTACGCTGCACCCCGATCCGCACTGGGCCCGGTTGCTGCCTTATCACATTGCCAAGAGCCGGGGAATCGTCGTAATTCAGAAGAACGACAATGGCTTTGATGTCGTGGTGCGCGAAGGCACTTCGCCCCTCAACCTGGCCGAAGCACGCAGGGTTATCGGCGCGCCACTTCAGCCCCGGTTCCTGAGCCCGGCCGAATTCGAACACTGCCTGGGACAGGCCTATGCCCGAGGCGACAATCAGGCCGCGCAGCTCATGGATGACCTTTCACAGGACGTGGATTTGCAGCAACTGGTGCAGGATCTGCCTATCATCGCCGATCTGCTCGAAATGGAAGATGACGCGCCGATCATCCGGCTCATCAATGCAGTACTCACCCAGGCCCTGCGTGAAAGCGCTTCGGACATTCATATTGAAGCGTTTGAAACCCGCTCGGTGATCCGTTTCCGCGTCGATGGCATCCTGCGCGACATACTCGAGCCCCAGCGCAGCCTGCACGCTGCCATTGTGTCGCGTATCAAGATCATGGCCAGCCTCGATATCGCCGAAAAACGCCTGCCCCAGGATGGCCGCATCACCCTGCGCCTCGGCGGTCGTCCGGTAGACGTGCGCGTCTCCACTCTGCCCTCCGCCCATGGCGAACGCGTCGTGCTACGTCTGCTGGACAAGCAGGCAGGGCGACTGGAACTAAAAAAGCTGGGCATGAGCACAGATACGCTGCAGGAACTGGACCGGCTCATCCACCAGCCACACGGCATCATGCTCGTCACCGGCCCGACCGGATCGGGCAAGACCACGACTCTGTACGCCGCGCTGTCGCAGCTCGACACCAAATTGCTCAACATCATGACGGTGGAAGACCCGATCGAATATGATCTCGACGGCGTCGCCCAGACCCAGGTCAATCCGCGCATCGAGATGACCTTTGCCCGTGCGCTGCGCTCCATCCTGCGCCAGGACCCGGACATTGTCATGATCGGCGAGATCCGCGACCTGGAAACAGCACAAATCGCGGTGCAGGCGTCTCTCACCGGCCATCTGGTGCTCGCCACCCTGCACACCAACGACGCACCCAGCGCGGTCACCCGCCTCATCGACATGGGGGTCGAGCCCTATCTGCTGGCCTCGAGCATGCTGGGAATCGTGGCCCAGCGGCTGGTTCGCCGCCTGTGTCCGGAATGCCACAAACCGTATCAGCCCAGTGCAGGCGAAATTGAAAAACTGAAGCTGGCCACTCTGCCTTCCGACACCCGTTTTTATGCCGCACAAGGCTGCCCGGCCTGCAACTTCAGCGGCTACCAGGGACGCACCGGAATTTACGAGCTGCTAAGCATCGATGAACCCCTGCGCCACATGATCCATGACGGCAGTACCGAGCAGGCGATGCGGGAATACGCCCAGAACCACGGCATGGTCAATCTGCGCCAGGACAGCGCACGTTACGTCGTCAGCGGAGAAACCACCATAGAAGAAACATTGCGCGTAACGAAGGATTGATGAGTAATCAGCTATCAGCATTCAGCCGTCAGCTAAATCGCTGCGGTTTTGCTTCTACTGAAAGCGGACCTCTGATGGCTGAGAGCTAAATAAATGTCCGGTTATAAATTCGAAGCCCTCGATCCCGCCGGTCGTGTTCGCAAGGGCGTACTGGAAGCCGACAATGAACGTCAGGCACGGCAAAACCTGCGAGAACAGAACATGGTCGCTTTGCAGGTCGAGGCCATGCTGGAAAAGGCTGACTCCGCTCAGGCCAAACAAAAAACTGGCTGGCGCCGCGGCCTGTCTTCCGCACAGCTTTCCCTGCTCACGCGACAACTGGCAAACCTGATCGGCGCCGGACTGACGATTGAAGAAACCCTCAACGCACTGATCGAACAGGCCGAGAACGAGCGCACACGCCATATCCTGGCAGGCATTCGCGGCCAGGTCCTGGCCGGACAGGCTTTGTCCGGCGCCATGGGCAACTATCCTCATGTATTCCCAGCTGTCTATCTTTCCCTGGTGCGGGCCGGCGAGCAGTCGGGGCAGCTGAACATGGTGTTGCAGCGCCTCGCAGATTACATCGAAGAGCGCCATGCCATGCGGCAAAAAATCATTCTCGCTTTCATCTACCCGGCAGTGATCACGCTCGTCGCCATGCTGGTGGTCGGCGGCCTGCTGACTTATGTCGTGCCGCAGGTGGTCGCGGTGTTCCGCGATAGCCATCAAACCCTGCCCTGGCTGACCCGCGCGCTGATCGGCCTGAGCGATTTCCTGCGTGCCACCGGCATCTACTGGCTGGCCGGACTGGTGCTGGCAGCCTGGGCCGTACGCCGGGCGCTGCACAACGAAACGCTTAAATTCCGCTTTCATCTCTTCCTGCTGCGCATCCCTGTATTGGGGCGCTTCGTGCGCGACACCAATGCAGCCCGGCTCGCCAGCACGCTGGCCATCCTCGCCAACAGCGGCGTCCCCCTTCTTACCGCCCTGCAGGCCGGAGCCGGTGTGGTTGCGCACCTCCCGCTGCGACGCGCAGTGGAAGACGCAACCCGCATGGTGCGGGAAGGCACATCGCTCAGCCGCGCTCTCGGCCATGGCAAGCTGTTTCCACCTGCCATGATTCACCTCATCGCCAGCGGCGAAGCGGGTGGCAAACTGGGGCAGATGCTCGATCAATCAGCCCGCCAGCAAAATCAGATGATGCAGCAACGCCTCGCCATTCTGACCGGACTCCTCGAACCTCTGCTGATCCTGGCCATGGGTGCGGTGGTGCTGGTGATCGTTCTGGCAATTTTGCTGCCAATTTTTGAAATGAATCAGTTAATAAAGTGAGGAGTGAAACGTGAAGTGTGAAGCGTTTTTCGCAGGGAATTTTCGAAACCAAAGTACTCGAATTGAGAGAGACCGAAGGGTGAGGCAAGTGTCTGACTTTACCCTCCACCCATCACCCTTCACCCCTCACCGCCTTTCCAGGGGCTTCACCCTGATTGAAATCATGGTGGTGATTGTCATTCTTGGCATCCTCGCCGCCCTGGTTGTCCCCAAGGTCATGAGCCGTCCGGACGAAGCGCGCATTGTTGCAGCCAAACAGGACATCGCCTCTCTATCGCAGGCACTGAAACTCTACAAGCTGGATAATCGCGCCTATCCCAGCACCGACCAGGGGCTGACTGCACTGGTGCAGAAGCCCACTACCTCACCCCTGCCGCCCAACTGGAAAGCCGGTGGCTACGTCGATCGCCTGCCAAAAGACCCCTGGGGCCAAAATTACCAGTACCTGCAGCCCGGTGTGCGCGGTGAAATCGACGTCTTCAGCCTGGGCGCGGACGGGGCGCCCGGCGGTGAGGGCAACGATGCCGATATCGGGTCATGGATGCTGTGATGAGCGGGTCAGTGAGGGGTGAATCCGGTTTCACCCTGATCGAAATGCTGGTGGTGCTGGTCATCATCGGCATCGTAGTGGCGATGATCGGGGTCAATCTCGCGCCAGACCCGCGCCAGGCACTCGAAACCGAAGCCCAGCGGCTCGCCCTGCTGCTGCAGCAGGCACGTGACGAAGCAATGACCAGCGGCACCCGCATCGCATTCAGTGCTGAAAAACAGGAATATCGCTTCTGGCAGGCGCCCACCGGATTGACAGGGAAGCCAGGCAAAGCCGACAAAACATGGCAGCCTCACCCTGACCAGGCGCTCTACAAGCCGCGAACTCTGGCGGGTTCCATCATATTTGAAGAAATGCGCATCAACCAGCAACCTGTCGACAAACAGCTGCAAAAAATCATCTTCACCCCATCCGGCATGACGCTACCGTTTCACATCATGCTCTCCGAGGGAGCGCTGCGTATTGCCATCAGCGGCAATGCCATCGGCCAGATCGAAGTTGGCAAAGGGCCTTCCGGTTCATGAGCACTTCCGCGTCCCCCACACCTGCTCTCCCCCGCAAGCGGGAGATGAGGACGCAGGCTCGCTGCGCGAGTTCCTTAATACGCGGCTTCACCCTGATCGAAGTGCTGGTGGCGCTCGCCATCCTGGCCATCGCCCTGGCTGCTGCGGCGCGCGCTTCCGGCATGTCGATTTCCGGCAGCGACCGTCTCAAACTGCGCCTGCTGGCCAGCTGGACCGCTCAGAATCGTATCGCGGAACACACCGCGCGGCATGCCTGGCCGGATATCGGCACGCGCTCCGGAGAAGTAGAACAAGGGGGCATCCCCATGCACTGGGAAGAAAACGTCAGCGCCACCCCCAACACTCTGTTCCGGCGCGTCGAAATCGTGATTACCCCGGTAGCCGAACCGCAATACCAGGCCGCCCATCTGTCAGGCTACCTCACGGCCCCGCAGGGAGCTGCAAAGTGATGGGTAATGGGTTATGGGTAATGGGCGTGAAACCTGACGGGCCAGCTTCTCAGCGCCCAGTTTTTGATTTTACCCATTACTCATTACCCATTACCCATCACCACTCTGCCAAAGGTTTCACTCTGGTGGAGTTGCTGGTGGCGCTAACCATCTTTGCCGTCATGTCCATCGCTGCCTACCGCGGCCTTTCGACCATGCTGGACGCACGCGCACGCATCGAGATGGAAAACCACAAATGGCGCAATGTGGCGCTATTTTTTACCCGTCTTGAAAACGATCTCGATGCATTCAGGAAGCGCCCGGTGCGCGGCACTTCCGACCTACCGCTCCCTGCCCTGTCAGGAAATGCGATAGCCGTGGGCGAGGATGACGCACAGCTCGCCTTCACACGCGGCGGCTACAGCGGCCAGGAAGGCAATCTGAGCGCGCCGCAGCGGGTAGGCTATCGCTTGCGGCATGGCAGGATGGAAATGCTGAGCTGGGCCATTCTTGACCAGGCGCCTCTCAGTCGGCCCGAGGTCTATCAGGCGCTGGGAGAAGTGACCAGATTCGAACTGCGCTATCTCGACCCGGCAGGAAACTGGCAACAGCAATGGCCATTGCCTGGACAACCAGTGAATCAGCCGCCAGGCGCGCTGGAAATCAGCCTTACCCTGCTATCGGGCGAGGTTGTGAAACGGGTGTTCGCCCTGCCATGAGCACATGCCGTGAACAGGGTGCAGCCGTGATCACTGCCATGCTGGTAGTGGCGCTGGCTGCTACTGCGGCTTCCTTCATGATGTGGCAGAATCACCTGTGGCTGCGCCAGGTAGAAAACCTCGACCACCAGGCTCAGGCACGCTGGATCGCCCGTGCCGCCGTACAGTGGGGTGCGGCCATACTGGACGAAGATTCTCGTGACATTGACCATGAAAACGAAAAATGGGCAGCCAGCCTCCCACCGCTCAGCGCCGAGGGTGGTGAAGTCACGGGATTCATCAAGGATGCGCAGGGGCTGATCAATCTCAACAACCTGGTGCGAAATGGTAAGCGCAATCAGAGTGATGTGGTGATATTGACGCGACTGATGATCGCACTGGAAATCAGCCCCGATTCAATCAACGCATTGGCAGACTGGATGGATGCAGATAACGAAATCACTTCTCCCGGTGGCGCAGAGGATATGCAATACCTGGCCCTTGAACCGCCTTACCGCGCAGCCAACCGGATACTGGAGGATGTCGGCGAATTGTATCGAGTACAGGGTTTCAAGCGCGATACCATCCTGAAACTGCAGCCTTTCGTGACTGCGCTTCCGGCCGATACAACCATCAACGTCAACACCGCCCCGGCGGAAGTACTGATGGCATTGTGCAGCGGTCTGCAGTTGGCGGATGCGATGGTGCTGATCAAGCGTCGCAATAGCCAGGCTTTCAAGGACAAGGCGGATTTTCAAAAACAATTGCCGCAAGGCGTGCAAGCCCGTGACGAGGATTACAATGTCAGCAGCCGATTTTTCTACGCCTCGGCAATATCTCGCAACGAACGTGTACAGGTTGCATTCCAGGCTTTACTGGAGCGCCCCGATCAGGGCAAGACAAAAACCCTGTGGCTAAAACAGATCGAGGAATAATGTCACTACTGGAAATCCATATCCCGGAAAACTGGCCTCAACCGGACCAGGGCAAAGCCGTCGAAGAAACTGCAATCAGCTTTGCCTGGCGCCTGCGCGGGGCACAAGGAAAACTGCTGAGCTCCGGCCATGACACACTGGCCTCGATGCCGGCAGCCGAAAACTGCCACATTGTGCTGCCTGCCAGCCGCGTCCTGCTGAGCAGCGTCAAGCCACCCGCACAGAACCGCAGAAAGTTCATGCAGGCCCTGCCTTATGCGGTGGAAGACCGTATCATGGCAGACCCCGAGAGCATACATGTAGCGGCAGGAGAGCTGCAGGAAAATGGTGAAATGCCGGTTGCCATCATGGATCGTGCATGGCTGCGCCGCGTACTGGATGCCCTGCGCGACAACGGCATCAAGCCTGTGCGCGCCGAAGTGGAAACCCTGCTCGCACCCTGTAATGCAGGGGAATGGGCTCTGGTCTGGCACGGCCATGAAGGTTTTTTGCGGCAAGGCCCGCATAGCGGCATCCCTCTGGACGGAGGCGATGCAGAACATCCCCCGGCGGCACTCCAGTTGGCCCTCGCAGCGGCAGACAACAAGCCCGCTTCAATACGGGTTTTTCAAGACAGCAGCCGCGCACCGCACCTGGATGCATGGTCATCCATTCTAGGTATTCCGCTTACGGATGGCGGCAAATGGCAGTGGCCTGCATCGGCAGAGCATGGCTTCAACCTGCTGCAAGGTGAATTTTCCGCCAGGAGCACGCACGCCGACTGGCTGCCGCGCCTGCGCCCGGCAATCATTCTGGTGAGTCTGGTTCTGGGATTGCACGTGATGTTCACGATTGGCGACTGGGCCATGCTCAAGTTTGAGAAATCCCGGCTGACCACTTCCATGGAACAGAACTTCCGCAAAGCCTTCCCCGATGCAAAAGTGATCGTCGATGCACCGCTGCAGATGCGCCGCAATCTGGCCGAACTGCGCCACAGCGCGGGCATGCCTGACCAGAACGACTTCCTGCCCCTGCTGGCCCAGATCGCACCAAAATTAGGTGCTGACACAAAGTTGCGCAGCCTCGAATATCAGAAGGAAACTCTTAATGTCCGGATCACCCTGCCCGATGCGACAGCAATTGAAAATCTGCGTGCCAGCCTGCCGCAACAAGCCAGGCTCACCCCAGGTAACAACAGTCCTGACGGCCTTGAAGCCGAACTAACAATAGGCAAATAAGCATGAATGAATCCACATCTTCATGGTGGCAGCAACTCGCCCCGCGCGAGCGCCGACTCATCTCATGGGGTGGAGCCGGCCTGCTGGCGGCACTGAGCTACGCCTACATGTGGCAGCCACTCAGTACAGAACGTGTCAAATTAAGCGCCAGCCTGCCTCAGATGCGTGCTGATGCTGCAAGCATGACCTCTCAGGCGGAAGAGGCGGCTCGCCTGCGGCAGAGCGCAAACACAGCCCTTGTTGGCCCCGCCCTGCAGGCTGCGATTATACAGGCCATAAATGAAGCAGGAATGGATGCCAAAGGTGTTGAGGTCACGCTGCTTGATGAACACCGCGTCAGCATCAGTATCCCAAAAGCCCCTTTCGACGGCTGGGTAGCCTTGGCCGCACGCCTCCAGTCCGAAAAGCAGATTCACCTCGAATCCTGCAGCATAGAGGCATTGGCGGAAGCGGGAATGGTTCGGGTTCAGGGAATGATGGAAACAAAAAATCAAACAGCGCTGTAGATGAAAAGACAGGGGTATTTTTCCTGTAGTTGAAAAGCTCTCCATACCCTTGGTAATAGAAACAGGAGTCGGCTATTGGCCCGTTACTCTTAAATCCCTGCCTCCACATAGATTAATATCGAATTAAATGCTAAATTAAGCACCTATTAACATATCAATATTCCACGGAGGGGGTTATGGATACCATTTACACCAATATGACCGTAAGCGTCACCGAGTTGAAACGTAATTTTGCAGGCATCATCAAGCAGGCAGATGACTGCCCTGTTGCGATTCTCAACCACAACCGGCCAGAGGCTTATTTATTACCTGCTGCTCATTACGAACGACTGATAGCCCACCTGGAAGATCTGGAAGATACAAAACTGATCCAGGAACGCGCCAACGGCCCATTCGTTGAGGTAAGCCTGGATGAGCTATAAGCTGCGCTTTCACGAGTTGGCACTGACTGAGTGGGGAAATCTGGACAACAGCGTTCGCGAACCATTCAAAAAGAAACTTGCTGAGCGACTGGAAACACCTCGCGTTCCTGCAGCGGCACTCGCCGGGATGCCAGACTGTTACAAGATCAAGCTACAACGTGTTGGATATCGGCTAGTGTATCGGGTTGAAGACGATACGATTTTCGTTACAGTCATTGCAGTGGGCAAGCGCGACAAACTCAAGGTTTACGACACGGCGAAATCCAGACTTTGAGCGCATCTGCAATCAGGCTAAACCTGTGGGCGGATGATTGGCAAGCATCGAAATTTACCGGAAACCGTGGCCCCATCAACAAAGCGTACCTCCCCTTTTACCCTGCTTGACCTTACCCAACATTACAAAGAAACCACACCAGCCAATAAGCCAAAAAGGAATTGGGCGAGGTCAAACCCACATTACCGTATCGCCGTACCGGGAAAGAACACCATCGTGGGAAAGTAAGCGCATTGATTCTGTCGCTGCCTGAGCAACCATTATCCGATCGAATGGATCGGCATGATGGGGAGCAAGTCGAGCAAGCGACATCACATGCCTGGCGTGCACCGGCAAAATCACAAAACCCTCTGCCTCGATTTCGTACAATATCTCTTCCGGATCAACTTGCAGCTTGCCCTTGCCGTTCTTGAGCGCGACCTCCCACAATGCAGCGACACTGACATGGAGAGTGTTACCCGAATCAACCATCAATCCATGAGCGATCCTGGGTAAACGGGGATCGTCCGCCAGCCACCAGAGAAGAATATGTGTATCCAGCAGGAGGTTCATGACAAATCAATCGTGTGGAAAAATTGGCGCGTCATGCCATGCAGCCAATTCCTCCGCGCTCATGGGTGCATCAAAATCTTCAGCCATCCAGATTTTGCCCCTGAGTGCCCCGGGTTCACGTTTCTTTTGCACCGGGTTTTCGAGTGGAGCGAGCCGCGCCATGGGCTTCCCTGCCTTGGCAATAATCACTTCCTCACCTGCCGCAGCGCGTTCCACCAGACGGGAAAGATGGGTTTTGGCTTCATGGATATTAACTGTTTGCATAATGTTGCGACCCCCCACTCAACTAAACTAAGTCTAGTCTATTGCAAACATCTCGTATGGGCAATAGCCGAGATCCAGATTTTGAGCGCATCTGCAATGCGGGCCAAACGTGTGGGCGGTTGTTGGCAAGCATCGAAGTTTATCGGAAACAATGGCCCTTGCTTCAATGTGTCCATCCCCTTTTCATCCCGCTTGACCTTGCCCCATCTTACAAATAGACTAGACCAACCAACATGACCACCTTAACAAGGAAGGACAATGCGTCAATGTAATCTATATGAAGCAAAAACCCATTTGTCACAACTGGTACAAGCCGCACTGGATGGAGAGGAAGTTCTGATCGCACGAGCGGGCAAACCTGCTGTTCGGCTTGTCCCTGTGCATGCAACGGAAAAGACAGGCGGGTGGGGCGCATTATCCATTGACCCGGCGGCGCTGGAAGCCGGGTTTGACACTACCGTTGAAAAAGATGTCGCTGCCCTGTTTCATTCGGGAGCAGGACAGTAGTGTCACGTTTTTTGCTGGATACGCATGTGGCATTGTGGTGGTTTTCCGCACATCCTCGTCTCACAGAAGAATTCCGGAACATGATCAGCCACAGCGAATGCTGGATGAGCACAGGCTCAGTATGGGAAGTTGCCATCAAATTTCGACTGGGAACGCTGCCAGTGGACCCTGATATTTTGCTCACAACCACTCGCGGCAGCAAAATTCACCTTCTCTCAATAACACCTGAACATACTGCAGCTACAGCGCAGTTGCCAGATATTCATTCAGACCCATTTGACCGCCTGCTGCTTGCCCAGGCCCGAAAAGAGAATCTGATATTGCTGACGGCGGATAAAATCCTGGTTGAATATGGGCAAAATGTGTGGTTGCTTGCATAAACCAGCTACCAGTTGCTGGTTTATCGGGCTGCGACCCCTATTCGCGGCACTCGATTTTCGAGGTTAACGCGATATGTCCCCTATTGCTTATTTCTCACCTGGAGAAATCCGTGCATCCCACGGGTTGATCACCGCCCCTGGCAGATCATCAAAGTGGCGAGTATTTCGCGTTGCGATGCGTGCCTTACGAGCCAAAACGATGCCGGCGATAATAGTGTCCCGCATGTCGACCGGACGGCCAGCATGTATGCGTTGTGCCGCCAAGTCAGCCGCTTGTCTTGCCGCCGGTTGATCGAACAACAGCACCCTGTTTTCAAAATCACTTACCAATAAATCATCGAAACGCGCCGTCAACTCTTGGCGACGTTCGCCTTTCGGCAGTAATGCCAAGCCAAAACGCGCCTCGAATAGCGTAATGCTGGTAATCCAGATCGATTCAGGTACCTGCTCATCCAGCCAACTAACCACGGCGTCATCGGGATCCGAGCACATCAGTGCCGACAGCACGTTCGTATCCAGAATAATCACGAGCTGAAGTCCATTCCCGTGATGATCTGTCCATGCAGTTCAGGCAAATCGTCATCGAGACCACACCCAGCGAAGCGAGCGGCGATTCGCGAACCCAACGGAATTGAAGAAGCAGAATCCGCTAGCACAGCGTTACGCAAAATCTGGCGCGCTTCTTCTTCCATGCTCCAGCCATGGAGAGAAGCCCGCTTCTTGAGCCCCGCCTTTACCCCATCTTCAAGATTACGTACAACGACTTGAGACATTGGGAACCTCACGAGAAATGATACGATATCACGATATCACTTTGGGCGACATCAAACAATATACAATCCTAAAATAGCAATTCAAGCCACAGAAATCACAGAATAAAGCGGGATCATGGCTTATCCTTAAAAAAGCATTTGAACCGCGAAGGCGCAGAGAAAGCGCAAAAAAACAAATGCTCCGAAATCTGGCCTTTAGTTTTTGCTGCAAGAGCCTAGCGGAATATTCCCGTTCGCCCTCCTCGGCAATGCCTTCTATCCGGCTCCTGTCCGGATCGCAGTTTCGATACACGCTCCCCGCCCAAACTCGGGCAAGCACAAAAAACCCCGGCTCCTCGTGAGGAGCCGGGGCTGGAAGGCTGCCAAACCACATGGAGCGTTCACCCTTTACATGGTCACTTAATACATGACCAGAAATCAATGACGCCTTTTTTGTAATCCTATTGAACCAACTCGCGCCAGATCACCCGTTTGGATTTGAAGTCAGATGCTCCAGAACCCCCGCCAAGACCCGGATCTTCGGGTGGCTTCTTCAGGCTACCATCGCCACCGGTGACCAGCAGATCGCCTTTCCCATCACTTTTCTTGACAGGCGTAACACCAACAATAGGCGTATCGAATCTTTGTCCGGCAAGACCTCCCGCTGCACCGGTTGCCGTGCCGCCAGTCTCGAAATCAAAGTAGTTGAGCCAGCCATAGCCCCCAGGTGAACAGACTGAAGGCTCCGGTACAAGAGTTGGCGCCACCAGCACGCCCCATGCCAGCAATGGATTCACGTTGACACGCTCGCCGGGGTCCGGGAAGTTAACATACCAGCCACGGTCCGTCTCGAAATCCACCGGATTGTTGGAAACGGTTCGTTTATTGGCGTTGTTGGTCAATGTCTGCGCTACCAGTGTCGTGCGCGGGTTGACAAGGGTTGCAGTCGCATCATCATCCTTGATTGCGTAAAGTGATTGCTGCTGGCCGTCGGTAAGATCACTGTTTTCCAGGAATTTTCCTGTTCCCACGAACACCACGCGCTTATTATCGGCTTCTCCCAATTCCGGAGCGGTAGTGATGGGCTGCGCGATACCGCTGCTGTCCTTCAGCTCGGCAAATCTCATGGCTGTGCCGGCATTGATATCAAACCGCCAGACATTGCCAAGCAGGTCTCCACCATAAACATAACCCGCAGTATTGTCCTTAAGCGCGTCATCAACCCAGACAGAAAATCTGGCCAAACCACTCGGACCTATGGTGTTGTCATCACCAACGCCGGTAGAAATCTTTTTAATGATGGCACCTGTTACCGGATTGAGCACAAACAAGACACCCTCACCGCTACCCGGGTTGATATTGTTATAGCCGGAGGTCACCAGCACCACCCACGTGCCATCTGCCAGCTTGGTTCTGACGGGATAGCCGAAGCTGTAGCCAATGTCAGCATCCTGAGCCGTAGTGAGCTCCCATAGCAGGAGGGGATTGCCGGGGTCGGTGACATCCAGCGCGTAATAGCCTCGCCCGCCTCCATTCAAGCCGCCCACCAGGATGGAGCGCCAGCTGCTTCCATCATAAACATCACCGATGGTTGCAGAGCCGTTTACATAATAGCTGTGCATGGTGGAATAGTTCTTGTCTGCCAGTTTCCACATATTGGGAATCACCATGCTTGGCACATAGGCCCAGCGCTCTATTCCGGTATCGGCATCGAAAGCGTGCAACATGCCGTCGTTGGCGCCCATATACACTGTACGGGCACGACTTGTATTGTTTGTAACAAAAGTGCTATATCCCGTATCGGTATACTGGAAGGGAGGTTTTCCAACAAATGCCGGCTGGGATTCCACCACATCTCCCAGCACCGCCTCACGATAGCGGTAGATCCTGTTGTCAACATCATTTGCAGGGCGGTCTTCATACTTAGTCTGGCCACGCATGAAGTTGACCATACTTTCCCCTGACGCCGCAGCCTGCTGGGCTGCGGTCAGTGTCGACCACTGGCTGAGCGCTGCAGGAGAAAAATAGCCCTGCTGAGTCGGAGTCAGATTGCCATGCACAAAATCGCCCCGACTTCCCGCCACTTTGGTGTAGATCGTTCGCGTGTCGCTGTCGGAACCAATCAGGGATCTCATGGTACCGGTGCAGGATATAGCAACTTCCACCTTGCAGTTGGTGCCATCAAAGACACCTGGAGCACTGCAGTCGCCCGCTGAGGCAACTGGCGTCACACAGTAATAATCCATACTGGATCCGTTCGCCTCACCCACTATCGATCCTGGAGAGGCGCAGCTACCGGAGACAACATCCTCGGCACACCAAGTCGCAGAAAGACTGGGCTCAGCCGTATCCACATTAACGGCACGAGCTTCCAGGTTACCCGTCCATTTCACAGTAGTGTAAGTGGCCAGATAGGCGAAGTTCTCCCCGGGTGTCAGATCCAGCGAACTGGTCGCTGCGGCCGCGCCAGCGCCCAGTTTTGCACCGATTTGCTGCAGCGCCTCGTTCAGGCCGCTGCTTAGCTCGGCAGGATCCTTGGCACTGAAATAGGTGCCCTGGCCATTAACGGCAGCGTGCCACAGATCATCCACCGTGGTCTCGTTGCCGGAAACCGGAACCGGCCAGTTCACGACAGGAGAGCCTGTTCCCCAATACAGGTTGTAATAATCGAGGCGTGCATCTGTCGGAGCTGTGGTGAGATCTTTGACCGTTTTGTAATCACCGGTAAAGGTCAAAGTACCATCCACACCCAGACCAAGCGTAAAGGTGGTCATGTGCTGCTTGGGATTGTTGTCCGTAGCGCCGATAAACACATTGTCCTCGCACACATCCAGTCCCAGGCTGCCGGTACAGTTACCCAGCGCGGGGTTGCGAATATCGGTATCGAAGTAGTACTTGCTGGCGTCGGCCAGCGTGGCGGAGGTGGCTGTGGGACCCTCATACATCGGGCGCGCGGTAGGTGAAGCATCCAGATTGCCAATTGCCGACCCACTGATATCCTGGACATCACTTGCGCTGTCGGTATTCCAGTAACCGTCCGTCGTGAGCAGGGAAAAATTCTGCTGGCAGGAATACTGCATCGGGTCGGCTGTACCTACCGGTTTCTTGCCAGCAAAAATACGTCCCACCGTGCTCAGTGTGGAACGCAAGGGCGTACCCGAACCGGGCGTGGAATTGAACAGACGGCTATACCATGTTGATTTCTGGTTAACCGCCTCGGAACCGCTAGAGAGATTGTCAAACCGGGCGATCGGCAGATAATTGGTGCTCTGGCTGTTGAGCGTGAAGAAACCGACACGATAGCGGTTGTCAATAACCTTGAAGGCCCTGCTTGCAGCGCTCTTCATGCCCTGCATACGGGTGCGGTAATAGGCGTACCAGTTGCCAAAATTGGTAACTTCTTCGGCATAGGTGCAGGTTGCAGCAGCGCAGTCGGTGCGACTAGGCGCCTTGGGATAGCTGTTATTGGTGGAAACAATGTCAGTACGAACAAAAGTGTAGGGAGGCATATTGATACCCGTTACACCGCCTCTGATATCCGTTCCACTTTGCATGCTTAGGTTTGTGCCGGTGCTGGTATAGGTAATATCGCCATTGCCACTAGCACCTGCAGCCAAGGTTGACGTAATGTCTATGCGCTTGTTGTCTCCGCCATTTATAACAGCAGTGTATTCTGGATTGGAGTTGTAGACATTGATCTGATCTTTCAGCAAAACAGCGAAGCCAGCGTCATTTTCCGAATTGCCCCAGCATATGTTTGCTCCCAGAATTTCAATATTATTTACCTTGATGCTACTAAAGCATTTGTTTCGTGAAGTTCCCCCAACGATTGCATAACCAGTGGCTGCCACGGCAGTGGAGTTAACACCCACGTAACGCGGGTACTTGTAGGTCGCCGTTTTGGTGGCCTGACAGGTTGTCAGTGCCGTATCGCTGCACCAGCGCGATTTGGCCGGGAAAGTGTAAGTTCCGGTTGCAACTGAAGACTGGATACAGGTTTTCAGGTCTGCTGCAGTGCAGTATTCGGTGGGGACCACACTATAGTAGTAGGGCGTGCCATATTTGCCCCAAACATCACTGCTGCTGCCGCTGCTGCTACGCCCGTATTTGTATGTGGCATCGGGGTAAAGGTAATCGCTGTTAACCCGGCATACGGAGGTGTTAGTCAATTCTGCAGAACTGGGATTATCTTTCGTACACCACACCCGGTCTGGGTAGGAAGAGGTCAAATTAACAGTGGTCGCACTGACGTACAACTGAGTCCGGTTCTGCTTGTTGTAGCCGTCGGTGAGCACGCTGGCCGGGTTGGTCTGGCTGGGCTTCTCGCTACCATCGGCATTGACCCCGGGAGAGTAGCGGATTGCCGGGTTGTAATACTGCGAATTCATCGCGCTGGTCATGTAGGGCACATCGCCCACCACGCACATATCCAGCGGATTCGTCGAAGTGGTAATGAGATTCGACACACTACCATCATCGTCAGCGCTATCCTTGCAGACTTTTTCGTCGCTGGCAGGACTCCAGGAGCCATCCGTCCACGGATTATTGCCGCCGGCGGCAGACACGTTATACGTCGACATGTAATCCGGAGTGAAATCCTGCCCCATACTACCGGAATTATCCAGAATAAACATCAGGTTGGGCAGCACAGCCGAGGTGGTGGCATTGTTCAGCGGCGCGGTCGCCAGCGCGACCGGCGCAGCAACAGAGGGCAAAGGAAGAGCCAAGCCGACCATGAGTGCAAGACTTAGTATGCGGTAAGCCGTGCGACGAGTATCCAGATAGTGTTTCATGGTTGCCTCCTAGTAAACGAACGCCTGTATGTAGCTGACAGTGTTTCTTGGCCCGGTGACCCGTGCGGTGATGCGGTACATGGGCGAGCCACTCGAAGCGATTCCCAAATCACCGGGAGGCTCAGCCTTTTTGCTACCGCCTCCTCCTGACTCAGAAGGACCGAACATGCAGTTTGAAGTTGTAACCACCTGATTGGCATTCCGGCACATGCGCTGAATGATGTAGCGAATGGCATTATTGGTGGTATCTGTGCCACCATCCGCGCTGCCGGCAGTCCAGGTTGTGTCAGAGGTGAGATCCAGGCCAGCATCATCGAAATTGGAATAATAGCCCACGCCTGCATTAGTCACATTGAGTACATGTGTAGCATCCGTCCAGATAGCAGGTGTGCTTTTATCCGCCAGCCAAGTAATCGCACTTTCAAACCCGCCGTCTGCGGAACTGGTAGCTGATTGCTTGAAAGCAAGATTGCCCGCAATAATCGTAGACGTATCCACCGAACGCACCAGTGCAACCGCTGCAAGGGACATCACAACCAGAGCGATAAGTGCGATGAAAAGCACCACACCACGCTGTCTTATGTCTCCATGGGTATGGATTCCGGATAGTGGTTTCATAATGTATCCTTGGCCCAGATCATGTTGCGCAGGGGAATGATGGTTTCATACGCCCGGTAGCGATACCGCGCCCAATCCGCATCTGCAGTCAGGTCGATTTCTGGCGCAGGCGAGGCGGCGCTCCCTGCCCAGGAGCACAGACCAGTAGGGGCAGCGCCACTGGTCGAGCTGCACGCTTCAGTCACGACATCTTTTTCCAGTTGACTGTTACGCGCTACCACGGCGATACGGACTGCCTTGATCCGGTTGCGGTCAGCAATGGTGGGCGCAGCCCATGTTGCCCCGGTTGCATCCACCCAGTTTGTCACCTGGTTGTTGTTGGCTGCAGCCGAAATCCCATACTGTGCCTGAAGGCTGACGATTCCTGCCATGCTGGTAACGCCATTGCGTTCCAGATTGCCATTATTCACGGCATAGGCAATCTCATTCCAAGTAGAACCCAAACAGGCAAGATTAGCACCGATACCCGTAGCCGTTATATCTGCCAGGGTTACTGTTGTGGCTCCCGCCACCGCATTTACACTCGTCATGGCACATGTAGTTCCATTGGCAATAAAGGCAACATCACCCGCCCGGCAAGAAAAATTGGTGGTCAAGGTCGCATCGTTTGCCGTCGGCACGCCCATGGCCGTAATCGTTGCAGGAATGCCACCTGATGGAGAGTCGCCGTACCGGATGGTAACCGTGTCGCTTGCACCCCCGCCACCATCGGCAATAGTGACTGGAAAGATGTCAGTTATACCCGTAGCACCAAAAGTCAGCGTTGTACACTCGAGCGGCGAGTCAGCAACCGGCATCAGAGAGTAACCGGCCATCTGTGCATCGCGGGTGACGGTATAGAGCGCGATGCTGCCATTTGTCTGTGCATCGGCGCTACCAGTAGTGCTGCGCTTTTGCCCCTCGAAAACAGAGAACACCTGCATGATGACCATGGTGGCTAGCAAACCAATCGCCAGACCAACCAGAATCTCCACCAAGCTGAAGCCCGCCTGGCTGGAACATGATTTTTTGCTGCTCTTCGGCATGATTTCAGCCTCCAGCTATACGGGCAACAGTGGTAAAGGTATGCCGATCTTCACTGCCCGGCTGCTGCCAGGTAACCGTTACGGTAAATTGATTGGTCATGACAGCATCCCTGTTTGTGGTTCGCAAACCGCTGGGCAGCAAATCGGAGATATCAGTATCGGTTTCTGCATAACTAGCAAGATTGGCCTGGTCCACCCAGATCTGCCCCACCCTTTGCTGCGCAATATAGCTGGCATCGGCACGGTATTTTGAATCAGAGGTATTCTTGATCATGGCAGCCTGCAATCCCACCACGGCGAGTATGCCCATGGAAAAAATCAGGATCGCTATCAGCGCCTCCAGCAATACCACACCATGCTGGCTATGCATGGCCGCTGTGCGGCCCACCAGAAACTCATACCGGAGTGGTTTCAGAGAAGGTGGATTTAGGGGCACTGAAGATTTGCTTCGCATCTTGGGAACCTCTTTAACATTTACGTGGATCAGAAGCATCGAGACCGCTATCCGGATCGCACATCCGGCTAATACCGCCGACATCCACCGTGACACGCAATGGCCGCTGCTCCGACGCGCTCACCGCTGATGAATCGATATCCAGCGCATAGGTCCCGTCACTTCTGCCAAGAGCGTTAAAAACAATTGTGACTGCAGCAGGATCCACATTAATAGCACTGGATGATCCCTCGCTGGCAGTGCGCTCCTGAATTGGATCATCGGCGCACACCGCATCCACCGGTTCACAACTAACTTTCCATCCTGTTCCCGCTGCCAGCTCAAACTTGATGCCATGGTTACGCTGGACGGCCTCCATCCGAGCCGCCTGCAACCCGTTCAGCATGGATTCGGCCGCGTTGCGGATGCGAGTGTTCTGTATCCAGCTCTGGTAGCCCGGCATACCCAGCGCAAGCGCAATCGCCAAAATTGCGATGGCAATCATCAACTCGATCAGGGTAAAGCCCTTCTCCCTTTTTTCATGCCGGGTGTTTAGCACGCTTGCCCCGCTTTCGTCACCCAGCAGTTACCGCCGCCACTATCTGGGGTTGTCGAGGTTTTACCGTTGTTCTCATTAATTGTGTAGCTGTAACCACTCATGTCCTGATCAGCCACGCCGGTAGCGGTAATGGTGTAGGTGGTCGCAGTGGTGGTACACACATAAGTGAAATATTTGGTTCCTGCCACAGCAGAGCCGGCACCGCTTAGCAAATCGCAATCGCCGGCAACATAGTTATCGTACCTGCGGTTATCCTGAAAAGACTGTTCGAGCTTCACCCGCAGATCAGACAGGGTAGTGATAGGCTCCTGCGCCTTCCCTCGCTGAACGTAACGGTTATAGGCCGGTAGCGCAATAGAGGCAAGTATCGCGACAATTGCGACCACGATCATCACTTCGATCAGTGTGAAACCCTTGACTTGGCCTGTCGGCATTTTACGGAATTCCATTGTCGCGCCCCTTCCTTTGAATACAGTTTGAATGCTATAGAACGAATGCCCGGATTGCCAGCATGAAATGACAAACGGAATTTTTTTACCGATAGGCGGCTTATGATCCATCATATTTCCGCCTGCCACAAACAGATTATAGGGCATATTTGAAATGCCCCATCAGTCAAGCCATAATGATCACCCCCAAAAACAGGAATGAACTTTGAAACCGGATTGCATCATTGTTGGCGGCGGTGTGATCGGCTACAGCACGGCACTTGAACTCGCGCGCGCGGGGATGAAGACCCTCCTGATCGAGCGCGAGCAGGCAGGGCAGGAGTCCTCCTGGGCAGGGGGCGGGATTCTCTACCCCTTACTACCATGGAATTATTCCGCTGAGGTGACGTGTTTAACCCAGTGCAGTATCGGCTTATTCCCCGCCTGGGCAGGCGCGTTGCAAAGCGCCACGGGGATCGACCCGGAGCTTCAGCGTAGCGGCATGCTGGTGCTACCTGAATTTTCTGCCGAAAGCGCGCAGGCATGGTGCAACAAGCATTCCACCCGACTGGAACTCACCTCTTCGTTCCGGATAGTGCCTGAATTGGCTGCAGACCAGGATGCACTATGGCTACCTGACGTCGCTCAAGCGCGCAATCCGAGGCTGCTCAAGGTCTTGCGGCGCCAACTGGAACTGCTTGGCGTGCAAATCAACGAGCAGACGAAAGCCACCGGATGGCAATGCGATGAAGCGCTTGTCACCGGCGTTCAAACGAACCACGGCACAATGAGCGCCAATCACTATATAGTTACCTCTGGCGCCTGGAGTAGACAACTGCTGGGCGAATATGCGCTGAACCTGGAAATCCGGCCCATTCGCGGCCAGATGCTGCTGTTCAAGACCAGACCCGGTACTCTGCGCACCATTATCCTGAAAAATGGGATTTACCTGATTCCACGTCTGGATGGTCACATCCTGGCGGGAAGCACGCTGGAAGACGTGGGCTTCGACAAAACCACGACTGAAGAAGCCAAAAGTATGCTGTATGCTCAGGCCACCGGAATTCTGCCGCTGTTAAAAAATGCACCACTGGTTCAGCACTGGTCAGGGCTGCGCCCGGGTTCTCCGGACAACATTCCAACAATTGATCGTCACCCTCAATTGAAAAATCTTTACGTAAACAGTGGGCATTTTCGCTATGGCGTCACCATGGCGCCAGCCAGCGCGGAAATCATGGCCAATCTGATTCTGGGGCGACCTCAGGCAATCGACATCTCCCCTTATCGCTGGCCTTGACATTTATTGCCCTCACGCAAAGAATATTGTTGAATTTTTCAACAACAGGATCGAGCCATGGCAACCGTTAATTTCAGTGTGCCGGAAGAAGTGAAGCAAGCCTTCAACACAGTGTTCGAGGGCCAAAACAAGAGTGCGGTCATTACCTCCCTGATGAAACGAGCGATAGAGGAGCAAGAACTACAGGAGAAACGCGCCCAGGCAATGAATTCCTTGCTAGCGCGACGTAAGCACAAACCCGCATTCAGTGCCGAGGAAATTTGTGCAGCCCGTGAAGACGGGCGGACATGAGTATCGTCGTAGTCGACGCGAGTGTCATTGTAAAATGGCTTATTCCCCAGAAAGATGATGAAAACGATATTGAACGGGCCTTTGTCGTTCTGGAGTGCATCAAATCCAGAGAGGTCGAAATTTGCCAGCCTCCCCACTGGCTGGCAGAAGTGGCTGCTGTGACGACTCGCCTTACCCCGCAAAGCGCAGACGAAGACATCCGGGATTTGAGCGCTATGAAATTCCCTGTCATAGACACTCTGGAAATCTACCAGCGCGCTAGCGAATTATCCCGCTCGCTCAACCACCACCTGTTTGATACGCTTTACCACGCAACAGCACTATGTTTTGGCGACGCGCATCTGGTCACAGCTGATGAAAAATATCACAGCAAAGCCGCAAGCCTTGGGCATATTATTCTGCTTAAGGATTTCCGGCTGCCGGCATGAAGCACTACTAAACAGGACGCATCACATGGACCGCAAAACTCATTGGGAAAACGTCTATTCCACTCTCAAGCCGCATGAAGTCGGCTGGTATCAGGCCTATCCGGAAATGCCCCTGCATCTGATCGCATCGACCGGGGTGGACAAGAGCGCAGCAATCATCGACGTGGGCGGCGGCGCTTCCAATCTGGTGGATGCCTTACAGGAGAATGGCTACAGCGACGTGACCGTGCTTGACCTCTCCGCTGCCGCGCTGGAGGTCACAAAGGCAAGATTGGGGCAAGCGTCAGACCGGGTAAAATGGCTGGCTGCAGACATCACTTCTTTTACCCCGCAACAACAATACAATGTATGGCATGACCGCGCAGTCTTCCATTTTCTTACCGAGGCAGAAGACCGCCTGCGTTACATGGAAGCAGCCCGCGCCGCCCTGCCACCCGGCGGACACCTGATCATGGCGACCTTTGCGCTCGACGGCCCGCCCCAGTGCAGCGGGCTGGATGTGGTACGTTACACTCCAGAAAGGCTGCAACAGGAGGTCGGCGATGGATTTACACTTGCAGAATCTTTTGGCGGTCTCCATATCACTCCCTCCCAGGGAAAACAGTCTTACACGTTTTGCCGCTTTATCCGGAATTAAGAACTTATCGATGACAAAACTGCCAATCAGGGTCGGCGCGACCTACAGCAACGGTAACTTTCATGGTCACTGGGAAGTAAGGCAGGTATTGGCTTACGGCATTCTGTGCGAAGACAAGGGCGATGCCGAATGCGTGAAATACAAGGTGCTGGCTGGCGCCCATAGGCGCCGCAGCTTTATCTGCAGCAGTGAGGAGTTCTCGCGCTGGATGCGCTATGAAGTCGTGCGCGACGAAAATTCCTGGTTCAAGGTCGAAAATACCGCCTAACCCAGCTTGGCCAATTGAACCCGTAGTTTCTCCAGCGTTGCGCCAAAACTCGCCATCCGCTCTTTTTCCTGTTCCACCACAGCAGCAGGCGCGCGTGCAACAAAGCTTTCATTGCCGAGCTTGGCATGCGCCTTGGCAATTTCACCTTCGAGACGCGCAATCTCCTTGGACAGGCGCGCCTGTTCGGCTTCCTTGTCGATTTCGATCTTCAGCATCAGGCGCACATTGCCTACCACCGCCACCGGGGCATCTGCATCGGGCAATTCACCCTGCACGATGGCAACCTCTGAAATTCTGGCCAGCGCCTGGATGTAGGGCGCAAGGTCGGAGATATCGCCCAGCACGACCAGCGGCACTTTCTGTGCGGGCGAAATATTCATTTCGCCGCGCAAGGTGCGGCAGGCATTGACCATTTCCTTGAGTTGCGCGGCCTGCTCGACAGCAGCCGTGTCCACTTTTCCGGAATCGGCCAGCGGGTAGGCTTGCAGCATGATGCTCTCGCCAGACTTGTTGGCCAGCGGCGCCACTTTTTGCCACAGCTCCTCGGTGATGAAGGGAATGATGGGATGGGCCAGGCGCAACAGGGTTTCCAGCACGCGCACCAGAGTGCGGCGCGTCGCCCTTTGCTGCGCTTCCCAGTCCCTCTCCCCCAACCCCTCTCCCGCCTGCGGGCGAGGGGAGTTTAGCTGCACCTTGGCCAGTTCCACGTACCAGTCGCAGTATTCGTCCCAGGCAAATTCGTAGATGGCGCGCGCCGCCATGTCGAAGCGGTAGGAACCAAAAGCCTCGGCCACTTCCTGCTCGGCCTGCTGCAGACGGCTGATGATCCATTTGTCCATGGCGGAATACTGCAGCGGCAGGCTTTCGTCCTGACCGCAATCCTTGTCTTCTGCATTCATCATTACGAAACGGGTAGCGTTCCACAGCTTGTTGCAGAAATTGCGATAGCCTTCGCAGCGCTGGAAATCGAACTTGATGTCGCGCCCGTGGGAAGCCAGGCTGGCGAAAGTGAAACGTACGGCGTCCGTTCCGTAGGCAGCGATGCCCTCCGGAAAATCCTTGCGCGTGAGTTTCTCGATTGAAGCCGCCTGCTTCGGGTTCATCAGGCCGGTGGTGCGCTTTTTCACCAGGGTTTCCAGCGCAATGCCGTCGATCAGGTCGATCGGATCGATGACATTGCCCTTGGACTTGCTCATCTTGTTGCCGTGCATGTCGCGCACCAGGCCGTGCACATAAACTTCCCTGAACGGCACCTGATCGGTGAAATGCAGCGACATCATGATCATGCGCGCCACCCAGAAGAAAATGATGTCGAAACCCGTGACCAGCACGCTGGTCGGCAGGAAGGTCTTGAGTTCGGCCGTCTGTTCCGGCCAGCCCAGGGTAGAGAACGGCCACAGCGCCGAGGAGAACCAGGTATCGAGCACGTCCTCGTCCTGGCGCAGGGTTTTGCCCGCACCCGCCTGCTGTTGCGCATCGGCGAGATTGCGCGCGACGTAGAAATTGCCGTCCTCGTCGTACCACGCAGGGATACGGTGCCCCCACCACAGCTGGCGCGAGATGCACCAGTCCTGGATGTTTTCCAGCCACTGGTTATAAACGTGGGTCCAGTTTTCCGGCACGAATTTCACTTCGCCCTGTGCCACCACGTCCAGACCGCGCTTTGCCAGCCCTTCCATGGCCACGTACCACTGGTCGGTGAGCATCGGCTCGATCACGGTGTGGGTGCGGTCGCCGCGCGGCACCATCAGTTTGTGCGGCTTGGTGGCTACCAGCAGGCCTTGCGCTTCGAGGTCGGCGACGATTTTCTTGCGCGCCTCAAAGCGTTCCATGCCCTGGTATTCAGCGGGCGCGAAGTCATTGATTTTTGCATCCAGCGTCAGAATGCTCATCGGCTCCAGATGATGGCGCAAACCCACCTGATAGTCGTTGAAATCGTGTGCCGGGGTTATCTTGACGCAGCCGGTGCCAAATTCCTTGTCCACATAATCATCGGCGATGATGGGAATGATGCGCTCGCACAGCGGCAGGCGCACATGCTTGCCGACCAGGTGCTGGTAGCGTTCGTCCTCGGGGTGAACAGCGACCGCCATATCGCCGAGCATGGTTTCGGGACGGGTCGTCGCAACCACCAACGCATCAGCGCAGCCTTCCACCGGGTAGCAGATGTGCCACATGAAGCCGTCTTCTTCTTCCGAAATCACTTCGAGATCGGATACGGCGGTCATCAGCACCGGGTCCCAGTTGACCAGGCGTTTGCCGCGATAGATCAGACCCTGTTCGTAGAGCTTGACGAAAACTTCCGAGACAGCTGTGGACAGGCCTTCGTCCATGGTGAAACGCTCGCGCGACCAGTCGCAGGAGGCGCCGAGGCGACGCATCTGGCGTGTAATGGTGGAACCGGATTCTTCCTTCCAATCCCAGACCTTTTCCAGGAATTTCTCGCGCCCCAGATCGTGCCGGGAAATGCCTTTTGCATCCAGCTGGCGTTCCACCACGATCTGTGTGGCGATGCCGGCGTGGTCGGTGCCCGGCTGCCACAGGGTGTTCTCGCCTTTCATGCGGTGGTAGCGCACCAGGGTATCCATCAGGGTGTCCTGGAAGGAGTGCCCCATATGCAGCGTGCCGGTGACATTCGGCGGCGGCAGCATGATGCAGTAGGCGTCTTTATCCGGCGTGGTGGTGGCGCGAAAATAGCCGCTGGATTCCCAGCGTGGGTACCAGTGTGCCTCGATGGCGGCGGGTTCAAAGCTTTTGGCGAGTTCCATGATGCGAGAAGGGAGTGGCTGAAAAGGGAGGGATTATAGCCTATTCGCCAGAATCATTGGCGTCGCGGGCGCGGCCGGCCATCTCGCCGAGCTGCTTCCGCAATTCCTCCGCAACAGCCTCGCGCACCACCGATTCCAGTTGCATGGAAAACCGATCCAGCATGCTGGACATCGCCCTGTCCATGGCGGACGCGATATGCGCGGAAAGCCGCTGATCGAGAATCTCCTGAATTCGCAGGTCAAGATTTTCCAGCGACTGGCCACTCAGGCTGAGAGAGGGATCAAGTGATAAATCTTCGGGTGCGGGCTCGGTTTCGACATCTTCCAGCAGCAGGAACGGAAATTCATGCATTTCCGTTTTTTCTTCCACCACCTCGGTCAATACTGGAATAACTTCTTCTTCGACCGGCACTTCTTCTGTCAGAACCGGAAAATCCATGGCAGGTGTTGCGGCTGGCGCATTTTCAAGCCGGTCATAGTGCCGTTTCAGCAGCGCATCCATCTTGGCAAGAACATCGTCATGCGCGGCGCTTGTGGAATCCGCACTCATGAGTGACGCTTGCCTGTCTGGCTCATGTCATGGGAACGGATTTCATAACCCCGGTCGCGATAGAAACGAAAACGCTCCCGCGCCGCCTCACGGTCGGCCTCATCAGTGGTCACAATCTCGATCAGGCGTTGAAAGCGGCTGAAAAAGGCCGGTCTGTCGCCACTCAGATTGAGCAGCACCTGCTCGTGTGCCAGTTCTCCCGGATCGTGATCAACGATGAGCGGCGTCACCGCTGCCAGTTCGGAACGGGCGCGGCAGTGCGGCAGAAAGCCGGTTGCAGGAACGCTCCACAACATCTGGTCCATTCTGACCGCGCTGTTTTCGTCAGGTGTCAGCACCAGCACCCTCAAGCCCTGCTCCAGCGCTTTGGCACTGAGTTTACAGGCGAAAAGCTGCCTGTCCTGAACGTGAGTATAGAAGTCTATCTGGGTCATATCACCTGTAGGGTGGGTTAGCGTAGCGTAACCCGCCGCATCTTTGGTGGGTTACGGCCTAGCGGCCTAACCCACCCTACGTTGTTTTCTTATTTGCCTTCACCTGCGCGATTGACCAGAAAATGCACCAGCAAAGGCACCGGCCGGCCGGTCGCGCCCTTCTCCTTGCCCGACTTCCAGGCCGTTCCGGCAATATCCAGATGCGCCCAGTCATAATCCTTGGTAAAACGGGAGAGGAAACAGGCCGCCGTCACTGTGCCGCCCGCACGACCGCCAATATTGGCAATATCGGCAAAATTGCTCTTCAGCTGCTCCTGATATTCATCCCACAGCGGCAACTGCCAGGCGCGGTCATACGTTTCTTCGCCGGCATGCAGCAATTCGCGCGCCAGTGCATCATGATTGGCCAGGAGGCCGCTCGCCTGGTGCCCGAGAGCGATGACGCAGGCGCCGGTCAGGGTGGCGATGTCCACCACTGCAGCCGGTTCGAACCTGGCCGCATAAGTCAGCGCATCGCACAGGATCAGGCGCCCTTCGGCATCGGTATTGAGAATCTCGATGGTCTGGCCGGACATGCTGGTGACCACATCGCCCGGCTTGTTGGCGTTGCCATCGGGCAGGTTTTCGCAGGTCGGAATGATGCCTACCACGTTAAGCGGCAGCTTCATTTCTGCGATTGCCTTGAATGTCCCGATCACGCTTGCAGCGCCGCACATGTCGTACTTCATCTCGTCCATTTCCGCAGCGGGCTTGAGCGAAATGCCCCCGGCATCGAAAGTGATGCCTTTGCCGACCAAGACCACCGGTTTCTGTCCTTTCTTGCCGCCGGCATAGTGCATCACGATCAGCTTGGGCGGTTGACGACTACCCTTGGCGACAGAAAGGAAGGAACCCATCTTGAGTTCTTCCAGTTGCTGCTGCTCCAGAACTTCGATTTTGAATCCCTGGGCTTTGGCCAATTCCTGAGCCTGCTCGGCAATATGGGTTGGCGTGCAGATATTGCCCGGCAGATTGGCCAGATCCTTGGCCAGATTCATGCCCTGGGCGATCGCCAGGCCCTGCTGCATGGCGGTTTCGCCAATCGCCAGCTCATTGCGGCGCGGGACGCTAAGAACCATCCTGCGCAATGGGCGGCGCAATTCATCCTGCTTGCTTTTGAGGTGATCAAAGCGATACACGCTTTCCATCGCCATGATTACCGCCTGCTCGATTTTCCACGCCAGTTCGCGTTTCTTCACTGGCAACTCGGTCAGATACATCGCGGCTTCGGTGGAACCGGTTTCATTCAGGGTTTTGACCGCGGCACTGACCGCCTGACGGTATTCCTTGTCACGAAAATCTCGTTCCTTGCCCAGCCCGACCAGCAGCACGCGGTCGCACAGGGTATTGGCGACATTGTGCAGCAACAGCGTGCTGCCCAGCTTGCCATCCATGTCGCCGCGGCGAAGGATGTCGCTGATGTAAAAACCGGAAATGCGGTCCATGAGGTCCGCCGCCAGTGAAAGCTTGCGGTGTTCGAATACGCCCACCACCACGCAGGCGGTACGCTGCTTTTCCGGACTGCCGCTTTTTATGCTAAATTCCACGTAATGCTCCTTTTGTCCCAGGTTGACAAAATTTGATTAGAAACCAAATTATCATCAGTCTTGACCAATAAAGTCAAAGAAAACAAAAAATGATTTTTCGCCGCGCGTTGTTGCAGGAACTGTTCATTAATGCAACCGCAGTATTTATTACGCTTCTCGCAATCAGCATTACCACACTGCTGATTCGTCTGCTTGGCCAGGCTGCCAGTGGATCCCTGGCTAGCGAGGCAGTGCTGGCCTTTCTGGCATTCAGCGCGCTCAATTATCTGCCTGTGCTGCTATCCCTCACCCTTTTCATTGCAGTTTTGCTGACCCTGACACGTTGCTACCGGGATAACGAAATGGCGGTGTGGTTCAGCGCCGGCCAAAGTTTGACTGCGTTTATTCGACCTGTGCTTACGGTTGCGGCCCCCGTGGCACTGGTGGTAGCAATATTGAGCCTGTTTTTGTCGCCCTGGGCATTGCAGAAACAGAGTATATATCGCAGCCAGATTGAAAGTCGTGACGACGTGGCATCCGTCGCGCCTGGTGTGTTCAAGGAATCCAAACACGCAGACCGGGTGTTTTTTGTGGAAAGTTTTGCTGGCGAACAAAACACGGTAAGCAATATTTTCATGCAATCCACGGAGAACCAGAAGCAGGGTGTCATGTTCGCCCAGCACGGTCACCAGAGCATCACAAAAAATGGCGACCGCTTCCTGGTACTGTTGAACGGAAAACGTTACGAGGGACTGCCGGGCTCGGCAGAGTTCAAGATCGTCGAATTCGAACGCTATGCCGTACGCATAGACCCTTATGAAGCAAAGCTCACAGCTCCGTCATCAAAATCTCTTTCTTCGCTTGATCTCATAAAAAACAAGTCCCCTGTCAACACCGCAGAACTGCAATGGCGACTTTCTCTTCCATTAAGCGTGCTTTTGCTGGCACTGCTTGCGATCCCCCTGAGCTTCGTCAACCCGCGCGCCGGGCGATCTCTCAACCTGATGCTGGCCTTGGTTACCTACCTTGTCTACAGTAACTGCCTCAGCATCGCCCAGGGACTGGTGGCACAAGACAAGCTGGCGCCGGTTCTCGGGTTGTGGGCGGTTCATGCTGCTCTGGCAGTACTGCTGTGGATACTGTTTTACCAACGCTTGCGGGTATCACCTTCATTATTCGCACGTTTGAGGCGGGCATCATGAACATTCTGCACCGCTATCTGGCAAAGGAAGTTTATGTCAGCACGCTGTTTGTTTTCGCCGCGCTGCTCTCCCTGTTTGCCTTTTTTGACCTGATTCACGAGCTGGGTGACCTGGGCAAGGGACATTACCGCCTGCCGCAGATTCTGGGCTTTGTTGCCCTGGGCCTGCCCGGACATATTTACGAATTGTTTCCCATCGCAGCTTTGATCGGAACCCTGTTTGCCCTGGCACAGTTTTCAGCCAATTCCGAATTCACGGTCATGCGGGTTTCCGGGCTCTCAACCCAGCGCTTTGCCTTGTCGCTGATGCAGATTGGCCTGGTTTTTGTGGCATTAACCCTGTTTTTTGGCGAGTTCATTACCCCTGTGGCTGAAAGGATGGCACAGCAACTGCGACTCAAAGCCACCAGTTCGGTGGTCGCACAGGAATTCCGCTCCGGGCTATGGATCAAGGACGCGCAGAGCTTTGTCAATGTGCGTGAAATCCTGCCGGACACGACCTTGCTGGGCGTCAAGATTTTCGAATTCGATCAGGATTATCGCTTGAAGACGGTGAGTTATGCCGATCGCGGCCACCATGAAGAAGCCGGTCGCTGGCTACTGGAAGATGTCAGCCAGACCCGCTTCGAAGGTGAGAAAACAGTAGTGGGCAAACTGCCACAACTCGCCTGGACCTCGGTGTTGAACCCGGACATTCTTTCCGTGCTGCTGGTCGTGCCTGAGCAGATGTCGGCGTGGAGCCTTTACCAGTATGTACAACACCTGCGCGACAACAAGCAGAAAACCACGCGCTACGAAATCGCCCTGTGGTCCAAACTGGCCTACCCCTTCGCCACCCTGGTCATGATGATCTTTGCCCTGCCGTTCGCTTACCACCAATCCCGCAGCGGCGGGGTCAGCGGAAAGATATTCGTGGGCATCATGATCGGCCTGTCTTTCCATTTGCTGAACAGGGTTTTTGCCCACCTCGGCCTGCTCAATGACTGGCCACCACTTTTCAGCGCATCGTTCCCCGCTCTCGCGTTTCTCGGCACTGCACTTGGAATACTCTGGTGGACTGAAAGAAGATAGCTGTTAGCTGTTAGCTGTTAGCTGTTAGCTGTTAGCTGTTAGCTGTTAGCTGTTAGCTGTTAGCTGTTAGCTGTTAGCTGTTAGCTGTTAGCTGTTAGCTGTTAGCTGTTAGCTGTTAGCTGTTAGGATAATTTTTGTCTTGGCCAGACGGTCGTGAAGAAACTGCCGTTCACGATCAAACAGCGCCCACAAAATACCCACTCCCAACAGCGTACTGGGCAGGGCGAGCAAAAAGCGCAAGATTGCACGCCGTTTTGTCAGCGGCGTCCCATTCTCGCTTACCAGGCGCAAATGCCAGGTTTTCATCGCCAGCGTTTGCCCGCCACGCAGCCAGAACCAGATGAAATAGGCCGCCACAACACCCAGCAAATAAATCTGAAATGCCCATCTCACCAGTGGTGCCGTATTGCCCAGCGTCAGGCCAACGAACAGGAATCCGGCCAGAAACAGCACTGCAACCAGCAACAGACTTTCATACAGCATGCTGGCCAGGCGCCTTAGAATTCCGGGATAAATTATATTTTCGGATATGCAGTTCACTGCACTATTGTACAGGGACTGCGGGAGGCAAAACAGGCGGAGGGACAACTGGTTTAACTGGCCGGGGTTCAGTTGCGGGCTTCTGTTCTTCCTTTTGTCGCCACTTCTGCTTCAATTCCTGCCGCTTTTCGGGGGGCAGCTGCTTGAATTGCTGATAGCGCTGGCGCGCCTTTTCACGCTCTTCGAAGGTCAGCCTATCCCAATCCTTGAGTTGAGCCTGCACTCGTTGCTGCTCAAGCGGCGTCATTTTCAGGTAATGTTTGGCCACGCCCAGCAGCTTGAAGCGCTTGCGTGCTGACATGTCATCCCAGTTATTGGCTACCGGAGAGAGAATCTGCTTCTGTTCAGGGTTCAGCTCCGACCACCGTGGCGGCTTGGCAGAATCAACCGCGAAACTCGCACCAGGCACCAGCAACAGCCAGAACGCTAGCGCCGCGACGATTGATCTAGCCATGAATTGAAATCGGAATCAAGATAAGCATGAACCGGCAAATCGCCTGCCAGCAAGGTGGCGTCCACATCATCCGGCTCTGTACCGTTGATCTCATGCCAGTTAAAAACAATCAGCAAACCCAGCAGTAAAATTACAAGCGGTATCCAGAAACGCAAATGCCCATGATGCTCAGAATGCACCTCGCCATGGCCCGCCGTAACCATGCCAAACACCTGCCCTGGATGGGCATGCGCAACCAAAGCCTGCTTGCGCGCCGACTGCAGACGTTCCAGCACGGAGCGATCCAGCTGATTGGCCCCGTAGTTTAGATGTTGGGTAATTTTTTTTGCTATGTCACGCTCATTCATAGCCACACTCCTTTATTTTTCAGCATGGCAGCCAGAGTATGCACTGCTCTTGAACAATGGGTTTTCACACTCCCTTCGGAGCAACCCATCGCCTCCGCCGTTTCGGCGACATCCATATCCTCCCAGTAACGCAGCACGAATGCTTCCCGTTGACGTGCTGGCAATTTTCCCACAGCATCTTCAATCGCAGCGAGCGTTTGCGCCCGATCCAGCTGGGTTGCCGGGTTCTCAAAGCAATTGGAGTCGCTTTGCACCTCCAGAGTTTCCAGCGGATCCTGCTCGTCACCCTCTTTATTGAAAGAAAATGATGACAACAAGGTGGTCCACATCGCGCGGACCTTGTGGCGGCGGAAGTAATCACGAATGGCATTCTGCAGAATGCGCTGAAACAACATCGGCAACTCTTCGATCGGTCGCAAGCCATATTTTTCCGCCAGCCTCATCATGGCGTCCTGCACGATATCCAGTGCGGCATGATCGTCATGCACGGCAAAGGCCGCCTGTTTGAACGCGCGCCGTTCAACCTGGATCAGAAAATCCGAAAGTTCGCGTTCAGTGGCCAGTTTGCAATCCCGTAAACGAAGTAAATACTATGTTGTGCATCATAGCAAAAATTGTCCCGCCCAGACCGCCCCAAACCACCACTGTGATGCCGCACTTGACCAAACACTCGGCAACCATTACTGTTCTAGGTCTTTTTGTTAGTTTGTCAGACAAGGCATTTCCATGGAGTTAACGGGCGCAGAAATCACTGTACGCTGCTTGGCGGAAGAGGGTGTCGAATATGTATTCGGCTATCCTGGCGGGGCAGTGCTCAACATCTACGATGAAATTTACAAGCAGGACAAATTCAAGCATGTCCTGGTGCGTCACGAACAGGCGGCAGTACATGCTGCTGACGGCTATTCACGCGCCACTGGTCGCACCGGTGTAGCGCTGGTCACGTCCGGACCGGGTGCAACCAATGCGGTCACCGGCATTGCCACGGCTTATATGGACTCGATACCGATGGTGGTCATCAGCGGCCAGGTGCCGACGCCTGCCATCGGCATGGACGCATTCCAGGAAGTGGATACCGTCGGAATTACGCGACCCTGCGTCAAGCACAACTTTCTGGTCAAGGATATCAGGGAGCTTGCAAGCACCATCAAGAAGGCATTCTATATCGCCTCGACAGGTCGGCCCGGCCCGGTTCTGGTGGACATCCCCAAGGATGTTACCCAGTTCACGACCGAGTACGAGTATCCCAAGAGCATCAGCCTGCGTTCCTATAATCCGGTCACCAAGGGTCATACGGGCCAGATCAAACGCGCCGTGCAGATGCTGCTGAACGCCAAGCGTCCGATGATTTACGCTGGCGGCGGCGTTATCCTCTCCGATGCAGCCAAGCAACTGACCGAACTGGCGCGCCTGCTGGGCTTCCCATGTACCAACACCCTGATGGGCCTGGGCGGCTTTCCAGCATCCGATCCGCTTTCTGTAGGCATGCTCGGCATGCACGGTACCTATGAAGCCAACATGGCAGTGCACCACAGCGATGTTCTGGTGGCCATCGGCGCGCGTTTCGACGACCGAGTGATCGGCAATCCAGAGCACTTCTACCAGGAAGAACGCCAGATCATTCACATCGACATCGACCCTTCCTCCATTTCCAAGCGCGTCAAGGTGGATGTGCCCATCGTCGGCAACGTGCCGGAGGTGCTGACGGAAATGATCAAGCTGATCAAGGCCAGCAAGGAAAAACCGGATCAGGCCGCGCTCAAGACCTGGCTCACGCAGATCGAGCTGTGGCGCTCACGTGATTGCCTCAAATATGACCGTAACAGCGATATCATCAAGCCCCAGTTCGTGCTGGAAAAACTGCATGAAATCACCGGGGGTGATGCCTTCGTGACTTCGGACGTGGGCCAGCACCAGATGTGGGCAGCGCAATTCTACAAGTTCGACAAGCCGCGCCGCTGGATCAACTCGGGCGGCCTGGGCACCATGGGTTTCGGCCTGCCGGCCGCCATGGGCGTACAACTGGCCCACCCTGAAGCGATGGTTGCCTGCGTCACCGGCGAAGGCAGCATCCAGATGAATATCCAGGAACTGGCCACCTGCAAGCAATTCAATATTCCCATCAAGATCATCCTGCTCAACAACCGCTATCTGGGCATGGTGCGGCAGTGGCAGGAGTTTTTCTACGGTGAGCGCTATGCCGAGTCCTACATGGACACCCTGCCGGATTTCGTCAAACTGGCCGAGGCATACGGCCATGCCGGGCGCCGCATCGACAACCCGGCCGAGGTGGAAGATGCGCTCAAATGGGCGTTCTCCGCAGAAATGAAGGATACGCTGGTATTCCTCGACTTCCGTACCGATCAGACCGAGAACGTGTACCCCATGATCCCGGGCGGCAAGGGCTTGTCTGAAATGATTCTGGTGTAAATATGAGACACATTATCTCTCTCCTGATGGAAAACGAAGCCGGCGCCCTGTCCCGCGTGGCGGGCCTGTTCTCGGCCCGCGGCTACAATATTGAATCGCTCACGGTAGCGCCCACCGAAGACGAAACCATGTCGCGCATGACCATTGTCACGCGCGGCTCGGATGAAGTCATCGAGCAGATCACCAAACAACTCAACAAGCTGATTGATACCGTCAAGGTGGTGGATCTGTCGGATGGTGAACATATAGAGCGTGAACTGATGCTGGTCAAGGTGCGCGCCGAAGGTGAATGGCGCGAAGAAATGAAACGCATGTCGGACATTTTCCGCGGCCGCATCATCGATGTCACTGACAAGACCTACACCATCGAAATGACCGGCGCCGGCCACAAGCTGGATGCCTTCCTTGAAGCACTGGACAAGAGTGCATTACTGGAAACGGTGCGTACCGGAGCATCGGGTATCGGGCGTGGCGAAAGAATTTTAAAATCGTGAAGAAGGTGAAATGTGAAGCGTGAAATGTCGCTGGCAAACCCGGCACAAGCCCCACACTTCACCATTCACTTTTTACTTTTCACACTTCAACAGAAAGGAAAACCATGAAAGTTTATTACGACAAAGACGCTGACCTCTCCCTGATCAAAGGCAAGAAAGTCACCATCGTCGGCTACGGCTCACAGGGCCATGCCCACGCCAACAACCTGAAGGATTCCGGCTGCAAGGTCACGATCGGCCTGCGCAAGGGCGGTGCTTCCTGGGACAAGGCCGAGAAGGCCGGCCACAAGGTGGAAGAAGTGGGCAAGGCCGTCAAGGGCGCCGATGTCGTCATGATCCTGGTGCCGGACGAGCAGCAGCCCAGTGCCTACTACGGCGACATCGAGCCGAACATCAAGAAAGGCGCCACCCTGGCCTTCGCCCACGGCTTCAACATCCATTACAACCAGATCCTGCCACGCGCTGACCTGGACGTGATCATGGTCGCGCCTAAAGGCCCGGGCCATACCGTGCGTTCCGAATACCTCAAGGGCGGCGGCGTGCCATCCCTGATTGCGGTGTACCAGGACAAGTCCGGCAAGGCCAAGGATATTGCTTTGTCCTACGCAGCTGCTAACGGCGGCACCAAGGGCGGCGTGATCGAAACCAACTTCCGCGAAGAAACCGAGACCGATCTGTTCGGTGAGCAGGCTGTTCTGTGCGGCGGTGCCGTGGAACTGGTAAAAGCCGGTTTCGAAACCCTGACCGAAGCCGGTTATGCCCCGGAAATGGCCTACTTCGAATGCCTGCATGAGCTCAAGCTGATCGTGGATCTGATGTACGAAGGCGGCATTGCCAACATGAACTACTCCATTTCCAACAATGCGGAATACGGCGAATATGTCACCGGTCAGCGCGTCATTGCCGACCAGGCCCGTGCCGCCATGAAGGAAGCCCTGACCAACATCCAGAACGGCGAATACGCCAAGCGTTTCATCCTGGAAGGCAAGACCAACTATCCGGAAATGACCGCACGCCGTCGCCTCAACGCAGAGCATCCAATCGAGATCGTGGGTGCGCAACTGCGCTCCATGATGCCGTGGATCGCCAAGAACAAGCTGGTCGACCAGTCCAAGAACTAGTGATGGGAAAGCGGTGATGGGTAACGGGGAAACCCCGCACTACCCATCACCCATCCCTCATTACCCATTACCAGCATGTGCATCGGCGTAGCCCCTCCCAAATTGAATAACTATCCTCACCCTATTATTGCTCGTGAAGGCTGGCCCTTCCTGGCTGCGGCTATTATTGCCTCCCTTTTTGTGACGATCCTGTACGGCTGGCTGCCCGCCCTGCCGCTGTGGATCATCACCCTGTTCGTACTGCAATTTTTTCGTGACCCGGCACGCACCGTGCCAGAGGCGCCCAATGCAGTGCTTTCGCCCGCGGATGGCCGCATCGTCGCCGTGGAACGCGCATACGATCACTATCTGCAGCGCGATGCCCTGAAAATCAGCGTTTTCATGAATGTGTTCAATGTGCATTCCAACCGCAGCCCGGTGGATGGCACGGTGAAAGACGTCTGGTACCACCCCGGAAAATTCTTCAATGCCGACCTCGCCAAAGCCTCGCTGGAAAACGAGCGCAACGCAGTGTGGCTGCAAACCAAAAATGGCGTGGATGTTACTTCGGTTCAAGTGGCGGGACTGATTGCCCGGCGCATCCTGTGTTATGTCGTACCAGGTGACGAACTTGCCCGTGGCCAGCGTTATGGCTTCATTCGCTTTGGCTCCAGAGTGGACGTTTATCTGCCACTGACCGCCCAACCGAAGGTCAGTCTGGGCGACAAGGTTCACGCTACGGAAACCATATTGGCAGAGCTTGTCTAAGCAATCTATGCAAGAACCGGAAACTTCCAAAGCACTGATCGATCCCAACCAGCGGCGCCGCGGTATTTTTCTGCTGCCCAACCTGCTCACCACCGCCGCGCTGTTCGCCGGCTTCTATTCCATTGTCCAGGCCATGAACGGGCGCTACGAAGCAGCTGCAGTCGCCATTTTCATCGCCATGGTGCTGGATGGGCTGGATGGCCGGGTAGCGCGCATGACACGCACCCAGAGCGCTTTTGGAGCGGAATATGACTCCCTCTCCGACATGGTCTCCTTCGGCGTCGCGCCTGCGCTGGTCGTCTACGTCTGGGCGCTGAAAGACATGGGGAAGCTCGGCTGGATCGCGGCTTTCGTATACTGTGCCAGCGCTGCTCTTCGATTGGCACGCTTCAACACCCAGCTCGAAGTGGCGGACAAGCGTTTTTTTCAGGGTCTGCCCAGTCCTGCCGCAGCCGCGCTGATTGCCGGGCTGATCTGGGTGATGCACGATTATGGCATCAAGGGTGGCGAGATCCGCTGGCTGGCCTGGGGAATGACGCTTTTTGCCGGCCTCACCATGGTCAGCAATATCCGCTATTACAGCGGCAAGGACATCAACCTGCGCCGTAGCGTCCCGTTTACATTCGTGCTGCTGATCGTACTCGGCTTTATCCTGATCTCGCTTGATCCGGCCCATGTGCTGTTTGGCGCTTTCGTACTTTATGGCCTGTCGGGCTATGCTGGCTGGCTGTGGCAGCACAGGCGCTCGCGCCGGGCAAGGATAGAACCACCCGCATCAGAATAAGTATCAAATTACCGTGCCTGTGGCCACCTCAATCCGGTCGGTGCACCACACACATCATGATCCATCATTACACCATTACGCCTGGACCGGTCCCTGGCACAAATACCAGGGCAGGCAACCAGGAGCAATAGAACAACATGTCATTTGAATCACTTGGGCTAGCACCCGAAATCCTGCGCGCGGTGGCCGATCAAGGCTATACCGAACCTACCCCGATTCAGGCCCAGGCCATTCCCGTCGTGCTACAGGGGCGCGACATCATGGCCGGCGCACAGACCGGCACCGGCAAGACAGCCGGCTTCACCCTGCCCTTGCTGCACCGCCTCGCCGCCCACGCCAGCACCAGCACCTCGCCAGCCAGGCACCCGGTGCGCGCGCTGATTCTCACCCCCACGCGCGAACTGGCGGCTCAGGTCGAGGAAAGCGTGCGCACTTACGGCAAATACCTGCCGCTCAAAGCCACCGTGATTTATGGCGGGGTCAACATGAACCCGCAAACCGAGGCCCTGCGCACCGGCGTGGACATCGTGGTTGCCACTCCCGGCCGCCTGCTGGACCATGTACAGCAAAAAAGCATCAACCTGTCACGGGTCGAATTCCTGGTACTGGACGAAGCCGACCGCATGCTGGACATGGGCTTCCTGCCAGACCTCAAGCGCATCATGGATCTGCTGCCCAAACAGCGTCAGAGCCTGCTGTTTTCCGCCACCTTCGCGGAAGAAATCAAGCGTCTTTCAGATTCACTGCTGCGCGACCCGATCCTGATCGAAGTGGCGCGCCGCAACACCGCCGCCGAAACCGTCACCCAGATCGCCTACCATGTAGATCAGGAGCGCAAGCGCGAATTGCTCGCCCATCTGATCAAGAGCCAGGATCTGCGCCAGGTGCTGGTCTTTACCCGCACCAAGCACGGCGCCGACCGCCTTGCCCACCAACTCGACCGCGACGGCATCCGCTCTGACGCGATTCACGGCGACAAGACCCAGCCGCAACGCACCAAGGCCCTGTCGGATTTCAAGGAAGGCGTAGTGCGGGTGCTGGTGGCCACCGACGTGGCCGCGCGCGGCATCGACATCGACCAGCTTCCCCATGTCTTCAATTTCGAGATGCCCAATTCGCCAGAAGATTACGTGCACCGCATCGGACGCACCGGTCGCGCCGGCAGCCAGGGCGACGCGATTTCTCTGGTGAGCGGGGAAGAAATGCGGATGCTGGGCGAGATCGAACGTCTTATCAAGCGCGAAATTCCCAAGGAGGTCGTCGCGGGTTTCGAGCCGGGGACGGCATCCAGTTCCACCGACTCCACCAGGGATCGTGCTCCACGAGGGCGTGAACGCGCTCCCCAGCGCCGGCCAGAAATCCCACCTGCTGCTGAGCGCCATGCCCAGCGCGCGCCAAGCGAAGGCCTGCCGAAACCGGCTGCCAACAACCACCACCAGAAGCAGCCGATGGGCCATGCAGCTTCGCATGGAAAGCGGCCGCAGCGGCAGGTTGCGGCGCTATTGGGCGGGTTGAAGAAGAAGGACAGTTAATTCAAGTCGGCATTTCTTTGTTGATGTTTGCGAATAAATATCTAGGCATTGAACCATTTCGCCAGATTCAGGGAAATCTGAATCGCGCTGCTTCGCACCCTTCTAAAAACCTTCTCTGATCATGATTCCGGCGTATCGCCTTGAGAGATATGCCGATGGCGTGCATACTCTTGGCCTGTCCATACTATGGATTCAATTAATACATGGACCCGCCTAATAACTGTTAGAAACTGGAGTCATCTTGGTATCACCACGACTGGTCGCAAAAATCGAATCCGAAGAGGCAACCCTTCGATTAGCTGTTCTTATTGACGCTGACAACGCTCAGGCCGCCGTTATTGACGGCCTACTTGCTGAAATTGCAAGATTTGGGGAAGCAACTGTCAGACGAATATACGGAGATTTTACTTCTCCCACGAGTTCCTCTTGGAAAAAGGTGTTGCAGCGTTATGCGATCAAGCCAGTCCAACAGTTTGCGTATACAACCGGAAAAAATGCCACAGACAGCACACTGATTATTGATGCGATGGACCTACTCTACACGCGAAAATTTGATGGATTTTGCCTGATTACCAGCGACAGTGACTTCACAGGACTTGCCATGCGGTTGCGTGAAGAGGGGCTGACAGTTCTTGGATTTGGTGAAAAGAAGACGCCTGAGGCATTTCGCAATGCATGCCACAAATTTGTATTTACCGAAGTACTTCGTCCTGGCGCTACGGCTGATTCGGTCAGCCAACCTCCAAGAGTTGAAGCTGAGCAAAAACCTATGCCGTCTCCGACAACTACCGAAGCAACTGAGTCTAGGCTTGAATTCCCCAAGCAATTCGTTCTAACTGCACTTGATCAGTCAATTGATGATGCCGGATGGGCACATCTTGGCACCTTCGGGAGCTACCTTACCAAGCTACAACCTGATTTTGACTCCAGGCTATATGGATTCAAAAAGCTCTCTGACCTCGTAAAAGCCAAGACCAATCTCTTCGTAACAGAAGAGCGGCAAGCACCGGGGTCAAATCAGAAAGTTCTGTACCTTCGTGCAAAATAATCTTAACCCTTCAGACAGCTCGTGTAGGACGCAATAACCAACGGGCATTGCGCCGTATGTGATGAAACATGGCTATTTGATGCGCTTCGCGCGAGTGTTTGATTGCCGGGGGCAGCCCGGCGGCTGATTACCTTTCTTGCTTTGCCAAGAAAGGTAATCCCACCCGCAAGGAGTGTCCCCGCCGGACGCTCTGTGCTGCGCACAGGTCGCGGCGAGAAAAGAAGGCAACCCCCATCCACCGCCCCTTCGGGGTTCCCTGTGCTGCTCGCCAAGCCGGGCGGCTGCGGAACTCGCGCTACGCGCTCAAACAGTCCTCGCCGACTGCCCCCGGCTTGGCTGTGCTGCTCGGCGGTGGACCGAGGGGAGTTTGTCGTGACACGACCGGCTGGTCTTCGATCTGGCGTAAAACGAACAGCTTCTTTCGAGAGCACCGAGCGTGGAGCCGCCACCCCTTTCCCCTCTGCGCCGCTTCGGTTTGGTCAACAAATTGGGGGCCTTCGGCTGCGCCCTGTTTGAGCTCCGCGGCAGGGCACGGTTTGTGTGCCCTGCTAGGGCGAGTTGCGCAGACGCCCAATTTGTTGACCAAACCGAAGGAACCCGAAGGGCGGCGCAGCGGGGTCGCCTTTTCTTGGTTACCTTCTTTTGGCGAAGCAAAAGAAGTGACCCGCTCGCCGGGCGGCCCCGGCACCTAAACCATCATGCGCAAAGCGCATCACAGCTACCTACCCCAGAAAAGCCTCCTTCGACCCCAGATAATCCAGCTCCTCCCGACTACTCTCCCGCCCCAGAATCGCATTGCGATGCGGAAAACGCCCAAACCGCCTGATCAAGTCACGGTGATGCCTGGCAAAGCGTACATTCCCTTCCAGCCCAGCCTGCTCGAACATCTGCACCGAAAGATCCTGATCCAGAAGATTCTCGCTATGCATCAACGGCATGTACAGAAACCCCAGGCGCTCGGGAGCAATCTCCCTGTCGTAACCCCTGGCAATGGCCAATTTGCAGATTTCGACCGCCCGCTGCTCGGTCGAAAAACTCTTGGCCTCGCCGCGAAACATGTTGAGCGGCAACTGATCGAGCACGATCACCAAAGCCAGGCAACCCTGCGAACTGTTTTTCCAGTCTTCAAGCCGCCCATCGGCAGCCGCTAGCCACACCGATTCAAATCGGGCGCGAATGTCCGCATCCAGTACCGGCGTACAAGAAAACCAGCGCGAGCGCATCGGTTCCGTATACCAGAAATCGAGAATACTGCCGGGATTGAAGACTGGCTCTGCCATGATCAAACCTCCACCAGCACAGGGCCGGGAAAAATCAGCGCGCAGTGGATCGCCTTGCCGGGGAAAACGCTACCCATGGCATCCCGGTATTCGCGCATCTGCCCGAGATAAGGCGCCGCCAGGTCTTCCGGGTTACCGCCTGAAGCTCCGGTCTTGTAGTCCAGCACCCATACGCTGTCCGCAAATTCAACCAGGCGGTCGAGGCGCCGAAGTTCTCCGTCCGCGCCCTGATAGCCAAGTTCATTGTATGCCGCCAGGTACTGGGCCGGGTCGTAAAAATGCCGCAGTTCCGGCGCCTCAAGCACATCCAGCGCACTCCGCCAGAGCGGGGCGAAGCTGTCTTCATCCAGCGCAAGCTTCGCCCGCATGCTTTCCGCCTGCCCTTCCAGCGGCAACTCGGGGCGCAGCCACTCCAGTAAAGCGTGAACCCGGATACCGTAAAGCCGTGCCGCATCCAGCCTGACCGTCTCGCGCCGCCCGGTGGGCGGCACAGGCAACAAACGCGGCTGTTCCTCCACCAACGGCAGCGGCAGATCAGGGGCATCAAACGGCCCCGCTGGCAGTTCTTCCGGCAAGCCGGCCTCCGCCAGATTGCGGTGGATATGCTGGTACCACGTCTCGCTTGCCCTGCCGGCACAGCCGCTGACGATGAACATCTGCCGCGCCCGCGTCATGGCGACGTAAAGCAGGTTGAGGTTCTCGCGCCGGGCATGTTCAAGCTCTTCATTCACATGCCGCTCATGCGCCCGCGCCAGTTCGGCCTTGTGACTCAGCAGGGCGAAATACTGCGGCGCTGGCGCTTGCGGCGGCCAGTTGAGCAGCACGCGGTAACCGCCATCATTGCGCGGCGCTGTGTTGGCATCCAGCAGCCACACGATGGGTGCCTCCAGCCCCTTGGCGCCGTGAACGGTGAGAATCCTTACCGCATTGCCACCGTCGCCGATCAGTCCCTCGTCCGGCGATTCCTGCCCGGGCGCGCGGCGCAGGGCGGCCACCTCATTGATGAAGCGCGCCAGGCTGGGGTACCGCCCGCTATCCATGTTCAGCGCCAGTTCGATGAATGCACGCAGATTGGCCTGCACCGCGCCAGCCATGGCCTCAGGCACGGCTGCAAGGTAGCGTGCCAGTACATTTCCCTCGAAATAGATGCGGTCCAGCAGATCATGCACCGGCAGGCGGTCTGCAAGCGCCTGCCACGAACGGAGAAGCGCGCGCGCCTGTTGCAGCGAGGGGCTCAAGATCTCTCCATCCAGCTGGCGCAGGCGCTGCCACCAGCTCAACCCTAACCCCCCTTGCTCCCCCCTTGTCAGGGGGGAAACCAGAGGCTCCTCCCCTGCCTCGCCAGAGCGAGCAGCTGTGCTGCCGCTCTCGGCGGGGACACTCCTTGCGGGTGACAAGGGGAGGTTGGGAGAGGTTGGGGTTGCCAGCAACATCAAATCGCCATCAGAACAGCCAAAGATCGGCGACCTCAGCACCTGTGCCAGTTTCAAATCGGCAAATGGCGTAACCAGAAATTCCAGCAGGGCTACCAGATCGCTGCACTCCAGCGTATCCAGCAAGCCGCCCTGGCGCGAGCTGAGATAGGGAATCCGCGCCGCGCGCAGCTTGCGTTCATAGCTGGCAAGCCAGGTGCGTCCCCGCACCAGCAGCATGAAATCGCGGTACTCGGCGGGGCGCGGGCCGGTCTTCTCATCCATGATCTGGGACTTGCCAACCATGGCAGAAATCTGTTCCGCGACTTGCTCGGCTTCCTGCTCATGCCGCACATCCTCGTCTTCCTCGCGTGGCTGCAGCAGGGGGTTGCGCAACACCAGCCCGCCTTCGCTCCCGGCTGAAGCAAGATTTTTTTCCGCCAGCGGCATCAGTGCAATCGCGCCCGGCAGATCCTCATGATGACAGGCGTGCTCGCGGAAGCCGCTGAAGTCGGGCTGTTCAGCGAACACCCGGTTCACTGCAGTGATCACAGCTGGCGCGCTGCGGCGTGAAGTGTCCTGCTCCAGCCGGGCCACCGCAAAATCGCGTGCCAGATCCTCCGCTGCGATCTGGAACAGGCGCGGCTCGGCACGCCGGAAGCGGTAGATCGACTGCTTCGGGTCGCCCACCAGGAAGACGCTGGGCCGGTTCCCCGCCGCGCCATAGGCCGACAGCCAGGATTGCATGACCTGCCACTGCAAGGGGTTGGTGTCCTGAAACTCGTCCAGCAGGATATGCTTGTAGCGGCTATCCAGCTTGTACTGCATGTATTCCGCATCCTCGCTGCGACTCAGGAGCTGGAACACGCGCCATTCCACATCGGCGAAATCCAGCATCTGGCGCGCCTCCTTCAGCCGCTGGTAGGCTGCCAGCAATGCCGCGCCGCACAACAGGCCGTCGCGGTTGAAGCGGTAGGCGGCCTGCGCAGCCAGACGATCGTGGGCTTCATACAGGGCGAAGCAAAGCTGCTGGTGGAATTCGAACAGGCGCATTTCCTTGTCCGCACCCAGACGTTTGGCCTGGGTTGAGGACGGATTACGAGCACGCGGCGTGCCTGTCTTGGTGAAGCAAACCGCCCATATCTGCTCGAAGCGTTGGTGAGCATTTTCCAGTGCAAGGGAATCGACCAGTTGCATGGCGAGTTTCTGGTCAGTTGGCGAGTTCTCCCCAAGAATAGAGGCATACTCGACCAGCCAGCCGGCCAGAACCGTGTCCAGCCACAATTCCGCCAGCACATCCTGCTCCGGATCAACATCCAGTTCGATGCGCACCCGCTCCACCGCATACGCCACCGGGTCAGCCTCGCCAGCCGTATAGGCCCACCACTCGGCGCGTTTGGCCACGAAGCCCAGCAGCAGGGTGCGCGTATTGGCCAGACCATATTCGCGGAACAGGGCTTGCAGGGCGGCTGCCGCCGGATCGCCGTCAGCCTGTGCGGCCAGGTCTTCGGCAAAGTTCTGCCAAGCCTCTTCCTGCAAGGCCGCCGTCTGGTCAAGCAGGCTGAAGTTGCCGACCGAGCCTTCACCCAGCGGCGCGCGTTGCAGCAGTTGCAGAAACCAGCCATGGAAGGTATTGATGGTCAGTGCAGGCTCGGCAGTCAGCACCCGCTCCAGCAGGTTGCGCGCCTCGGGCAGAATGGCGTCGATTTCATGCGCATCGAGCGCGCGCTGGCGCAGGAATTCACGCACTTCGTCTTCCGGCCGCAATGCCAGCACATTGAGCCACTCCAGCAATCGCGCCTGCATTTCCTGTGCCGCCTTGCGTGTGAAGGTGATGGCCAGAATCTCGCCCGGCTTCGCGCCTGCCAGCAGCAGGCGCAGGATGCGCGACACCAGCAGCCAGGTCTTGCCGCTGCCGGCACAGGCCTCGATCACCACAGAACGACTGGGGTCGAGTGCCGTCCTGAAGTCGAAGGAATCATTCATTCCAGTAATCCTTGCGGCACAGCCCGCGCATTTCGCAGTACTGGCAAGCCGCGCTCACACCCTGCGCCGGCAGTGGCTCGCCCTCATGGAGCGACTGAAACATGATCTGCAGACGCTCCAGATTGGCCTCGGCCAGCTCAGCCAGCGGCTCGACCGGCTCGACCTGCTGCACGACCTCTTCATCCACCGCGACGAATGCCGCCTGTCGGGGCAGGGTTTCAAGCAGCAGCGCGTAACAGGCCAGCTGCACATCCTCCCCTGCTGGCTTGAGCTTTTTCTTCAGGTTATCGAGGCTCTGCGTCTTGTAGTCCAGCACCGCCTGCTCAGCCCCTTTTGCATCCACCCGATCCAGCCGGCCGCGCAAGGTGAGCGACCCGCCTCCCATAAGAGCGATCTGCCGCGTGCTGGCGAGTTCTCCCGCCAGCCAGCGCCAGCCTTCGCACTCGCGCTTGCGCTGCCAGGCCAGATAGCCGGGGATGGAGGCTTCCCAGCGCGACAGCCAGGCATGGCTGACAAAATCCGCCTCGATTGCGTGATCGAAAACAGCCTTGCTGATTTCACGCAAGGCCTGTTCCTGCACACCCGGCTCGCCATCCGCCACGACCGGGTAACGGCTGTGGAAGCGGTGCAGGATATCGTGCACATATTCGCCGTAATCGCGCTTTTCCAGTGCCTGCGCCACTTCGTCCAGCTCATTCAGGTGCAGGGCATGGCGCGCAAAGAACTGGTAAGGACACGCCATCAGGCTGTTGTAGCCGCTTGCGGAAACGGTTTCTGGAACAAGAGCGGGCGGCAGAGAGGGCGCGGGGCGACCTGTCATGGCGAGCGCAGCGAAGCCATCCTGTTTTTCCGCAGCAAGCATTTGTGAAGAGATCGCTTCGGCGCCTCGCAATGACAAGCCATAAGCCAGCACGTGGAAGGTTTCTAGGCGCTCGAACCACGGGCTGAGCGGGTTGGGTTCACCGTTCCTGCGTGCCTGCCACGTCACCCACACTTCAGGCACAGAAGACAGCAGGCTGATCAGGTCCTGCCGCTCGGATGCCAGCGCCGTGCGCCGGTCCGGGAGGCCAAGCTGGGTTCGCACAGCCTGATTGAAGAACACGCTTTCCCTGCCCTGGCCCGGCAAATGGGTAGCATCGGCGCCAGCGATAATGGCCGCATCAAAGTGCCGCAGACGGCAGGCGGCAAGATGGGTGAATACCACCGGACTGGTGATGCTGTCATCGCGGAACACCGCTGCTTCCAGCTGTTGATTGAGCCACTGCCGCCACTCGGCATAACGAAACGGGGTCGTATCAGGAGTCAGCTCATGCAACAATCCATCCAGCAGGCGCAGCACCTGTTCGCCTGCCTGATCGCGTTGCAATCCGGGCCGGATTTCCAATCGCTCAAGACTCTCCTGCAGGCTGTGCAGCCATGCCGAAAGGGGGCGTTGTTTTTTCTTGTCCAGGATTTGCTGCGCTTCATACAGCATCTGCAGCAACTCAAGGATATCCTCATCCTCACCCGCCAGCGCACGATAGTGATTGAGATGGGATACCACGCTGTGCTTGCGTATCAGTTGTTCCAGACGATACACGGCATTGCGGCGCCTGCCAGCATCCCAGGCTGAAAAAATAAACGGGGATTTGAGCAAGTCGAGCAGATCCTGAAAATGAAACTGGCTGTCCAGATTATCCAGCCAGCGCATCAGCACGGTGCTGGCGCTGGTCGTGGACAGGGTCCAGCCGGTTTCATCCTGCACCAGCACCTCCGCCCGCTCCAGCAGGGCGCGAGCGCGCCGGGCCACCAGGCGATCCTGCACAATTACTGCAATGGCGCTCTTGCCCTGTGCCAGCCATTGGCCGACGCGGAATGCCAGCACTTCGGCTTCATGCTCCAGACCGTGCGCGCCAAATAATGAAACACGCTGTCCCAGCCCGCTCGCAGGCGCTTCACTGAGGCAAGCCGCTGCGCGCGCATGCAGCGGCACAGCCTGATCCGGATCGGCCCATGCCGTATCCAGCAGGTAAGCCAGCCCTGCCGGACTATCCTGCCTGCCATCACTGATGAAGGCATGCACCGGCTGGAATTGCGCATAGCGCTCCAGAAAAGCCTGCTCCACCGGCATCAGTGCATTCAGCCCGACCAGATACAGCGGACCTGCCGCCTCACCGGCCAATTGCGACAACTGCATTTGATAGTGTGCCGCATCATCCAGCTCCCCGCTGCCCGACATGGCGAACCACAATTCATGCACCAGCCGCGCCTCGAATTGCATGGGGTTGCCGCGCTGCGCCTGATAAGCGGCTTCAAGCTGCTGCAGGAAATCTTCGCTGGAAGCCGGAAGCTGTACCTGCCACAGGGTGATTTCATCAAACAGGCGCAGCAGCTCGGCGCTGACATGCCACAGGTCGCCCTGGCGAAACCATTCCCTGGCGCGCAAGGCTTGGTAGATCGCTGCCTGACGGCGGCTGAGCGGAACTCTCGCCAGGCCGGGATCGGCCTGCCCGGCCAGATCCCTGAGCGTTGCAAAGCGCGGCAACAGCAGGGTTATCCCGCCAGCGGCCTCGCTCAAGGCACGGCCAAAATTTCCGGCCGCATGCAGGCTGGGCAGCAGCACGGTCAAACTGCTCAGATTGGGCAGGCGGGACCGCTCAAGTGCGATAACTTCCCGCGCTGCAGCCGCCAGCAACTGATCCGGCGCAAACGCGTAATTGTTTAAACTGCTCATTTCAGCATGAACCGCATACCCAGCATGCCACCAGCGGCCATCACCACGCCTACAGTAAAATTGAGCCAGAACGGCCAATGGCTGCGCGGCTCAAATACAAATGGCAGGAAAAACAGCAAAGAAGGCGGGACCAGGAAGAAAATATCACGCGCGAAAGCATTCACCCGCGCTATATCCCGGGTATCCCAGTAAAGCCACACCATGGCCAGCATCGAAGTCAGCGGCAGTGCGATCACTAGCGCGCCCCAGAAGGGAGAACGCTTGGCGATTTCCACTGCCGCGAGCAGAACCGCCACGCTGATTAAAACTTTCACCACCAGCATCAATACTTCCCTAAGTCGATATTTTTGGTTAGCATAGCGTCTACATCTGTCTTTGACCACCTACAACAGACACCACCCCAAACACGCTTCAATCCATCATTCTCACTATTTCAGAACGTTACGAGGCTAGCCATGAGCGAACATATCCATTACATCAGCGACGATTCTTTCGAGCAGGAAGTACTGCAGTCACAACTCCCCGTGCTGGTTGACTACTGGGCTGACTGGTGCGGCCCCTGCAAGATGATCGCTCCGATCCTCGACGAAGTGGCGCAGGAATACGCAGGTAAAATCAAGATCACCAAGCTCAACATCGATGAAAACCAGGCCACGCCGCCCAAATTCGGCATTCGCGGCATCCCGACCCTGATGATTTTCAAGAACGGCAACGTGGAAGCCACCAAGGTGGGCGCCCTGTCGAAATCCCAGCTTACAGCTTTTATTGACAGTAACATTTAAAGCCGTTACGCTTCAGCCCTAGTTACCCTCATTCCACTGGCAAGCGCCTAAGCTTGCCAGCTCAGGCTTCACCAGCTCCGACCTTTCCCGCCATACTTCTTACAAGCGCTTCCTCTACATGCATCTATCCGATTTAAAGCAAAAACACGTATCTGAACTCGTTGAAATGGCAATCACCAATGAAGTTGATGGTGCCAGCCGCATGCGCAAACAGGATCTGATTTTCGCGCTACTGAAAAATCAGGCCAAAAAAGGTGAAAGCATTTTTGGGGATGGCACACTGGAAGTGCTGCAGGACGGCTTCGGCTTTTTGCGCTCGCCTGACACCTCCTATCTGGCCGGCCCGGACGACATTTACGTCAGCCCCTCGCAGATTCGCCGTTTCAACCTTCACACCGGCGACACCATCCAGGGCGAGATCCGCACCCCCAAGGAAGGCGAGCGCTATTTCGCGCTGGTCAAGGTGGACAAGGTCAACAGCGAACCACCTGAAAACTCCAAACACAAGATCCTGTTCGAGAATCTGACACCGCTGTTCCCCACACAGCCGCTGATTCTCGAACGCGACATCAAGGCGGAAGAAAATATCACCGGCCGCGTCATCGACATGGTCGCACCCATCGGAAAAGGCCAGCGCGGCCTGCTGGTGGCCAGCCCGAAGAGCGGCAAGACCGTGATGCTGCAACATATTGCGCACGCCATCGCCACCAACCATCCTGACGTCATCATGATTGTGCTGCTGATCGACGAGCGCCCGGAAGAAGTGACGGAAATGACCCGCACCGTGCGCGGCGAAGTGGTCGCCTCTACCTTCGACGAACCCGCAACGCGCCACGTCCAGGTTGCCGAAATGGTGCTGGAAAAAGCCAAACGCCTGGTGGAGCATAAAAAAGATGTCGTCATCCTGCTCGACTCCATCACCCGCCTGGCACGCGCCTACAACACCGTCGTGCCCGCTTCAGGCAAGGTGCTTACCGGCGGCGTGGATGCCAACGCCCTGCAACGCCCCAAGCGTTTCTTCGGCGCAGCGAGAAATATCGAAGAAGGCGGCAGCCTGACCATCATTGCCACCGCCCTGGTCGACACTGGCTCGCGCATGGACGATGTGATCTACGAAGAATTCAAGGGCACCGGCAACATGGAAATCCATCTTGACCGCAAGATGGCAGAGAAGCGCCTCTATCCGGCAATCAACGTCAACCGCTCAGGCACTCGCCGCGAGGAACTGCTGATCAAGCAGGACATCCTGCAGAAGATCTGGGTACTGCGCAAACTGCTCTACCCGATGGACGACCTGGAAGCGATGGAATTCCTGCTCGACAAAGTCAAGGCCACCAAGTGCAACGCGGACTTCTTCGACTCCATGCGCAGGGGCTAGACTTTCAAGTCGCGGCTGCTATGCAGTCGCACGAGGCTCCGCGCTTCGCAGCCACACCGCTCAGTGATGGAATTGACTCCTCGACAAAGTCAAAGCCACCAAGTTCTTCGACTCCCTGCACAAGGGATAAGCTCCCGGTCTGCGGCTGTTGCGAGGATTATTCAGCCCGGAAGTACTGCCTGACGAATCAGTCGTACTTGGACTGAGCGCTGCGGTTTCCCAACAAGTCGAAATGCGTCCGCACCCATTCCTCTCCACTATCGACCACTTCGGTTAGACGAATGCGGAAAATATTGTTGCGGTAGTGCATGTCCAGCAGTCGTCCATCCCGATAGTCGGGTGTCTTGAGAATCAGGCTGCTGTCGATATCACGCTGATAAAGCTTGGGCAGGAAAACGGTTTTGATTGACCGAGCTTCATTTTCCTCAACACAAGTCAGAGTGACCTGTTTGGGGTCATCGCTTAGCCGTTCGACACCCAGCGCAGGCAAGCCCGATTCGCCATCCCTTTTCCAGCGCACAACGCCGATTTCCCAGTTGCCATCATGGCCAGTAGGTTTGACCAGGACCAGCTTGCCTTCCTGCGCACGCTCGGTGTGACGCGCTTCGACCAGGCCATAACCGCCATCGCTCTCGTCCTGCACTGCCCAGTGCTCAAACGGAATTTTACTTCCGCAATGCTTGTCCGCAGGCTGCAGACAACTGTAGATGGCTCCAACACCGCACGCCATTTCTATCATTCTGTCTTCCACCGGCGCACGATGCAGGCGCCGCGCCGCCTCGGGCCGAATCCAGTAACGTGCCACATAATCCAGCAGTTCAATACAATCCGGCACGACGCAATCTTCTCCCAGCTCCACATGCTCGCTCCAGTCGCCTTCACTCAGGCCGGCACGCGATTTTCGAATCTGCAAATAGAGATCAGCCATGCTCCAGCAGCGCAGGGTGGAGCTATGCATTTCTTCCAGCAATTTTCGGGCACCGGCCCCGGTTGAGAGATCCACGCAATGCATATGCGTATCCGGATTGCAGTCACGATCCAGTTCAACCAGATGCGCCCAGTGGTCAAGCCAGTGATCCACCATTTTCAGCTGGGATGGCTTGAGGGTCATGGGCTTGATCATGTCGAGCAGCAGGATGTGCATATATTCGTTGCTGCAGTTGCTTACTCGCTTGCTGTCCAGGCTGACTTCAGTGCTGGCGAAATGACTTTCCTCGCACATCTGGTAATACTTGTGGAGGCGCTTCCACATCACAGGTTGCACTGGCTCCTGGTGAAAATAACCCCATTTGATATGCAGCCCGTAGTAACGCAGCGCACGTGCCGTTATGGTAGGCAAATAGCGGCTGAATTCTGTTTTGCCGCGTTGCGCCACGATTTCACGAATAAACAACTGGTAGGCGTGGGCGAACTGGGAAAACAGCGTGGTCATGCTTTTCCACAAGGCATCTTCTGCCCGTTTCAACTCAGCCTGATGATGGAAGTACGCCGAACCCAGCCTGTTCTGAAACACCTGACTGGCTTCATCCAGATGCATCAATACCTTAAGGCGCTCCTTGGAAGGTGCTTCATGATTTTTGAGGAAGTCGGTCAAGCCCTCAATGATCTGTTTTTGCGCCTCATATTCATCCTCATGGTTCAGCGTCTGCAACCATTGATCAACGGCTTTCACATTAGCGAAAAAACCCGTTTGTTTTTTGTGGAACAAGGCCAATAAATTGAACATAAAAACCATGCCATGAATATAGCTTATCTGCCCAGCATATTTCATGCGGAAGCCCGACGCAAGCATTGATCCAGTAACAAAAAAGGCGCCGAAGCGCCTATGGAAAATTTATCTGTGAGGATTAAATTCAGGCGCCACCTGAATCCCGCAAGGTGATGTCATATTTCGGCCCCACCAGCACCTTTTGCATTCCCAGTTTCTTTTCCAGGTTCAATACCAGAGGGCCATTGATGTTGGCGCTGATACCCCCCTGAAAAACCACTTTTTCATCCGTATTCACAAGGGGTTTATAAACCATCAGTACCAGCGCGAGTTCCGCCGGGCTTCCTGCTTGCAACAGGGCCGCTTCTTCATCCGACAGGGTAAGTTCATAATTGAAACCGAACAATGCCGGGTCAACGATCGAAAACGCGACCGCCGGATCGTCCAGAGATTGCAGATAAAACACGACCGGCCCGGCCTTGTCTTCATGCAATAGCTGATATCGGTAACAACCATCGAACCCGGGCAGTCCGCGCGGGAAAGTCAGGATTGCATCTGGATTGACTTCCAGTTCACCAAAGCGGGTGGTATCGATTTTCATCCGGGCTTCCTGTTTATAGGGTTTTGGAATAGCGTGGCTTTATTTCGGTTGTTTGCTGGCGCAGGTAGGCATCAAAGGGCATGGCAATGTTGCGCAGGAAGATGCGCCCGGTTTCCGTTACCCTGATAATCCCCGGCTCCAGTGCAATCAGTCCGTCTGCAGCAAGTTCCTTGAAATCGTTCAGTGCGTCGGCAAAGAAAACATCGAAATCGATATCCCATTGCCGGCCAAATTTAGCCTTGTCCAGTTCCAGATCGCACATGATGCCACTGATCGCCTCGCGGCGGATCATGTCGTCGCGGGAAATGCGCAAACCGCGTTCCGTTGCCAACCCGCCTGACGCAATGCGGTTCTGGTATTCGGCCAGATTCTTGGCGTTCTGCACATACACTTCTGCGGTCTGGCTGATGGCGGACACACCAAAGGCGTAGATATCGCAATCCTTGTGCGTGGTATAGCCCTGGAAGTTGCGGTACAACGTCTTGCTCTGCTGCGCCACCACGATCTCGTCGTCCGCCTTGGCAAAGTGATCCATGCCGATATAGACATAACCCGCGTCTGCCAGTCGCTCCATCATCAGTTTCTGCAATGCCATCTTGATCGGCAGATCAGGCAAATCGCTTTCGATAATCAACTTCTGGTGTTTTTTCATCCACGGCACATGTGCGTAATTGAACACCGCCAGACGATCCGGCCCGAGAGCAATCATTTTGTCCAGCGTCAAAGAAAAACTTTCCACGGTCTGATGCGGCAGGCCCACCATGAGATCGATATTGATGCTGCTGAAACCCGCCTCGCGCAGCCAGCCATAGACTTGCTGGATCAATGCTTCCGACTGCACGCGATTGACCGCCTTCTGCACCTTTTCATCGAGATCCTGGACGCCCATGCTGACGCGATTGAAACCCGATTCGGCCAGTGCGGCGATATGTTCCCGGCTCAACTCGCGCGGGTCCAGTTCACAACTGATTTCGGCATCCGGCGCAATTCTGAAGCGCGAGGCGAGATGCTGGAACAGGCGACGGATATCGGCCGGCTTCAGGAAAGTGGGCGTCCCGCCGCCCCAGTGCACCTGCCGTGCCATGCGCTCGGGCGAGGTCAGCGCGGCAACCCGGTCAATTTCCTGAAACAGGTAGCCGAGGTAAGTGTCGGCCTTGCTGTAATCGTGGGTCGCAACCATGTTGCAACCGCAGTAATAGCACAGGGTATCGCAAAACGGGATATGCACGTAAAGCGACATGTCCCGCCCGCTGGACTGGGCCTGGTGCAATTCTTCCAGCCACTCCTTTTCAGCGAACTGTTCCGTGAAATAAGGCGCCGTGGGATAAGACGTGTAGCGTGGACCAGCCTTGCTGTATTTTTCGAGAAGAGAAGTTGCGAGTTCCATGACTTGAGAGGCGCCAAATTAAAGTCCATGAATTATACCCTCCTGGCCGGTTTATGATAAAAAATTGACCATGCTTGAGTTAAACTTCGTCAGATCAACTATAAATTCCAAACTCCCAGGCATGAGCAATAAAAGCATCCCCACCACCATCGGTCGTTTCAAGGTTTTGCGTATTCTCGGCGAGGGCGCCCAGAGCGTGGTTTACCTGGCAGAGGACCCCCATCTACAACGTGAAGTAGCCATCAAAACGGTACATCTTGCCGGCGGGGAAGATCACCTGGCGCGCACAAAGACACTGATTGATGAAGCGCGCACGGTCAGCAAACTGCAGCATCCCAATATTGTGCCGATATTCGAGGCAGGCGAGCATGAAGGCAACCCCTACCTGGTGTTTGAATTCGTCCAGGGCAACGATCTTTCTCACCTGATCAGGCAGAAAGGCGCCCTGCCCCCGCAACGAGCGGCCAAGCTGACCATACAGATCCTTGATGCAGTCGCTTACGCGCACCAGCACAACATCATTCACCGCGACCTCAAGCCCTCCAATATCCTGCTTAATGCCGAAGGGGTGCCGCGGGTCATGGATTTTGGCATTGCCACGCGGATCTCGGAAAAAGCCGGCGCGGAAAAAGTCCTGATGCTGTTCGGCACCCCCGGCTACATGGCGCCGGAGTACATCACCGGCAAGGAAATCAGTCCCAAGCTGGACATTTTCGCCAGCGGTATGATCCTGCACCAGATGCTTACCGGAAAACCGGCAGTCCAGGGCAGCGACCCGCGCGACACCTTGCGCCTGATTGTGCAGGAACCGATTGCCCCTCCCTCCAGCAGCAACAGCCAGGTGGACGAAAAACTCGACGACATCGTGCTCAAGGCACTGGCCAAAAATCCATCAAGCCGCTACGACTCGGCCCAGGACATGAAAGCAGCACTACAGGCCTACCTCACACCCGAATCAGAGCCCGTCAGCCCAAGCACCAACCAGGGTACGCTGGATTTCCTGCTGCGCCGCATGCGCCACAAGAGCGATTTCCCTGCCTTGTCGGAGTCCATCAGCACCATCAATCGCATTGCCTCCTCCGAGTCGGAGGGCGTCACCATGCTGTCCAACGCCATTCTCAAGGACGTGGCGCTCACCAGCAAATTGCTGAAAGTGGTTAATGCCGCCTATTACACCCAGTATGGCGGCGGCACCATCAGCACCGTTTCACGCGCGGTCGTGATTCTGGGTTTTGACGCAGTACGTAATCTTGCACTGACACTGATGCTGTTCGACCACCTGCAGAATCAGGAACATGCTGCACAGCTCAAGGACGAGTTTGTGCGTTCTCTATATGGCGGCATCATTGCCAAGGGACTCGCCAGCAAAGTGGGCGTGCGTAACGGCGAGGAAGGCTTCATCTGTGCGCTGTTTCACAGCCTGGGTAAACTTTTGTGCATGTTTTACCTGATGGAAGAAGTGGAAGAAACCAACCGGATAATGCAGCAAAAAAGCATGAGCGAAGAGAACGCTTCCGTCTCGGTGCTGGGCATGTCTTACCACGAGATCGGCATCGGCGTCGCCAAGGCGTGGAACTTCCCGGACCAGATCAGCCACAGCATGCGCAGCCTGCCGGCAGACAAGATCAAGAAACCGGCCACCGATATGGAGCGGCTCAATGTCCTGTCTGCCTTTTCGCATGAAATCAGCCACATGGCCACCCAGGAAGCCGGACAGGAGAAGATCAAAGAACTGCTGCGCCTTACACAGCGTTTCGGTGCGCCACTGGATATCAACCAGAAAACCATCAGCAATGTGGCTGAAAATGCAGCCATCGAATTCGCCAAATTCACCAGCACGCTCCAACTCGATCTGCGCCAGAGCGAAGTAGCCAAACAGCTATTGAAATCCACCAGCCAGTCAGAGCGCACGACCACCCTGGCTACTGCCAGCGGCATGACGGATGCCATTTTGGGTGAAGGCATGTCTGATGAACAGACACGCATGATGGAACTGGGGTCGCCCGAAATTCATCGAAATGCGCAAGGCATCCTGACCCAGGGCATTCAGGACATCAGCAACTCTCTGGTGGAGGGCCGGGCGCTCAACGACATCATGCGCATGATCATGGAAACCATGTACACCAGCATCGGTTTTTCGCGCGTCATTCTGTGCCTGAAAGATGCGCGCCAGAACCTGATGGTGGCAAGATCAGGCTTCGGTCCCGATTCAAGCCAGATCGTCAAGGCGTTCAAATTCCCCATGGCGTTCGCGCCCGATGTCTTTCATGTCAGCCTCAAGAACAATGTGGACATCATCATCGAGGATATCGACGATCCAAAAATTGAGGCGCGCATTCCTGAGTGGTATCGTAAAGCCGTTCCCGCCCATACTTTCGTACTGTTTCCGGTGGTGCTCAAGAACAACCCGATCGCCCTGATTTATGCCGACAAACCCAAGGCGGGAGACATCAAATTGCCCGAGCAGGAGTTGAACCTGCTGCGCGTACTGCGCAACCAGGCGATACTTGCCATCAAAACCCAGGCGTAAAAAAAGGCGCCGCAGCGCCTTTTTCCTGGCTCGAGGATGCTTAGCCGGTAATGCGGCGCTTGTATTCCGCAGTACGGGTATCGATCTCGATCTTGTCGCCGATTTCAACGAAGGCCGCTACCGGCAGTTCAAAACCGGTACTGAGCTTAGCCGTCTTCATGACCTTGCCGGATGTGTCACCACGCGCCACAGGCTCGGTGTAGATCACTTCACGAACCACGGTGGTGGGCAGCTCGACAGAAATTGCCTTGCCATTGTAAAACACCACTTCGCACGTCATGCCATCTTCCAGATAGTTGAGCGCGTCACCCATGTTTTCGCCTTCGACTTCAAACTGGTTGTACTCTGCGTCCATGAATACGTACATCGGATCGGCAAAATAGGAATAGGTCACGTCCTTGCGTTCCAGCGACACTGTTTCGAATTTGTCGTCTGCCCTGAACACGCTCTCGCCGGGCGAACTGGTGAGCAGATTCTTGTATTTCATCTTGACCACAGAGGCATTGCGGCCGGATTTGGTGTAATCGGCCTTCAGCACGACCATGGGGTCATTGCCGATCATGAAGACGTTGCCTGCGCGAAGTTCCTGTGCGGTTTTCATAATACTTTATGTCCTACGACTAAAAATGGCTGGAAAAAACGGGTCATTATAATCTTTTATTGCAAAATTGCACCAGGTTTGCCGCCAGTCCGGGCTGGTTCAGCAAATCATCCGCCCACAACACCGCATACTGTTCCAGCACCGCGCGATGGCGCCAGAACTCTGGCCAGGCCTCGCCCGCACCACTCCCCTTGTTCCATGCTTCCCAGAAAGCACGTACACCTGACGCTGCTTCTGCCGGCAATCCGGCGCAATATCGGTCGAGAAATGCCTGCAGCTTCACCCAGTGGGCATCTTCCTGCTGTGGATAAATATGCCACACGAAGGGGCGCGCCGCCCATTGCGCCCGGACAAATGAATCCTCGCCTCGCACAAAATTGCAATCGCAGGCCCACAGAAATTCGTCATAGCGCACCTGATCCATGAAGGGCAGTACGCGCACAGTGAGGCTGCCGCGCACATGTTCACTGCCGCTACCCAGTTCACTCAGGCCAAGGAAATTCGCCACGCTCGGCACCAGTCGCCCCTCCGGCACCAGGCAAGTGATCGGGAGGGAGGAGTCACGCCATGCCGCCAGCAATCCTGGCAACGCTGGGTTTTCATAGCCGAACAGGGAAATCCGGCTTTCACCATCTTTGGGCGGTGACAGTCCGATGACCTGCCAGAAAGCCTGTCTGCGCTCCAGGCTGCCCTGAAATTCGCTGCGGCACTGCGCCAACCCGCTCTCGGCCAGCAAGCCGCCGGTTTCCGGCACAAATCCAGGAAAAAAGAAATATTTGAGTAAAGGTAGACGGGGGTGCGGAGAACTCAGCCCGTGGTATTCGCTGACCCATTTTTCCGCGCTTAGGTATTCGAGATTGATCCACACCGGCTGACGGGGAAGTTCTGCCATGGCATCGATATGGCTGGGAGGCAAGGCACAACCAAATGCCTCGATCACCACACCGGCGGGTTCAACTTGCGGAAAAGGCGATGACCAGTGCCACACCTCTACCCTATCAAATATTTGCTGCACTTCGAGGCCGGAAGAGATTTCGGGCAATATCCGTTGCAGGCTGGCAATATCATCGACCCACAACCGGACTTTAAGACCGTGATCAAAAGCAAGCTGCCGGGCCAGCCGCCAACTCACGCCGATATCGCCGTAGTTGTCCACGACGGCACAGAAAATATCCCAGCGCTGGCTGTGAGCCTCCTTAATCGTCAGACAGCCTTTTCCAGCTCGTTCTCGAAACTGAGGCGTACGGCATCGCCATCCATATCCACGGTGACGTGGCCGCCGTTGGCCAGGCGACCAAACAGCAATTCATCCGCCAGCGCACGCCGGATGGTGTCCTGGATCAACCTGGCCATGGGGCGTGCACCCATGAGGGGATCGAAGCCGTGTTTGGCAAGATAGTCTTTCAGCGCATCGGTAAAAGCGGCCTCCACTTTCTTTTCGTGCAGTTGCTCTTCGAGCTGAATCAGGAACTTGTCGACCACGCGCAAAATAACTTCCTGATCCAGCGACTGGAATGAAATGGTGGCGTCCAGACGATTGCGGAACTCGGGCGTAAACAGGCGCTTGATCTCCGCCATCTCGTCCCCTGCCGTCTTGCTTTGCGAGAACCCGATGCTGCCCTTGCCGAGTTGCTCAGCACCGGCATTGGTCGTCATGATAATGATGACATTACGGAAATCTGCCTTGCGTCCATTATTGTCGGTCAGAGTGCCGTGATCCATGACCTGCAACAGGATATTGAAAATATCCGGGTGCGCTTTCTCAATCTCGTCCAGCAACAATACGCAATAGGGGTGCTTGGTGATCTGCTCGGTCATCAGCCCGCCCTGTTCGAAACCGACATAACCCGGCGGCGCGCCGATCAGGCGTGACACGGCGTGCCGCTCCATGTATTCGGACATATCGAAGCGAATCAGCTCGATTCCCAGAATATAGGCCAGTTGACGTGCGACTTCTGTCTTGCCGACACCGGTTGGACCGGAAAACAGGAAGGAACCAATCGGCTTCTGCGGGCTGCCCAAACCGCTGCGCGCCATCTTGATTGCCGACGAAAGCGCCTCGATGGCCTTGCCCTGGCCGAACACCACGGCCTTTAGGTCGCGCTCCAAGGTTTTCAGCGCCGAGCGGTCATCGCTGGAAACATTCTTGGGCGGAATACGCGCAATCTTGGCGATGATCTCCTCGATTTCCTTGATGGAAATGGTTTTTTTCTGCCGGGATTTCGGCAGGATGCGCTGCGCCGCCCCCGCTTCGTCAATCACATCGATCGCCTTGTCCGGCAGATGACGGTCATTGATATAGCGCGCCGAAAGCTCTGCTGCCAGGGTCAGGGCAGCAGCAGTGTATTTCACGCCGTGATGCGCTTCGAAACGCGACTTGAGGCCACGCAGAATCTCCACGGTTTCCTGTACTGAAGGTTCCGGTACATCGATTTTCTGGAAGCGTCGCGACAGGGCATGGTCCTTCTCGAAAATGCCGCGATATTCGTTGTAGGTCGTGGCACCGATACATTTCAATTGCCCCGAGCTCAACACCGGCTTGAGCAGATTGGAAGCATCGAGGGTGCCGCCTGAAGCAGCACCTGCACCGATCAGGGTATGGATCTCGTCGATGAACAGGATTGCGTGGGCATCCTCGGACAACTGCTTCAATACCGCCTTGAGGCGCTGCTCAAAATCACCACGATACTTGGTGCCGGCCAAGAGCGCGCCCATATCGAGGGCATACACGGTGCTTTTTGCCAGCACATCCGGCACTTCGTTTTCCACGATGCGCCGCGCCAGGCCCTCGGCAATCGCCGTCTTGCCCACGCCCGCCTCGCCCACCAGAAGCGGATTATTCTTGCGCCGGCGGCACAGCGTCTGCACCACGCGCTCCAGTTCCAGATCACGCCCGATGAGAGGGTCGATCTTGCCCGCCAGCGCCTGTGCGTTAAGATTCTGGGTATAACTATCCAGAGCGGATGCCGGCGGCGCTGCTTCCTGCTCGGCTTCGTGTTCCTGCTCCTGACGCGGCGCGGCACCTTCCTGCACCTTGCTGATGCCATGGGAAATAAAATTCACCACATCCAGCCGACTGATCCCCTGCTGCTGCAGAAAATACACTGCATGCGAATCTTTTTCGCCGAACATAGCCACCAGCACGTTGGCGCCCGTCACCTCCTTCTTGCCGGAAGACTGCACATGCAGGATCGCGCGCTGAATCACGCGCTGGAAACCCAATGTTGGCTGGGTATCGACTTCTTCCGTGCCAGCCACAATTGGCGTGTGTTCGGCCACAAAATCGGTCAGTTGTCCGCGCAACTCCTCCAGATTCACCGCGCAGGCGCGCAGCACTTGGGCAGCGGTAGGATTGTCCAGCATGGCGAGCAGCAGATGCTCCACGGAAATGAATTCGTGACGCTTTTGCCGAGCTTCGATGAACGCCATATGCAGGGAAACTTCCAGTTCTTGCGCTATCATTTCACGACTCCTCCATCACGCACTGCAGCGGATGCTGATGTTCATTGGCGAATGCCACCACCTGCTCCACTTTGGTTGCTGCAATATCCTTGGGATAGACGCCGCACACGCCGCGCCCGTCCCTGTGCACTTTGAGCATGATTTCCGTCGCCTGTTCACGATTCTTGGAAAAAAACTGTTGCAGCACAATCACCACAAACTCCATCGGAGTGTAGTCGTCATTCAGCAATATCACCCTGAACATCGGCGGCGGCTTGACCTTGCTTTGCTGCTTCTCGGCTACGGTGCTTTCTCGAAACTTGCCAAGCATATTCATCACACATCACTCAATGTAATCAATTGTGACGCTAATAAGGAATTTTTCAAGTGCAGGCAACGATATTTGCTTGGTATTCGAAAGTGCTTGACTTGCTGTCATATAGGACGTAAAAAGACGACTGTGTTTGGTTTCAAGTTTTCTGCAGTACCAGCTTTGCCGGTTGCGGTCTTGAATTTCAAGCATGTTTTGGGTTTGAGCCCGTAATTTTTTAAGGAAGTATGCAATGGCAACTGGTACCGTAAAATGGTTTAACGACGCTAAAGGTTTTGGCTTCATTACCCCCGATGATGGCAGCGAAGATCTGTTCGCGCATTTCTCCGCCATCCAGATGGGTGGTTTCAAGACCCTGAAAGAAGGCCAAAAGGTCCAATTCGAAGTGACCCAAGGTCCTAAGGGCAAGCAAGCCTCTAACATTCAAGCTGCCTAATTCAGCTACAGAATGCTAAAAGCCCGTGGTGAAAACCACGGGCTTTTTTTCGCCCCCCTGACTCGGGGGCTGGTTCAGGCAAAGTCAGCAGCTTACATTTTCTGAATCATCACATCGCCGAATGCGGAACAGGACACCTGCTTCGCACCATCCATCAAACGCGCGAAATCGTAGGTCACATCCTTGCTGGCAATTGCGCCGTCCATGCCCTTGATGATCAGGTCGGCCGCTTCAACCCAGCCCATGTGACGCAGCATCATTTCGGCCGAAAGAATGATCGATCCGGGGTTGACGTAATCCTTGCCTGCATATTTCGGTGCCGTGCCGTGCGTGGCCTCGAACATCGCGATCGAGTCCGACAGATTCGCCCCTGGCGCAATGCCGATGCCGCCCACTTCCGCCGCCAGCGCATCGGAAACATAATCGCCATTCAGATTCAGGGTGGCGATCACGTCATACTCTTCCGGACGCAACAGGATCTGCTGCAGGAAGGCGTCGGCAATCACATCCTTGATCACGATGCCGTTTGGTAGTTTCATCCACGGACCGCCATCGATCAATTCCGCGCCGAATTCGCGTGCAGCCAGTTCATAGCCCCACTTCTTGAAGCCACCTTCGGTGAACTTCATGATATTGCCCTTGTGCACCAGGGTGACCGATTTACGATTGTTATCGATCGCGTACTGGATCGCGCGACGGATCAGGCGTTCGCTGCCTTCAATGGATACCGGTTTGATGCCGATGGAAGAGCTTTCCGGGAAACGGATCTTCTTCACACCCATTTCTTTTTGCAGGAATTCAATCACTTTCTTCACTTCAGCAGAACCGGCTTCCCACTCCACGCCGGCGTAGATGTCCTCGGTGTTCTCACGGAAAATCACCATGTCCACGCGTTCCGGATGCTTGACCGGGCTGGGCACACCTTCGAAATAACGCACCGGACGCAGGCAGACGTACAGGTCGAGCATCTGGCGCAAAGCCACATTGAGCGAGCGGATGCCGCCGGACACCGGTGTGGTCAGCGGCCCCTTGATGGACACCACATATTCGCGCACTGCGGCGACCGTTTCTTCCGGCAACCAGGTATCCGCATCATAGACTTTGGTGGCTTTCTCGCCGGCAAACACTTCCATCCAGGCGATCTTGCGCTTGCCGCCATAGGCTTTCTCGACGGCGGCATTCACCACCTTGATCATGACCGGGGTGATATCCACGCCGGTGCCGTCACCTTCGATAAAGGGGACGATAGGGCAATCCGGAACCTGCAGGGTAGAGTCGCTGTTGACCTGAATTTTTTCGCCTGTGGCAGGTACTTTGATGTGCTGATACATATTTTGCTCCCAAATCAATAAAAACAGACAGGATTAACGGGATGAACGCGGCAAGGCAATCACCCTTATAATCCTGTAAATCCTGTCCATTCTTTTTTTATGCTTATCCTGTTCAACAAACCCTACGGCGTGATCTGCCAGTTCAGCAGCGATGGCATGCACCCCACGCTCAAGGACTATTTGGCCATCCCCGGCATCTACCCTGCCGGACGGCTGGACACGGATAGCGAAGGACTGCTGATTTTAACCGATGATGGCAAACTGCAACACAAAATCAGCCACCCTCGCCACAAGGAGGCCAAGACTTACTGGGCGCAGGTGGAGGGCACGCCCACTCAGGAAGCGCTGGGACAGCTACGCAAGGGTGTCGATCTGGGCTATTTCGTCACGCAGCCGGCTATGGCAAAAATCATCCACGAACCGCCCGGTCTCTGGCCGCGCACGCCGCCCATCCGATTTCGCAAGGACATCCCCACTAACTGGCTGGAAATCACCATCCACGAAGGCAAAAACCGCCAGGTGCGACGTATGACAGCCAAGGTGGGCTTTCCAACCCTGCGCCTGATCCGCTGCCGGATCGGCGAATGGGAACTTGACGATCTGGCGCCAGGCCAATGGCGTGAAGTTATGGGGCAAAGCATAAACAAGCCAGGCAAATACCCAGCTTCAGGCAATATAAAATGAGCGTGGCCAAATGGCCATGCCCTTTTCATTTATGGCATCATCGCTTTTCATGAATTTTCCATCGCACAAAAACACATGATCTGGAAACCCAACGTCACCGTCGCCGCCGTGATCGAGCAAAACGGCAAGTTTCTGCTGGTCGAAGAACAAACTGACCAGGGCCTGCTCTTCAATCAGCCAGCGGGCCACTGGGAGCCCGGAGAAACGCTGGAACAAGGCGTGATCCGCGAGGCCCGTGAAGAAACCGCCTACATCTTCACCCCGCAATGGTTGCAGGGCATATACAGCTGGCGCCACCCGCGCAAGGAAATCACCTACCTGCGCTTCGCCTTTTCCGGACAAGTTGGTGCCCACGACCAGCAACAAGCGCTGGACGATGGCATCGTGCGCGCAGTCTGGCTCACCGTGGAGGAAATCCGGCAGTCCCAGTCACGCCACCGCAGCCCGCTGGTCCTGCAGTGCGTGGAAGACCACCTTACCGGCAAGCGCTTTCCGCTTGACCTGATTACCCATCGTTGATGCCGCGCACCGTTTTTCTCACCGCGCTGATGCTGTGGAGCGCGGCGTCCTGCGCTTATGCCGACAAAGTTTCCATCTGCTACAACTACGGCTGTGCCGCAAGTGCCGAAGTCAAGTTGCGGGGGGCAGAACTTTCGCGCATCAACCTGCTGTTTGCCTGGATTGATGGCGCAGCGGAAGAGCGTCAGGCCATTTCTCAGGCTATCGGCCTGTTCCAGACATTCGCCGGCCAGCAGACGCCCACCTTCCGCGACCGCGGACGCAACTTTCCGGATGATGGCGTTGATGGCCGCATGGACTGCATTGATCACGCCCACAATACCAGCGCCTACCTGCGCCTGATGGAGGAGCGCGGTTGGCTGCGCTTTCACCGCATTCTGGAACCGGTCAAACGCGCCCCCCTGATCTTCAATGAACACTGGTCGGCGCGCATTGCAGGAAAGGAAAGCGGTGCGGAATTCGTGGTAGATTCGTGGTTCTTCGACAACGGGCACCCAGCGGCCATATTCACGCTGGCAGAATGGATGAAGGGAGCAGAACCGGATGAGTAAGGTAGTCGTCGGCATGTCAGGCGGAGTAGATTCTTCCGTTGCCGCCCTGCTCCTGAAACAGCAGGGGCATGAAGTCGTTGGCCTGTTCATGAAGAACTGGGAAGACGACGACGGCGAAGACGGCTACTGTCCTGCCAAGCAGGATTTCATGGACGTGCTGGCGGTGGCCGAAAAAATCGGCATCGAGGTGGAAGCTGTCAATTTCGCCAGGGAATACAAGGAGCGTGTCTTCAGCCTGTTCCTCGAGGAATACCAGGCGGGCCGGACGCCCAACCCGGACGTGCTGTGCAATTCTGAAATCAAGTTCAAGGCCTTCCTCGACCATGCCCTGGCGCTGGGCGCGGAAAAAATCGCCACCGGTCACTATGCCCGGGTGCGCGAACGCTTCGGCTCGTTCGAATTAATGAAGGCGGAAGACGGCACCAAGGATCAGAGTTACTTCCTCTACCGCCTCAACCAGGCACAACTCTCGAAAACACTTTTTCCCCTGGGCGACCTGTACAAACGCGATGTACGGAAAATCGCTGAGCAAGCCGGTTTGCCGACCTTTGCCAAAAAAGACAGCACCGGCATCTGCTTCATCGGCGAACGGCCGTTCCGGGATTTCCTGCAGCGCTACCTGCCGCGCCAGCCCGGCCCGATGCAGACGCCGGAAGGCAAGGTGGTGGGAGAGCATCAGGGTTTGGCCTATTACACCCTCGGCCAGCGTCAGGGACTGGGCATCGGCGGCCAGGGCGAACCCTGGTTCGTGGCCGCGAAGAACATGGCCAGCAATATCCTCATCGTGGTACAAGGACATGACCATCCCCTGCTGCTCAATGACCGCCTCACGGCAGCAGACCTCAACTGGATCAGCGGCGCCCAGCCCCACCCGCAATGGGTTTATGCCGCCAAGACACGCTACCGCCAGAGCGATGCGCCCTGCAGCATCACGCATGTGGATGCTGACCGCTGCGAGGTGCAGTTCGCCACCCCGCAATGGGCCGTTACGCCGGGTCAATCGGTAGTGATCTATGAAAGCGAGGTTTGCCTGGGCGGCGGGATTATTCTGTAACGCGCCCGGCCTGCATTTTGTAGCCGCGCTGGGCAATACCCTCCTGCAGGAAGCCCAGCGCTTCGGCCACCTGCGCATGACGCCCCTTCAACCCGAACTCTATGCGACGCACCCCATCCGCACCTAGATGCGGCAGGCTGGAAAAGCGCACATCGGGGTAACGCGCCACGAATTCATTCATCAGGTCCAGCAGGAAACTTTCCGACACATCCAGGGCAGTAAAAATTTCCTCATGCTCGGGCGCCAGATCGCGCAAATTCGGATAGCGGGTGTCCAACACCCATTCCATCATCGGCCAGGCCATCTGGGGGAAACCCGGCATGAAATGATGATGGCGCAGGGAAAAACCTGGAACCCGGTTAACAGGGTTGGGAATGATCGCGCTGCCAGTCGGCAGATCGGCCATGAGAATTCGGCGTGGATAGGCCTCGGAGCCAAATTGCGTTTCGATCTCGCGCACGGCATCGGGGTGACGCAGCATGGGAACATCTGCAGCCTCGGCAGCACACTGGCGCGTATGGTCATCCGGAGTGGCTCCGATGCCGCCAAAACAAAATACCAGATCCCCAGAGGCATAAGTCTCGCGCAGATTCTGCACAATGCGCGCCGGCACATCTCCAAAGATGCGGCACCAGGCCAGTTCCAGGCCGCGCCTGGCAAGGACTTCAACGACGTGCGCAAAATGGCCATCCCTGCGCTTTCCGGAAAGAATCTCATCGCCGATGATCAGGATACCAATATTCATTGAGCACACTCGAATTCCATGGGGCTCTGCCCGCGCAGGGCACAAAAAACAAACATAGCAAAGGCCATGGGGACTACTTGCAGCGCCAGTCACCCGGCGCGCATCGCTGCGAGGGAAAGGGTTGTCGGGGTAGAGGCGCGAATTTCGGTGCAGAAGGATGCGCCGGGACTACAATGACATTGCGCGTTTGGGCTCCCTCTTCCGCCGCCCTCGCCTGGCGCTCTGCTGCCCGCGCCTGCTCTTCCGCTGCCTGGGCCTGGCGTTCCAGCGCCTGTACCCGCCGTTCCTCCAGTTCCTGCTGCTGCGCCTTCACCCTGGCGTCTTCCTCGGCCTTTTTCTTCGCTTCCAGACGCGCGCGTGTTTTTTCCGTCTCGCCCTTGACCCGCTCGGCCTCCTCTGCTGGCACCGCGGCTGGCGGCTCAATCTGCCCGCCATCCTTCAGATGGGTGCTGGCACAGGACTGAGATTGATAGACGACCCGGCCATTCCTGTCAAAACACTTGTAAACAGTGTCTGCTCCCACGCCGCAAGGCACAAGCCACAGGCCAGCCAGCACGGCGCAGAAGACGCGCATGTTCAGGCCACCGGAACTGTCTCGGCGAACGAAGTCCGCTGCGCCAGTTTATCTGCCAGCCTGGCCAGATTGGGATGCGCCTCGCGCCACTGGATATGCGGAAAGCGGAAATCCAGATAGCCCAGACAGCAACCCACGGCGATATCAGCCAAGGTGAAGAAATCGCCGGTGCACCAGGTTTTCTCGCCCAGATCCTCAGACATCGCTTCCAGGCCGCGGAAAACCTGACCTTCCTGGCGCACGATCCATTCCGGGTCCTGACGGACTTCGGGCCTTTTCTGTTCGAGAAAGATCGTTGCTGCGGACTCCGTCACCCCATCCGCCAGGGCTTCCCAGCGCCGCACGGCGATGCGCGGGCGATTCTCCTTGGGCAGCAAGGGTGAAACCGGCGTCAGATTATCGAGATACTCGACAATGACGCGCGAATCGAACAGGGTATTGCCATCGTCCATCACCAGAACCGGCACCTTGCCAAGCGGGTTGTATTCTGGGACGCGCGTGGTCGGCTCCCAGGGAATATCCACCACGGCTTCGTAGTCGATGCGTTTTTCCGCCAGCACCACGCGCACCTTGCGCGCGAAAGGACTGGTCAGGGACAGAATCAGTTTCATGAATTTCTCTTTTTAAACCTGCACAACCGGAATCACCTTGCCTTTTACTGCATAAGCTTCCATCTGGTTGAAGTTGAGGTAGCGGTAGATATTATCCGCCAGCGGCGCGATCTTGTCCTGCACCAGGACAAGATATTCTTCGACACCGGGAATTCGACCCAACCGCGCACATACCGCAGCCAGTTCCGCCGAGCCGAGATAAACGCGCGCATCCTTGCCGAGTCGGTTGTCGAAATTGCGTGTGCTGGTGGAAAACACCGTGGCCTTGTCCGCCACACGTGCCTGATTGCCCATGCACAGCGAGCAGCCCGGCATTTCCATGCGCGCGCCGGAGCGGCCGAGGATGCCGTACACGCCCTCTTCGCGCAATTGCGCCTCGTCCATGCGGGTCGGAGGCGCCACCCACAGCTTGGTCGAAAGCAGACCGGCATCCTCCAGAATCTTGGAAGCAGCGCGGTAATGGCCGATATTGGTCATGCAGCTGCCGATGAAAACCTCGTCGATCTTGTCTCCGGCAACGGCAGAGAGCGTCTTGACATCGTCCGGATCGTTGGGGCAGGCCAGCAGCGGCTCCTTGATTTCGTTCAGGTCGATTTCCAGCACGTAGGCGTATTCCGCGTCAGCATCCGGCTCCAGCAGTTCCGGCTTGGCCAGCCAGGCCTTCATGCCGTCGATGCGGCGCTGCAGCGTGCGTGCATCCTGGTAGCCGTTTTCTATCATGTTTTCCAGCAGCACCACGTTGGAATTCAGGTACTCGATCACCGGCTCCTTGTTGAGGCGCACGGTACAACCGTTGGCCGAGCGCTCGGCGGACGCATCCGCCAGCTCGAACGCCTGTTCGACCTTGAGATTGGGCAAGCCTTCGATCTCCAGAATGCGGCCATTGAACACGTTTTTCTTGCCCTGCTTGCCGACCGTCAGATCGCCTTTCTGGATTGCTGCATAGGGAATGGCGTTGACCAGATCGCGCAGGGTGATGCCTGGCTGCATCTCACCCTTGAAGCGCACCAGCACGGATTCCGCCATATCCAGCGGCATCACGCCCATGGCGGCGGCAAAGGCCACCAGGCCGGAACCAGCCGGGAACGAAATACCGATCGGGAAGCGGGTATGCGAATCGCCGCCGGTACCGACGGTATCGGGCAGCAGCATGCGGTTGAGCCAGGAATGGATCACGCCATCGCCCGGCTTGAGCGACACGCCGCCGCGCGAGGTGATGAAATCCGGCAGGGAGTGCTGCAACTTGACATCCACCGGTTTGGGATAGGCCGCGGTATGGCAGAAGCTCTGCATCACCAGATCGGCGGAGAAGCCCAGGCAGGCCAGCTCCTTGAGTTCGTCGCGGGTCATCGCACCGGTGGTGTCCTGCGAACCTACCGTGGCCATTTTCGGCTCGCAATAAGCGCCGGGACGCACGCCCGCCACGCCACAGGCACGGCCCACCATTTTCTGCGCCAGGGTGTAGCCCTTGCCGGTGTCCCTGGGGTTGAGCGGCTGGATGAACAGGTCGGACGGCGCCAGCCCCAGCGCTTCGCGCGCCTTGCTGGTCAGGCCGCGCCCGATGATCAGGGGAATGCGACCGCCGGCGCGCACCTCATCGGCCAGCGTGACCGGCTCAAGACTGAAAGTGGAAACCACCTTGCCGGCGGCGTCGTGAATTTCGCCCTTGAACGGGTAAATGGTGATCACGTCGCCCATTTTCAGCGCCGCCACATCGCACTGGATCGGCAGCGCACCGGAATCCTCTGCTGTGTTGAAGAAAATCGGCGCGATCTTGCTGCCCAGCACGATGCCGCCGGTGCGCTTGCCGGGAATGTGCGGGATGTCCGTACCCATGAACCACTGCACCGAGTTGATCGCGGACTTGCGCGAGGAACCGGTACCCACCACGTCGCCCACGTAAGCCAGCGGCAGGCCTTTTTCTTTCAGCGTGTCGATTGTTTTCAGGCCATCCGGCATCTTGGCGACCAGCATTTCGGTGGCATGCAGCGGAATATCCGGACGCGACCAGGCGGCTTGCGCGGGAGAAAGGTCGTCGGTATTGGTCTCGCCGTCCACCTTGAACACCACGCACTGGATGCTCTCGGCCAGCGCCAGCTTGCTGGTGAACCACTCGGCATTGGCCCAGGATTGCATCAGTTCCCGCGCATGGACATTACCGGCATTAACCTTCTCCGCCACATCGTGGAAGGCATCGAATACCAGCGTGGTGTGCGACAGCGCCTGCACCACATCCGGCGCCAGAGTGGCGTCGTCCAGCAGGGCAACCAGCGTGCCGACGTTATAGCCGCCAAGCATGGTGCCCAGCACCTGCACCGCGTGCTGCCGGCAGATCAACGCCGTCTCGACCTTGCCATGCGCCACATCGGCAAGGAAGGCAGCCTTGACATAAGCCGCCTGATCCACCCCGGCCGGAACACGGTTCTCGAACAGGTCGAGGAGAAAATCTTCCTCGCCCTTGGGCGGGGATTTCAGCAACTCCACCAGTTCTGCAGTCTGTTCGGGGGAAAGGGGCAGGGGTGGCAGTCCTTGCGCAGCGCGCTCGGCCACGTGATCACGATAGGCTTGTAGCATCTTGGTTATTCCAGTTGGTTTTAGTCAATTTACAAATTCAACCCCCCCTCAATCCCCCCTTGTCAGGGGGGAAGCCGCACACGCCTCCCCTGACAAGGGGAGGTCGGGAGGGGTTGGGGTTAATGTTTTCCGGTACTGCCGAAACCGCCCGCACCGCGCTCGCTGTCGGCGAATTCATCGACGATATTGAACTCGGCCTGGACCACCGGCACCACCACCAGTTGGGCGATGCGCTCCATGGGGTTGATGGTGAAGGCCGCCTGGCCGCGGTTCCAGCAGGACACGAATAACTGGCCCTGATAGTCCGAGTCGATCAGGCCCACCAGGTTGCCCAGCACGATGCCGTGCTTGTGGCCGAGGCCCGAGCGCGGCAGGATCATGGCGGCATAGCCGGGGTCGGCCAGATGGATGGCGATACCGGTTGGAATCAGCTCGGTCTGACCGGGGTTCAGCACCAGCGGCCCTTCCAGGCAGGCGCGCAAATCCAGCCCGGCCGCGCCGGGCGTGGCATAGGCCGGCAGCTGTTCGTGCATGCGCGGGTCGAGAATTCTTACGTCAATTTTCATGCGGATTTTCCGTCTTTCTGTATTTTCTGATAGAGCTTCGCGATATGGGCAATCAATTGCCGCGCCAGGGTTATTTTCGGCGCCCTCGGCAAGGGATGATCGCCATCATCGTCGAACAGCACCAGTTCGTTGTCATCGCCGCCGATGGCTGTCTGCACCAGGTTGGCCGCCAGCAGCGGCAGGTTTTTGCGGCGGCGCTTCATCTCCGCATATTCGTGCAGATTCTCGCTTTCAGCCGCAAAACCGACGCAGAATGGCGGATTGGGCAAGTTCACCACGTTCGACACGATATCGGGATTCGGCGCCAGTTCCAGAGTCAGGATGTGGGCGTCTTTCTTGATCTTCTGCTCGGAGGGGTTAAGCACGTAGTAGTCGGCCACTGCCGCCACGCTGATGAATATGTCCGCCCAGTTCACGCTTTCATTCACCGCCTTGAGCATCTGCTGGGCAGTGGTGACATTCACCACGCGCGCACCGGCGGGCGGCTTGAGACAGGTCGGACCGCTGACCAGCGTGACTTCCGCGCCGGCTTCCATGGCGGCTCGCGCCACAGCGTAGCCCATCTTGCCCGAACTGGAATTGGTAATGCCTCGCACCGCGTCGATGGCCTCGAAGGTCGGCCCGGCGGTAACCAGGACATGCCTGCCCTGCAGCAACTTGGGCTGGAAGAAGGCTTCAATCCCGGCCATCAGGTCTTCGGCCTCCAGCATCCGCCCCATGCCGGTTTCGCCACAGGCCTGAGCGCCGCTATCGGGGCCAAGAATAGTGATCCCATCGGCACCAATCTGCGCAACATTACGCCGGGTCGCGGGGTTTTCCCACATCTGCCGGTTCATCGCAGGCGCCACCAGCAAGGGGCACATGCGTGCGAGACAAAGGGTGGAGAGCAGGTCGTCCGCCAGACCGTGCGCCAGCTTGGCAATGAAATCGGCACTGGCTGGCGCCACCACGGCGACATCGATGTCGCGGGTAAAATCAATATGGGCCATGCCGTTGTCGATGCGATTGTCCCACAGGTCGGTAAACACCGGTCGGCCGGAAAGCGCCTGCATGGTCACCGGTTTGATGAACTGGCATGCAGCCTGCGTCATCACCACCTGCACCTCGACATTCTGACGCACCAGCAAACGTACCAACTCCGCTGCCTTGTAAGCAGCCACGCCGCCGGTGATACCCAGCAACAGGCGTTTTTTAGCCAGATTTATCATAATGGCCTCCATTTTACGTGAAAAAGAAAGCCGATGGCGATAAGGGATTAGCCTGAATCCCAGTGTGCGTAAAGAACGATTGTTAAAACAGGGTGTTGTCAGCCGCTTGACGGGAAGCGGCTGATGTTTTTTTCTGGGAATGGTGAAGTCGGGCTACGCAGCAGAGTACGACATCACAACTTTGCAATATTTCCACGCTGCCCCCTTCAGGTGAAACTGACTTTCACCGCAGTTCCCTGACCCTCACTGCTTTCAAGCCTCACCTGCCAGCCATAGCGGTCGCAGATACGCTTGACCAGGGACAGACCAATGCCCGCACCTTCACTCGCCATGTCACGAAAATGACGAATGAAAACCTGTTCGACAGCATGGCGCGGGATACCTTTTCCAGTATCGCTCACAGTCAGAGAATGCTCGTCCTGCAACACGAGCACCGTACCGGCCACCGTGTAGGAAAACGCGTTCCGGATTAGGTTGCTGACCAGAATTTCAACCAGGCCGGCATCCGCTGACAGGATCAGTTCCGGGCTGGTATGCACTTCCACCTCAATCGGCTTGCCGGAAAGCATATGACGCTGTTTTTCAACCACTTCCCGCACCACGTCGGCCAGCACGCAACCGCCTCCAGCAGCCAGGCTGTGTTCCTCGCGCGCCATGAACAGCAGGGCAGTGCCCAGCTCGGCCATATCGCGGGCAGCACGTTCGATGCGGCCTATACGGATTTTCTGCTTTGCGCTGAGGCTGTCATCGTCGAGCAGCACCTCGGACGAACTCAGGATGACTGCCAGGGCGGTGCGCAGTTCATGGCTGATATCGGCGCTGAAAGCCCGCTCCCGCTCGATGAAGGCGCGCATGCGAATCAGGTGGCGGTCGAACACCCGCGCCAGTTCGCCCACCTCGCCGACAGGAAAATCGTCGGCCAGCGGGTGCTCCCATTCATCCGGGCTGCGATGACGTACCTTAGCCGCCAGATCGGCCACGGGCGCAACCACGGCACGCGACAACCAGACGCCGCACAGCGCCGACAGCAAGGTGATGGCAACGGTCATCAGTCCGAGCATCCAGGCAAAACGATTTTCACGCCGGGCCTGCAGCGAGGTGTCGTAAAGCAGGTAATAGTGCGTGCCGCCGCGCTCGAGTATGGCAACCCGGTAGCTCAGTGTGCCCAGATGAATATCATGGCGCCCGGGTGACAACGCCGCCAGGTAATCCGGAACGTCGCCCTCTCCGTCGCCACCGCGCACGTAGCCCTGGAGGATAACGGTAGACGGCGGCAGGGATGCCGGGTTACGCTCGCGCCGGGCAATGTAATCGTCCAGTTCCGCCGACAGGGTTTCGTCGATAAGCCGCTGGCCCAGATCATGGGCACCCTGATACAGCACCACGGCCATGACCAGGCTGATCAGGGCGCCAAAGCCCGCGAAGACCAGGGCAACACGCCCGCGCAGGTCAGATGGCAGGTGCATCCGGATCTTTCAGCTGGTAGCCGACGCCACGCACAGTGTGCAGCAAGGGGGGAAGGCCCGGCGGATCGATGGCCGAGCGCAGGGTATGCATGTGTACGCGCAGGGAATCGCTGTCCGGCGGTGAATCGCCCCACACCGCCCGTTCGATATCGCGCCGCCAGACCACGCTGGGTGTGCGCTTCATCAGCAGCTCCAGGATCTTGAGCGGCAGCACCGGCAGGCTGACGGCCTGTCCGGCGCGCTGTACGGAGAGCGTATCGAGATCGAAAACCAGATCGGCCACCTTGAGGCGATTCAGGGTTTCGCTGCTGCGCGCGCGCCGTGCCAGGGCGCGCAGGCGCAAATCCAGTTCGCGCAACTCGAAGGGTTTGACCATGTAATCGTCGGCGCCTTCGCCGAAACCGGCGGCCTTGTCGTCCAGCGTATCGCGCGCCGTCAGCATCAGGATCGGCACGGCGGACTTTGCGTCCTGGCGCAGGCGCCGGCACAGGGTCAGGCCATCGATGCCCGGTAGCATGAGATCGAGGACGATCACGTCATGCGGCTGGGTGACGGCCAGATGCAAGCCCGTGACGCCATCCATGGCCACATCGACCAGATAGCCCTTGGCTTCGAGATAGTCGGCGATGTTCGCCGCCAGATCCTGGCTGTCTTCAACAATGAGTACGGAAATAGGTTCTGAATCTTGCATGGACGGGTGGCAGCGCGGAAAAATCGACTGGTAAAGGTTTTACCCCAATCACATCATTGCGTCCAGCCTATCTTGCGGGAAAATTCCAGAGCCAGTCATGCATGCTGAAGCGTGGGTTGGCGCCAGATTCCAGCCAAACGCCTGAACAGGCTGGTGCAACTCACAGTCAGGATATCCGCGCCTTGTGCAATCCCTTGAGACACATGCCCATAACAAGCAACAACGACATCCGGTTTCCAGGCGCGAATCACTTCGGCCAGCATGGCCTGCGGCTCGCCCCACACCACTTTGGCCTCTGCCCAGCTTAGATTATTGCGTGCCAGTTGCAGATCCAGGCGCTTTCTTGCCTCCGGCACGCGCCTTGCAGCCACCTCTCCCGGCAAAATGCCTGCCGGGCCATCGGACTCGAAGCCGCTACGCGTGTCAATCACCTGCACCACCAGCATTTGCACGCGCTGGGATTGAGCAAGCTCGGCTGCGCGATGCAGCAGGACATCACCTTGACCGCCCACAGGGATGCGCACCAGAATGCGTTGATAGTTACTCATGATAATGCTCCTTGAATAAGGGTCTGTTGGTGTGCGTTTTCAGATGTTCTGGCTACGTCCTGGCAGGCACGGAACACTCGCTTCGTGCAGCCTTCACAGACGCTTTTATCCAGATTCTGGAATAGTGCGTCGGCAGGGCGAGATCTGGCTGGGTAAAGATTCTGCTCTCCAATGTCCTTAAGAAATCCACCTTTGCGCAGGGTCTCGGCGACACTTTCCTTCATTCGGTAAAAACTCAGGCTGCCGCCGGCACGCGCATAGCGCCGGGCTGTTTCAGCCAGAAACTCGGCCCCGGCCAAATCGATAAAGTTAATTCCACTGGCCATCAGCAACAGATGCTTATGCGCCGGCTCGCGCTTCTCTACCTCCTGAATTTGTTGCTGAAGGTGAGATATTGCGCCGAAGAAAATAGAGCCGTTCTGCCGCATCATCTTGATCTGTGGGCATTCCGGGCGGCCTTCAGAAGGTACGAAGTGATAACTGTCCAGGTCATGATCCGGCACCACGGGCTCCAGTGTCGGCCGTGAGGTGCGGTAGAGATAGAGCACCAGAGACAAGGCTATACCGAAGAAAATGCCTTTTTCCAGATCAATCAGGGTGCCGATCAGCGTGACCCACAGCACCACGGTTTCCTGACGGCTGATGCGTGGAAGCAGGAGGATGTGGTGCTTATCAATCAAACCCCACGCCACCAGAAACAGGATGCCGGCCATGGCGGCAGTAGGCAGATAAGCTGCCATGGGCGCCACCAGCAGCAGGATCACCAGCAGGATGGCAGAGGCAAATACCGCAGCCAGCGGTGTTTTTGCGCCCGCGGCATAGTTGACGCCGCTACGATTGAAAGACCCGGAAGCGGCATAGCCTGAAAAGAAGCCGCCGACGATATTGGAAAGTCCCTGGCCGATGAACTCCTGATTGCCATCAATATGCTGGCCAGAACGCGTGGCAATAGCGCGCGAAATCGAGACGGCCTCGGTCAGAGCCAGCATGGTGATAATCAGCGCCGGGAACATCATCTGCGAAATGCCATGGAATGAAAAATCCGGCAGGGACAGCGGCGGCAAGCCGGATGGCAGCGCACCAACCGTGTGGACTTGAGTCGTCACCACACCGAAGTAATCATTAATTCCCGCGGCGAACAGGCTGCCGACCACCATCGCGACAATCATATAGGGCAGCTTGGGCGCGTAGCGCTTGATCAGAATTCCAACAACCAGCGTTGTCAGGCTCACTGCCAGTACATAGAAATTGATGCTGCCAATTTGCAACACGAACAGTTCCAGCGTTTTGAAAAAAGGCGTTCCGCGCGGGATATCCATGCCAAAGAAATTTTTGATCTGACTGCCGGCGATGAGCAGTGCCGCACCAGCGGTAAAACCGATCACCACGGTATGCGAAATGAAGTTCACCAGAACCCCCATGCGAGCCAGCCCAAGAGCCAGCTGGAACACGCCAGTCAGGAAGGTCAGAGTCAGCACCAGATGGATGAACTCAGGCGACCCCGGGGCGGCATAGGGGCTCACCGAGGCGAATACAGCAATGGATATGGCAGTCGTCGGGCCGGAAACCAGGTGCCAGCTCGATCCAAATAGCGCAGCGACAACAGCTGGCATCATCGCCGCATACAGGCCATACTCCGGCGGCAGGCCGGCGATCGTGGCAAAGGCCACGGCCTGAGGCAGCACGATCAACGCCCCTGTCAGACCGGACATGGCATCGTCACGCAGGTTGTTACGGGTAATCCTGTCGCGCCACAGGAGGAATGGGAACAGCCGCGACCAATCGAATGAAAAACGCAAACTGCGAGCGCGGGAAAGCGTGGCATGCATGGCAATACTCCAACCTGAACAATGGTTGAAGCATGAAGGAAGTCGCGTTAAATGCAGGTTAAGCGCAGGTCAAGAGCGGGTTATGATTAACGTTCAGCGACACCTGATCCGCCGCCTTGTGAACATCAACATAAACAAGAGACTCGGCAACAGGCGTTTTCTCACCAGATCGTTCATAATACGCTCCCGTCTTATGTAAAAGTCCAGACCTAAAAATGGCGATTACCGATTGGCCCGAGGACGAGCGCCCCAGGGAACGCCTGCTGAAACAAGGCGCCGCCAGCCTGTCCGATGCGGAACTGCTGGCCATATTCCTGCGCATGGGCATTACTGGGAAAAGTGCGGTAGATCTGGCGCGCGAATTACTCAATCATTTTGGCAGCCTGACATCACTGTTTTACGCCAGCCAGACTGAGTTCTGCGCCATCCCCGGACTTGGACCTGCCAAATATGCACAACTGCAGGCCGTGCTGGAAATGTCGCGGCGCGCCCTGCAGGAAGAAATGATCCGGGGCGGCAATGTGCTGAACTCCCCCCAGGCGGTAAAAAATTATTTACGACTGGCGCTGGGCGGACATGAACATGAAGTATTTTATGCACTTTTCCTCAACGCCCAGAACGGCCTCATTGCCAGTGAAGAGCTTTTTCGCGGCAGCCTGACCCAGATGAGTGTTGCCTAATTGCGGTGTTAGCTATTATCAAGTTCACATGAATGTCTCGAACGTGCCAATTGCATCCGGTCAAGGTTAAAAACACGAGACCATAAAGCTGATGTTCGACGCCTTACCGGGGATGGCGACCAGCAAGCTTAGGGGTAACAACAAGGGTAAGGAACCGCCGCTTTTTGGTGGTCCCAGCGACCGTAGGGAGCGACCCTGACCCACTTATTATGCCTAAGGTAATGAAGGATTATCTTCAAGGATTGCCTCCCTAATGAATGTTTCTTTTACTTCAGCAAGCAAGTACCCTGCTTCATTTATGAGGCCTGCTTTAACTAGCACATTTATAATAGAGTGCCTTCCTGCGCCTGCATAGAAAGGGTCACTCAAGCCAGAAAGCAAGTTTTTACATTTTTTAATTAGTTTATCGAATTCTTCCTTATGATAATCATCATCAAGCTCTCCTATATGGTGCTCGCACGCTTGGCACCAAACACCAATTTCGTAAACAGCCTTTCCTTGTTTTTCATTTTCTTCCTGAGTCAAATCATCCATAGAAATTTTCTCTTTGAGGCATAACGTAAAAGAAACCGGTGCTGCGCGGCTTTATCGCGCAGCGTCTGGTGGAAGGATGGGTTAAAGCACACTTGCACGTCATTAGCTAGTGGCCGAGAGGTGTACGCAAAACAAGAAACTGGACGAGGATGATAGTCAAATATATTGCAGCCGCAATACCTAGTGCTATAAGGAATTGTTCCGTACGGCGGACGGCATTGCTCACCACTGGCTGAGGATACATGTTGATATTTTGTGCAACGCACTCTGCGCTCCGCACCGTTACTAGATTCGGAAGGTCAGAGTTGACAGAGAGGACTTCGACTCCAAGAATTTCGTCGGGTGCGAGGCTATCAAATATAAGCACGTAACGCCGATCTGGTTCGGTGTGTTCTTCGTAATGCCGTACCGGCCACAGGTTTACGCACATGGGCTGCCAGTTAAAAACCAACTCAAGTTTTGTCGCGGATTCTCGGCCTGCGTTGCGAATGATGAAGGAATTTGTTTTTACGGTTTGAGTGGGTGAAATCTGAGTACCACTGGAATCTATCAGTGGTTGTTGAACCAAAAACGTGAATTGATGAGGAAGCGCCACAAATAGCTTGGCTTTGGCTTTGAAAATGCTATTGAGTACCCAGGCAATGAAGGGCACGATCAACGCTACGATCTCTTTTCCATATGATTCAATGAATGACATACAAGTTCCTTGGCTAAATCGGCTTCATGCGCTCTAACGTTTGATGTGAGGGGCCACCGGAGCAGCAAAGCTGGGGCTGGCGGACCCTCTCGACCGAGTTGTTAGGGAACGACATTTTTCCAAGCTCACGGACAGAGCTGTCTTATGCACATTAGATTAAACGATATATTCTTTTTTGTGGCAAGCGTCACCCCAAGGATATGAGCGCTCCGGAAATAGAATCCTTTCTTTCTGCATTGGCTACCGACCGCAATGTTTCTGCCAGCACCCAAAATCTTGCACTATCCTCTATATTGTTCTTGTACAAGGAAGTTTTGCTGATTGACCTGCCCTGGCTGGATAATATTGTCTGCGCTAAGAAGCTACATGCCATAAAGCTGCAAGTCGTCAGAGGCCGCACCGGGTCGGATGCAGGCACCCAGACAGTGGTTATCATGCAAATTGAAATTGGCTTCCCAATGATTCGGGGGCGCCATTGCCTAGACAAGTGTTACCTAACAAGTCCGGCGCGGAATGTAATCGGTGCGCGCGGTGGTGTGGGTTGAATGAAGGCATCACCTGGGGCAGCTGGTGCAACTGGTGGCGCGACTGGTTGTGTGTCGGGTTGTGCGACTGAAAGTGTGTCGGGTTGTGCGACTGGTTGTGTGCAAAATAGCGTGCGTAAAACTGCGACAAGTTCGCCACGCGGTACGTCGCTGGCGCGGTTTACAATTAAGCGTAACTCATCGTGACGGGCTATAAGCGCTTCAAAGTGCTGGCCAAGGTTAGCTAGCCTGCGTGTTTCCGGTGGTACTGCTGCCGGTACAGTCGGCGCGGGTGCGGGTGTGCTGGGTGCCGCAATGCTGGTTATGCTTTCGCCGGCGCGTGCGCGTGCTGCTAAATTTTTGAAGAAATCGGCGGAACCGGACGGCACGGTTGCGCGAACCTCAACAAACCCGGCGGCTTCGCGCTTTGCCCGAAACCGCGCATTTCTCGCGGCGATGCTCGCCTGTATTTGCTCTAGGGTTTTCATACTTGCTCCTGTTTTTGTGGGTATGCAACATATAGCGAACGGCAACGCGCGAACGCTCGCAAGCCACAAGCAAACATCGCGCAAACTACTCGCAAGTATTGTGCAAACTACTTGCAAGCCGAATTAACCTGCATTTTGTGCTGCTGCGGCTGCGGCTGCGGCGGCGGCTGCTTCGGCTTCGGCTTTTACGGCTCTTTCTGCTCCCGCCCGCACTGTTGACATCCACGCCGGTTCACCCGGCACTGCTGTCATCCAGGCCGGCTTGCCACTGGCGGGTGCTGCTGGTGCTGCTGGTGCTGCTGGTGGCAGTGGCGCCGGTGCTGGCGCTGGCTGCGGTGCTTGCGGTACGTTAAGCATGCGCGCCAGGGTAACGTCCAGTGCTGCTGCGCCGGGCTCCCGCAAGCGTGCAACAAGTTCTTTTATGAACGCTGCTGCTTCGAGGGTCGGGGCGGTCACCCTTACGTCCACAAAGCCCTTGCTCGCCTGCTTGGCCCGGCTTCGTGCTTTTCTCGCCGCTGCTGTTTCCCGCATTTGCTCTGCTGTTTTCATAAAAGTTTGCTCCGACAGTTGATATACACGTATAGCAACCACACCCTAACGAAGCCCCGCGCATTACCCCGCGCATCGTGACGCACCGGGACGCACAACATGACGCACCACGGGGCGGCGAAGTGTGTTTTTGCCCTTAAAGGCTTATTCCGCGGGGTTTGCGAAGCGAAAACCCGGAATAAGGCCCACGCCCGGCAGGGCGTGTGCGGTCGGAGGCGATAGCCGACGATGCGGGCCGGTTGCGAAGCAAGCCGGCTGCAAGCGCCTTTAAAAGCTTTTGAACTTGGCTTTTGACGTTAAAGGAGGTGATGCCAAGCAGGTACGCCTGGCACGCCGGATTTGAATTACACACCCCCCCGATTGGGGATTTAAGGGCAAAGAAAAGGCGGCTCGCTGGCCGCCGTTGGTGCAGGCTGGGATGTCAAATAAGTGGTTTTTGTGGGTCGGGTTCTCGAGGGATAATTCCCGCAGCCAGATTGCATACATACACCCGCGCAGCCCCGATGTGAGCACGGCCAATAGTGACGTCCGGATGCTCAGTTTGCACACGCGGCCAGAACCGGGGCATAGCTAGCGGACTCATACCATTGTCGCGGCACCACGCGACGTACTCGGCGTAAACATCAGCTTTGGGCATTTTCATATCAGGCACAACGGCCATATCAGCATCTTTGAACCATGCAGCAACTGAGTTGCTTTCCAGCTGGCCAGCTTGCTTCGCTGCCAGCACAGACTCTGGCACTTCTCGGTCGAAATAACCACGAGTCAGCAATCCCAGCAGACCCGCAAGCGCCCAATTCAAGATACCATGCAGCTCTTCGGCGATAAGAATGTCAGCAAGGCCAGCGATGCTTTCAGACTGCGCGATAGTCGTGTCGAAGGGTATTACATCCCAGCGCCGCCAGAATCCATGGGACTGGTCTGCGATGGCGGGAATGTGGTTAGCCAGCACAATCCATTTTCCCTGGATACGCACACTTAATGGGTCGCGATATTTCCGGTCAATCTGAATGGTTTCACCAGCAATAAGTGTTTTAATCGCTTGCTCATCTATCCCCCGCTTTGGCGCTTCATCACAATATATGAGGGAAGCACCGACCATGCCGGACAGTGCAAAGCCCTCCAGGCGGTCAAGTTGAACCGCTGCAACTTTACTGTGCAAAGCTTGAACGACGTTAGCCAAAACACCCTTTCCATTCATCCCGCCGCCGATCCACAACTGCGCGAGCTGGTGTCGGGCGTCATGAATGAGAGAATAACCGACGTACTCTTGTACGCGTTTCTGGACGGCTTTGTCCGGCAGGATTTTGTCCAGGAATTTCTGAAACTGTACGGGGTCCGACGCATCTGGCATGTAGTCACATTTAATGCAGTGCTGCAGGCCTTCTGCGGGGTCGTGGGGGGTCAGTACGGGGTAGCCCGTACCGTCTAAGCGCAGGTATCCATTCTGCAGTGGTAAAATTACGCGGTCGCGACGGGGCTCAACTAGTTTGTTCGCCCACAGCACTGCAGCACGATGTGCTGATTTAGCGTTTGCAGGCGTCGCATGGTTTGAATCATGTCGCACAAGCCACTTTAGCGCGTTAGCTTCGCCCTGGTTATCCTCAACCGGTGCCCAGTGCGTCCCAGTCCATGACCACAAGACACTCAAGTCGCTGGCGTGTTTTGCGGGGTCAGCAAACCCGGCAGCGTATTCCATCGGACGAAACGGCTTGGCTTTTTCTTTTACGGTCGCGATTTCGCTCATTTTGCACCTCGCGCAGCGGTGATAACATAATCACGGATGGCGGCGCGAAGCACCAAGCTAGCGGTCTGTGCGTTTTGCGCTAGCGCTAGGTTAAACTGGGCTAGCAGTTCCGGGGGGAGCCGCAGTATGAGAGTAGCGGTCATGGTTTTTTTGCGAGGCATCGTCAGCACCTTTTTACGTTTCGATACTACGTATAGCTAGTGCTATGCGACGAAGGCCGGTTTATTTGCATAAAACAAGCAAAAAAAGTTACCGGTTGCTGGAGACGATGTGCAAAATATGTACTTGGGCTGGGCAAATGGGCTGAGCTCCAGGATTAGCTGGCCCGCGGGAAGCCAGCAACGACGGGGCCCGGCCTGGGTGGCCTGGGTGGCCTGGGCTATTTCGTAAAACAATTTTTTCTGTTGTTGATACGGCTTCTGTTTTATTTACTACTATCGCGCGCGAAAGTAGGTATATATCTATACAAGTGCACACCCCCCCGAATGGGTGTTTAAAGACATTTCACTACTAAAACCGTGGAGTCAAAAAAAGAGTTTTGGTTTTTACCCAGGACACCCAGGCCGCCCAGTCACTGCAAGCACTGGCGCGGCTCTCCGATTGCCTAGTCTGTCACTTGCCCAGCCCACTTGCCCAGCCCACTTGCCGTTAAATCCCCCTCTGGGGGGTGGTGCAATTGTTTTACTCTCCCCTTACCGGGGGGGGTGTGCAATTTTATTTTTCCAAGGGGGGGTGGTGTCTCGACAAAGTGCGGGCGTGCGTAATCCGCTAGATTTAGGGTTTGTGATTTCGTAACGTCATTACGTTACGCGTTCGATTTATGCAGGGGTGTGCGTAGCGGTGGCATGTCCGCCAGGCCGGGTTGTAGCAGTTTATTACTGCCATCCGTCTGTGTTTGCACAAATCGTGATTTATCCCCGGTGCGCTTTGGAGGGAGATGTACGGTCACTGCTTCGTTGTGGCCTCTGAACTGAATCACCGCCGCTTCGTAGGGAAATAACCAAATGGCTTGTACTGCTTGCCGCAGTCGCGCGTTAAAATCCGCCCTAACTCGCGCAGCGTCTTCGCCCCGCTCATACAGTACGGTTAGCACTTTATCCGCCATAGCGTCGTTCAGGGGATTAAACGCTGTTGCCGCCGCTCGATGCTCTAGCGCATCCGCTTCAGCCGCTACAGCTTTGCGCTGTTCCGCCAGCTCCTGACTTTTTTTGATAAACGCGGGCATTGCACCGCCAGTAGCCGTGACAATATCGGCTATTCGTTCCGCCGCCGCATCAAGCTCTGCCAGTCGGTTTCTCGCCACTAAAAGCGCGCTACCCGCCGCCGCTGTTTCGTCGGACATGTGGGATGCTGCAAGCATACATACAGTGGACACAATCGGGGCATCAGCGCTACGCACCGCACAACTTGGGCAGCGGGTTTTACCAGGCAAAGCATCCCCGCAAATCAGCGAACCCGATACACGCTCACCCCTTGCCTCAACTTTGCGCTGCATTGACGCCCCGCAATGCCCACAAAACAAGCGCCCGGCAAAAATGTTGTAATACCAGCGGTCACGCCGCCCTGGGGACGTTCTACGCTCTGTAACCGCAGCTCTGGCTCTGTGCCATAGTTCATCATCGACAATGCGCGGGTAGTAGTCCGGGATTGCGTCACCTACCAGCTCACCCTCCCAATGATTTGAGTGCTGCTCGTGCCCTCGTCGTCGGTGTGTATGCTCGCCTAATACCTGCCGACTCCTAAGCAGCTGTCCGGGTAGGCGTGAGTGCCAGCCTTTTGACTGCTCCGCAATACGGGTAGGTACGGGCCATTTCTCTGAGTTCGCTATACGTGCAATTTGTTTTGAACCATGTCCGCTCGCAGCAAGCTCAAATACTTTAACAACAACTGCGGCCAGCTCCGGGATAACAATCCAAGCTGATGTTTTGTTTTCACGCCTCAACCATCCGGGTGCACTACCAAAGATTTTAGAACTGCCTATTTTCCTGTGTTCTTCGAACACTTCACGGACGCGCTTAGCTTTTGCTTCACTTTCTTCATTAGCGCGTGAAAACGTTAAAACCGATGAAATAAATTGCCGACTGTCTTTAATTGTTTCTTGTGACCAGCGCTGTCTATCTTGAAGCGTAACTATTTCAACACCAGCTGCGAGCAAATCCAGCATCAGCGGTATCGCGAAGGTTAAGCCGCCCCGCGAAAGCCTGTCGAGGTTTTCGATTAACAATACGGTGCCCGCGGGTAGCACTCGCTCCCGCGCCATGTGTAGCAACTTGCTTAGCGCGCCGACCCGAGCGTTTCTACCCGTCCACCCGCTAACACCCGCATCGTGCAAGTGCAGTGAATTGTCCAGTGTTGTGCCATTTTGAACACACCATTTCTCGGCAGCTTCTAGCTGCCGCCGCAGGGAATCACCGTGCGCTTGTTTGCCCGTTGAAAACCGAGTGTAAGATATTACAAACATATTTAATTTAGGGTGAACATGATATACCGCAATTATGGCACACTCATCCAGACCAGCGTCTATCCGCGTGAAATTCTGAAGCGGGCGTTGCACCACAATGCGGCGGGAGTTATTTTCGCCCATAACCATCCATCAGGCGTGGCCGAGCCAAGCAACGCCGACCAGATTCTCACCCAGACCTTGAAAAACGCCTTATCGATCATAGATACACGCGTTATGGATCATTTTATTATCGGTAGCGGCACGGTGTTGTCGTTCGCTGAACGAGGTTTATTGTGAGAGTTTTGATCGTCACCGCCCACCCACAACGAGACAGTTTCACGCAGGCGCTGACCGAACAGTTTATTGCAGGCGTAGCCTCAAGCGGCCATGAGGCAGAAATTGCCGATCTGTATGGGGAGGGGTTCAACCCGTTGGTATCCATCCCGGAAATGAATGGCTGGCAAAAAGGCCTGGTTTTACCAGAAATCCATGCCGAACAGGAACGCATCAGAAGTTGCGACGGACTGGTGTTGTCCTACCCGGTATGGTGGAGTACCCCACCTGCCATCCTCACCGGCTGGTTGCAACGGGTGCTGACCCAGGGATTCGCTTTCATGCACGTGGACGGCCGCACCGAGGGACAACTCAAGCTGCGCGCGCAGATGCTGGTCAACATCGGCAGCCGTCAGCGCCAGGATATTGATCTGGCCACCCTGTATCTCGAACCGATACTTGGTGTACTCCGCTACTGCGGCATGGACATTCTGCCCACCCAGGCCAATTGGGGCGTGTATCCACAGGCCGATCGCGCCGCGCTGCAATCCTATGTCGAGCAGGCATTCGAGAACGGAAAACGATTTTTTGCTTGAGTCTCTCGACCGAAATATGGTATAAATTGCGTTTTTCGAATTCAAGATACAAATTTTAGGAGTCACCTCAATGGCACGCGTATGTAAAGTCACCGGCAAGCGCCCGATGACGGGAAATAATGTTTCCCACGCCAACAACAGGACTAAGCGCCGCTTCCTGCCCAATCTGCAATCCCGCCGTTTCTGGGTTGAAAGTGAAAACCGCTGGGTACGTCTGCGTGTGAGCTGCTCGGCTCTGCGCACCATTGACAAAAAAGGCATTGATGCCGTGCTGGCCGATCTGCGCGCCAGCGGTGAAGCAGTTTAAGGAGTAGATCATGGCTAAAGGCGGACGCGAAAAAATCAAGCTGGAATCCTCTGCGGGTACCGGACACTTCTATACCACGACCAAGAACAAGCGCACCATGCCGGAAAAAATGGCGATCATGAAATATGATCCCAAGGTACGCAAGCACGTGGAATACAAGGAAATCAAACTGAAGTAAGGGAAGTGATGCCGGTTACCAGCCAGGCAAAGCAACCAGAACAAACCCCGGCGCCACAAGCGTGCGGGGTTTTTTTAATTTCAGGGGAAACTCATGAAAAAACGATTCCTTCTTCTTTGTATGCTACCTGTCACATCCCTGGCCGCGGGGTTTGACCAATCAAGCTGGGGCAAATTCGAACATGATTTCGAGGAAAAGCCCTGGGTGGAAATGGCAGCGCAACTGCCACTTGCACCAAAAGCGGAAAACCTCCTGCCTTTCTATGTCAGCGCGACCACAGACAACCGCTTTTTCATAGACAGTGCGTCAGTGACGCTTGGTGAAGATAAGGTGGTGCGATACACGCTCGTGATCGAATCCGCCACTGGTGCAAACAATATCAGCTACGAGGGCATGCGTTGCAGTTCGGGCGAATTTAAACGCTATGCATTCGGCCGCAACGATGGCAGCTGGAGCAAAGCACGTAACACAAAGTGGGAGCAGATCAGTTACAAGGACGTTAACCGGCATCACCACATGCTGCAAGATGACTTTTTTTGCCCGAACGGCACAGCTGTCACCAGCCGTGAAGAAGCCATCAAGACACTCAAGGCAGGAGCGCGCCTCAGTGCTGGGGGGACTGCCTGGTAAACCCCCCCTCACTCCCATTCCGCCGCTGAAGCTATAGCCGCCGTAGATGATCCTGCATATTGAATTCGGCACGAACAGTCGAGACGATCTTCAGGAAAGGCAACAAGATCAGATTTCTATTCATGAAACACTCCTTAGCGAGGAGCAAAATCAGGTACCGGCATGTTCGGTGCTGGCATGAACAGACCGCTAACGGCGCCAATCACCATCATCACGACAATAGCCACCACCACGACCACCGCCGTATAGCCGATCGCCTTCTCCTGTGGCGCCTTCATCAACATGGGCAGGCCCAGATAAAGTAGATACAGGCCGTACAGTGCCGCCAGCAAGGCAATAAACCCCAGCATGGGCAGTATCATCACAATTCCCGCCACCCAACTCGGGGTCGAGGCATAGGTCGCAACCTTAAGCGCCTGCGCCTGGCTTTTTTCCCCACCGAAAGTGGGCGCCAAGGCGTCGATGATGAGCGCGATGATGAATACGCCCACCAGAGTCAAAACATAGCTGGTCACGGCATGTGCAATGGAACTGCTGATCGGCACCCGGAATGTGCCCACAAACGGCAGGCTAATGCCGATCAAAGACATGCCTATGATCGAGGCTGCCGGGCCAATGGCCGCCAACGGGATAATATAGCTTTTATATAGATCACCTGCAGACGTGGATTCAGTGGAAATTGTCACCCATTCCGCCTTAGGTTGCAGCAGGATATTCTTGACGCGTTCGATCATGTTCATTGCAGCCCCTCCCCTTGATTGGTTATTGTTGCAGTTGCCGCAGTAGCAGCAAGTTACAATAAACCTGTTGCAGAACAACCGCAAGCAACCTTCACACCGGGGAAACGAATGGCGCAAAAACTCATCCAGCATGTAATCGATCAGGCATCTCAAGTCATTCTCGGCAAGGATATGCAGATACGCCTTGCTCTCACCTGCCTGCTGGCGCGCGGCCATTTGCTGATCGAAGATCTGCCGGGCGTGGGCAAAACCACCCTGGCCCATGTCCTGGCCAAAATGCTCGGCCTTGATTTTCAACGCATCCAGTTCACCAGTGACCTGCTGCCAGCGGATATTCTCGGTGTTTCTGTGTATGACCGCGACAGTGCCAGTTTCAAATTTCATCCCGGCCCGATATTCGCTCAGATGATTCTCGCCGACGAAATCAATCGCGCCACCCCCAAGGCACAAAGCGCACTGCTGGAAGCCATGGAAGAACACCAGGTGACGGCGGAAGGCGTCACCCGGCAACTGCCCGAGCCGTTCTTCGTCATCGCTACGCAGAATCCGTCCTACCAGATCGGCACCTTCCCCTTGCCGGAATCTCAACTGGACCGCTTCCTGATGCGCATCGAACTGGGTTACCCGGATGCCAAAGCCGAGCGCGCCCTGCTGCAAGGCAAGGATAGACGCGAATTGCTGGCACAGTTGCAGCCCAGCCTTGCCCCCCAGGAACTTGCCGCCCTGCAGCAGGATGCCATGCAAGTGTTCGTGTCGGATGCCTTGCTTGACTATATTCAGGCACTGGTCCATTTTACGCGCCAGTCACCACGTTTCCAGAATGGACTTTCACCACGCGCCGGACTGGCTCTGCTACACGCCGCCCAGGCCTGGGCATTCAGCGATGGGCGCAAGGAGGTTCTGCCGGAAGACGTACAGGCCATTCTGCCCAGCGTGGCCGGGCACCGTCTGCGACCCGGCACAGAGTTCACTGGCGAAAGTGGCACCGCACTGGCGCAATATCTGCTGACATCTGTCTCCGTACCCTGAACGCAATGGCATTGTTCGATATGGCAAAGCTGCCTCGCCCCGCGTTTCTGGAGCGCGTGCTTCACCCCGCAAAGGAGGCCGGACCAGTCACATTGACCCAGCGGCGGCTGTACATCCTGCCCACCCATCACGGGCTGATTTTTGCGCTGATGCTGCTGGTCATGCTGCTCGGCTCCATCAATTACGCCAACAGCATGGGTTTTGTGCTGACTTTTCTGCTTGCCAGCCTTGCTGTGGTATCGATTCTCCATACTTACCGCAACCTGGCGCAACTCAGGATCTGCACAGGAAAATCCGAGCCGGTATTTGCCGGACAGGAAGCGCATTTTCACCTTCGGCTTGACAACCCATCCTCACAACCACGCTTTGCCATCGGCCTGAGCCGTGGAGCAGACCCCATCGCTTACTGCGACATTGCAGCCGGGCTTTCCGCCAGCCTCGTCTTCCATGTTTCAGCCACACAGCGCGGAATGCTGCATCCCGGCAGTTTCAGTCTGCTTTCCACTTTCCCCCTTGGCCTGTTACGGGTCTGGTGCCATCTCAATCTGGACATGGGCTGCCTGGTTTACCCCCGCCCGGCCACTGAAACGATGCCGCTGCCTGTAAGGGCTGCAGAAGCGCAGCAGGGGCTGTCACATGACGAAGGGCAGGAAGATTTCAGCGGGCTGCGCAATTATCGCCCGGGCGATGGATTGCGCCATGTCGCGTGGAAGGCAGTGGCGCAGGAACGAGGTATGCTGACCAAGCAGTTTTCCGGCGAAGCAGCACAGGAAATCTGGCTGGACTGGGATAGCCTGCCCGGCATGGATGTGGAAGCCAGACTGTCCCGGCTCACGCGCTGGGTACTGGATGCAGATCGAGCCGGTCTAAGTTATGGCCTCAAACTTCCGGGCCAACAGCACCCCCCTGCACATGGGCAGGAGCATATGCACGACTGCCTGCAGGCACTGGCTCTGTTCGGGAAGACGCCATGACCAACCTGGTCTGGCTACTACTCTCGCTGGCGCTTGCCACTGCGCCTCATCTGGGACGCCTGCCATTATGGGTTGGACCAATCTGCCTGGTCATGGGGTTATGGCGCCTGGGCATTATGCGTTCAAACGGCACCTTGCCGCGAAAGTGGCTGCTGATATTGATTGCTTTCGCTGCTATTGCAGGCATATTCGCCCATTACCACACCCTGTTGGGGCGTGATGCGGGAGTTGCCCTGCTGGTGGTCATGATCGCGCTCAAACTGATGGAGATGAAAACTCTGCGCGACACCATGGTGGTGATCTTCCTGAGTTATTTTTTGGTGATCACCCATTTCTTTTATTCGCAGAGCATTCCCACAGCGCTCTATCTGCTGCTGGTGGTGCTGCTTACCACTGCCACCATGATCGGCTATAGCTACCCGCAGGAGCGTTTTCCTTCCCGGCCCAGACTGCGCCTTGCCGGCACCATGCTGCTCCAGGCCATTCCGCTGATGCTGGTGCTGTTTGTTTTTTTTCCCCGCGTCGGCCCATTGTGGGGACTGCCCAAGGATGCCTATTCCGGTACGACCGGGCTTTCTGACAGCATGAGTCCCGGTGCCATCAGCCAGTTGATCCGCTCCGATGCGGTGGCTTTTCGCGTCAGATTCGATGACACGCCACCAGACAACTCGCAGCGTTACTGGCGTGGACCGGTATTGTGGGACTACGACGGCAGAACCTGGTCAACCCAGCGCAAACCACCTTCTGGCAAAGCTCAGTTCCTCCCTCTGGGCCAGTCATTCAGCTATACGATCACACTGGAGCCACACAACCAGCGCTGGCTGTTCGCGCTCGACCTGCCGGCCGAATTCCCGCCTGGCAGCAGTGCTTCTGCCGATTTCCAGATATTGGCGTTACGCCCGCTGCACCAGCGCATACGTTACAGCCTGACTTCCTATCCTGCCTATCGTCTCGGGGATAATCTTAGCGATGAAACATGGGAGCGCGCCCTGCACCTGCCCGATGGCAACCCCAGGACAATGCAGCTTGCTGCACAATGGCGCACCAGCCTTGACTCACCGCGCACCATCGCATTGCAGGCATTAAAGATGTTCCGCGAGGAGAAGTTTTTTTATACCCTCAATCCGCCCTTGCTCGGTGAGCAGGCGGTAGATGATTTTCTTTTTGGCTCGCGGCGCGGGTTTTGCGAACACTACGCCAGCTCTTTTGTATTTCTGATGCGGGCGGCGGGCATTCCGGCCCGGGTGGTGACCGGCTACCAGGGCGGCGATCCCAATCCCATGAGCGATTACATGATTGTGCGCCAGTCCGATGCCCACGCATGGGCCGAAATATGGCTCGATGGAGAAGGATGGGTCCGGATAGACCCAACTGCAGCAGTGTCGCCAAGCCGCATCGAGAGCGGCATCGCCAGCGCCCTGCCCGCTGCCGAACTACCCCCCGCGCTGGTGCAACTGGATGCGGAATGGCTGATGCGCATGCGGCTTTCCTGGGACCTGTTCAATAACAACTGGAACCAATGGGTGCTTGGTTACGATCAGGAACGGCAAAAGCGCTTTCTGTCCGGATTTCATCATGGGCTGGGTTCCTGGCAAAACATGTCCATCGCGATGATCGGCAGCATCACCATGCTGCTGTCCGGAATCGCCATCTGGATGTTTTGGCGCACATCCCGCCAGGGCATCGACCCGGTGCTGGCAATTTATCTAAGATTCTGCACTAAACTGGCGAGCAAAGGCATCGTGCGCGCCCCAGGCGAAGGCCCTGTGGACTTTGCAGTCAGGGCATCACGCTTTAGACCTGATCTGGCACGGCAGATCAGCCTTATCACCCGTCTTTATGTCTCGCTGCGCTATGGGCAACGTCATTCCGCCCGGCTCCCCAGGTTCAGGAAAGCGGTACAACATTTTAAAACCTGAAGTGCCATTGACGCCCTATCCTGCATGGCAATTTTTTGGTAAGTTCCACGAATGACATTTTTATACTCAAGCCCATGAACTACTGCAGCCACTGCGGCGCCAGGGTCAGCCTGCGTATCCCTGAAGGCGACAGCCTGCCGCGTTATGTTTGTGACAGTTGCCATACCATTCACTACCAGAACCCAAAAATGGTAATCGGTTGCATTCCGCAATGGGAAGACAAGATTCTCCTCTGCCGCCGCGCTATCGAGCCGCGTCATGGCTTCTGGACGCTGCCTGCGGGCTTCATGGAAAACAGCGAAACCACAACCCAGGCTGCCGCACGGGAAACGCTTGAGGAAGCTCAGGCCATGGTCGAAATCGGCGCACTATATTGCCTTTTCAATGTACCCCACATCAGCCAGGTGCATTTGTTCTTCCAGGCACGCATGCTGCAACCACATTTTGGCGCAGGCGTGGAAAGCCTGGAAGTGAAATTATTTACGGAACAGAACCTGCCCTGGGATGAAATCGCCTTTGCAACCGTACGCCGGACACTGCAACTTTTTGTCACAGAACGGCAAAGCGGAACATTTGGTTTTCACATGGGCGATATTCACCCCGCAGCTAACCAGCAGAAACTCTACAGCTCAACGCCACCGAACAACTTTATCCCCTGAAACAGCCCAAAAAACGCTTTTGACAGCAGCAGATTCAGGTTAGTGGAACCCACCATGACGTCACTCCCGGCAGAGATTTTCAAGGCCTACGACATTCGCGGCATTGTCGGGAAATCGCTCACGCCGGAAATCGTCGAGGCCATAGGCCACGCCATCGGCTCTGAAGCCATCGCCCGCCAGCAAAGCGAAATCGTGATTGGGCGCGATGGGCGCCTTTCTGGACCAGACCTGACAGCCGCTCTGGCGCGTGGCATTCAGAAAAGCGGCATCAGCGTGATCGACCTCGGTATGGTGGCAACACCGATGGCTTATTACGGCGCATATCAGCTGCACGCAAACTCGGCCGTGATGGTCACCGGCAGCCACAACCCGTCAGACTACAATGGGCTGAAAATAGTGCTGGGAGGTGAAACGCTTTCCGGAGACAGCATCCAGAATCTGAAGATGCGAATCGAGAAAGTCGATTTATTCCAGGGCCACGGCAGCTACCGCCAACATGCCATTGCCGACGAGTACATCCAGCGCATCACCAGCGACATAAAACTGGCTCGTCCGATGAAGATCATCGTGGACTGTGGCAATGGAGTGGCGGGCGCTTTCGCACCCGCGCTCTACTGCGCTCTGGGCTGTGAAGTCGAGGAAATGTACTGTGAAGTTGACGGCAACTTTCCCAACCACCATCCTGATCCCTCTGTCCCCAAGAACCTGCAGGATCTGATCGCGCGGCTCAAGACTTCAGGCGCCGAAATCGGTCTCGCTTTTGACGGCGATGGCGATCGTCTGGGCGTGGTCACCAAGGACGGTCAGATCATTTTTCCAGACCGCCAGTTGATGCTGTACGCAGATGACGTGCTTTCCCGCAATCCTGGTGCGGAAATCATTTTTGATGTCAAATCCACGCGCAGGCTGTTTACCTGGATACGCGAACGAGGTGGCAAGCCGACGCTGTGGAAAACGGGTCATTCCCTGATCAAGGCAAAAATGAAGGAAACCGGCGCCCTGCTGGCGGGTGAAATGAGCGGGCATGTATTCTTCAAGGATCGCTGGTACGGCTTCGACGACGGCCTCTATACGGGCGCCCGCCTGCTCGAATACCTGTCGCGTCAAAGCGACATTAACGCCACCCTGCAAGGCCTACCGGACACTGTCAATACCCCGGAATTACAGATATGGATGAAGGAAGGTGAGCATTACGCACTTATAGAAAAATTTCGAGAAAACGCCCGCTTCCCCAGTTCTCTCGAAACCATCACGCTCGATGGCCTGCGTGTTGAATACCAGGATGGCTTCGGCCTGATGCGTGCTTCCAATACCACACCGGCAATTGTATTGCGTTTTGAGGGCGACAATGAGTGCGCGCTGAAGCGCATCCAGGAGGAATTCCGCCAAGCATTGCGGGCGGCAGACCCTGGACTGGATCTGCCGTTCTAACGATTATTTGTTATTCACATCCAGACCAAAACGGTGGGTCTCGTCTATTACCTTGAGCAAGTTGCCAAAAGGCAGACGCGGGCCAAGGCGACGCACCACTTCCATGAAAGGTAGTTCAGGGCCATTGGGATCGAACTTGTATGCGCCACTCAGCATGTCATCGTACATCTTGCGCAACTGGGTATCGAGCAGATTGATGTAGGGGCTGAAAGGGGCAAAATCATCCGAATCCTCGTCCATAATGGAACGGATTTCATCCACCTCGTACACCGCCTGGTGCATCAGATCAATATATTCATCAGCTGTTTTAGGGCGTTTCATTGGCAACTCCTGAAAATTCTTAAAGTATTCCTAAAAATGGTGATAAAGGTACAAAAAAGAAGGGGGCGCCAAGCGCCCCCTTCTTTTTCATCTGCAGAGATTACTTGTTAGCAATTTCTTCCAGCCTGGTGGCACGGATGATCTGGCCATCCAGAGCTGCATCCTTGCTGCTACCGCCATAGGCAACAGTAATCAGCTGGCTGTAGTAGGTCACCGGGATATTGAACTTCTTGCCGTAGCGCTTGTTCACTTCCCCCTGGTAAATTTCCACGTTGGCCTGGCACAATGGGCAAGGCGTAACGATCATGTCCGCACCATGATCATAGGCGGATTCGATGATGTCATGAATCTGCTTCTGGCTCTTTTCTGGCTCGGAGAAAGCCAGTGCGCCACCGCAGCAAGTCACTTTCTGATCGTAGTTGGTGATGGCTTCGCCACCCATGGACTCGACCATGCGATCCAGATACATGGGATTCTCGAAGGATTCACCGTCGATACCGAAAGGACGGTTGGTCTGGCAGCCGACGTAACCGGCAAACTTGATGCCTTCCAATGGTTTTTTCACGCCGCTCTTCAGGGTTTCGTAGCCGATATCTTCTATCAGCACTTCAACCATGTGACGTGCAGGAGGCGCTTCATTTTTGAATACGAGACCCGCTTCCTTGAGTGCTTCATTGGTTTCAGCCAGCAATGTGGCGCTGTGATCCAGACGTTCCTTGGCTTCACGCGTTGCCAGCCAGCAGGCGGCACAGGTAGCAACCACTTCCTGACCGGGGTTGTGCTGCTCGGACAAAGCCAGATTACGTGCCGACAAAGCGACGCGCGGCAATTCGCCACCACCGGCGTAGCCGATGGATGCGCCGCAACAGTTCCAGTCCGGAATTTCATTCAAAGCCACATCCAGCAGATTAACCATGGACTGGGTCGAAGTCAGATAGTTGCTGGATGATGCTCCGGACTGCGATGAACAGCCGGGATAAAAAGAATATTGTTTCTTAGCCATGTATCTCGCTCCTTACGCCAGTTTCCTGCGGCTATCCTCAAGTTCCCGCGCCTTTTTCAGCATGGCATGGAATCCGCTCTTGTCCTTGATGCCGTGGCCGCCCATAATTTCCATCGGGTTCAGACGCTTGGCTTTCATCATTCCCAGACCGACGCTTTGCATCGCCATGGCATTCTTGATGCCCTGGCTGAAACCGTCCTTGAAGTACATGCCCAGGCTCAGCTTCAGTTCGTTGACGCGACCCGTCTTGACCAGATTATCCCAGAACAACTGACCAAACTGCGCAGTCGGTTGATTCTTCGGCACCAGCCCTTCACGTTTGGCCAGATAGGCCAGCCCGTGCATGATATGCGTAATTGGCAGCTTACGCGGACAGCGCACGATGCACTGGTAGCAGGAAGTACACATCCACATGGAATCGGACGACAGCACTTCTTCGCGCTTGCCAGCCCGGATCATCATGAAAATTTTCTGCGGGGTATGCTCCCAGTGCGCGCCCAGAGGGCAAGAGCCGGCACAAACGCCGCACTGCATGCACATCTTGACCCAGTGGCCTTCCTCGACGCGTTCTTCCACTTCCTTGAGGAAGCTTCTGGTGTATTTTTCGATGCTCATTCTGTCTCCTCCTAGAAGCCTTTGAACGGGCTGGGCGGCAATGCAGAAATTGCGTCTGCATATTCGTTGATCAATTTTGGCAACCGCTCAATATCGGTAATTGCCGCCTCAAAAGTTTGCACGCGCTCTGGTTCCAGACCCATGCCCTGGAGCGTGTCACCCACCTTGCTCATACGATAACTGGCGAGCTCGGAGCCTTTGACAAAGTGGCACTGATAATCGTCACCGTGCTTGCAGCCCATCATCATCACACCATCGTAGCCGCTATTGAGTGCATCGGTAATCCATATGGTGTTAACCGAACCGAGGCAACGCACCGGGATTACACGTACCCAGGCAGAATAGACCTGCTTGTTCATGGCCGCCATGTCGAGTGCAGGATAAGCATCATTTTCGCATGCCAGAATCAGAATACGCGGCTTTTCCGAAAACTCGTCCGGCACATCCACTGCCTTGATCTGCGAACCCACTGTATCCACCGAATAGTTCTCGAAGGAAATCACGCGCACCGGGCAGGCGCCCATGCACGTGCCGCAGCGGCGGCAGCGACTTTCATTGAACAGCGGGTAGCGTTTCTCATCCTCGTCAATGGCGCCAAATGGGCACTCCACTGTACAGCGCTTGCACTGGGTACAGCCTTCAATACGAACGATGGGGTAAGACAGATCACCGGAACGCGGATGCGCAGCACGACCCACGGCAGCATTTTCCACCGCCTGAATTGCTTTCATCGCTGCGCCGGTCGCATCCTCTGTGGCCTGGACGATGTCCATTGGGCGACGTACTGGTCCGGCAGAGTAAATACCCGTGCGACGCGTTTCGTAAGGGAAGCAGATGAAGTGCGAATCGGTGAAACCGTATTTCAGTTGCGGTACGTCTGGCCCCTGACGGTAAGTCAGGTTGAGCACGGAAATCGGCTTGACGGCACCTTCAGCCTGAGCCGCATTCCAGGCATTCAGAAGCGTTTCATCGCCAGCTGCAGCGGCGATATCCGCCTTGAGCTTGGCATCCACGTCCACACCGGAGTTGGCAACCTGACCGGTAGCCAGCACAACGATGTCAGCATTTTCGATCGCGGTCTGCTCGTTCAGGATCAGATCCTGGAAATTCACCTTGCAGGTATTGCCAGTGGCTTCAACCGTGGAGACCTTGCCTTTGGTAAACGTCACACCCTTGGTCTGTCCGCTGCGGTAGAAATCCTCACCGTTGCCAGGCATACGCAAGTCGGTATATACCACTACCGTGTCGATATCAGGATTATTGTCCTTGAAATACATCGCCTGCTTGACCGAAGTCAGGCAACAGGAGCCAGAACAGTACGGCAAATGCTTGCCGGTCTCATCACGCTGTCCGGCACACTGCACGAACACCACGGACTTAACCTCACCGCCATCCGATGGGCGTTTGATCGGGCCGCCGTTGGCTGCTTTGGCCAATGCTTCCAGACCAGCCTGATCCATCACATTGGGAGATTTTCCATAGCCCAGTTCCGGCAGGTTGTTGGCATCATAAAGCGTGAAGCCGGTGGCCTGGATAATCGAACCCACCTCCTCGGTAACCGTGGCGCCGCTTTCCTGGCTGACATCGATCTTGAAACGGCCTGGAGCACCTTCTGTCTTGCTGGTAATGGAATTCGTGTAGACCGTGATGTTGCTGTCAGCGTTGATAGCCGCAATCATCTCATCCACACCGGTATCCTGTGGATCAGCATAAGGGCTGCGGGACGGGGAGCGCTTGTACAATTTGGCGGCCCAACCACCCAGAGCGGCACCTTTCTCGACCAGCACCACCTGATAACCAGCTTTTGAAGCCTCAATCGCTGCGGTCATGCCAGAGACACCGCCACCCACGACCAGTACACGGCGGTTGGTTGCCGTTTCAGGGTTGCCGGCCGGCAATTTCATTTTCTTGACTTCGGCGCAGCCCATACGTACATAGTCGGCAGCCATTTCCTGCGTGGTTTCACGCGACTCCTCGTCGTCCGGGCGCACCCAGATAACGCCTTCGCGCAGATTGGCGCGAGACAACGCGACGTCCGTAAAGCCAAAAGCCTCTGTCTTGGCGCGTCGAGAACAGGCAGCAACCATCACATGAGTGACCGCTTCGTTGTCGATATCACTGCGAATCATCGCAACACCTTCCGCGTTACACAGGAAAGGGTGTTCTTTCACAATCGCCGCCTTGCCTTCCTTCTGAGCCACCTTGGCCAGATCGGCGGTATCGAGCCGCTCACCCAGTCCACAGCCCTGACAAATGTAGGCCGCTACTTTCATGTCCGCCATTGTTTAACCCTCCGCTCTGGCAACACGGTTAATCACTTGAATCGCACGCAATGCACTCGCCGTGGCGCTCTGCACCGACCGGTTCACATCCAGCGGATTTGCAGCGCAGCCAGCGCCGAAGATGGCACCGTTAGCCTGATCCTGCTCGATAAACCCACTCGAATCACTGACGATTTCGGCCGGAATATTGGCCGCACTGACGGAAGGCTCCATGCCCACTGCCAGCACCACCAGATCATGCGGCGTCGCGTAGCGATGATAACCCTCGGTATCCACACCATGCAGCACCGGGTTGCCATCCTTGTCCTCAAGAATCCGCGCCACCTTGGATTTGACGAACTTCACATTTGGATCAGCCTGAACCTTCTGGTAGAAATCCTCGAAGCGGTCGATCGCACGAATATCAATGTAATAGATCGTGGACTTGCCTTCATCACCGAAGGCTTCACGCATATAGTTGGTCTGCTTCAGTGATGCCATGCAGCAAATACGCGAGCAGTGGCGCAGATGGTTCTCGTCGCGGGAACCGGCGCACTGGATAAAAGCCACATTCTTGGCTTCCTTGCCGTCGGAAGGACGCAGAATCTTGCCACCAGTCGGGCCATGAGGATCGGAAAGACGCTCGAACTCGACGCTAGTGATGACGTTATCAAAACGGTCGTAGCCGTAAGGCTGGATCTTGTTGGCGTCATACGGCTTCCAGCCTGTCGCCCATACCACGGCGCCGGCCTTGACCTGCACAGTCTCTTCCTGCATGGACAGATCTACTGCATCATACTTGCACGCTGCCTTGATCTTGTCTGCTTCAGGCGTTCCGATTACGGATGGGTCAACGACGTAACGCTGGGGATAAGACATCCGGCTGGGCAGGAATGCCGCCTTGACCTTGCCCAGATTGTAGTTGAACGCGTCATCTATCATGGTTTCTGCGGCATCGCCGCAGTCACCGCAGGCAGTACAGTTTTCGTTCACGTAACGTGGCGCTATCTTGACACTGGCGGTGTAGTCGCCTGGGGAACCGGTGATACCGGTCACCTCTGCCATGGTCAGAATGCGAATGCGCTTGTTCTGCTTGACACGACGCTGGTTGATTTCCAGACCGCAGGTCGGATGACACAGCTTGGGAAAATAACGGTAGAGCTGGGACACGCGCCCGCCCAAAACCGGATTCTTTTCGATCAGCACCACTTCCTTGCCGCACTCAGCGGCTTCAAGCGCCGCTGTCATGCCGCTGATGCCACCGCCTACGACCAGAATGGTCTGGTTGGTTGCAACGACTTCCGTCATCAGATCCCCTCCATCACGGATTATAGTGCCCCGCCGATTCATGACCAGGGCGGGAACACCGGCTTGCATTTGCCGAAAAACCGGCATACCTAAAAAACTGTGCTTTGATTTTGTTCAGAAAAACCAGCGATGCTGGCCCTTTCCAATCCTTCTGCATCTTACCACTCAAATGAAGCTGCAATCCACACAGATAAGCTCTCAAGACAATCGAATCTTCTTATTTACAGATAGAGTCAATATATACAATTGCATTACTCGGGTATTAGACAGCCTCAAGCAAGGGTACGTCGTAAATACTGAATTCCATCGTTTTCAGGTCACCCAGAATATAGGTTGCGGGAGCGCCGACCCCACCGACAGTGCCCGGATTGATATACCAGGTATGGCCGCCTTTGATGTTTTGTACGCTCTGGATCGACGCCTTGTGATCATGACCGCAGCATACGATATCCCAGTCTCCTGTCGTGGCCAGGGCACGCGCATAATGCGGATAATGCACAATAAAAATGTTGCGTCCCTGAAGATTGATACCGGCATCCTGTCCATAGAACCTGATCACGCTGCCAGATTCGGTAGCCAGTTTGGAAAGGGAAAAAAGATCGCCAGTGTTATTGCCGTAAATCACGTGCACCGGCAAACCAAATTTTTGCAGCGCCTTTAGCGTAGTCGGTGCAACCACGTCTCCACAATGGATCACTTCCTCAGCACCTTGGGCTATTGCAGCCTCTACCGCTGCGCTCATGAGCTGACGATTGTCGTGGCTGTCTGAAATAATGCAGATTTTCATTGCAGATCATAAGGAGTCAGAAGCAGTGCTATTCACAAAATTCACTTCTTTCTTACGCCCCATGCCTCCTTAAATTTAGAACATCGGTTTATCGGGGCGTTCTGGTAACTACTTACTCCTGCCAGAATTTCCTGTTTGCATCTTCAGCAACGACCCAGCATTGCACTTTTACCCGTTCACCGACCTTCATGGCCCATGTAATGGCCGAAGAAGTGGTGATCTGGTGGCAATCCTTGCAAATCGAGTGGTGGCTCCAGGTTGCGGCACACATTCATCGATGATAAAGCTGACATCACAGGCAATATCGGACCCGGAGGCGACTCGGCCAAGTCCCGCAGATCAAGCTTTCGTAAAATTGCAGGCATTATAGCTGCAACTCGCTGGAAACAAAAAAGGGCGGGAAAACCCGCCCTTTGACCCTTGAACAATACGATCCTATATCAACGGCACAATCATCAGCGCCACGATATTGATAATCTTGATCAGCGGATTCACTGCAGGACCAGCCGTATCCTTGTAGGGATCGCCGACGGTATCACCGGTCACAGCCGCTTTGTGGGCTTCGGAACCCTTGCCACCGTAATTGCCTTCTTCGATGTATTTCTTGGCATTATCCCAGGCACCGCCACCAGTGGTCATGGAAATCGCCACGAAAATACCGGTGATGATGGTACCGATCAGCACACCACCCAGAGCTTGCGCACCCAGGGTCAGGCCGACGATGAGTGGAACTGCCACTGGCAGCAGAGAAGGAACAATCATTTCCTTAATCGCAGCTTTGGTCAGCATATCCACGCAGGTACCATATTCCGGCTTGGCCGTGCCTTCCATAATGCCGGGAATTTCCTTGAACTGACGACGCACTTCAACCACCACGGAACCCGCAGCACGGCCCACTGCTTCCATACCCATGGCAGCGAACAGGTAAGGCACCATGCCACCGATGAACAGGCCGATGATGACCATGTGGTTGGACAGATCGAAGGTCATGGCTATCGCATTGGCATCAAGCCCGGTTGCTTTTGCACCCAGGGCATGAGTATAGTCGGCGAACAGCACCAGCGCGGCCAGGCCGGCGGAACCGATAGCGTAACCCTTGGTCACAGCTTTGGTGGTGTTGCCAACGGCATCCAGCGGATCGGTAATGTTGCGGATTTCATCCGGCAAACCGGCCATTTCCGCGATACCACCAGCGTTATCAGTAATCGGACCGTATGCGTCAAGCGCCACGATGATACCTGCCATGGACAGCATGGAAGTCGCGGCAATGGCGATACCATAGAGACCACCCAGGGCGTAGGCACCACCAATGGCGGCACAGACAGCCAGTACAGGAGCGGCGGTCGACTTCATGGAAACACCCAGCCCCGCGATCACGTTGGTACCGTGACCAGTGGTGGAAGCTTCAGCAATGTGGCGCACCGGGCTGAACTCAGTGGCGGTGTAGTATTCAGTAATCCACACCAGCGCTGCAGTCAATCCCAGACCGATCAGGGAAGCCAGATACAGATTCATCGACGTAACCAGCTTGCCGTCAATCATCACACCATCACCCAGAACCATGGTAGTCACTGGATAGAATGCAATCACTGCCAGCACGCCGGACACGATCAGGCCCTTGTACAGCGCGTTCATGATCTTGGCGCCTGGCTGTGTCTTGACGAAGAAAGTACCTACAATGGATGCAATGATTGAAACGCCACCAAGAACCAGCGGGTAGATCACTGCCTCAGGGGAGCCGGTAATCATCAGACCGCCCAGCACCATGGTAGCGATAATGGTTACAGCATAGGTTTCAAACAGGTCGGCTGCCATACCAGCACAGTCACCCACGTTATCGCCTACGTTATCGGCAATCACCGCAGGATTGCGCGGGTCATCTTCTGGAATGCCGGCTTCGACCTTGCCAACCAGGTCGGCGCCAACGTCAGCACCCTTGGTGAAGATACCGCCGCCAAGACGCGCAAAGATGGAGATCAGCGAGCTACCGAAAGCCAGACCGACCAGTGCATGCGTTGCCTCAGAAGCGCTGGCGCCCATGTTGAGGGTCAGGAAAGCATAGTAACCCGCCACACCCAGCAGACCCAGACCGACCACCAGCAAGCCCGTGATCGCACCGCCCTTGAAAGCCACGTTCAGCGCGGCATTAATGCCGTCCTTGGCAGCTTCAGCAGTACGCACGTTGGCACGCACCGAGACGTTCATGCCGATATAACCGGTCAAGCCCGAAAGAATAGCACCAAGAGCAAAGCCGACCGCAGTCTGCCATCCCAGGGCCGCAAAAATGGCCACCAGAAGAATCACACCGACAATACCGATCGTGGTGTACTGCCGATTCAGATACGCTGACGCACCTTCCTGCACCGCCGCTGCAATTTCTCGCATACGGTCATTGCCGGTTGGCAACCCCAGAATCCATTTGATTGACACTGCACCGTACAAAATTGCGATGACGGCACAGACTAACGCGAACATTAAGCCTGCTGACATGATGACATCCATCCCTTCTAGTGTGGTTACTTTAGGCCATTCGGGCTGGCCCTACGCCCCCGCTGAAACCCCCCGGCCTGTTCCGCCGCGGTCAAACCGTGCTTTTATTATTGGCAAGTGATGCGTTCAATATTCTGACAACTAATTATTTCAATTTTTAATCGCGAGCCCGTTTTCAAAATGGGTGCCAGGTTCAAAACCAAAAACCTGCTCCAGATTCATCTCGCGAATCAGTTGATCCACGACTGCCTGACCGTGCTCTTTCTGCACCTCGGAGAGAACAAGTTTGGCTGAATTGGCATTGTAGCCACTACCAAAATTGACCTGAATCGCGAGGAGCTGACGGGCCCGGTCAGGCGTCATGAACAACCATTACAGCTTGAACTCCGGTAATTTCTTGGCTACGGCCACGTTTTTCAGGGTCACATACACCGGCAGGCCATCCTTGTAGGACGGATAATCTTCCCCCTGAATCAACGGCGAAAGATAACGTTTGCACTTCTCGGTAATCCCGAAGCCATCCTTGGTAATGAAATCCTTGGGCATGAATTTCTCGACGTTCGCCACATCCTTCAGATCAGCCACGCCAATCTTGTATTTGTAAGGCGTGTCCGAGAGGCGATGCACCGTCGGCATGACCGAATTGCGACCCTTGACCGCCAGTTCCACGGCCGCCTTGCCCAGCTGGTAGGCCTGCTTGACGTCCGTCTTGGAAGCCACGTGGCGCGCTGCGCGCTGCAGGTAGTCAGCCACCGCCCAGTGAAACTTGTGCCCCAGCGCTTCCTTGACCATGTTCGCCACCACAGGAGCAGCACCGCCCAGTTGGGCATGACCGAAGGCATCACGAGAACCCTGTTCGGCCAGGAATTTGCCATCCGGGTAGTGACAGCCTTCCGACACCACAACGGTACAGAAACCATGCTTCTTGACGTTTTCGTCCACTTTGGCAAGGAATTTCTTCTGATCGAATTCAACTTCCGGGAACAGAATCACCACCGGAATGCCATGATCTTCCACCAGGCCGCCTGCAGCTGCGATCCAGCCAGCGTGACGACCCATCACCTCAATGACGAACACCTTGGTGGACGTCTTGGCCATGGAGCGTACGTCAAAAGAAGCTTCCAGCGTGGAAACCGCGATGTATTTGGCTACCGAGCCAAAACCGGGACAGCAGTCCGTAATTGGCAGGTCGTTGTCCACGGTTTTTGGCACGTGAATCGCCTGGATCGGATAGCCCATGGCTTCTGAAAGTTGTGAAATTTTAAAGCAGGTATCGGCGGAATCGCCGCCACCGTTATAGAAGAAGTAACCAATGTTATGCGCCTTGAAAACCTCGATCAGGCGCTCGTATTCGCGCTTGTTGGCTTCCAGGCTCTTGAGCTTGAAGCGGCAGGAACCAAAAGCACCAGAAGGCGTTTGACGCAGAGCAGCAATCGCTTCCGCAGACTCCTTTGAGGTATCGATCAGATCTTCCGTCAGCGCACCGATAATTCCGTTGCGGCCAGCATACACCTTGCCAATGACATCCTTGTGCTTGCGGGCAGTTTCAATCACGCCACAGGCGGAAGCATTGATGACGGCTGTCACACCGCCAGACTGAGCATAAAACGCATTCTTTTTTGCCATTCCATCCTCCAACTATTTTCGTTCTAGGCGGCCCGGATACTGCGCTGGTCCGCCTCCATTTTCAGCAACAGAGACACGCACTCCGCGAGATCATCGTATTCGCGGCGGCCGGTGCCATACTGTTCTCTTTTTGAATAGAAAAACTGGCTGCGATAAAGGCCGTCCCCAACCTTGAAAATGACAAAGTGTGCAATGCCATCGGTCCAGTACAGCGTAGGACAGGAAGTCATTTCACGATCGGCAGGATCAAGGCGGATATCGGAATCCGCCACCTGCACCTCGATCACACCCGCACCAAAACGTTCCTTGACCGCGGTTTCCACCACCCACAGCTGGGTACTGGTGATATCCGGGACGCTTGCTCTTTTCTTCATCGCCGCCAGATTCTTATTTCAGTGAGGCAAAAATGGCATCGCGGATCTGATCCACTTTGCCGACGCCGGCAATCTTCACACACTTGGGTGCGCCAGCCACGCCCGATGCGGACCAGTCTGAGTAATACTTAACCAGCGGCTCGGTCTGGGCATGGTAGATATCCAGACGCTTCTTGACCGTTTCTTCCTTGTCGTCGTCGCGCTGGATCAGGTCTTCACCGGTTTCGTCATCCTTGCCGGCCACCTTGGGCGGATTGAACACGACATGATAGGTGCGACCGGAAGCCACGTGCACGCGGCGTCCTGACATACGCTTGACGATTTCCTCGTCGGCCACGTCGATTTCGACCACATAGTCGATCGGTACGCCAGCAGCCTTCATTGCCTCAGCCTGGGGAATGGTGCGCGGGAAACCGTCAAACAGATAGCCGTTCTTGCAGTCATCCTGAGTCAGGCGCTCTTTCACCATGCCGATGATGATGTCGTCGGATACCAGGCCGCCCGCATCCATGATTTTCTTGGCCGCCACGCCCAGCTCCGAACCTGCCTTGACGTGGGCACGCAGCATGTCGCCGGTAGAAATCTGGGGAATACCGAACTTTTCCTTAATGTAGTTGGCCTGTGTACCTTTACCGGCCCCTGGACCACCGAGAAGAATCATACGCATTGTCTACCTCCTGAAATTTATTGAACTGCCCATACAATTGTGGATAAGAATATCTTGTTTTCCTAACTTGCAACAAGGGTATTGCAATTAGCTTACGCTGCACATTTAATTTTTTTTATAAAGAGATAAGCCCATTCTCTTTAATTTTATCAATCTCTGAACAGGCCGCGCACGCGCTCCAGATCTTCTGCCGTGTCCACCCCCGCAAATGGGGAAATACGGGTCACGGCAACACTGATTTTGTATCCATGCCACATGGCACGCAATTGCTCCAGCGCTTCAAACTGTTCTATCGCGGCCGGGGCCAAGCTGCCATAGGTTTTGAGAAATTCTGTACGGTAAGCATAGATACCGATATGGCGGTATACCGGGAGCTCCGCTGGAAACTCGCCAGCAGCAAACGCATCCCGCGCATAGGGTATTGGTGCACGACTAAAATACAGCGCATGATTATCCCGGTCCAGCACCACTTTCACCACATTGGGATTGAGCATCTCTTCACGCTCATGAATACGGTAGCAGGCAGTCGAAACTGCAGCCAACGGATGATCGTGCAGATGCTGAGCCACAGCATCGATCAAGCCAGGTTCAATCAGCGGCTCATCCCCCTGTACATTGACAACCAAATCATGTTCGTCCCAGCCGCGCAATGCCGTCACCTCGGCGATGCGATCCGTGCCGGATGCATGATCCGGCGAAGTCATGCACACATTAAAACCGTGAGCACGCACCGCATCAGCGACACCTTCATGGTCAGTGGCAACCCACACCTCATTGGCCCCGCTTTGCAGCGCCCGCTCTGCCACTCTCACCACCATCGGTTTTCCGCCAATATCCGCCAGCGGCTTGCCGGGCAGGCGAGTAGACGCATAACGAGCGGGAATAACAACCTTGAAGCCTGGGCCCATCAAACCTCCTCATCAGCCGGCAATTTGCGTGCCTCTTCCTCCAGCATCACCGGAATATCATCCTTGACAGGGTAAGCAAGACGGCAGGGTTTGCAGATCAGTTCCTGTGCAGCCTTCTTGTACACGAGCGGCCCCTTGCACAGGGGGCACACCAGAATTTCAAGCAGTTTTGCGTCCATCGTGTTCCCTCAGAATATCCAACATTTTTTGTCCTAATCGCGGATCCACTTCCGCCTGCACGGGAAGAGCCCAATAGCGCTCATCGGCAAATGCTGCGCATTTCACGCCATCCTTCTCAGTCATCAACAGCGCATCAGCATCGGGCCAATCCAGGTCACTTGTCCGGTAAGCATGGTGATCCGGAAAAACATGTTCCGTAAAATCCAGACCCAAAGCATGCAAGTGGTCAAAAAACCGCTGCGGATGGCCAATTCCAGCCAGGGCATGCAGTCTCAGAGCCTTCAGCTCCACTGCCAGACGCTTCTCGCCCGTACGCAGGTTGGTCAGCAAGGCGCCGTTCAAATGCATCCCATATTGCGCCGCCTGTGTTTCAAGGGGCGCTCCGCCATTCACCACCACGGCATCCACCAGATTCAGGCGCCACAAGCCTTCGCGCAAAGGCCCGGCCGGCAACAGCTGGCCATTGCCGAATCGGCGCTGACCGTCCACCACAGCAATTTCGAGATCACGCCGCAGGCGGTAATGCTGCAAACCGTCATCGCATAGAATCACATTACAATCCGGGCAGGCCGCCAGCAAGGCGCGCCCCACCGCCGCACGGTCGCGTCCAATCCAGACAGGGCAAGCGGATTTGCGCGCCAGCAGAACAGGCTCATCCCCACTTAACGCGGGGTCATCAGCCGGACCAACCGGACACGCCCCCACGGCACTGCTGCCATAGCCACGACTCACAATACCCGGCCGATAGCCCTGTTGCCGCAAATACTGCGCCATCCAGAGCACCAGCGGCGTCTTGCCGCTGCCGCCAACTGTGATATTGCCCACCACGATCACAGGCACCGGCAATCGCTCCGTAGCCAGCCAGCCTTGCTTATACGCCACCCGGCGCAAGGCTGAAAGCAGCCGGAACAACATGCTGAACGGCAACAGCACGAACTGCCACAGACTATGGCGGTACCACTGTTTTTCCAGCCACAGACCAGACCCGAAAGCCGGATCAGACCCGGCGGTCACTTGCCGTTCTTCGCCTGAGTGGCAAAACTGATGCGGCTGTAGCCCGCCAGACGCGATGCTTCCATGATGTTGATCACGGACTGATGTGTGGCCCCGGCATCGGCATTGATCACAATCACCGGATCAGCGCGATCTCCGGCCGCGCGGCGCAGCGCCTCGCTCAAGGTGTCCACGCCGGGATTGGCCAGTGGGGCGCGATTGATGACGTAATGGCCGGAAGCATCGACGGCAACGGTGATTTCGTTCGTCTTCTCCGCCTGCTTCTCGGCATCTGCGGTTGGCAAATTGATCTGCAATTCGGCAATCTGGGAGAAGGTGGTAGTCACCATGAGGAAAATCAGGATCACCAGCAACACGTCGATCATTGCAATCAGGTTGATCTCGGGGTCTTCCTTCAATCTGCCACGCTGGAAATTCATGTGGCGTGCCCTATTTCCGTTCACCGTGAACCATGTCCACCAGCTTGATCGACTGCTGCTCCATTTCCATCACCAGGGCATCCACCTTGCCACGAAAATAGCGGTAAAAAATCATGCTGGGGATCGCCACGATCAGGCCCATTGCCGTGTTATACAGCGCCACTGAAATACCGTGAGCCAGTTGGGCGGGGCTGCCGCCAGTCGGGGTAAGCGCGCCGAATATTTCCACCATGCCGATCACGGTACCGAGCAGACCCAGGAGCGGACTGATTGAAGCAATCGTACCCAGCGTTGTGAGAAAACGTTCCAGCTCATGAGTGACGGCACGCCCCGAATCTTCGATAGCCTGCTTCATCATTTCGCGCGAGCTGCTGACATTGCGCAACCCCGCCGCAAATATGCGTCCGAGAGGAGAGTGCCGCTCCAGATTGGCAACCATCTCATCGTTAACGCCATCCTGCTGCAGCCATTCACGCACTTTGGGCAACAGGCTCTTGGGCGCCACCAAGCCGCCATACAGTGACCACGAGCGCTCGCCGATAATCGCCAGCGAAATCACCGACGCAATAATCAGCGGCCAGATTGGCCAACCCGCAGCTTGAATGATGGATAACACGCCCGTCCTCCCACGATTTTTAAGCACGTAACTTTAGCCTTCAACTCCATTTTCAGCAAGGGCAGAAGTTTTAATTGTCATAAACATATGCTACTTAAAGGGTTTTTCAGCTTGTCCACAGAATCTGTGGATAACTTTGTGTATGGTTTGCATATAAACCCCTTAACCCTTGCCCACATAACAGTTTTTTTACAATGGGCAAAATTTGAGCTTATTATATTATCGTTTATATACAATTACTTAAGCAAATCCTAATAAATGGCTACCACGGCGCATACCACTATGAAAGATTTTTTACAACTGTGGATTAGTTTAGAATCCATCCATGCCCTCTCCCTTTTCAAATGCATCGCAGGTCATTACTGTCAGCGAACTCAATCGGCATGCCAAAACCGTCCTTGAGCAGACATTTCCCCTGCTCTGGGTGGCGGGCGAAATATCCAACTTCACCCGTGCGACTTCCGGGCACTGGTATTTCACGCTCAAGGATGGGCAGGCGCAGGTACGCTGCGCCATGTTCCGGCACAAGAGTCAGTACACGGATTTCAAGCCGGATAACGGCATGCAGGTGGAAATCCGCGCCCTGGTGACACTCTATGAAGCGCGCGGTGAATTTCAGCTAGGCGTCGAATCCATGCGCCGTGCCGGACTGGGCGTGCTGTTCGAAGCATTCGAGAAACTGAAATCCAGATTAAGCCTGGAAGGACTGTTCGACCAGGAGCACAAGCAGGCCCTGCCCACCTTTCCGCAACGTATCGGCATCATCACCTCCCCTGCCGCAGCTGCCCTGCGCGATGTACTCACCACCCTGCGAAGGCGCATGCCGAATATCCCGGCGCTCATCTACCCGGTTCCCGTGCAGGGCGAAGGTGCAGCGCAAAAAATTGCTGCAGCCATTCAATTGGCCGGACAGCGCAAGGAATGCGACGTGCTGATCCTGTGCCGGGGCGGCGGCAGCATCGAGGATTTATGGGCGTTCAACGAGGAAGTCGTGGCACGCGCCATCGCCGCAAGCAAAATTCCCATTATCTGCGGAGTGGGACACGAAACCGACGTCACCATTGCCGACTTCGTCGCCGACCGGCGCGCGCCCACCCCGACCGCAGCAGCGGAACTTGCCACGCCGCACCGGGCTGAGCTGCTGCAGCGCCTCGCCGTGCTGCAGGCAAGCCTGAGTCGCCAGACCCTGCACAGCCTGGAGCAGCGCATGCAGCAGGTTGATTATCTGGCGCGCCGCCTGCTCCACCCCGGCACACGCATCCGCAATCAGCAGCAACATCTGGGTCATCTGGCGCAACGCCTGAAACAGGGTGCCCCACGCCTGCTGGAACAGCAGGAATGGCGCGTGCAGAACCTTGCCAGCCGGCTCGCGACAGCGGCACCCGCGACGCAATCGCTCGAATCCCGGCTGCTGCAACTGCGGCAGAACCTGGGCCGTGCCATGGAATTCAAACTGCAACGCCATCAGACCAGTCTGCAGCGCCTAGCCGCCAATCTGCAGCATCTCAACCCCGAAGCAGTGCTGGAACGCGGATTCAGCATGGTACGCACGGCCAGCGGCAAAATTGTGCGCAGCAGTACCGAAATATCCCTGGATGAGGAAGTGTCAATGATCTTTGCCCAGGGCAGCGCCACGGCTCGGGTAACGCGCAAAGAGGAAACGCAATGAACCTGATGTTCTGGAAGAAAAAACCCAAAAACGGGGATGATGCTGACGCGCCACAGGAAGAGGAGAGTGACAAGACTGTGGCAATGGAAGCACCCGTTCTCGACGCGCCAGCCAAACCCGGACCTTTCACCCGTATAAAAACAGGGCTTTCAGAACTTGTCCAGCGCTTCAAAAAATCTCCCGTATCGCCGCCGGATAGCAACGAGGAGAGTCAGGCACCAATTTCGCACGACACTCCGGCCATTCAGTCGATGCGCACAAAAAAACGCCTGATCATTGGCGGCGCGGCGGGCCTGCTGTTTTTATTGCTTGTAGGGATTGGTTTTGCGACCTGGAAATTCTTCCTGTCATCTCCAGAGCAAGGCGGCGACGCTCATCCGGCAACACCCGCAGCCGACGCTTCCCACAGCAGCCAGCCGGTTGAACATGCCTCAGCAGAACCAGCAGAATCGCCCAGGACTGAAACGACCCAGGCCGATACGCCCCAGGCCGAGATCGACGCTCTCAGAAAACAGAACGAAGAACTTCAGGCGCAAATCGAGGCACTCAAAAAGGAAAAGCCACAAGAGCAATCTTCAATTTCAACCGCTGGGGCCGCGGGGGAAAAGTCAGACTCAAATTCCAGCCCGGGTGAAATGACGATCAGCAACACGGACCCCAAAGCCGCTGCCCAGTCGCTTAAGGAAGCGATCGAGGCGATGAACGCGAGCTCAGGCGGTTCTGCCAGAAAACCCGCAAAATAAAAGCCCCCATGTTGTGAAATGGGGGCTTTTACTCCCAGCCAGAGCCGGGGCTTGATTCAGGGGTTCCCCAGGCCTTACTGCTCCTGACGAATCTGAACCTGATCACGGGTCTGCTGGCGGGCCTGGGTAGCGTCGCCCTCTTGCTGGGTGCGAACGCGGTTCTCCTCCCTGATTTTTTCCTGCTCCTGCCGGGCGCCGGAAGGCGCCTGAGCACCCTGGGAAGACATATTCTGGCCGCCGCCCATCATGCCAGAGCCACCGCCCATCCCGCCACCACCGCCTCCACGAGCGAAAACAACCGTGCTGGAACCCAGTGAAACTACCAGAACCATAAGCATCCATGAAGATTTGCGCATTTTCAGCTCCTTAAAAAATACCAAGCATTCAAAATTAACGGCCTCTGCCGCCGCCTCCACCACCGCCTCCGCGTCCACCCATTCCCGGGCCGGTGCCGGCGCCACTCATGGACGAACCACCGGAAGCGGCCGGATTCTCCTGCATCTGCCGGGACTCATAGCCGCGGCCAAAACGGCTGCCTTCCATCCCGCGACCCTGCACGTTCTGGACGGCATTCTCCGCTTCCAGACGTTGCTGCCCGTTGACGCTCAAATCATTCATCAACGCGCGCTCTTCCTGACTCATGGAACGCATGCGCATCTGTACCCGACTCCGAAAAGCATCCGGATCAACTTCGCCCTTCTGGTCTGCCTGCTGCTGTGCCTGCTGTTTTTCCTGCCGCGTTTGCACCAGGCGCTCCTGTGCCAGCGCGCTGCTTGCATCCAGAAGCCCCAGGCTGATCGCGCTGATGCGTAAGAATTGTTTGCTTGTCATTTGCTTTCTCATGATTAAATTACCTGGCACAGACGGAATTTAACTCAAGTCGCGCATTGCATGGTGTGCATCATGAACGCCCGCCGTTTCAAAAACATTTCGCGCCGACATGGAAATGTAACAGTGTGTTACAGAGCACCACAGACGCATGGCGTAGCCCACCTTGATTTTGTATAGTGCAGACATGGAAAATAATAAAGAACACATTCTGGTTGTGGATGACGACCCCGGCCTGCGCGAACTGCTGCAGCAATACCTGACGGAACAGGGCTACGAAGTTGTCGCCGTCAACGATGGCGGTGCGATGGAGCAGCATCTGGCGCAACAGCCTGCGGACCTGGTCATTCTGGACCTGATGCTGCCGGGAGAAGACGGGCTGACCCTGGCGCGCAAGCTGAGAGCACAAAGTGCGCAACCCATCATCATGCTGTCGGCACGCGGCGAGGATATCGACCGCATTATCGGGCTGGAAGTGGGCGCGGATGATTATCTCGCCAAGCCCTTCAACCCGCGCGAGCTGCTGGCCCGCATCCGTGCCGTGCTGCGGCGCAAGGAAAATGCAAAACCCGAGACCGAAGAGCCTGCCAGCGGCATTTTCAGCTTCGGTCCCTGGCGACTGGACGTCAACGCCCACCAACTGGCGCATGACAGCAAGGAAATCCCACTTACTGCCGGGGAATTCAACCTGCTGCGAATTTTTGTCGAGCACCCCAACCGCGTCCTCAGCCGGGATCTGCTGATGGACCTGATCAAGGGCTACGAGCGCACGCCCTTCGACCGCAGTATCGATGTCCGGGTGACCCGGCTACGGCGCAAAATCGAGGACGACCCGACGGCCCCGGTCTATATCCGCACGGTCTGGGGAGAGGGTTATCTGTTTGCCACGCAGGGCAAGGTTTCCTGATGCCCATAGGCATCGGGCGGCATACCCTGTTTCGCAGCACGGCCGCCACCGTGGCTGCTGCACTGATCATATTCCAGCTCATCTCCCTGGCCGTGGCCTCGTATTACGTCATGCTGCCCATCGCCAAACGATCCTCGGACGATCTGGCCTCGCTCATGGTGCTATCTGCCCAGACCTGGGTAGAGCTGCCGCCGCAGACACGCGAGGATTTTGAAATCGAGCTGGCCCAGCGCCACAATCTCTGGCTCTTTCGCGCCACCACCCCTCTGCCGGAAGCCGGGCATGATTTCCTGCCCTACCTGGCTTTGCTGGAAAGTGCACTACAGGCCCATATCGGCGAGCCCATCCAGGTCAAAACCACGCATTGGGACCAGACATGGTTCTGGGTCGAGATCCCCAGCGGGGGCTACCTGATCCGAATCGGCTTTCCCAAGGAACACCTCGGCATTCGCCCGCCACCGGCGCTACTGCTGATGCTGGCTGCCACCATTACGCTCACCCTGATCACTGCCGTCATCCTGGCACGGCGCATTACCCGCCCGCTGGCGCGTCTCTCCGAGGCAGCCACGCGCATCGGCCAGGGCAACACACCGGAAAGCCTGCCGGAAACCGGGCCTGACGAGCTTGCCTGTCTGGCCCGAACTTTCAATCGCATGGCATTCCAGGTCAAGGAACTGCTGGCCAACCGCACCACCCTGCTGGCCGGCGTCTCCCATGACCTGCGCACGCCACTGGCACGCATGCGCCTGGCGCTGGAAATGCTGCCGCAGGAGAGCGACCCGAAAAACATCGAACGGCTGCGCCGCGACATGGAGGAAATGAATCGCCTCATCGGCGAATTCCTGGCGCTCAGCCGTGGCCTGGAAAAGGAAACTGAACAGGAAATCGATCTCAGCCAGCTGCTGCAGGAGCTGGCTGATCACGCCAGAAACGAAGGCGCCGAAGTGGCATGGCAAACACAGTCGCCATGTCTGGTATCGGCCGGCCCCATGGCCCTGCGCCGCATCCTCGGCAACCTGATCGGCAATGCCGTGCGCTACGGCGCCGGAAAGCCATTGACCCTCGACTGTGAATGCTCGCCCGAGGCGAGTGTGATTCAAATACTCGACCATGGGCCGGGTATCCCGCCCGATCAGCTGGAAAGTGTATTCCGGCCCTTCTACCGTCTGGAATCCTCGCGCAGTGTCACCACCGGTGGCAGCGGTCTGGGCCTCGCCATTGCCCGCCAGCTGGCGGATGCCAATGGCTGGAAAATCGAGCTGCTACCGCGTGAAGGCGGCGGCACTGCAGCACGCCTGACGCTCACACGATGAAAATAACGAAGGACTCCCCAGTGGCGGGGAGCCCTTCAGACCAAAGACCTTTTAATTAGCGTCGGCCTCGCCCGCCACCCTGCCCTCCGCTACGCCCATATTGCCCACCCGACCCGGAACCGTCGCGCGCCATGGTACCTTGTCCCTGGGCGCTGCCGCCCTGGCTATGGGAAGCCTGCATTTCGGCGCGCTGCTCGGGCGTCATGCTTGCCTGCCTCTCTGTGCGATAGGCCTCGCGTTCCTGCTGGGTCATGCGGGAAGGGTCCACCGTGACTGTTTCATCTGCAAAACTGACTCCAGAGGCAGCCAAACCGAAAACCAGTGCCGCATTGTAAAAAAAGTTTCTGCTATTCATCATAAACTCCTGTTGGTTGGATGATGTTGCCAAGATCAGGTCGTGTTCCTGATGTGCCCATGATGAAGGGCAGATGTTGCGCAGGCATTTCCTCGCCGTGCCCGGATGTAACAGTGTGTTACCGCATGTTCACTGGAGACCGGGTTCAGCGCACTCATCGACGGCATGGCGTCGTGCCTGATGGTTGGGATGCGAATGATACGTGGAGACTGCGGCAATTTGACACACCCCAACTGCTAGCCTATCGTGTGAACACAAGGCGAAAATTAACTCAAAGTTAATCCACAAACGCTAGAAAACCCGCATGGATTTCAATATGATGCAGAAAGCGCTCACCCCATTCAGCAAGCAGCGTCCTGCATGAAGCCCGGCCAGATCCCCGGAAAATCAGGCAGCCGTCAACCGCGCGCAATCCACTATATCGGCGCATTTATACTGCTTGCGGCCGCCATTCTGGCCACGGGCTATTTCACCTATGCGAATGTGAGAGACGCGCTGCGAGTGGAAAAACAGGCCGAGCTGGCCGCCATCGCCATCCTCAAGACCAACCAGATCGCTGCCTGGATAACGGAGCGCGGAGAAGATGCAAGGCTCATGGCGGCGGACAGCGAAAACGCCACCGACTTCGAGCGCTGGCTGGCGCAAGGCGCACCGGAGAACGGCGAGCGGCAGCATCTGCTGGCCCATCTTGCCAGTACCGCGAAAACATCCGAATACCGCAACATTCTCCTGCTTGACCGGGACGGGAACATCCGCCTGCATACCGGCAACAATCACCCTGTGCTGGACGAAACCCACCGGCAACTGGCGCTCGAAGTCATGAAAACGGGCCAGGTCCGGATGTCCGAACTGCACCGGCATCTTGACGAGCCGGGCCAGCCCGCCTGCCTGTCCTTTGCCGCCCCGCTGGTTGTGCACGGAGCATCGCCACGCACCGTAGGCGTGCTGGTACTGCAACTCGACCCGGCACATTTTCTCTTTCCGCTGGTGCAAAGCTGGCCGGTGCCCAGCCAGAGCGCGGAAACCTTGCTGATACAACTCGATGGCGATCAGCTCACGCACCTCAGCAAACCGCGACACGCCAAGGATGAGTCCTACTTCAAGAGCAGAACAGTGCGGCCCGATTCGCCCGGCTATCTGGCATTCCGGGGCAAAAGTGGTGAAGTGGAGGGCAAGGACTATCGCGGCATACGCGTGGTCGCCTCGGTTCGTCCTGTGCCAGGCACCCCGTGGCACATGATTTCCAAGGTGGACAGCACGGAAATTTATGCTTCTACTACCCATGTCGCCGTTATTGCCATTACGCTCACGCTGGCATTCCTGGCTGCTGCCACGGGGCTGGGTATACTGTGGCGGCGTCAGGGCAGAATGGCGTACGAACTGGTTAAAGCGCGCGGGGAACGTGACAGGGAAGCGCTGACCGCCCATTACGCCTCGTTCATCCAGCACGCCAACGATATCGTGCTGCTGATGCGCCCGGATGGCAGCATCATCGATGCCAATGAGCGCGCCATACAGACCTATGGCTATACACGGGAACAACTGCTGGCTTTCAATATCCGCGACCTGCGCACACCGGCCAGGCGGGATGAGGTGGACAAGCAGTGGCTGGAGGTGGAAGCCCGCGACGGTCTGGTGTTCGAAACCGAACACCAGCGCCAGGACGGCAGCACATTCCCGGTAGAAGTCAGCGCCCGCTTTATTGATGTCAAAAGCCTGCGCTTCCACCAGGATTTCATCCGTGACATCAGCGAACGTCATGAAGCACAACGCCTGCTGGAAGCAGGCCGCAAGCAGATCGAACAGGCCCGGAAGGAATGGGAAGACGTATTTGATGCAGTAAGCCTGCCCATTTTCCTCCACGACAGGGAATTTCGCATTCTCCGTGCCAACCTGGCCTACGCCCGTGTTGCAGGCAGGGACATCCATGAGATCGTCGGCCAGCCTTACTGGGAAATCTTTCCCAAGCGAAACGGCCCGATGGAGAGTTGCCTGAATGCCAGACATCTCGGCGCGAAAGACGTGGAAGGATTCGAGGAAGGCACGCAAAGCTATACTTCCCACAGCTTTCCGGTTCAAGGCAGTGATGACACAGAATTTTCTGTACACATACTTGAAGATGTCACCGAGCGCAAACATGCCGAAGCCCTACTGCAGCGCAGCGTGAAGGCCATGGCCACGCTGAGTGCGGGCAACACCACCCTGGTCCACTCGCAGGATGAGCAAAGCCTGCTCGATGAATTCTGCCGCGTCATCGTCGAGGTCGGCAGCTATCGGATTGCCAGGGTGGGCTATGTGCAGGATGATGCCGAGAAGACTATCCGCCCCATGGCCCAGGCGGGTTTCGAACAGCAATATCTTGATGACGAAATGCTTACAAGGGTGAGCAGCGAGTGCGCCCTCGGCCCCTGCGCCGAAGCCCTGCGCAGCGGCAAAACCGCCATTGCCCGCGACATTCTCAATAACCCCGACATGGCCAGATGGCACGCGGCTGCCGCCCGATTCGGTTATACCGCCTGCATCGCCCTGCCGCTCAGGGATAAGAACAATGCGTTCGGCGTACTCAGCATCTATGTCAACAGTGTGGAAACCTTCTCGGCAGAGGAAGTCGAATTACTGGAAGAACTGGCCGGCGATCTCGCCTTTGGCATCCTGACCCTGCGCAACGATCTCAAGCGTCAGGAAGCGGAAGTTGCCCGGACAAAAACCCTGGAACGATTACGAGAGGCCATGGAAGACACCATTGGCATCATCGCTGCCACGCTGGAACAGCGCGACCCCTACACCGCCGGCCACCAGCGCCGCGTCGCCCTGCTTGGCGTGGCGATTGCAAAAGAACTCGGGCTGGGCGAGGAGGAAATCGAGGGTATTCATTTTGGCGGATTGATCCATGATCTGGGCAAAATCTCGGTGCCGGCCGAAATCCTCAGCAAACCCGGCAAACTGACCCAGATTGAATTCGAATTGATCAAGGCGCACACCCAGACCGGCTACGAAATCGTCAAGGAAGTTAACTTTCCCTGGCCAGTCGCAGATATGGTGCATCAGCACCACGAACGGCTGGATGGATCGGGCTACCCCCTGGGGCTGAAAGGAGAGGAAATCACTCTCGGCGCCCGGATTCTGGCCGTGGCAGACGTGGTGGAAGCCATGTCCTCGCATCGCCCCTACCGGCCATCGCTGGGCATCGAACCGGCTCTGGAGGAAATCACCCGCAATCGCGGCAAGTTCTACGATCCGGAGGCGGTGGATGCCTGCATCCGCTTGTTCCGCGAAAAAGGTTTCAGCTTCGAATAAAAGCCATGCTCCGGCATGGACACACACCATATTCATGCATTAATATTGCACATTATTTGGAGCAAATCATGGATGCGATTTTTGCGGAACACACGATCGGAGTGACTGAGCTGCGTGAATCCCCTTCCCGGGTATTAAAGCAGGCAGAAGAAACCGACGAGGCGGTGGCGATTCTCAACCACAACAGGCCGGCGGGCTATATTGTCTCCCCGAGAATGATGCATGCCATGCTGGATGCCATTGCCGACCGCGTTGCAGGGGATCGTGCCGCTTCACGCCTGTCCACGCTGAACCTGGCCCGCAGAATCGATATCGATGACTTATGAGCTTGCGATCCACCCCGAGGCGGAGCGGGAGTGGGCCAGGCTGGATGGCAGCGTAAAGAAACGCTTCAAGGAAAAACTGGCAAAAGAACGGCTGCTAACGCCCAGAGTAGTGAAAGATGCGCTGCGGGAATTACCGGACTGTTACCGGATCAAGATCACGACCCCGCAATACCGCCTGGTGTATCACGTGAATGATGAATCACGCCTGCTGACGATTCTCTCCGTAGCCATGCGAGAGGATGTGTACCAGGAGTTGAAAGGCCGCTTGTAGGCATTTCATCAATTCCGCAGGAATGCTCGTACACGTTCGGCAAGATCATCCGCCAGGCAATCGAACTCCGTCACCCCTTCCATTCCCCGTAGCCAGGTCAGCTGCCGCTTGGCGAGCTGGCGGGTGGCGATGATGCCGAGTTCGCGCATCTCGGCAGCAGTGCATTCCCCCTCCAGATACTGCCAGGCCTGACGATAGCCGACGCAGCGCATGGAGGGCAGGTCCGGCGTCAGGGCATAGCGCGTTTTGAGAGACTCCAGCTCTTCCACCAGCCCCTGTTTCAGCATCTCGTCGAAACGCTGCGCGATGCGCGCGTGCAACACTGCGCGGTCGCCCGGCAGCAAGGCCAGCTGGATCAGGCGATAAGGCAGTTCGGCCTGCTGCTCTTCCGCCAGCAGAGCTGACATTGGCCGATCGCTCAAGAGACAGACTTCCAGCGCGCGCTGGATGCGCTGCGCATCGGTGGGCTGCAGGCGTGCCGCCGTTTCCGGGTCGAGGCGGGCAAGCTCCTGATGCATGGCCGGCCAGCCGACTTGCCGTGCCCGATCTTCCAGCTCCATGCGCAACGCCGGGTCGGCCTGCGGCAGGTCGTTCAGCCCCTCACGCAGCGCCTTGAAATACAGCATGGTGCCACCCACCAGCAGGGGAATATGGCCGCGTGCCGTGATCTCCGCCATCAGGCGCAGCGCGTCGCCGCGGAATTGCGCAGCCGAATAGCTTTGCGTCGGGTCGATGACATCGATCAGGTGATGCGGCGCCACGGCGAGCGTGGCGGCATCGGGCTTGGCAGTGCCAATGTTCATGTCGCGATACACCAGCGCCGAATCCACGCTGATGATTTCCACCGGCAGATGCTGTACCAGCTCCACCGCCACGCCGGTCTTACCGCTGGCGGTGGGGCCCATGAGGAATATGGCGGGAGGGAGAAAATTCATCCTAAGCCGGAACTCAAAAGGCGTAATGAGTAATGGGGAATGAGTGATGCCCGGAGGTTTTCATTACCCATCCCACATCACCCATTACAGTATTTTTCTGTCTCACTTGCCGCGCATGAACAGCTGGTCCAGCTCCTGCATGGAGATTTCGCGCCAGGTGGGGCGGCCATGGTTGCACTGGTCGGCGCGCTCGGTGGCTTCCATCTCGCGCAGCAAGGCGTTCATTTCCGGCACGGTGAGCCTGCGGTTGGCGCGCACCGAAGCATGGCAGGCCATGGTCGCCAGCAACTCGTTGCGGCGCTCGGTCACCACCCGGCTGGCGCCGTATTCGCGAACTTCCTTCAGCACGTCGCGCGCCAGCAGCACCGGGTCGGAATCCTGCAACAACACAGGCACCGCACGCACTGCCAGCGTGGTGGGCGAAAGCACGGCCAGCTCTAAGCCCAGTTCGTTCAATGCAGCGCGGCTTTCCTCGGCGGCGGCCACTTCGAGCTGGGTGGCGTGGAAGGACACCGGGATCAGCAGCGGCTGCGCGCTCATGGCATGCTGCTCCATCGCCACTTTGAGGCGCTCGTAAGTCACCCGCTCGTGGGCCGCATGCATGTCCACGATGATCATGCCGCGCTCGCTCTGGGCCAGGATATACACGCCATGGAGCTGAGCCATGGCATAGCCCAGCGGCGGCACTTCCGGCTCGGGCTGTGCTTCGGGCGCATTGAATGCCGGCTCGGGGCGCGCGATCTGGCCGAACAGGCTCTGGTAGAGGTTGCTTCGCTCCTCCACGCCCAGCGGCATGCGCGTCTGCGTGGCATAGGTGGGCAGCGGCGCATACGTTGCCGCCGGTGCAGGTTGCTCAGCCTGACGCGTGGCGATGGGCGCTGCCAGTGCTTTATTCAGCGCGTGATAGATCAGCTGATGCACCGCGCGGGATTCGCGGAAACGCACCTCGATCTTGCTGGGGTGCACGTTGACGTCCACCATCTCCGGTTCCAGCTCGATGAACAGCACAAAGGCCGGGTGGCGGTCATGGTGCAGGATGTCCCTGTAGGCTTCGCGGATGGCGTGAGAAATCAGCTTGTCGCGCACGAAACGGCCATTCACATACACGTACTGCGCATCGCGGCTGCCGCGGGTAAAGCCCGGCAGCCCCGCCATGCCGTGCAGGCGCAAGCCGCCCGCGCCCTCGTCCAGCTGCACCGACGCCGCCGCGAATTCCTCGCCCAGCACTGCAGCTGCGCGCTGCGCCAGCCGGGCCGGCGGCAGCTGCCAGATCTTGCGCCCGTTATGCTGCAGGCCGAAAGCCACGTCGGGGCGGCTGATCGCCATGCGGCGCAGCGCTTCCTCGCAGTGCGCGTATTCGGTCGCCTCGGTCTTGAGAAACTTGCGCCGCGCCGGGGTGTTGAAATAGATGTCCTGCATTTCCACCACCGTCCCGGCTTCCAGCGCCGCCGGCTGCAGGCCGGAAAGATCGCCTCCGGCCGCTTCCATGCGCCATGCATGGCGCTCGCCCTGCCTGCGGCTGGTGAGTGCAAGGCGCGATATCGCCGCGATGCTGGCCAGCGCCTCGCCGCGAAACCCGAGACTGCGCACGCTTTCCAGATCATCGAGGCTGGCGATCTTGCTGGTAGCGTGGCGCGACAGCGCCAGATGCAGCTCGTCGCGCGTGATGCCGGCGCCGTTATCCGCCACGCGCAGGGATTTCACCCCGCCCTGCTGCAGCTGCACCGAAATCTCGCCGCAGCCGGCATCCAGGCTGTTTTCCAGCAGTTCCTTGAGGGCCGAAGCCGGGCGCTCGACCACCTCGCCAGCAGCGATCTGGTTGATGAGAAGATCGGAAAGAAGATGGATGGAAGACATGAAGGCGATATTATCGCACAGGCCGGGAGGAGTTCATTCTTTCCGGCACGAGCAAGGCCCATGGCCTCACTCTGCACGCACAACATTCGAATAGCATCGCGCCGTATGGAGTAAATATGGAACTTGGTGCGCTTCGCGGATATTTGGTTGCTGGGGGCAGCCGGGCGGGTCTTCGATCAAGGGAATTCGAACAGCCTTTTCTATCGGCGCAGAGCGTGGAGCCACCACCCGTTTCCCCTCTGCGCCGCTTCGGGTTGACAGGCAAATTGGGGGGTGTCGGCTGCGCCCTGTTCGAGCTCCGCGGCAGGGCACGTCTTGTGTGCCCTGCTAGGGCGAGTTGCGCAGACGCCCTATTTGTTTGCCAAACCGAAGGTACCCGCAGGGCGGCGCAGCGGGGTCGCCTTCTTTTGGTTACTTTTCTTGGCGAAGCAAGAAAAGTAACCCGCTGCCGGGTGGCCCCGGCACCCAATCAACCATGCGCAACGCGCATTCAACTATTGTACAAAAATCTGGGAGACTGAGCGTAGAGCGCAATAACCAACAAGCATTGCACCGCATGTGGTGAATCAGGATAGGTCGAGAGCAACCAAAAACAAAGCCCCCAACGTGTGGGGGCTTTGTCCGCAGGAAGATTCTGCTTCGGATTTCGAAAGCTTGCGCTTACTTGATGCCGAGCTTGCTCTTGATAGCGGCGATCACGGTATCGCTGGAAGTCGCAGTCACGGTCATGAGCATGCCTGCCTTCTCGTAGAAACTGGCCAGCGGAGCGGTCTTCTGGTTGTACACGTCGAGACGGTTACTGATGGCTTGTTCGGTCTCGTCGTCGCGCTGTACCACGGGGCCGCCGCACTTGTCGCACACGCCTTCGACTTTGGGCGGGTTGGATTTGACGTTGTAGATCGCATTGCACTTGGTGCAGGTGCGGCGGGTCGTCAGGCGGTCCAGGATCACGTCGCGCGGCACGTCGATGTTCACCACGGCGTCGAGCTTCTCACCCATATCGGCCAGCATTTTCGTCAGCGCTTCAGCCTGGGGAATGGTGCGCGGGAAACCGTCGAGCAGATAACCATTCTTGCAATCGTCCTGCTTCAGGCGCTCGCTCATGATGCCCATGATCAGGTCGTCGGAAACCAGGTCGCCTGCTTTCATCGCCGCTTCGGCTTTCTTGCCAAGTTCAGTGCCGGCAGCCACGGCTGCGCGGAGGATATCGCCAGTGGAAATCTGCACAGAACCGTCCAGCTGGGTGAGCAGTTTGGCCACAGTACCTTTGCCTGCGCCCGGGGCGCCAAGAAGAATCAATTTCATAAGTTTGCCTATCTATGGTTGGTTAAAGAATGGGTTGAGAAAATTCAGGCGGATATGCTGACATAAAAACAGCCGCAGAACGAATAACTTATCTATAAAAAACAGTGAATTATGTCTTATTTTGGCAACAAACGCAAGCTTGTATAACAGATCCGGATGTGAGCTTTTCAAGCGACCAAATAAAAGCACAACACATCCAACACCTCTACGGGCTACCTGCACTGCTCGGCGGCAGGCAATCAGGAATATGATTCATCCCATGGAATCCCTTGCCCCCACCATCCTGTTTGGCGCTTTCGACCGCCACAACTTTGGCGACCTGCTGTTTCCACATATCGCTGCGACCCTGCTGCCCGGTGAAAACCTGATCTTCGCCGGTCTGGCGGAACGCGATTTGCGCCCATATGGCGGCCACCAAGTCATGGCGCTGATACAGCTTGCAGCCGAGATGGGTGGGCAAGCGGCAAATATCCTCCACGTAGGTGGCGAACTGCTCACCTGCGATGTCTGGCAAGCCGCCGTCATGCTGCATCCACCGGATCAGGCGCAGGCCGCCATTGCGCGCCTTGATGCCCAGACACAGGAGAGAGTGGCTTGGGCGCAAGATTTCCTGTCCTGCTCTCAGTTTGCACCTTACACCCTTGCACCCGGCCTGTTTGGGCGTAAAAATCCAGTGGTGTATAACGGCGTCGGCGGAGTTGATTTATCTTGCCGCGATGAGGTCTTCCGGGCAGAAGTGGAAACCAAGCTCCGGGCGGCCGATGTAATCGGCGTTCGCGACCGCATTACGCTGGCCTATCTGGCTGCAAGAGGCATTGCTGCCCGCCTCATGCCCGACCCCGTCGTCATGGTAGCCGAACTGTTCAGCGATGAAATTCGCCGCCACGCACGGGAAGGTGAGACCGCGCGGATACTTGCAGCATTCCCCCAAGGCTATATCGCGGTGCAATTCAGCGCCGACTTTGGCGATGACGCCACCCTGGCGGAAATCGCTGCCCAGCTGGATCGGGTCAGCCATGAAACCGGCTTGGGCGTGGTCTTCTTCCGCGCCGGTGCGGCACCCTGGCATGACGATCTGGACTGCTACCAGCGCACCGCAAGCCGCATGCAGTCTTCAAAGGTGAAAATATTCACCTCACTCAATCTGTGGGATATCTGCTCGCTCATTGCTCACAGCCGCGCCTATTGCGGCAGCAGCCTGCATGGCAGGATCGTTGCCATGGCATACGCCCTGCCGCGCATCAACCTGCGCCATCCGGCAGAAGCCAGCAAGGAAACCAAACAGTCAGCCTACGCCGCCACCTGGGAAGTGCCGGGCTTGCCGGTCACGACCGAAGTACAGCACATCAGCCAGGACATGCGCGAGGCAATGGCGCTAGACCTTGCAGCACTTCAGCATCAAGCCAGAGAGCTGACCAGCCGCTATCGCAATGAATTTGAAGCCATTCGCGCCAAGCTGAAATAAGAAACTTGCGTTTTTACCTTCAGGGTGCAGGATTGGGATAACGTGCGTGGACAGCCTGGATCTCGCACAGAAGATCGGCACCCAGTTCCACTTCTGTGCTGTCGATATCCTGCCTGAGTTGCTCCATGGCCGTGGCGCCTATGATGGTACTCGACACGAACCACTGGCTACGTACGAAGGCGAGCGCCAGGATGGCCGGCGCCATGCCTGCCTGGTGCGCAAGCTCGCTGTAGGCCTGTACCGCCTCGCTGACATTGGGCTTGGCATAGCGCTGCCCGAAACCGGGAAACAGGCTGATGCGGCCTGTGCCGGACGGCGTCAGGTACTTGCCGGAAAGCGTGCCGAAGCCCAGCGGGCTATAGGCCAGCAGGCCCACGTTTTCGCGATGGCTGATTTCCGCCAGACCATATTCGAACGTCCGGTTGATGAGGCTGTAGGCATTCTGGATGGAAACCACGCGCGGCAGACCAGCCTGTTCCGAAGCACGGATGAACTGGCATACGCCCCACGGGGTTTCATTACTCAAGCCGACATGCCTGATCTTGCCGGCCCTGATCAGGTCGGCAAAAACGGCCAGCTGCTCGGCGATGGGCGTGGTTTCGCGTTCCGCGCCGGGGTCGAAGGCGGTCTGGCCGAACATGGGCACATTGCGGTCCGGCCAGTGAATCTGGTAAAGGTCGATGTAGTCCGTCTGCAGACGCTTCAGGCTGGCATCGACCGCAGCTTCGACCTGTTGCCGCGCGATCTGCGGCCCGCCCCTCATCCAGTCGTAGCCACGACCCGGGCCGGACACCTTGGTAGCGAGGACGAGTTTGTCGCGCACCCGGCCTTTCAGCCAGCAGCCGACGTATTCTTCGGTCAGCCCCTGGGTCGCGGCGCACGGCGGGACGGGGTACATCTCCGCGGTATCGATGAAGTTGACGCCGCGCGCGACGGCATAATCCAGCTGCTGGCGGGCATCCTCGGCGCTGTTCTGCTCGCCGTAAGTCATGGTACCGAGGCAGATTTCCGAGACCTGCAGGTCGCTGCTGCCCAGTAAGCGATATTTCAAGGCTGCCTCCCGATATTCCGTTACGGCTTGCGCAGCAGGTCGACCCGCAGCGGACTCTGGAAATCCGCACCCTGTGGCGTCATGTGGCGCATGAATTGTTCGCGCACCCGCTGATACAGGTCGGGCGAGAGCCGGTGATCGGAATGGGTGACATTGAGGATGCGGTCCTCGAACTGCTCAAAAGAATCATAGTGGCCCGGCGTGCTGAAAAACCGCTCGTCCACCAGCTCGAATCTGCCAGCAGCTACCGCACGTTCGACAGCAGAGAAAGCGGCCTCGCGCACGTTTTTCTCGTCGTGGAACAGGCGCAAGATTTCGTTGAATTCACCAGCGAAGACCGGCTCCGAGATGTATGCCAGCCCACCCGGTCTCAGTACCCGGCTGATTTCAGCCATGGCCTTGTCCATCCGGTCGACCGGCACATGGTGCAGGGACTTGAACATCAGCACGATGTCGAAGGATTCGTCATCGGCGGGAATGGCTTCCGCCCCACCGAGACGGAAAGTCACGTTGGCGAGATCGTTGTTGCGCAGATTTGCGGCGTGCTGGATTTCATCCACCTCCAGCGCGGTTATCGAGCGCACTTTCCCGCCCTGGCTGATCGCCCTGGTTTTATCCGCCTTGCCGCATCCCAGTTCAAGGATGTCAGCGCCTTGCAAGTGGAGTAACTGTTGGTAAATGTCGCGCTCGTCGCAAACGAGATTCGCGTTCGGGTTGGAGATGTTCATGCCTGTGAGCCCCTGTTAAATCACCATATCATTGGATGCCATCCGCGTCAAAACGGACTAAAAACCGGCCAAATTCGGCACCAGCCATCCGGCCCATTTTAATCACATGGATCAATTGGATAATTGAGGCTTCATGATGGAAAACACAAGATGAAAGGACTAAACTTAATTTTCTGCTAGCGAAATAACAAAGGAGACCGATCATGCTGGATTCCTTGAAACAAGCCGGAAAAAACATTGGCCGCGAGATCAACCGGGCCTGGGAAAACCTGTCCGAAGGCTGGCGCGAACTGCTCAGCCGCAGCAGCGATTCACTCACCCATTTTTCCCGCAACAAAGATGAAGAGCAGCAAGTACACGGAGGAACGCTCGCCACTTTTCCCCGCTGGAGCCTGCTGGCGGGCGAAGTGGAAGAAACAGAGAAAGAACTGATCGTGCGCGTGGAAGTGCCGGGCATGGACAAAGACGACTGCCACATCACCATCGAGGGCAACAGGCTTTATCTCTCCGGCGAAAAACGCTTCGAGCGCGAGACCCACGAAAGCACCTACCATGTGATGGAGCGCGCCTACGGATCATTTCAGCGCACCATTCCCTTGCCGGGCAATGTGGACACCGACAAGGCGGAAGCCAGCTACAAGAATGGCGTGCTGATGGTTCGTTTGCCCAAAACGGGAAGCGCTCCGGGGAAGTCCATCGCTATTAGCTGATAAAAACCAGAAAGCTCACATTTATAACCCGTTTGCTGCATCAGTGCCTCGAAGGTTGCAGGCATAAAAAAAGGCGCCGTAGCGCCATTTTTTAATTTAAATGCCCACCTTCGAGCATCGCCTGCTTATTCTCAATAAGCACGGCGTCGAGGCGCAGGGGCGCCACGACCTTCGATATGGCGGAAAGTGATCCGGCCATTAGTGATATCGTAAGGTGAAAGTTCGAGGGTGATCTTGTCACCCGCAATAATGCGGATATGGTTCTTGCGCATTTTGCCGGCGGTATAGGCAACCAGCTTATGGCCATTTTCAAGCGTTACGCGAAAACGAGAATCAGGCAGAACTTCGTCTACCACGCCATTCATTTCAATAAGTTCTTCTTTCGCCAAGTTTTTGTCTCCAGAGAAAGGTAAGATTGAAAAAGCCCGGAATACCGGGCTTTTCCGGTGAGATTGATCTCTCAATCCCAAGAGCGCTGCAATTTATTCAGCAGCGCGAATATTTGAAGCTTGTGGTCCTTTGGGGCCAGTCGTGGCATCGAAGCTCACGCGCTGATTTTCCTGCAGGGTCTTGAAACCTTCACCCTGGATTGCCGAAAAATGCACGAAAAGATCATCCCCACCCCCATCAGGAGTAACAAAGCCAAAACCTTTTGCATCATTGAACCACTTGACTGTACCTGTTGCCATGTCTTGATATCCTTAAAAAACGTAAACAAATAAAGGGATTTCCCTTGAAGGCGAAAACCAAGACAGCGGGATGATGAAGGAAGGAATACCTGAGAAGCCAGGGCACTGAATCAGACAACAACAACACGACTTGAAGATCGCTAGCCGCGTATTATAACACCTATATTACTTAATATACAAATATTCACGTAACAGGCGCATTTCGGCCGCCCCAACAAAAAGGGCGCCGTAGCGCCCTTTTTATTATGCAAGCATGATTACAGCGATACCCACAGTTCGTTCAGGCGACGCACGAAAGTGGCCGGATCCTCCAGCTGCCCGCCTTCCGCCAGCAGGGCCTGGTCGAACAGGATGTGGCTCCAGTCGCCGAATTTTTCGCTATCCGCCTGACCCTTCAGACGCTGTACCAGCGCATGCTTGGGGTTGATTTCCAGGATCGGCCTGGTCATCGGCACATTCTGGCCGGCTGCTTTCAGGAGACGTTCCAGATTGCCGCTCATGTCGTGCTCACCTGCCACCAGGCAGGCAGGGGATGAAGTCAGGCGGTGTGTGACTCGCACTTCCTTGACCTTCTCGGCCAGGGCTTCCCTGATCTTCTCGGCCAGCCCCTTGAATGCGTCGGCTTCCTGCTCCTGTTCCTTCTTCTCTTCCTCGCCGGCCAGCTTGTCGAGGTCGAGGTCGCCCTTGGCCACGGATTGCAGTTTCTTGCCTTCGAATTCGGTGAGGTGGGAGATCATCCACTCGTCCACGCGGTCGGACAGCAGCAGCACTTCCACGCCCTTGGCACGGAAGAATTCGAGGTGCGGGCTGTTCTTGGCAGCGGCGAAAGTGTCGGCCGTGACATAGTAAATCTTGTCCTGACCTTCTTTCATGCGGCCGATGTAGTCCGCCAGCGATACGGTCTGGTCTTCCGTGTCGCCATGCGTGGAGGCAAAGCGCACCAGCTTGGCGATGCGCTCCTTGTTGGCAATATCCTCGCCCACGCCTTCCTTGATGGCACGGCCGAATTCCTTCCAGAAAGTGGCGTATTTCTCCGGCTGGTTTTCCGCCAGATCATCCAGCATGCCCAGCACCTTCTTCACCGAACCGCCACGGATGGCCTCGATGTCCTTGCTTTCCTGCAGGATTTCGCGCGACACATTAAGCGGCAGGTTGCTGGAATCGATCACCCCGCGCACGAAGCGCATGTAGTAAGGCATGAGCTGCTTGGCGTCATCCATGATGAAGACGCGGCGCACATACAGCTTGATGCCGTGGCGCTGCTCGCGGTCCCACAGGTCGAACGGGGCGCGTGCCGGAATGTAGAGCAGCTGGGTATATTCCTGCCTGCCTTCCACCCTGGCGTGAACATGCGCCAGCGGCGCCTCGAAGTCATGCGCCACATGCTTGTAGAATTCGTCGTACTGCTCCTGGGTGATCTCGCTCTTGGGGCGTGCCCACAGGGCGGACGCCTGGTTGACGGCCTCTGCCTCGTCCTTGACCACCTGTTCCTTCTTCTCGTCGTCCCACTCTTCCTTGTTCATCATGATGGGCAGGGTGATGTGGTCGGAATACTTGCGGATGATGGATTTGAGCTGCCAGCTGGAGAGCAGCTCGTCCTCGTCCTCACGCAGGTGCAAAGTCACCTCGGTGCCGCGGGTCGGCTTGTCCACGGTTTCCAGCGTGTAATCGCCCTCACCTGCCGATTCCCATTTCACGCCATGCTCAGGCGTGAGGCCAGCGCGGCGGGTGACCAGGGTGACCTTGTCGGCCACGATGAAAGCGGAATAGAAGCCCACGCCGAACTGGCCGATCAGGTGCGCATCACGGGCCTGGTCGCCGGTCAGCGCCTCGAAGAACTGGCGCGTACCGGACTTGGCGATGGTGCCGATGTGCTCGATCACTTCCTGGCGATTCATGCCAATGCCGTTATCGGAAATTGTGACGGTGCGCGCGGCCTTGTCGAAGCTCACGCGGATCTTGAGTTCGGAATCGTTTTCCCACAGCGCGTCATCGGACAGCGCTTCGAAGCGCAGTTTGTCCGATGCGTCGGAGGCATTGGAAATCAGTTCGCGCAGGAAAATCTCCTTGTTGCTGTACAAGGAGTGGATCATCAGCTTCAGCAGCTGCTTGACTTCGGCCTGAAAGCCCAGGGTTTCCTTATGTGCTTCAACGGTCATGGTGCTCGCTCTCCAGTTGATAATAAAAACTGGAAACGAGATGGGAGCGGATGTCCCTATTTCAAGAGGGGTTTAGAGTCCATTTCGGCGGACCCGCTGTACAGTACCTGAACATTAGACAGGCACAATTTAGAAACGGGCGCTCCTACATGGAAGCACCCGCTGGAAGACAATAATATTTTTTAGTAACCGGTGCTGGCAGTTGCCGGCAGTTCAGTCTTTTCGCCGAAGAAATTCCACAGCAGGTGGGCCATTATTTCCGGTGCAATCACGGTATGGCGGTTGCCGGTTTCCTGCATCCGCGTACGCAGCTTCTGGCGCAGTTCGGCATTTCCGGTGAGGTCAAAAATGATGTCCACCTTGTCGCCGAGATCAACCACGTCCAGCGCTTCCTGAAACACCGGAACATTGCTGTGCGAAAAGCCCATTGCGACAGGAGAATCCAGATCACGATGCGCCACAGCGACGATTTGTACATTGACATGCTCTTCCTGGATTTTTTCCAGAAAATGCTCCGCGAAAGTTTCGCCAACGCCACCCAGACCCAACAATGCAACCTTGACAACAGTAGCCATAATTTTCCCCATCCTCTTTTGATTATAAAATTTTTTTCGAGCTTAACCGAATGCCACAGGCGTGGCAAGACGAGGTAACAGCAAACCTCCTGTGATATGCTCTCGCTTTAATTTACTCCTGAAAACATTTGAACTTCAAAAGGCACAAAAGCAAGATCCACGAGTCCTGGACTTCGCATTTTTGTTCCTTGAAATGTGCCCCCATGAACTTATCCAACAAACCGCTTGTTACCACCATTGCCGCATTGACCCTTGCCATTGGCGCTGCCGTCGGCGCCAAGTTGTGGCTTACCCCGCCCAACCCGGAAGCCAGCGTCACCGCTCCCCTTGACCCCGCCTGCGACCTGCACGCCGGGCCTTGCAGCAGCGACATCCCCGGCGGCGGACGTGTCGAATTCTCAATTGAACCACGACCAATCCCCCTGCTGCGCCCGCTGCAACTGGTGGTCAAAACCCAGGGGCTGGACACCCGCCAGGTGGAGGTGGACTTTACCGGCATAGACATGAACATGGGCTACAACCGCCCGCAGTTGAAACAGGAAGGTAAACACAGGTTCATCGGGGAGGCGGTGCTACCGGTATGCATCACCGGAGGCATGGCATGGCAGGCCGCCGTAGTGGTGACCACCCCAAAGTTGAAAGTAGTGGCACCGTTCCGCTTCAACACGTCGCGCAACTAAGGCTGCTTTAAGCGCGACGAAATGCCACAGCCAACAGGCTAGGCAAGTCGCCTTCACTGCGCCATGATGATATTTATTTTTTCGAGCCAGAATTTATGAACCGTACTTCTCTTATCGCAATCATCGCCCTGCTCGGCTTGATCCTCGGCTGGGTCACATGGTTCTGGCAACCGGATACACATCAACCGCACGACCCTATCCCTCTTGCCGCCACCCCCACCGGCGGTGATTTCACGTTGCAATCGGCAAATGGTCCGGTTTCACTGCACGATTTCCGCGGCAAGGTCGTGCTGGTCTATTTCGGCTATACCTTTTGCCCTGATATCTGTCCCACTTCGCTGGCCTTTGCCAGCCAGGCGCTCAACGCGCTGGACAAGGAAGAACTGGCACGCACCCAGGGGCTGTTCATCTCCGTCGATCCGGAACGCGATACGCTGGAAAAGCTTAAGGAATACGGAACTTTCTTTCACGCCAATATTCTCGGCCTGACCGGCACGCCAGAAGCCGTTGCCATCGCTGCACAGCAATATGGCGCAAGCTATCGCAAGCAGGACACCGGTTCCGCTGGCGGCTATGTAGTGGATCATTCTTCCTCGACCTATGTCGTCGACCCCAGTGGCAAACTGGTGGCCACTCTGCAGCACGGCACCTCTCCGGCAGATGTAGTCAAGGCCATTCGCGCTGCCATGAAAAATCAGTAGCGCGCAAAACTTCAGCCTAAACAAGACAGGATTTATTCCCAGGGACTCGCTAGTCCGAGTTAGTGAGTATTTCTTGTTTCCCCTCCGAGTGAGTATAATTCGTGCTTTTGTTTGCCCGACTATGCTGATTTTTCGAGGAATTCCCGCCAGTGATGGGCCGGTTGCGCTGACGATCGGCAACTTCGACGGCGTTCATCTGGGTCACCAGGCCATGTTGCAACGCATGGAAGATGCCGCGAAAAAGCGCGGTCTGCCGGCCTGCGTGATGACTTTCGAACCGCATCCGCGCGAGGTCTTCACGCCTGACCAGGCGCCCACTCGTCTCACCAACCTGCGCGAGAAACTGGAGCTGTTTGAAGCCTATGGTGTGGAGCGGGTATTCATCTGCCGTTTCAACAAACGTTTCGCCAGCATCCCTGCAGACGAATTCGTACGCGAAATGCTGCACCAGCGGCTCAAGGCGAAATGGATGCTGATCGGCGACGACTTCCGCTTCGGCGCCAAACGTGCAGGCGACCTGGCGCTGCTGAGCGAAGCCGGTCCCAGGCTGGGATTCGAGGTCGAAGCCATGCACAGCGTGGTGGAAGCCGGGTTGCGCGTTTCCAGCACGGCGGTACGCGACGCACTGGCAGGCGGCGATCTCAAACTGGCTCACACGCTGCTCGGGCGCCCCTACAGCATCAGCGGCCGTGTCGAGCACGGCGACAACCTGGGACACAAGATCGGCTTCCCCACTGCCAATGTTCAGCTCAAGCATAATCGGCCACCGGTGTGGGGCATATTTGCAGTCGAAGTACACGGCATCGGCGACCAGCCGCTGCAAGGCGCTGCCAGCCTGGGCGTGCGGCCGACCGTGAAGAACAACGGCCGCCCGACACTGGAAGTGCATCTCTTCAATTTCGACCGCCAGATCTACAACCAGCACGTGCGGGTAGATTTTCTGTTCAAGTTGCGCGACGAAATGAAATTTCCCGACCTGGAAACGCTGACTGCGCAAATTGCCGCGGACGTGGCCAATACAAAACGGTTTTTTGAGACACGATAAATGGCTGATTACAAAGACACCCTGAACCTCCCCGATACACCCTTCCCGATGCGCGGCGACCTCGCCAAGCGCGAGCCGGCGTGGGTGAAGGAATGGCAGGAGAAAAAGCTTTACCAGCGCATTCGTACCACCAGCAAAGGCCGGCCCAAGTTCATCCTGCACGACGGCCCGCCCTATGCCAACGGCGACATCCATATCGGCCATGCAGTAAACAAGATTCTCAAGGACATCATCGTCCGCTCCAAAACCCTGGCCGGCTTCGACGCACCCTACGTGCCGGGCTGGGACTGCCACGGCCTGCCGATCGAATTGCAGGTGGAAAAGCAGCACGGAAAGAACATCGACCCGGCGAAATTCCGCGAGCTGTGCCGCGACTACGCCCAAACCCAGATCGAGCGCCAGAAGGCCGATTTCATCCGCCTCGGCGTGCTGGGCGAGTGGGACAATCCCTACCGCACCATGGATTTCAAATTCGAAGCCGACATCATGCGCACCTTGGGGCGCATCCACGCCAACGGTTACCTCTACCAGGGCCAGAAGCCGGTGCACTGGTGCGTGGACTGTGGCTCCGCCCTGGCCGAAGCCGAAGTGGAATATGAGGACAAGACCTCGCCCGCCATCGATGTAGCTTTTGCGGTCAAGGATGTCCCTGCCCTGGCTGCCGCACTGGGCATGAAATTCTCCTCACAGCCTGTTTATGCCGTGATCTGGACCACCACGCCATGGACCTTGCCCGCCAACCAGGCGGTGTCCGTGCACCCCGAATTCACCTACGACCTGATCCAGACGCCCAGGGGCATCCTGATACTGGCGCAGGATCTGGCGGAAGCCTGCATCAAACGCTACGGTTTTGAAACCGTGGAAGTCGTCGCCCAGGTCAAAGGGTCTGCGCTGGAGCATGTGCAACTGCAGCATCCGTTCTACGAGCGCATCGTGCCCATCATCTGCGGCGAGCATGTCACGCTCGACGCTGGTACCGGCCTGGTTCACACCGCGCCGGCGCACGGGCAGGACGACTACGTGATCGGCAGCAAGTACAAGCTGGCGGTGGATTGCCCGGTGGGCGACGACGGCAAATTCTTCGAGCGCACCCCGCTGGTGGGCGGCCAGTCGATCTGGGCCGCCAACAAGACCGTGCTGGAAATCCTCAACACCAACGGCCTGCTACTCAAGGACGAGAAGCTGCTGCACAGCTACCCCCACTGCTGGCGCCACAAAACCCCGATCATTTTCCGCGCCACGCACCAGTGGTTCATCGGCATGGAAGCCAGCGGCGAGCATGCCAGCCTGCGCCAGGCCGCGCTGAAAGCGGTTGAGAACACCGCGTTTTTCCCAGCCTGGGGACGCGCCCGCCTCGAAGCCATGATCAAGAACCGTCCCGACTGGTGCGTCTCGCGCCAGCGCAACTGGGGCGTGCCGATGCCGCTGTTCGTGCACAAGGAAAGCGGCGAGTTGCACCCGCGCACCCAGGAACTGCTGGAGCAAGTCGCCCATCGCGTGGAGCAGCAGGGTATCGAAGCCTGGTTCAGCCTGGACGCCGCCGAACTGCTGGGCGCCGATGCCGCCACTTACAAGAAAGTCAGCGACACCCTCGACGTGTGGTTCGACTCCGGCTCCAGCCATGCCTGCGTGCTCAAGCAGCGCGATTATCTGGCGCACCCGGCCGACCTGTACCTGGAAGGCTCAGACCAGCATCGCGGCTGGTTCCAGTCGAGCCTGCTCACCGGCTGCACGACGGATGGCCACGCACCCTACAAGGCCCTCTTGACCCACGGCTTCGTGGTCGATGCCAAGGGCCACAAGATGAGCAAGTCCAAGGGCAACGTGGTTGCCCCGCAGAAAGTGATGGACACGCTGGGCGCGGACATCCTGCGCCTGTGGGTGGCTTCCACCGACTACTCGGGCGAACTGACCATCTCCGAGGAAATCCTCAAGCGCGTGAGCGAAAGTTATCGCCGCATCCGCAACACGCTGCGCTTCCTGCTCGCCAACCTGGCCGACTTCGACCCGGCACAGCATCAGTTGCCGGTGCAAGAGTGGCTGGAAATCGACCGTTATGCACTGGCGCTGGCCGCCGGTTTTCAGGAAGAAGTGGCAGCGGACTACGGGCGCTACGAATTCCACCTGGTGGCGCAGAAGTTGACTTCCTTCTGCTCCGAGGACCTGGGCGGGTTCTATCTCGACATTCTCAAGGACCGCCTCTACACCGCCGGCACCGACTCACACGCCCGCCGCTCGGCACAGAATGCGCTCCATCACCTCACCCACAGCCTGCTGCGCCTGCTCGCGCCTGTCCTGAGCTTCACCGCCGAGGAAGCCTGGGCCGCAATGACGGGCACATCAGAAGACAGCGTTTTCCTGCACACCTGGCACAGCTTCCCGCCCGTTTCCGGGGCGACTGAACTGCTGGCAAAATGGCAAGCCATCCGCGAGCTGCGCGCCCGCGTCACCAAGGAACTGGAAACCGTGCGCGTCTCCGGGGCCATTGGCTCCTCGCTGCAGGCTGAAGTCTCCATCGAGCTGCCGCAACCACTGTATGCCACAGTTGCCGCGCTGAATGACGATCTGCGCTTCGTGCTTATCACTTCGCAAGCCCGGATCACGGAAGGCGCGGAGGAAAAAATCGCGGTCAGCGCCAGCACACATCAGAAGTGCGAGCGCTGCTGGCACTATCGCGCCGAAGTCGGAACGCACCCCGAGCACCCGACCTTGTGCGGACGCTGCGTTTCCAACCTGTTCGGCAGCGGGGAATCGCGCTCCCATGCGTGACTGGCGCCTGTGGCTGCTGTACAGCACGATAGTCATCGCGCTTGATCTGCTGACCAAGCAGTGGGTGGTGCAGGCATTCAGTTATGGCGACAGCCTGCCGCTCACTTCCTTTTTCAACCTGGTGCGGGCGCACAACAGCGGCGCGGCGTTCAGCTTTCTCGCCGGCGCAGGCGGCTGGCAGCGACTGTTTTTCATCACCGTGGCCAGCATTGCCTCGGCAGTCATCATCTACCTGCTCAGGAAACATCACCGGGAAACCCTGTTCAGCCTGGCACTCAGCCTGGTGCTGGGCGGCGCACTTGGCAACCTGATCGACCGCATCCGCTGGGGCTACGTGGTGGATTTTCTGGATTTCTTTTATGGCACTTACCACTGGCCGGCATTCAACGTGGCGGACATGGCCATCAGCGGCGGCGTGATGCTGCTGATCCTGGACGGCCTGCGCAAACCCGGAGGCAAGAAAGCATGACCCAAACCGCATTCTGGGGCGACAAGATCGCACTGCATTACCGCATTTTTTCCGACGATGGCGCCGAGGCCATCAACACCTTCGAAGACGAAGAACCAGTCATCCTGACGCTGGGCAACGACGAAATCGAACCCAATATGGAATCCTGCCTGATCGACCTGGAAGTCGGCAGGCGTTACACCTTCAGGCTGGAAGCGGAGCAGGCCTTTGGCCTCCATGATCCTGAGCAGGTGATGGAACTGCCGCTGGACGCATTCCCGGACGAAGAATTTGAAACCGGCAGCCTGATCGAATTCAACCTGCCAGAGGGAGATACCCTGCCGGGGCAGATCATCAGCAAGACCGCGACCCACGCCACAGTAGATTTCAATCACCCCCTGAGCGGCTGCACGGTCAATTTCGAAATCAAGATCATCGAAATACTGGAATCGTAATGGAAATCCTGCTCGCCAACCCCAGAGGTTTCTGCGCCGGTGTGGATCGCGCCATTGCCATTGTCGAACGCGCGCTGGAGCGTTTCGGGGCACCAATCTATGTGCGCCACGAAGTCGTGCACAACAAATTCGTGGTGGACAATCTGCGCGCCAAGGGCGCCATTTTTATCGAGAATCTCGACGAAGTCCCCTTTGGCAGCACCCTTATTTTCAGCGCTCACGGCGTATCACAGGCGGTACGCAAGGAAGCTGAAGCGCGCGGCTTACAGATATTCGACGCCACTTGCCCCCTGGTTACCAAAGTTCATGTCGAAGTTGGCAAGATGCGGCGGCATGATAATGAAATCATCATGATCGGTCACAAGGGCCACCCCGAAGTGGAAGGCACCATGGGCCAGACGGAGGGCGGCATGTATCTGGTGGAAAAACCGGAAGATGTGGCCACGCTGGTGATTCAGGACGAAAACAACCTGTCTTATGTCACCCAGACCACGCTTTCGGTGGATGACGCCAGCGTCATCATCAGTGCGCTGAAACTACGCTTCCCCGCCATCACTGGCCCCAAGAAGGACGATATCTGCTACGCCACGCAAAATCGCCAGGATGCGGTTAAAAGCCTGGCAGACCAGTGTGATGTGGTCATTGTGGTGGGCTCACCCAACAGCTCCAACTCCAATCGCCTGCGCGAAGTGGCGCGGAATCACGGCGCTGCTGCCTACATGGTGGACAATGCCAGCCTGTTGAAAGCGGAATGGCTGCAGGGGAAAACCAGGGTGGGTGTAACGGCAGGCGCATCGGCACCGGAGATTCTGGTGCGTGAAGTCATTGCGCGACTGGAAGAACTGGGTGGAGCAAAGGTCGTGGAACTGACCGGGAAAGCGGAAAACGTGTCGTTCCCGCTTCCAAAGGCACTTCAGGAAAGTTAGCGATCAAATGAACGAAACCTACAACCCCCCTCAATCCCCCCTTGTCAGGGGGGAGGTGGCTCTCCTCCCCGGTCTGCCCCTCCCCTGATAAGGGGAGGATGGGAGGGGTTGGCTTCCCGTCAGGCTTCGCGCATCATCTTCCAGTATTGGTACTTCATGGTTCCCGCACTCCCGATCACGATGGCGATGAAGGCGATGAAAGAGCCGATCGCCAGCGTGGAGATGCCGGTTACCGCCTGTCCGATGGTGCAACCCATGGCCAGCACGCCGCCGAAGCCCATCAACACCGCACCGATGAAGTGGTTGACGAAGTCCTGGAACGAGGCAAACCACTCAATTCGGAAACTGCGACTCACCACAGCCCAAAGGAAGGAGCCAAGAATCACGCCCGCCACCGCCATCAGGCCGAAAGTCATGGCCGTTGCCTTGAATCCACTGAGCGCATAACCAAACGTCTGCCCCATGGGGTTGATGAAAGTGAAAGACTGCGGGGAAAGCGGTCGACTGTCAGCCGGTTTGATGTCTCCCGCCGCGGCAAACATGTCCCACTGTTCGGCCACGAAATTCTGCAGCGAGTAGTTCTGCCCATCCGCGCTGACCATGACATTGCTTGTGACATACCAGGCCGCCAGGACGGCAAGACCGACTACCAGGCCACCCAGAACATTGTCGAGGCTGGTGCGGAAATCTTTTGACTTGAACGCAAAGGCAATCAAGGCCAGTGCCAGGATGCCGCCGATCATAAGCCGCGTTGAAGCTGCCTTTTCTGCACCGGACAGCACCGAACCCAGATCCTGCTTGGTTTGCAGCGTCATGGCCAGGGGACGAATCCAGTCATAGAACAGAACCGTGAACAGGGTCTTGTCTGAATCCGGAAAGGGATTGGTCATGTAATAGGCAATCACCGCAATGATGACAAACACCATGATGGATTTCAGGTTACCCCCGCCGATGCGGATCAGCGCCTTGTTGCCGCAACCGGAGGCCAGCGTCATGCCGATGCCGAACAACAGTCCGCCCAGCAGGTTTTCAGCCCATACCAGCTGATTGGCGCGATACGGCGGGAATGCCGCATCAGCATTGACCAGTCCGTTGGATTCCAGCACAACCACGCCCAGCACCGCCACCGCGATAGCGAACAGCCATGCGCGCAAACGGCCGGTATCACCCATGTTGACCCAGTCCGAGATTGCGCCCATGGTGCAGAAATTGGTTTTATTGACTAAGGCGCCCATGACCAGGGCAATTCCAAAAGTCGCCCAGAGAAACAATGACTGGGCAGGTGCGAAACTTTCATAAATCATTCTTATCCCCTCTCCGATGCCGGAGTCAAAGCTCCGAACGAATCCCAGATTGTAATCGAATTGCCGCAAAGAACAATCCAGATTCAGATAAAAAGTGTAATTTAATTCGATAGTTAGTACTTTAATACTAACCAGAAAGGATCAAAGATAAGGGGTGGGGTCAGACACACCTGCTTGCTCGAACCCGAATTTTCTCAAACGGCAGGAATCGCAGCGGCCGCAGGCACGTCCATGTGCGTCGGCCTGATAACAGGAAACTGTCAGCGCATAGTCCACGCCAAGGGCTATTCCCTGGCGAATGATCTCGGCTTTGGTGAGGTCTATCAGGGGAGCATGAATAGTGGTTGGCGCTCCTTCAGTGGCGGCCCGGGTGGCCAGATTGGCCATATTCTGGAAAGCGCGGATATACTCCGGACGACAATCCGGATAACCGGAATAATCCACCGCGTTGGCGCCGATGAAAATATCCCGCGCTTCCAGCACCTCCGCCCACGCCATGGCCAGCGACAGCATGATGGTATTGCGCGCCGGAACATAGGTAATGGGAACCCCCTCGGATGGCACATCGGGCACGGCAATCGACGCATCTGTCAGGGCAGAGCCGCCAAACAGCGTCAGGTCCAGCTTGACCGTGCGCTGCGCTGCGGCACCCAGGCTCTTGGCCACCCGTTCTGCTGCTTGCAGCTCGGAGCGGTGGCGCTGGCCGTAATCGAGGCTCAGGCAATAGCACTCAAAGCCCTGATTGCACGCCATGGCCAGCGTGGTCGCGGAATCCAGACCGCCGGAGAGCAGGACGACGGCTTTTTTGCGCGTCGGGCTATGTGCCTGCTGGCTATGCAAACCCGGTTTCATCGCCCCCGGTCCTCGCGCCACAGCAGCTTGTGCAGCTGAATCTGGAAGCGCACATCAAGACGGTCGCGCAGAATCCAGTCAGCCAATTGGCCCGGATCGACTCCGGCCACGGGAGAAAACAAAACCGGACATATGGCGCCAAGTTGATGTTCCAGCAGTTGCTGGCGCGCCCATTGGTAATCGGCCTCGTCGCAGATCACGAATTTAAGTTCGTCATGCGGGGTGAGCAGAGCCAGATTGGCCCAGCGGTTTTTTGCTTCCTCGCCGGAGCCTGGCGTCTTGATGTCCACGATGCGCGAGACGCGTGGATCCACTTTGGAAATATCCAGCGCTCCACTGGTTTCCAGCGAAACCGAGTAACCGGCATCGCACAGGGCAGAGAGCAAGGGCAGACATTCCTTCTGCGCCAGCGGTTCGCCGCCGGTCACGGTGACGTAGCGCGGCGCAAAAGCCGCCACCTGCTCAAGGATGGCGGAAGTTTCCATAGCCATGCCTTCATTGAAGGCATAGGACGTGTCGCAATAACCGCAGCGCAGGGGACAGCCCGTCAGGCGCACGAATACTGTGGGCAATCCGGCACGACTGGTTTCCCCCTGCAGGGAATAAAAAATCTCGTTGATACGCAGCATGAACTTGCTTCAGGACAGAGCTGGTCCTTATTTCATTGTTTCCAGGCGATATTTTGCCTTCTCGGCTGCATCACTGAGCGGAAATCTGGCCATCAGATCCTCCAGTGTTTTTCTTGCCGAACCCGCATCGCCCATACCCATCTGACTACTGGAGATATTCAGCAGCGCATCTGGCACCTTGGAGCTCTTTGGATAAAGGCTGGCCAACTCCTGCTGGCTGGCAATCGCAGACCTGAAATCCTTGAGGTTATAGTAGGAGTTGCCGATCCAGTATTGCGCGCTGGGAACCAGAGGACTCTTCGGGTAAGCCTGATTAAATGCCTGGAAAGCCGAAAGAGCACCCTGATAATTTCCGCCCCGGAACAGGTTGAATGCCGCATCGTAGGTTTTCACTTCCAGCGCTGGATCAGCTTCGGCCATCTGGACCGGCGCCGCAGCCGGCGTCACCGCTGGTGCAGCGACCGTCTTGGCTGATGCCTTTTTATCCTTGCCGGGCCTGGACTGGCTTTCTACCGCTGGAGAAGATGACTGTGTCGCTGCCGCCGCATCTGTGGCAGCACTTTCCAGCTGGCGCAAACGCGTATCCACATCGACATACAGATCGCGCTGGCGTTTCTGTACGGTTTCAATGTCGTGCGCCTGAACTTCCAGCTGGCCGCGCATTTTACCCAACTCGGTTTTAAGTGCTTCCAGCTGGGACAACATCTCCATGCCCTGAGCGCGCTGCGTGCTTTCCAGACTGGAAAAGTGCGCCTCCAGCTTGGTCTGCTGCTGCGTGTTCTGCTGCTGCAGCTCGCTGATTTTTCTGTGCGCCTCGTCGTCAGTGAACAGCCCGGCGTGGCACACCCCCGACAGCAGCAAAGCTGGAAGAAGGGCAATCCTACGCACTTTTATTCGCCTTGGTAAACGATGTCAGCGCGGCGATTCTGTGCCCAGGAATCCTCGTCACGGCCTTCTGCCTTGGGCTTTTCTTCGCCGAAGCTGACGGTTTCGATCTGGTTATCGGACACGCCCAGCACATTCATGACTTTCCTGACGCTCTCGGCACGTTTCTGACCCAGGGCCAGGTTGTATTCACGGCTGCCGCGCTCGTCAGCATTACCCTGGATGAAAGCCTTGGCCTTTGCATTTTGCTTCAGGTACTGGGCATGCGCCTCAACCATGGGCTTGTATTCATTTTTGACGCTGTAGCTGTCATAGTCGAAATACACGCTACGCTTGGAAAGAATGTTGCTGGGGTCCTTGAGCGGGTCCATTGCCATACCCTGCTGCTGGGCACCCTGAGTGGATGCACCGGCGGCTTGCTGTCCCAGGCTCTTGTCTTCGACCGATGCTGCGCCCTGGCCCTTGTCGCTGGTGCTGGCGCATGCAGATAACAGACCCAACAGAATTGCGCTCAATAACAATTTGTTCATTTAATTCTCCAAAATTTAATTTACTGGTTTTTCAACAAAGGACCCCATGCCGGTTCACGCACATCCCCGGCCTGCACAGACAAGCGCTGCTTCACCCGCCCATCACTGGAAACAGCAGCCAATACGCCACGGCGGTTGATTTCCGTCGCATAAATGATCATTTTACCATTAGGCGCATAACTGGGCGCCTCATCCATCGTGGTGTCCGTCAGCACCTGCACCTGCCCGGTGGCGAAATCCTGTACAGCAACATGGAATTGCCCGCTGTTGCGCTGAATGAAAACAAAATTCTTGCCATCCGGACTGAATTGCGGCGAGACATTATAACTGCCTTCGAATGTGATGCGCTGCCCGGCGCCACCGACTGCCGGCATACGGTAGATTTGCGGGCTGCCGCCGCGATCGGAGGTAAAGATGATCCACTTGCCATCGGGTGAAAAATCCGGCTCGGTATCAATGCCTGAACTATCGCTCCAGCGCTGCAGATTACCGCCATCCGCGTTGATCAAGTATAGCTGCGAACGACCATCGCGTGTCAGGACAATGGCAAGTTTTTTGCCGTCCGAAGACCATGCCGGCGCGCTGTTGCTGCCCTTGAATGAGGCCAGTGCATGGCGTGAGCCCGTTTTAAGTGCCTGCACGTAAATAATCGGTTTTTTCTTCTCGAAGGACACATAAGCCAGCTTTTCGCCGTCAGGCGACCAGGCAGGGGAAAGGATCGGCTCCTGCGACGCCATCACGGTCTGCGCTCCATATCCATCCGCATCCGCCACCTGCAGTTCGAAACGCTTGCCCTGCTTGACGATGTAGGCAATCTGGGTGCTGAATACGCCGACATCGCCGGTAAGTTTCTCGTAAATCACATCGGCGATCTTGTGCGCCGTGGCGCGCAGTTGCGCCGGAACGATAGTGTAGCTGAAACCTGCCAGCTGATTTTGCTTGACTACGTCCATGAGCCGAAAACGCACGTCGATCTTGCCATCCGGACGAAGCGTCATGCCGCCGATCACCAGCGCCTCGGCATTGCGGCTTTGCCAGTCCGGGTAGCGCACTTCTGCAGGGTCGTGCGGCTGTGGCTGGATGCCAGCCGTGTCCACCATCCGGAACAGGCCGCTGCGCGTCAGATCGGCTGCGATTATGCCGCTGATACTCTGGGATTGCGTGTTCTCGGCCGCAAACGGCACGATGGCCACCGGTATCTGATTACCCGCTCCTCCGGTAATTTCAATTGTCAGCGCGGCATGCACTGGAGCAATCAAAGCCATCACACACACCATCAACATCCACTTTAAATTGCGTTTCATAAATCCTCTCTTGGCTTGAACTTCAGGTGCAGCTCGCGGAACTTGCTGAACTGCCCCGGATCGGGGGGAAGTGGCAATGGCTGCGCCTTGACAATAGCCCGCTCAACCGCGTTGTCATAGGCCCCGGAACCGCTGCTGCGGGTCAATTTCAAATGCAAAACCTCACCAGTCGGCATCAGCGTCACATCAAACTCCGCCTGGGGATTGCCCGCCAGATCCGGCGGCAGAATGATAAAGCGCTTGATCTTGGCCTGGATGCGCCCGCGGTAGTCGTCCAGCATTCTCTGTCCCGCAGCGACAGCCTCGGCCTTGCGCGCATTTTCTGCTTCAATCTGGGCCTGCTGCTGACGCAGGGCTTCCTGTTTTTCCTGCTGCAGCTTTTTGTCCAGTTCCTGCTTGCGCTTCTCTTCTTCCAACTTCTGCTTACGTTTTTCTTCTTCCTGTTTCTGTTTCTCTTTCTGCTGCTTTAGTTCCTCTTCACGGCGCTTTTTTTTCTCTTCTTCCTTCGCCTTGAGTTCGATATCTGCCTTGAGCTGCTTGGGCTCAGGTTTTGGTTCGGGTGGCGCTGGTTTGGGCTCGGGCTTAGGTTCCGGTTTAGGTTTAGGTTCCGGCTTTGGCTCGGGCTTGCGTGGTGGCGCTGGTGCCGCAACTTTCGCCGGGGCCGGCACTTCGCTCCACAGTTCCACCTGAATTCCAGATGGTTCCTGATTCTGCCAGCTCACGCTGAAAATCATCAGCCCCAGAAACAGCACATGCACCAGCAGCGCCAATGCGCCCGCTTTCCACTGGCCCGGTTGTTGGCGTTGAAAAACCACTCACTGGCCCTTTGGTTTGGCCAGCAAGCCGATTTTCTGGACCTGGTTCTGCTGCAGGATATCCATCACATTCAGGACTTCTTCATAACGTACGTTCTTGTCCGCCGCAATCACCACCGCCTGCTCGGGATTCTTTTCCTGCTTCTCCTTCACTGCCTGTACCAGATCATCGCGCGTCACTTCCTGTTCCTGCCTGGAGGTTTCACGGTCGCGCAACAACAAGCGCTTGTCCTCCTTGATGGTTATCTCCAGCGGCGCCACAGGCGGCTTCAGTGCCTGGCCCACCTGCGGCAACTCGATCTGTCCTGGATTGATCAGTGGAGCGGTAATCATGAAAATGATCAGCAGCACCAGCATTACGTCGATATATGGCACGACGTTGATCTGGTTCATCAGCTTGCGCTGGCGTCGCAGGCTCATTATTTGGCCTGCCGCTGCAGAATGTTGGAGAACTCCTCCATGAAGCTGTCGAAGCGCGTGGCAAGGCGGTCGATCTCCGAACTGTAGCGGTTGTAGGCAATCACTGCCGGGATCGCCGCAAACAGCCCCATGGCCGTCGCAATCAGCGCTTCCGCAATGCCGGGCGCAACATGCGCCAGCGTCGCCTGCCCCACGCTGGAAAGGCTACGGAAGGCGTTCATGATGCCCCACACGGTGCCAAACAGGCCGACGTAGGGGCTGACCGAGCCCACTGTGGCAAGAAACGGCAGATGCGCTTCAAGCAGGTCGAGTTCGCGATGGTAAGCCGCACGCATGGCACGGCGCGTACTCTCCATCACCAGCGCCACATCCGCACCGGTCTGGCGTCGCAATTTGGAGAATTCCTGGAAGCCGCCTTCGAAAATGCTTTCCATTCCGCCCGCATCTCGGCTGTTCACTTTCTGGAACAGGGTTTGCAAATCCAGCCCACTCCAGAAATCGCGTTCGAATTTGTCTGTTGTCTGCTTTGCCTCATTGATGGCGAACATTTTCTGGAAGATATACCACCACGAAATCATGGAGGCGACCAGCAGTCCCAGCATGACCAGTTGCACCACCACGCTGGCATTGGTGATCAGGGACAGAAAAGAAAGATCTTGATTGACGTTCACGATGACAGTTCCAATTTATTCCTGATGATCTCAGGAATCTCGACAGGTTTGAATGACAGATGGTTCACACACACAATTTTGACCTGCGCACGTGACAGTATTTCAGCCTTATTGGGCTTGCAAAGCAATTCCTCGTCCCCCTTCTCGCCGGATTGAGCGATTTCGCCGCCAATCCCGGCGGGGACACCCCTAGCGGGCGCTCCTTTTAGGAGAGGACAGGGGAGAGGGCTGCGCACCACGGTCTGGGAAAACTCGATCCAGCTGCGTCCGGCTGCATGCACGCTCACCGTGACATTCAGCAGATCATTGAAAACAGCCGGCCTGAGATAGCTGATATGCACGTCACGCACCACGAAAATGACCCCATAATCGCGTATCAGGTCCGTCTGCTCGAAGCCGTGGACGCGCAGAAATTCAGTACGGGCGCGTTCCATGAACTTGAGGTAATTGGCGTAGTACACCACGCCGCCGGAATCGGTGTCCTCGTAATAGACCCGCACCGGCCAGACAAATTCACTCATTCCACAGCTCGCCACTACGGCTGCCTTCCGGCCGCTTGAGTCCAAAATGCTGGTAGGCGCTAGGCGTAGCCACCCGGCCACGCGGCGTGCGCATCAGGTAGCCCTGCTGAATCAGGTAGGGTTCCAGCACGTCCTCGATGGTGTCGCGCTCCTCGCCAATCGCCGCCGCGAGATTATCCACTCCTACCGGGCCGCCGCCGAATTTCTCCAGCACCGCCAGCAGCAGCACCCGGTCCATCATGTCGAGACCCAGAGAATCCACGTCCAGCATGGTCAGGGCGGCATCCGCCACTTCCCGGCTGACATGGCCACTGGCCTTCACCTCTGCGAAATCCCGCACCCGGCGCAGCAGGCGATTGGCAATACGCGGCGTACCGCGCGAACGGCGCGCAATCTCGAACGCGCCCTCATCGGAAAGCTCCACGCTCACCAGCCGCGCCGAGCGGGTCACGATACGGCGCAATTCCTCGTGGGTATAAAACTCCAGCCGCGCCACGATGCCGAAGCGGTCGCGCAGCGGGTTGGTCAACATCCCGGCACGGGTGGTCGCCCCCACCAGGGTAAAGGGCGGCAGCTCCAGCTTGACCGAGCGCGCCGCCGGTCCCTCCCCGATCATGATGTCGAGCTGGTAGTCCTCCAGCGCGGGATAAAGAATCTCCTCCACCACCGGCGAGAGGCGATGGATCTCGTCGATGAACAGCACGTCGTTGGGCTCGAGATTGGTCAAGAGCGCAGCCAGATCGCCCGGGCGCTCCAGCACCGGGCCGGATGTCGAGCGCAGGTTGACGCCCATTTCGCGCGCGATGATATGCGCCAGAGTGGTCTTACCCAAACCGGGCGGACCGAACAGCAGCACGTGATCGAGCGCTTCAGCGCGATTCCGCGCGGCCTGGATGAAAATCTCCAGCTGACCGCGCGCTTTTTCCTGCCCCACGTATTCGTCCAGCAGCTTTGGGCGCAAGGCGCGCTCCAGCGCCTCTTCCTGCGGGGAAGCATGAGCGGGGGAGATCAGGCGGTTGGCCGCCTTGAGGTTGTCGGTTTCGATCATGCGATTACTGTATATTGAGCGCGTCTTTCAACCCACAAACCAATTTTCCCTTTTCTCCATACGTTTTCCAAAGAATTCAACGTCGCGAGCCCAAGATCTAGGCCGCAAGCAGTTCGCGTGGCTTGACGTTTTTTTCAATTTCCTGACCCACTGCTTCACGCGCTTTTTTGACATCGTAGCTACTTTGCAGGCTCATCCAGAAATCGGGAGTGGTGCCGAAGAACCGGGCAAAACGCAAGGCAGTGTCCGCAGTAATCCCGCGCTGTTCCTTGAGGATTGCCGTAACCCGATTGGCCGGCACATCCAGCGCCTTGGCAAAGGCGTTTGCGGATAGCTTGAGTTCGTCCAGTTCATCCTTGAGAATTTCACCGGGGTGTATGGCGCGCATGCCGTTCATGTTCATTCTCCTTAGTGGTAATCCACGATTTCCACGTTGTAGGCGTCAGCGTCTTTCCACTCGAAACAGATACGCCATTGTTGATTGACGCGGATACTGAACTGCCCGCTACGATTGCCGCTTAAAGCCTCAAAGCGGTTGCTGGGCAAACCCATCAAGTCATGAATGGTTTTTGCGTTGTCGAGAATCTCCAGCCTTCTTTCGGCTTGCGCCATACAGGCTTCGAATTTCCTGGCACGCTGACCCTGGTATAGCGCTTCCGTATCCTTGCAGCGGAAAGATTTAATCATGACGAAATATAATAAATTTTACGTTATACGTCAAGCATAAAACAACGAATGGCAATTTATTCATTTCATGATTTAGACAGCAGTTTCAGCGCCTGGCGAATGCCATCGGTCACACCGACTTCGACAGCCAGTTGCTTCACCGCCCAGCTCGATTCCTTGTCATTATAGCCCAGCGCCAGGAGTGCATTGAGAATGTCGCTGCTGGCAGAAACCGGCTTGACCAGCGCACCCAGCAAAGCCGATCCCGCATCTCCCGCGCCAAATTTATCTTTTAGCTCAAGCAGAAGGCGCTCGGCAGTTTTCTTGCCGATGCCCGGAATCTTGATCAGGCGCCCTGCATCCTGGGTCAGCACAGCATGCGACAACTCGTCCACGGACAGGCCGCTCAAGATGGTCAACGCCAGTTTGGCGCCCACCCCGTTGACCTTCAGCAACTGGCGGAAGGCCTGACGTTCGGAATCGGAGCCAAAACCATACAACAGGTGCGCATCTTCACGCACAATCAGCTGGGTGTGAAGCGTGACGCTCTCGCCCAGAGCCGGCAGGTTGTAGAAGGTGCTCATCGGCACATCCACCTCGTAGCCCACGCCCTGCACATCCAGCAGAATCTGGGGAGGCGTTTTTTCCAGCAATTTGCCGCTCAATCTTCCGATCACACCAGCCTCCCATTTTTGACGCGATACCCTGCCGTTGCCAGCGCGCCCAGTCCCTGCCCACCGTGGGCATGACAGATGGCGCAGGCCAGCGCATCGGCGGCATCGGCTTGCGGCGTGCCTTCGAGATGCAGCAGGCGGCGCACCATTTCCTGCACCTGTTCCTTGTCGGCGTGGCCGTTGCCCACCACCGCCTGCTTCACCTGCAGGGCGGTGTATTCCGCCACCGGCAGATCGCGCGCCACCAGCGCGCAGATCGCCGCGCCGCGAGCCTGGCCCAGCAACAAGGTGGATTGTGGATTGACGTTGACGAACACTTTCTCGATTGCCGCCTGATCCGGCTGGTAAGTGGCGATCACCTCGCCGATGGAATCGAGGATGATTTTGAGGCGTTGCGGCAACTCTCCATCCCCGGTTTTGATACAGCCGCTGGCAACATAGTTCAAATGATTGCCGTCCTTCTCCACGACACCAAAACCGGTGACGCGCAAGCCTGGATCAATACCGAGGATACGGGCCAACTAATCCTCGATCACGGCCGAGGTGAAGACTTCCTGCACGTCGTCCAGCGCGTCCAGCGCGTCCAGCAGCTTTTGCATCTTCACCGCATCGTCGCCGCTAAACACTGTCTCGTTATCCGGCTTCATGGTGACTTCGGCCACTTCGGCCTTGAGGCCGGCTTTCTCCAGCGCTTCCTTGACCGCGGCGAAGTCGCCCGGCGCGGTGATCACTTCCACGCTATCGTCGTCGTTGCTGAGCACGTCCTCTGCTCCCGCTTCCAGCGCCGCTTCCATCACCTTGTCCTCATCCGTGCCGGGAGCGAAGATGATCTGGCCGCAGTGCTTGAACATGAATGCAACCGAGCCGTCGGTGCCGAGATTGCCGCCATGTTTGGAGAAAGCGTGACGCACGTCAGCCACGGTGCGGGTGCGGTTATCGGTCAGGCAATCGACGATAATCGCCGCGCCGTTGATCCCGTAACCTTCATAGCGGATTTCCACATAATCCACCCCTTCCAGTTCGCCCGTGCCCTTCTTGACTGCACGGTCGATGTTGTCGGCCGGCATGTTGACTTCCTTGGCCTTGTCGATGGCCACGCGCAAGCGCGGGTTGAAGTTGGCATCGCCGCCGCCCATCTTGGCGGCTACCGTGATTTCCTTGGACAGGCGCGAAAAAATCTTGCCGCGCTTCTCGTCCTGGCGCCCTTTGCGATGCTGGATATTTGCCCATTTGCTGTGACCGGCCATAAGGTATTCCGTTGTTCTGTTTCAAAAGGTGCAATGGTACCATTTCAGGCATTATTGAAAAAGCCGGAGTAGCTCATGATCACCCCCTCCCTGATCGCAAAAAACGATACTCAGGAACTCTTTCTGCTGCCGCAACTGGCCAACCGCCACGGGCTCATTGCCGGGGCCACCGGCACTGGAAAAACGGTGACACTGCAGGTCATGGCGGAAAACTTCAGCCGTATGGGCGTGCCGGTGTTCATGGCCGACGTCAAGGGCGACCTTTCCGGCATCAGCCAACCCGGCACGGAAAAACCCAGGATCGTCGAACGCATTGCCAAACTGGGGCTCGGCGATTTTGCCTTTGCCGGCTGCCCGGTCACCTTCTGGGATGTATTCGGCGAACAGGGCCACCCGGTGCGCGCCACTATTTCCGAGATGGGACCATTGCTGCTGTCGCGCATGCTCAATCTCAACGACACCCAGGCTGGCGTGCTGACGCTGGTATTCAAGATCGCCGATGACAGCGGCCTGTTGCTGCTCGACCTCAAGGATCTGCAAACCATGCTGCGCCATGTGGGCGACAACGCCAGGGACTTCACCACCCAGTACGGCAACATCTCCGCCGCCAGCATCGGCGCCATCCAGCGCGGCCTGATCGCGCTGGAATCCGAAGGCGCCGAAAAACTGTTCGGCGAGCCTGCGCTGAACCTCGATGACCTGATGCAGTGCGATGCCAGGGGCTTGGGCATGATCAACCTCCTTGCCGCCGACAAACTGATGCAATCGCCCAAAATGTACGCCACCTTCCTTCTGTGGATGCTGTCGGAACTGTATGAAACTCTGCCGGAAGTGGGCGACGTGGAAAAACCCAAGCTGGTATTCTTTTTCGACGAAGCCCACCTGCTCTTCAACGATGCGCCCCAGGCGCTGCAGGATAAAATCGAACAGGTCGTCAGACTGATTCGTTCCAAGGGGGTGGGCGTCTATTTCGTCAGCCAGAACCCGCTCGACATTCCTGACAAGGTGCTGGGCCAGCTCGGCAACCGCGTCCAGCATGCATTGCGCGCCTTCACACCACGCGACCAGAAAGCGGTACGTGCCGCAGCGGAAACTTTCCGCGCCAATCCCGGCCTGGACGTGGAAGCCGCCATCACCGAAATGGGCGTGGGCGAAGCCCTGGTCTCCCTGCTCGACGAAAAGGGCCGCCCACATCCGGTGGAGCGCGCCCTGGTTGTCCCACCGCGCAGCCAGCTCGGCCCTATCACCCCCGAGCAGCGCCAGGCCATCATCAAGCAATCAGTGCTATTCGGCCACTACGAAGCCGAAGTGGATCGAGAATCCGCCTATGAAAAACTGAAGGAACGGGCGGAACAAGCGCCCTCTTCCGCCCCGACCGGCGAATCCGCAGGCGAAAAATCCTCCAGCGGCGGCTGGCTGGACAGCATCGGCGACATGCTGGGTGGAGGTGGTCGCCGCCAGGGCGTGGCGGAAGCCGCCATCAAAAGCGCAGCCCGCGCCGTCGGCTCTCAACTCGGGCGCGAAATCATCCGCGGCGTGCTGGGGTCGATCCTGGGAGGAAAGAAACGTTAGGGCTCAACCTGCAAGTACAGTAAAATCTCGCCCTTTGCCACATTGCTGACATTTGGCAACTTTTCGACAGAGACCCCATGAAATTTATTATCCGATTTTTTTTCAGAACCCTGCGCCTGCTACTGACGCCTTTCATGCTGCTGGGGGAGAAGCTGAGCACCCCGAAGGGCATGGAACGTCCAGCTGAAGCGCAACAGCGCGTCGATCAGGAATGCCGCAGTCTGACACTTTACCAGTTCAGGGCCTGCCCCTTCTGCATGAAGGTGCGCAAGGAAATCAGCCGCCTGTCGCTGAACATCGAACTGCGCGATGCGCAGCACGACCCCGAGCACCGCGAAGCCTTGCTTCAGGGCGGAGGAAAGATCCAGACCCCATGCCTGAAAATCACCGATGAACAAGGTAATAGCCAGTGGATGTACGAATCTGGCGACATCATACAGTACCTGCAGCAGCGATTCGCTCAGTCCTGATCAGACCCCTAGCCAGTCCCTGCCGATCAGGAAATCGCTGTAAAGCCTGGCTTCCGCACTCCCCACCTCGGGCTTCCAGTCGTAGCGCCACTTCACGATTGGCGGCAATGACATCAAAATGGACTCGGTGCGTCCACCGGACTGGAGTCCGAACAGAGTGCCGCGGTCGAACACCAGGTTGAATTCCACATAGCGCCCGCGCCGGCAGGCCTGAAAATCCCGCTCACGCTCGCCGTAGGGCTGATCCTTGCGCCGTTCCAGGATGGGGATGTAGGCTGACAGGAAATGATCGCCCACGCTTTGCACCAGGCTGAAGCTGGTGGCAAAATCCTGCTCGTTGAAGTCGTCGAAGAAAATGCCGCCAATGCCGCGCGGTTCCTGGCGATGCTTGAGGAAGAAGTATTCGTCGCACCATTTCTTGAAGCGCGGATAATGCGCGCCGCCAAATGGCTGCAGGGCATCGAAGCAGGTCTGGTGAAAGTGCACGGCGTCTTCCACGTAGCCGTAGTAGGGCGTGAGATCCATGCCACCGCCGAACCACCAAACGGGATCGGCACCTTCCTTCTGCGCAATGAAACAGCGCACGTTCATGTGCACGGTGGGTGCATGCGGATTGCGGGGATGGAACACCAGCGACACGCCCATGGCCTCGAAACTGCGCCCTGCCAGTTCGGGACGGTGAGCACTGGCGGAAGGCGGCAGGTTGGGGCCGAAGACATGGGAAAAATTGACCCCGCCGCGTTCCAGCACATTGCCGTTCTCCAACACGCAGCTGCTGCCGCCACCGCCTTCCGGACGCACCCACGAATCGCGGTGAAATGATTTTCCGTCCACCTGCTCCAGACGCTCGACGATGGTGTTCTGCAGCTTGAGTAAATAGCCCCTGACCTGCTGTGTATCCAAAATCATCCCTTATGCTGTTGCTGGCTCAGTCCATTCGTGGATGGACCAGCGCCGCGTGATCAACCCGTTACGTCCGCGGCCACGCTGAACCAGCGCATTTCCGCCTGCGCGCAAGGCTTCGAACTGTCCGGGCGAGAACAGCGCCTTGCCCTCTCGATATGGAAGTGTAGAAAGCTCGATAATCCAGGGCTGGGCGCCACCACTGCGGCGGCCAAACGAAAATTCGCAGTCCAGAAACGGCACCATTTCTTCACACTCCAGATCCTGCGCTTCGAACAGGTCTTCCAGCGAAGCGGCCTGACGCGTAAATTCCGGCCGGTCGCGCACAAACAGGAAATAATCACTGACCACCAGCAGATAGCCCTTGCGCGGAACAATGCGGCCATCCGCTTCGGCTTCTTCAAGCAGACGCAAAGTGATCACGCCGCCCTCGGCACCTGCAAGACGACGCCATTTCTCCACCACAGAGCCCTGCAAGTTTTCATCCACCAGCAACTCGCCTTCGAAGTGCATGCGGTGTGTATTGTCACGCCCGCGCGTGGGCTGATAGTCGATCTGGCGCCGCCGGTGTACCAGCTCGCCTCCGGCCAGGGTCATGCCGGCAATGCCCTGCTGCCTCGCCAGCCAGAGCAGATCGTCGACACTATATTCGGCCAGCGAGGCTTTACCGGAAAAATCCGGCCGCCCCGCCGGGACCCGCATATCTGCCTGCAAGGCGGAAGTCTGGATCCAGTAGGCCTGTGTCGTGATATCCGCGGGCCTGCCTTTGGCTTCCATGGAAATCCGCTGCCAAACGCCAATGAAGCCGGTGGGCACGAGATCATTCAACGCCACGCTCAAGGCTTGAAGTCTCTGGCCTGAGCGGCAAAAAAACCAGCCGCTTCGCTCAGGGCACGGTGCACTGCGCGATTGGCGGCCACTACGCCCCCGTAAGGATCATCGCTGGCGGCATTCTCGGTTATATCGAATTCACGCGTTGCAAGGATGCGTCGCCCTGCCACATCGATCAGCTGAGCACGCAGGGTAAAACGAACTTGACTCGGCGCAGAAGTAAATTCCTGCTGCAGGCGCACGATTTCGCTATCCAGTCGCAGCTGCGCCGTGATTCCCCCGGAAGCCAGCGACACCGCAGAAAATGCGCCGCTCGCTTCCAGTGCCTGCACCAGTAGAGGCGCGAGCATTTTCTCAGGGGTATCGACCCACTGATTGCGGGAAAAATATTCAAGTTCGTGTGATTTCCTGACATACGCCATACGCGAACTCTCAAAACCGGGGTGTGCCCGTGACCGGGTCACCAGTAGCACGGGAGTACCGCTTGGCGCCGCCGAAACGTTCTGGAAATGCGCCTGCAAGGCATAAGTCCGGATCACATCGTTCTTGACCGGTTGCAGCGGACTACAACTCGCCGTGAAAATCAGGCCGACAGCCAGGATTCCAGTTCGCATCCATTTCATAGCATTTTCCTCATTCCCCGGGGCCGCGCTTATTCGGCTGCTTTCCCAGCAACAACATGTTGGGACTACGTTCAATTTCCTCGCTGAAACGTTTGAACGTTGCGCTTAGTTCGCGCATTTCTATTACGGTGCGTTCCAGTTCCGGCACCACGTTATCCGTGACCTGAGTCATGCTTCCACTGACACCATCTGCGGTTTTGCGCACCGCCACGCTGGCACGAGAAGCATCATTGGCCATCTTTTCCAGCGCCGCTGCACTTTTGCTCATGCGTTCGATCAATTGCGGCAATTCGGCACTGACTTTGGCCGTGTTATCCATGGTGCGCGCAGCACCCTGCATGGAGGCATCAATCGCATTCCTGTTTGCCGCAAGAGTGGCTGAGATCGTTGCCATGTCGGCCATCATACTGCGGAAAGCACGCCGGTTATCTTCATCCAGAATAGCGCTGAAACCTGCCGCAATCCGGTTAAGACTGGAAAGCAGATCTGAACCCGCAGTATCGAGCCGGGTCAGTAACGACGGGATGGTCTTGATGACAGGATATTTCTCGCCCGGCTTTGCTTTAAGATCTGGCGCATCGCGACTGCCGCCGCTAAGTTCGACTTGGGCGATACCGGTCAGTCCCTGAACCCGCAATACGGCCACGGTGTTTTCCCTGATCGGTGTGCCGCGTTCGATATCGAGTTCCAGACGTACACGCTCGCCGTGATCGAGTGAAATGCGTTTGACCCGCCCGACTTCAACGCCGCGGTATTTGACCGGTGCATTGAGATTCAGACCGGCAACCGACTCTTGCATATAGGCAAGGTAGGTATCGTAATCCTTACGATATTGCGCACCGCCGCTCAGCCACAGAATGCCGGCCACCAGCGCTCCGAACAGCAGCACCACGAATAGCCCGACGATGGTGTAATTTACTTTTGTTTCCATGCTTGCTCCCATGCTGCCCGACCTCGCGCCCCATGAAAATACTCGCGAATAATGGGGTGCTCTGCCTGAGACAGCTCTTCCATGGTTCCTATTCCCAGCACCCGGTTCTCACCCAGCACGGCAACCCGGTCGGCCACCCGCCACAACAAGTCCAGATCGTGCGTCACCATCATGATGGTCAGGCCGAGAGAATCTTTCAAGTTTTTCACCAGTTCATCAAAGCCGCTGGCGCTGAGTGGGTCCAGCCCGGCTGTGGGCTCGTCGAGAAACACCAGCTCCGGCTCCAGCGCCAGCGCACGCGCCAGCGCAGCACGCTTGCGCATGCCTCCCGAAAGCTCGTTGGGAAACTTGGCGCCGGCACTGGCCGGCAGACCGGTGAGCGCAATTTTCAGCGCGGCCAGCTCATCGATCAGGCCACTGTCCAGCTCGGTATGCTCACGCAAAGGCAAACCGACGTTCTCGAGCACGGTCAGTGAACTGAACAGTGCGCCTCGCTCGAACATCACTCCCCAGCGACGACGCAGAGGCAGTGCGCCCTCGTCATCCAGCCCCAGCACATCCTGGCCAAATACCTTTATCGACCCTGAAACAGGTTTTTGCAGCAAAATAATTTCGCGCAGCAGCGTGGATTTTCCGCAACCGCTGCCGCCGACCAGCGCAAAGATTTCGCCTTGCTGCACTGTCAGGCTGACGTTCTCATGCACGATCAAAGACCCAAACTGCGTGCAGATGCCCTCAACTTCGACAATACAAGGCAGTTCAGCCATCAGATTTTCAGCCAGCTGAAGATCACGGAAAATACCGCATCCATCACGATCACCAGGAAAATCGCCTGGACCACGCTGATGGTAGTTTGCCGGCCCACACTATCTGCGCTGCCGCCCACCTGAAAGCCCTGGAAACAACCCACGACCCCGACGATAACCGCAAACACCAGCGCTTTGCCCAAACCCACAAGATAAGAGGAAAGCCTGACTGCATCTTCCAGTCTGTCCATGAAGTCTGCGTAATGAATTCCAAGTTGAGTCTTGGCCATCACCATGCCGCCCACAATGCCCATAATATCCGCATAGACAGTCAACAGGGGAACAGCAATAAGGAGGGCCAGTATTTTAGGCAGCACCAGAAAATCCATGGGCGCGATCCCGATGGTACGCATGGCATCGATTTCCTCGGTCACCTTCATGGTGCCAATCTGGGCAGTAAAGGCCGAACCGGAGCGACCAGCAACAATAATCGCAGTCAGCAAGGGAGACATCTCGCGCAACATGGACAATCCCACCAGGTCTGCCACGAAAATACTCGCGCCATAACGTGCCAGTTGCTCGGCACCCTGGTAGGAAACCACCACACCCATCAGAAAAGAAAGCAATCCCACGATCGGCAGCGCCTCGAACCCTGCACTCTGGATATTATGCAGCAGCGGTCGAATCCGTATGCGGGAAGGCTGTTTGATAAGCCGCAGCGCAGACATGGCGGCCTCGCCGATGAAAGCAAGCATCATGGCCGCCTGCTCCATGTGGCCGGCAAATCTGCGTCCCAGACGCTCAAGCACCCCGTACCGGACAGGCAGTACGGCTTCTGCATCTTCGGCGCGTGTTGCAATTATGCCCAGCAATGCGGTAAAAGCAGGTTGCAGACCCTGCACAGTCAGGCGGCAACCCGCACGCTCCACTTCCCGCTGAAGCCGGTACAGCAGCCATGCCCCAGCTGTATCCATGGCATCCAGCTGGTTACAGTCCAGCACAAGTTCCTTGTTCTCTGGCCAAGTCAGTGCATCTACCCGCTGCCTCAAGTGATCAGCATATGAAAGTATCCAGGCACCGTGGCAACGGATCACATCCTCCGTCTCGTCTATCTTGATTTCACCCTGACTGGTTCTTTTTGTCATGACCCGATTTTGCTTAGCTGGGAGAAAAAGATCAAGGTTTAAACGCTATCAGGAAGTGCCATTTCCGGTGGTAGCCAGCCATTAAGAATTTTTTCCGCCCAGAACAGCCCGATCACCGTTTTTACATCAGTTATTCGGCCGATGCGCACCCACTCGAGGGCTTCGCTCAAAGACACTGTGAACACCTCGAGAAACTCGTCGTCATCGCGCTGATGTACCCCCTCTGTAAGATCCTGTGCCAGGAATAAGCTCATGCTTTCATTCGAATAACCGATACAGGGATGGATAGTGGCAACATATCTCCAATTCGCAGCGCTATACCCCGTTTCCTCCAACAGTTCGCGCTGGCCACAAAGCAAAGCCGTTTCTCCCGCATCCAGCTTGCCCGCCGGGAGTTCGTATAAATCCCGATTCAGCGGATAGCGAAACTGACGTTCCATTACCACCTGTCCATTCGCCAGCAGCGGAATAATAACAACCGCACCCGGATGAAGGATATATTCGCGCCGGGCTGACTGTCCATTCGGCAGCTGAACCCGGTCTTCTTTGACATGCAGCAAGCCACCGCGGTAGACAGTCTGGCTGCTTAATTGCTTTTCTGTTAGATCCGAAGAGGACATTTTTACTCCATCAGCGTTTGACAATACCATAGTCTTTTAGTATGGTATGTCCATAGACGATATTTATTCTTCTATTAATTTTGGCGATGTTTATTAGTATTTATTTATATTCTTAATTTGATAAGGAGTGCAAACATGTCCAGTCTGATTCAAGGATTTCCCTCTGACGGCATTGTGACCGTAAATCGCGTAATCCTGAAACCTGAATACACGGTTGACGATCTGGAAGAGCGGGTTGCCACCCTGTGTGAGAATGTTAAAACCTATCACTCCGACACGGGTTTCGTCGGTGGGTTCGTCATGCTGAATAGTGGCGCAGTTTCAAATGAAGGCAGTTCAATTGGCCAACCGGTGGAAAGTCCGCTAAAGGACAAGGAAGCGCAGATTGTAACGTTCTGGAAAAGTTTTGACGAGCATGAGCAGCCCCACCGTTCCGAGACTTTTCAACCACTGTTCCAGCAGGTTCTGGAATTGTGCGAGAACGGAAATGAGGAAATTGCCTACCGCATGTTGTGGTCAGGAAGTGCATATTCCAGTGAACAGGCAGCTGAAGCCCGTGCAGCAAAAGAACGCTTCCAGAAAGCCGCTTAATTAAACGGGTTTGTCTACCGCTTCCGCCATAGGTAGCGGTAGGTAAAACCAGGAAACGCAAACACCAGAAACAGGCAGGCAGTGATCGCGTAAAATTCCCAATTCTGAGAATGGCGAGGTGCCAGTTGCCCCTCCAGCAGCAAGCTCACGCCACCGACGATAAAATACAGCACAAACAGCTCCAAGAAATTCCAGCCGATGTGCTTGCCGCCTTTCATCGGAAGAACAAGCAGTAAACGCTTAGAAATAAAAGGCAGATTAGCTGCAAAGAACCCCAGAAACAGCAGTATCGCCATGCCAGTAATCACAACAGTGACCGCTGAATCGCATATGCGCATAGCGCCATCAATGGCTGAGGCATAATCCCCAAAGCAAGCACGGCCAGTCCATTGGTGCTCATCAGAATCGCCATGTCTCCCTCTGGACGGATAGGCGTATCATCCAGCGGCGCATCGAAATACATCAGTTTTATAATCCGCAGATAATAGAACGCACCAATCACGGAAAACAGCACGGCGGCCACGACCAGCCACAGGAAGCCGGCTTGCAATGCCGCCTGCAGTACCGACAGCTTGGCGTAGAACCCGACTGTTGGAGGTATTCCCGCCATGGAGAACATAAACAGCAACATCATGAAGGCATACCACGGTTTGCGCTGATTGAGCCCCTTGAAGTCGTCCAGATTCTCCGCCTCGAACCCCTGGCGTGACATCAACAACACCATGCCGAATCCGCCCACACTCATCAGCACATACACCAGAACATAAAACATCGATGAGCTATACCCGTTCAGACTTCCCGAAAGAAAACCCAACAGCAAAAACCCCATGTGAGAGATAGTGGAATAGGCAAGCATGCGTTTGATATTGGTTTGAGCAATAGCAACAATATTACCGATAGCCATGGAGAGAACCGCCATGATAACCAGCATTCCCTGCCAGTCCTGCACCAAGCCTTGCAGACCTTCCACCAGTAGGCGCATTACAAAGGCGAACGCAGCAATCTTGGGCGCCGAACCAATGAACAGTGTCACAGCCGTAGGTGCGCCCTGATACACATCAGGAATCCACATATGAAATGGAACCACACCCAGTTTGAAGGCCAGCCCTGCGACAATAAATACAAGGCCAAAGGTCAGCACCACGTGGTTCCCCGTGCTGTGCTGAATTACAGTTGCAACCTGGTTGATATTCAAACTACCCGTTGCACCATACAACATTGACATACCATACAAAAGCAGACCGGAAGCAAGTGCACCAAGTACAAAATACTTCATGGCCGCCTCGGTCGCGACCGAAGAGTCACGCTGCAATGCGACCATGGCGTACAGGCTGAGTGAAAGCAGTTCAAGCCCCATATAGAGCACTAGGAAATGATTAGCAGAGATCATGACCATCATGCCCAGCAACGCAAATAGCGCAAGGGCGAAAAACTCACCACGGAACATGCCACGCTGGCTGATGTAAGTCCGGGAGTACACCAGCACAACTGACACCGCTATATAGCTCATCAACTTGAGCACATCGCTCATGGCATCATCAACAAACATGTTGCTGAAGGTATATTCCGGAACCGCGCCATGCGTCGAAACCGTGATCCAGGCTGCCCCCAGCAGGGTAATCTGCGTCAACGCGTAAGTAATAAAGCGGTTCTTGGCCGAAAGAAACAGGTCAATGATGAGAATCAACGAAACCATTACCAGCACAAATATTTCTGGCAGCGCAGGGATCAGGTTGGGCATGGGAAATGTCATGAAACGGCCCTTTACAGTTTACTTTGTGCCACGTGGGCGAGCAGGTTGTTGACCGAAGCGTGCATCACTTCGGTAAAGGGCAGGGGATAAAGCCCCATTCCGAGAACTGCTACAGCCAGCAATCCCAGCACAAGAATTTCCCGCTTGGTGATGTCGGTCAAATGTTCGACATGAGTGTTTGCCACTGGGCCGAATACAACACGCTTGTACATCCACAAAGTGTATGCAGCACCAAAAATCAGGGTTGTCGCGGCAAGAAAACCGTACCAGAAGTTAACTTTGAGCGCCGCCAGAATCACCATGAATTCACCGACGAAACCGCTCGTTCCTGGAAGTCCGGAATTAGCCATGGCAAATAGCATGAAGAAGGCTGCAAACTTGGGCATGGTATTCACCACACCACCATAATCGGAGATTTCACGTGAATGCATGCGGTCATACATTACACCCACGCAAAGAAACATCGCAGCTGAGATGAAGCCATGAGAAATCATCTGTACCAGCGCGCCTTCCATGCCCAAGTCGCTAAAAAGAAAGAACCCGAGCGTCACGAATCCCATGTGCGAAATGGAAGAATAAGCAATCAGCTTTTTCATGTCACTTTGTGCCAGCGCCACAAGGCCGATATAAACCACAGCAATCAGGGAAAGGGTAATCATGAACCCTGATAAAGCATGACTTGCATCAGGCAGGATAGGCAGGGAAAAGCGTAGAAAACCGTAAGCGCCCAATTTCAGCATGATCGCTGCCAGCACCACCGAACCGCCAGTCGGCGCTTCCACGTGAGCATCTGGCAACCAGGTATGAACCGGGAACATTGGCACCTTGACAGCGAATGCTGTAAAGAATGCGATGAAGAGAAGCACCTGCACATCCAGATCAAGCTGGATGCTGTGATAATCAAGGATGCTGAAGCTGCCGCCTGACTTGTGGTACAGGTAAATGAACGCAACCAGCATCAGCAAAGAGCCAAGCAAGGTATACAGGAAGAATTTGACTGCTGCATACACCCGGTTAGGTCCGCCCCATACACCGATAGCGATAAACATCGGAATCAGCATGGCCTCCCAGAAAACATAAAACAGCACTGCATCCAGCGCAGAGAAAACGCCGATCATCAAGCCGGACATAATCAGGAAGGCAGCCATGTATTGCGCCACTTTCTTTTCAATCACCTTCCAACCGGCAATCACGACCAGCAGAGTGGTAAAAGTAGTGAGAATAATGAACAGTACGGAAATGCCATCCACACCGAGATGATAAGAAACATTGAAGGTCTCGATCCAGGAAGCCTTTTCAACAAACTGCATGTCACTGGTCAGGCGATTGAAGCCCGTGAAGAGCGGGATGCTCATCAGGAAATTTGCACCGGCTCCAATTAGTGCAATAAGTCGGGCAAATTGCGCATTACGGTCACTGCCCGTAGCAAGCACCAGCAGTCCTGCCAAAATTGGCAACCAGATGACCCAGCTTAACAATGTCGAACCTTCGCTCATAACTTCCCTAAATAACTCTGTCTTATTACCTAACGAACAGCGAGATCATCAAAAACACGCCGATGATCATGGCAAAGGCGTAGTGGTAAATATAACCGGACTGTACATGCCGGATCAGCGCAGAAAACCACCCAACCAGACGTGCAGTACCGTTTACAAACAAGCCGTCAATCAGCCACACATCACCAATGCGCCAGAGACCGCGGCCAAGCGCCCGGGCACCGCCAGCAAAGAAAAAGTCATTGAATGCATCAAAACCGTATTTTTTCTCAAGAATGGTTGATATCAGGCTGAATTTTGCCTTGATTGTCGTCGGCAGTTCAGGGCGGACGATATACAGGTACCAGGCTGTTCCAGCGCCGCCGACCGCAAGCCAGAAAGGAAGCGTAGTCAGCGCGTGTACCATCATCGCCAACACACCGTGAAACTCGTCCGCCATATGGGCCATGCCATGATGGTCAGGCGAAATTAGAATGGAATCGCCAAAATAACCGCCAAACAGCATAGGCCCGATCAGCCAGCCGGCGGCAACGGACGGGATCGCAAGCAGGATCAGGGGCAGGGTAACCACCCATGGCGTTTCGTGCGGATCGGCCGATCCATGGTGGCCGTGGTCGTCATGATGCCCATGACCAGCAGAAGGAGCATGGCGGAAACGTTCCTCGCCGTGGAACGTGAAGAAAACAAGGCGGAAGGAGTAAAAGCCGCCGATAAACACGCCAGCCAGTACCGCTAAATATGCAAAACCCGCCCCAGGAATACTCGAAAGAGAAACCGCCTCAATGATCGAGTCTTTGGAGAAAAATCCGGCAAAAGGTGGCAATCCGGCATTCGCAATGGCACCAATGAGCACGGTCAGATAAGTGATCGGCATGTATTTGCGCAGGCCACCCATGTAACGCATGTCCTGCTGGTGGTGCATGGCCATGATCACAGAACCTGCTCCAAGAAACAGCACTGCCTTGAAAAAAGCGTGAGTCATCAGATGGAACATTGCTGCCGAATAGGCTGATGCGCCCAGTGCCACTGTCATGTAGCCCAACTGGGAGAGTGTGGAATAAGCCACGACACGTTTGATATCTGTCTGCACGATGGCAATCAGAGCCATGAATAACGCAGTGATAGCGCCAATCACAATGACAAAAGAAAGCGCGGTTTCCGACAATTCGAACAACGGCGACATGCGTGACACCATGAAGATACCGGCAGTAACCATGGTGGCAGCGTGAATCAGGGCAGAAATCGGCGTCGGGCCTTCCATTGAATCCGGCAGCCAGACGTGCAGCGGAAATTGCGCAGACTTACCCATGGCGCCGATGAACAGCAGAATGCAGATGACCGTCAGCAGACTCCAGGTTTCGCCGGGCAACAGGCTGACGCTGTGACTGGACATCTCCGGCGCCAATGAAAATACAGCGGCGTAATCCAGGGTGCCGAAGTAGGCCAGCACCATGCCAATACCCAGCAGGAAACCAAAGTCGCCAACACGATTGACCAGAAATGCTTTCAGATTGGCATAGATGGCAGTTGGCTTTGTGTACCAGAAACCGATCAGCAAATAGGACACCAGGCCCACTGCTTCCCAGCCAAAGAACAACTGCAGGAAGTTGTTGCTCATTACAAGCATCAGCATGGAAAAGGTAAACAGCGAGATGTAGCTGAAGAAGCGCTGATAACCCGGGTCTTCCGCCATATAGCCGATGGTATAGATATGGACCATGAGTGAAACGAAAGTCACCACCACCATCATCAGGGCGGACAACTGGTCGATCAGAAAGCCGATCTCGAAACGCATCTCGCCCGATGTCAGCCAGGTATAGACACTGCCATTAAATACGTGCCCAGCCCTCACATCCTGAAAAATCACAACGGATGCAATAAATGAAATAGCAACGCCGACAATCGTCACCCAATGCGTCAGCGTGCGGCCAATCATTTTGCCGAACAAGCCGGCAATCACCGCCCCGACAAGTGGGGCCAGAGGCACAAGCAGATAAAGTTTTTGCATTTCGGTCATGGTTCGTATTGGCGGTCAGGGGTTATGAACAGGCGCTGACGCTTATCCCTTCAAATGATCCAGGTCTTGCACGTTAATCGTACGCAAATTGCGGAATAGCACCACCAGAATAGCCAGTCCGATAGCTGCTTCAGCAGCGGCTACGGTCAGAATAAAGAAGACGAAAACCTGGCCTGCCGTATCGTTAAGGTAATGTGAAAATGCTACAAAATTCATATTTACGGCCAGCAGCATCAGCTCGATGGCCATTAACAGCACAATCACATTCTTGCGATTAAGGAAAATTCCCAGCACGCTGATGGCAAACAAGATGGCCCCAAGTACCAGGTAGTGGGATAGAGTCAGCACAGGTGATTCCTCAAGATTGTTGCTCCGTTTGCTGTATAACTTCCTGTTTTTTCATCAGCTTGGTGTCGGTTTCGACAGAAATGATACGCAGACGATCATTACGGCGAACTGCAATTTGCTGTGCTGGATCCTGATATTTTGTGTCCTTGCGGCGACGCAGAGTGAGCGCAATGGCTGCCACAATTGCCACCAGAAGTATCACTGAAGCGATTTCGAACGGGTATACATACTCAGTGTAGATCAGGCGACCCAATTCCTTGATGTTGCTGTATTCGGGTCCGTGAATTACTGGCGAAACGCCACTTCCATTCGCCCAGAAATTGCGTCCGGCGACTACCACCGCCATTTCGGCAGCCATCAGAACAGCCACCAGCAGTGCGAAGGGCAAGTTATCCCAGAAACCCTCGCGCAGGGTATCGTAGTTGATATCCAGCATCATCACGACGAACAGAAACAGCACCATCACTGCCCCCACATACACCAGCACCAGCACAATGGCGAGAAACTCGGCCTGCAGCATGATCCACAGCGCGGCTGCGGTAAAGAAAGCCAACACCAGAAACAGTGCCGAGTGCACCGGATTGCGCGCAGTCACCACACGTGCTGCAGCTCCCAGCAGAATCGTGGCAAAAAAATAGAAGATCAGCGTTTGCACATTCATTTACTGAATCCTGTCAAAAAACTAGCGGTATTTCGCATCTGCTGCCCTGTCCTTGGCGATTTGAGCTTCATGCTTATCGCCCACTGCCAGCAGCATCTGTTTGGTGTAGTAAAGGTCACCACGCTTTTCGCCGTGGTAATCAAAAACCCGTGTCTCAACAATGGAATCCACCGGGCAGGATTCTTCGCAATATCCACAGAATATGCACTTGGTCAGGTCGATATCGTAACGCGTCGTGCGTCGTGTTCCGTCCGCACGTTCTTCCATGTCAATTTCAATCGCCATGGCCGGACAAACCGCTTCGCATAACTTGCACGCAATGCAACGCTCCTCGCCATTAGGGTAACGCCGCAGAGCATGGAGCCCACGGAAACGAGGCGACATCGGGGTGCGTTCCTCAGGAAATTGCACCGTAATCTTGCGCGCGAACAAATAGCGACCGGTCACGGCCATGCCCTGAAGCAACTCGATCAGGAGCAGACTTTTGAAGAATGCATTTAGGCTTTTCATCATTTCTATTTAGTCTTGCTCTTCAATGGAACAAATAACCCAGCGGGGTCTGCATCATGGCGCCGACAAACAGCAGCCATATCAGTGTTACCGGAATGAACACCTTCCATCCCAGGCGCATGATCTGGTCGTAGCGGTAGCGAGGAAACGTCGCCCGGAACCACAGGAACAGGAACAGCACAAAACAGATTTTTGCAATCAGCCAGAAGAAACCGGGAATCCAGGTAAAAGGCGCAACATCGAATGGCGGCAGCCACCCTCCCAGGAACATCAATGCTGTCAGTGTGGCAACCAGGATCATGTTTGCATATTCAGCGAGGAAGAATACCGCAAATGCCATGCCTGAATACTCGGCATGGAAGCCCACAATTTCTGATTCGCCTTCGGCCACGTCAAAAGGTGCGCGGTTGATTTCTGCCACTGATGAAATCAGGTACACCAAAAACATCGGAAACAACGGCAGCCAGTACCAGCTGAAAAAACTGCTTCCCTTCTGCGCATTGACAATTTCAACCAGGTTGAGGCTTTGTGCCGCCATCAGCACACCGACCAGGGCGAATCCCATGGCAATTTCGTAAGACACTATCTGTGCCGCGGAACGCATGGCACCGAGGAATGGATATTTAGAGTTGGAGGCCCAGCCTGCCAGCACAATTCCATACACACCCATGGAAGTGATGGCCATGATATAGAGCAGGCTGGCATCAATATTCGCCAACACCAATTCCGGCGAAAAAGGCACAACCGCCCAGGCAGCCAATGCCGGAGCCATTGCCAGAACCGGCCCGAGCAGGAAGAGTTTCTTGTTGGCTCCGCTGGGAATGATGATTTCCTTCATCATCAGCTTCACGCCGTCCGCAATCGGCTGCAGCAACCCCAGTGGACCGACGCGATTAGGGCCGATACGAACCTGCATGTAGCCAATCACTTTCCGCTCAGCATAAGTGACATAAGCCACAGCCAGAAGCAGGGGGCCAACGATGACGACGATTTTCACCAGCGTCCACACCAATGGCCAAAGAGGACCCAGCAGGGATTGAAAGAATTCCATCATATCAGGCCTTCTCAACCACAATTTCACCAAACAACGCGCCCAGATTGGCAGTCAGAGGGTGCGATGCTGGAACCCGCGCACAACCCGGTGGTAGCTTGTCATCCCGTCTTGCACGCATTACTGTACTTCCCGCGCCTTGGCGCACCATGGCCATGCCGCCATTCTCAAGCTGCAGTTGAGCCATCAACGCGCCACTCATTGCAACTTCCGGGGCCGCGCCATCCACCGAACGCTGTAGAGAATCAGCTCGGCGAACCAGGGCATCCGCCTGATAAATCGGCACTTCGGCGATACGCTGCACCCCACCACCAGCGGGTGCAAGCTTGAATTCAACCAGACTTTTGAGCTGGTTGGCACATGCAGCCAGCAAGTCTTCATCGCCCAAGCCAAGAACTTTTGCACGGACTTCTTCCGAGCTGTTGTAATCAAACCCGTTCAGGTTAAACATATTGCCCAACACACGCAGTACTTTCCAGGCAGGACGCGCTTCACCTTGAGGTTTGACGACAGCGTTAAAGCTCTGCGCACGGCCTTCGGTATTCACGAATGTGCCTGATGTCTCGGCAAACGGCGCGACAGGCAGAATTACGTCAGCGTAGTTCATAGCCTGATGGCGAAAGGCACTCATGGCTACGATCAATTCGGCATTTTCCATCGCTTTCGATGCCAGTTGCGGATCGTGACAATCCAGCTCAATCTCGGTATTCAGCAGCAAATAAGCCAGGCGCGGGCTTTGCAGCATTTCAGCCGCATTCATGCCAACCATTGCAGGTTTGCCCATTAGGCCAGCGAATGGCACCGCCCCGGCCAGATAGGCACCAACGCTGTTTGCAGCCTCTCCCATAATTCCCAGAGTGGCGCCTGAAACACGCGCTATTTCCTGCGCGATGCCATGTACTTCACTGTAAGCGGGGTGATGCAGAGCCAAGTTGCCCAACAGGACTGCCGCTTTGTTTCCCCCTGCCAGACTGGCAGCGATGGATTGCGCGGATGGTGTGACCGTAACATCCGCAACGCTCCGTGGCACCGTTGTCTGCTTGATTTCCGCAAGGGCCTTAAGAACTTGGGCAAGGCCATTCTGCATGTCAGCAGGCGACACGATTAATTTATTTGCCACCCGACACAGCAGATCGTCATCAACCGGATTCAGCAGATTCAGTTCAGCGCCTGCCTTGACAGCCTGGCGTAAACGATGTGCAAGCAATGGGTGATCCTTGCGCAAATTACTGCCTACCACCAGGACGCGATCCAGCTCCTGTAACTTGGCAATGCTTTGTCCCAGCCATGGCGCGCCCTGAGTCGCGCCATCCGCTGAGAAATCGGCTTGAAGCGTACGGTGATCAACGTTTCCACTGCCCAGTCCACGTACAAATTTCTGTAACAGATAGAGCTCTTCAAGCGTGCTGTGTGGTGTCGCCAATGCGCCAATCTGGGCTGCGCCATGATCGTCACGTATGCGTTTCAGGCCGTTGGACACATATTCCAGAGCAGTCTGCCAGTCGCACTCCTGCCACTCTCCATGATGTTTGATCATGGGCTGAGTGAGGCGCTGCTCGGAATTCAGGGCCTCATAGGAATAGCGGTCCTTGTCGGATAACCAGCATTCATTGATCGACTCATTGTCTCGCGGCACTACGCGCATCACTCGGTTGCTCTTCACATGCACGGCAAGATTGGCACCAAGACTGTCGTGCGGGCTGATGGAAGCACGGCGGGTCAGTTCCCAGGCTCGAGCGGTGTAACGGAATGGTTTGCTGGTAAGCGCCCCCACCGGACACAAATCAATCATGTTTCCTGACAATTCGGAATTCACCGTGCGCTCGACAAAAGGCATGATTTCGGAGTGCTCTCCGCGCCCTGCCTGGCCCAGCTCCATGACGCCTGCAATTTCCTGCCCAAAACGCACACAGCGGGTACAGTGAATACAGCGCGTCATGTCGGTCGAAATCAGCGGCCCCAACTCTTTGTTGGTCACAACCCGTTTTTCTTCTTCATAGCGCGATGCCACACCACCATAGCCCAGCGCCAAATCCTGCAATTCACACTCCCCACCCTGGTCGCAAATCGGACAATCCAGTGGATGGTTGATCAGCAGGAACTCCATTACCCCCTTCTGGGCGCGGATCGCAGATTCGGAGCGGGTCAGAACCTTCATCCCATCCGTTACTGGCGTTGCACATGCAGGCAGAGGCTTGGGTGCTTTTTCCACTTGTACCAGGCACATACGGCAGTTGGCGGCGATGGAGAGTTTTTTGTGATAGCAGAAGTGGGGAATATAGATTCCCGCCTGACGTGCAGCATCCATTACGGTGCTGCCGTCTGTAACTTCTACCTGTTTGCCGTCAATTTCGATGTGAGCCATTTTAGCGATCAGTTTTCATTTTTTTCAAACCATGCACTTCTTGTGCTCGATGTGATACTCAAATTCATTACGATAATGCTTGAGCATCCCCTGCACCGGCATTGCCGCAGCATCACCCAGGGCACAGATGGTACGACCCATGATGTTGCTTGCCACGGAATCCAGCAAGTCCAGATCTTCCGGCTTGCCCTTGCCGTGTTCGATGCGGTGAATCACGCGATATAGCCATCCAGTACCTTCACGGCACGGCGTGCACTGACCACAGGATTCTTCAAAATAAAAATAGGACAGACGCTCCAGCGCCTTCACCATGCATACTGTCTCATCCATCACGATCACGGATCCGGCACCCAGCATGGAGCCTGCCTTGGCCAACGAATCGTAGTCCATGGTGCAGTCCATGATGATTTCGGCGGGCAATACCGGCACCGACGAGCCACCAGGAATTACGGCCTTCAGCTTGTGGCCACTTCGTACACCGCCAGCCATTTCGAGCAGTTCAGAAAATGGGGTGCCCATGCCGATTTCGAAATTACCCGGCTTATTGACGTGCCCGGAAACTGAAAATATCTTGGTACCGCCATTATTCGGTTTGCCCAGATCAAGAAACTTCTGTCCGCCGTGGCGAATAATATAGGGAATACTGGCGAAGGTTTCCGTATTGTTGATGGTGGTGGGTTTTCCATACAACCCAAAACTTGCCGGGAAAGGCGGCTTGAAGCGCGGTTGACCTTTTTTACCTTCAATAGATTCCAGCAGTGCCGTTTCTTCGCCACAGATATAGGCGCCATAGCCCTGGTGCGCATGCAGATTGAAGCAGAAATCGGTGCCAAACAGATTGTCACCCAGAAAGCCCGCAGCTCGCGCTTCTTCCAGTGCCTCTTCGAAGCGCTCGTAGCACTCCCAGATTTCGCCGTGAATGTAGTTATAACCGACCTTGACGCCCATGGTATAGGCGGCAATTGCCATGCCTTCAATGAGCTGGTGCGGATTGTAACGAATGATGTCACGATCCTTGAAGGTCCCAGGTTCGCCCTCGTCCGTATTGCAAACGATGTATTTGTCACCCTGGAAGTGACGTGGCATGAAGCTCCACTTGAGGCCTGTTGGAAATCCTGCGCCCCCTCTTCCACGTAGAGCTGATAATTTTACCTGACTGATAATTTCTTCAGGAGAAACATTTTCCGTTACAACCTTTTTAAGTGTCTCATAGCCACCTACGCTAAGGTAGCTCGATAATTTCCACGATTCGGGCTGGTGTATGGAGTGAAAGATGACTTCATTAGCCATTATTCGAGCTCCGACAGAATCTGATCGACCTTCTCAGGGGAAAGAAATCCACACATGCGCTTGTTGTTGACCAGAAAGAGTGGGCCATCGCCGCAGGCACCCAGGCACTCGCCCTCTTTGAGAGTAAAACGGCCATCCCCTGTCGTTTCTCCAAAACCAATGCCAAGTTTCTTCTTCATATGTTCAGCGATCCCATCAGCTCCCATCAGGGTACAGGAAAGATTGCTGCAAACAGTGATCTTGTACTTGCCGACCGGATGCAACTCATACATGTTGTAGAAACTGGCCACTTCGTACACTGCCACAGGCACCATGCCGAGATAATTCGCCACGAAGTTCATGGTTTCGGTCGATAACCAGCCCAACTCATCCTGGGCAATCCGCAACGCAGCCATCACCGCCGATTGCTTCTGCTCGGCTGGATATTTTGCGATTTCACGGTCAATTTTCGCTAGGGATTCTTGGCTTAACATTCTTTAAAGTTCTTTTAATGGAGTCAGGCAACAGATGCTGCAGGCTTCGAACATTCAGCCCAAATTCTTATTCTGTTGATCCCGCAAATCCTGTCTAATTTCAACTACCTGTCAATTTCACCGAACACGATATCCATCGTGCCCATCAGGGCCACCACATCGGCAATCATGTGCCCGCGCGCCATCTCGTCCATAGCCTGCATATGCGCAAAACCCGGTGCACGTATCTTCAAACGATACGGCTTATTTGCACCATCGGACACCAGATAAATGCCAAACTCGCCCTTGGGATGCTCAACTGCACAATAGGCTTCCCCAGCAGGAACATGCATACCTTCACTGAATAGTTTGAAGTGATGAATCAATTCTTCCATGTTGCTCTTCATGGATTCTCGGTTTGGCGGTGCTACCTTGTGGTTCTCCGTCATCACCGGGCCTGGATTCTTACGCAGCCATTCCACGCATTGCATCATGATACGGTTGGACTGGCGCATTTCCTCCATGCGGATAAGGTAGCGGTCGTAACAGTCTCCGTTAGTCCCAACCGGCACATCAAACTCAACCTGATCATAGACCTCATACGGCTGATGCTTGCGAATATCCCACACCACGCCGGAGCCACGCAGCATCGGACCGGTCAAACCCTTGGCCAGCGCCCGCTCGGGCGTGATCACGCCGATACCCACTGTTCGCTGCTTCCAGATGCGGTTATCGGTCAGCAATGTTTCATATTCATCGACGTATGCAGGGAAGCGCTGGCAGAAATCGTCGATGAAATCCAGCATGGAGCCCTGACGGTTGGAATTCATGAACTTGATGTCACCGGCGTTATGCTTGGGCATTTTCGACAGGTCATATTGCGGCATGCTATCCGGCAGGTCACGATAAACCCCGCCAGGACGGTAGTAGGCTGCGTGCAGGCGTGCTCCTGACACCGCCTCGTAGCAATCCATCAGATCCTCGCGCTCACGAAATGCGTACAGGAACATGGTCATCGCACCGACGTCAAGCGCATGAGCTCCGATCCACAGCAGATGATTGAGAATGCGGGTGATTTCATCGAACAGGACGCGGATGTACTGAGCACGCAAAGGCACTTCGAGCTGTAGCAGCTTCTCGATCGCCATGACATAAGCGTGCTCGTTGCACATCATCGAAACATAATCAAGACGGTCCATATAAGGGACCGATTGCAGGAAAGTCTTATGCTCAGCAAGTTTTTCTGTACCACGATGCAGCAGGCCGATGTGGGGATCGGCGCGCATCACCACTTCGCCGTCAAGCTCCAGCACCATGCGTAACACGCCATGTGCAGCGGGGTGCTGAGGGCCGAAGTTAAGGGTGTAATTTCTGATTTCAGGCACTGTAGCTATCCTCGCGTATGGTACGCGGCACCAGCACCCGCTCCTCAACCGTTACCGGCTGGTAGATAACTCGATGCTGATCTGGGTCATAACGCATTTCCACATTGCCGGAAAGTGGAAAATCCTTGCGGAAGGGGTGTCCAATGAAGCCGTAGTCAGTCAGGATACGGCGCAGGTCGTCATGACCCTTGAACACAATACCGTATAAGTCAAAGCATTCACGTTCATACCAGTTGGCGGCAGGCCAGACACTCGTGACTGAATCCACCATTGGGAAATCATCATCTGGAGCAAATACGCGCACACGCACACGCTGGTTGAGACTAACCGACAAAAGGTGGTACACCGCCGCAAAACGTCGCCCTTCCCATTGGCCATGCCCATAATCGCTGTAGTCCATACCGCAAGCATCGATCAATTGTTCAAAACGCAATTCCGGGTGGTCGCGCAAAATCAGTGCCGCAGAAGCCCAATCCACATCCTGCACAACCAGCGTCAGCTCATCCAAACGCTCTGTGAGTGTGAATGACTTACCGGCAAGTGCGTTCTGTAGCGAACCAGCAAGACCTTGGAGAAAAGCATTCATTAGTTTCAGCTCTTATTCTTCTTTAGCGGGCAATGGTATTGGTACGGCGAATCTTGCTTTGCAACTGAATCAACCCATATAACAAGGCTTCAGCCGTGGGCGGACAGCCTGGTACATATACATCGACCGGCACAATCCGATCGCAACCACGAACCACCGAGTATGAGTAATGATAATAACCGCCCCCGTTGGCGCAGGACCCCATCGAAACAACCCAGCGAGGCTCAGCCATCTGGTCATACACCTTGCGTAAGGCTGGCGCCATCTTATTGGTCAGCGTTCCCGCCACAATCATGACATCGGACTGACGTGGACTAGGGCGAAACACAATCCCGAAGCGGTCGAGATCGTAACGCGAAGCACCCGCCTGCATCATTTCAACTGCGCAACAGGCCAGACCAAAGGTCATGGGCCACAAGGAACCAGTGCGCGTGTAGTTGATGACCGTATCGAGGGTGGTCGTTACAAAACCCTTCTCAAAGACGCCTTCTATTCCCATTCGAGGGCCCCTTTTTTCCATTCATAAATGAACCCCACCACCAGAATGGCAAGAAAGATCACCATGGACAGATAACCGAACAAACCGATCTCTTCGAGCACCACCGCCCAAGGGAAAAGGAACGCGATTTCCAGGTCAAACAGGATAAAAAGGATGGCTATCAGATAATAACGCACGTCAAACTTCATACGCGCATCTTCGAAGGCTTCAAAGCCGCATTCGTAGGGAGAGTTTTTTTCGCTATCCGGGCGGTGAGGCGCAAGAACGAATCCTGCGACCATCGGACCGACCCCAACCATGAGACCGACCGCTACAAACACCAAGATTGGAAAATAGTTTTCCAACATTCCGTAGCTCCACGTTTAGCGTAATAGTTAGAGGGAAGCTTAGGCGCGAGCGGCCTCGGATGTCAAGCCAGACCTCGCATTTAATTATTTTATTTCAATAATTTATAGAATATTA
>JAHJGO010000007.1 GCA_018824405.1 Gammaproteobacteria bacterium
AATCCATCAACTTCATGCAAACGAACTGCCTGCTCCCGAAATTCAGGGCTGTAAACCCCTCTTGGTAATCGTTCCATCTTCGTCCTCCGTTCCCATGATTTTACAGAAACGTTGGACTCCATTTTTTCCAGCCTACCTCAAACATGATGCAGCGTTTTACGGGGTGTTAGACTGGACACGGCCACATGCCTAGAAACAAATTGGACGTGTTTCATAGTTCGATCACCAGACTTTCGCCAAACGATTTGTTTTCAATGTCACCAAGGCTGGCGTATGTACGGGTTGAACGAATCGCCGAAGCGCCGCATTTCGGTATGTAGGTCTGACATGATGTGCAGTTTCATTCACAGTAGCCTCTCAAAAGAACCAGGGTGGAACCCCCAGAAACGTGCCCATGCCCCATTTGTGCATGACCGCACATACGGTTGCCAGCAATTGGGAATCGGGCTCCTCCTCTTTTCCCCGGTTTCCGATCGCATAAATAGATCCGCTACGCGTGGTCACGAGGTGGTTTTTCAGGTCAATCCCCGTCACAACGGACGTAATCCAGGGGAGGCCTTCTCCTTTGAGGTATCCAAGCAGAATCAGCTGCGATTGGCTGAGTGGCTTGATGTGCAGATTGATAAAATACCAATCGTCGATCCGCTGCTTGACTGGGCCTGGTTTAAGGGTGGTGAACAGGGCACATACTTCTTCCTCGGTTGCCAACCTGAGTTCAGCTTTGTCACGATTCTCACGGATAATGTCGTCCAGAATTTTGGGTATCAGTGCGTCCAACTGCGCTCCAATTGAGCTCATCTCCGTTTCATCTGCCATCAGATTATCCTTTGCTGTTATTCTTGTTGCGCAAAACGCTAGCATTGTTCACAAAATGCAGTGGGCTAGAGGCTAATAACCAACTCCATTTCTTCGTCATTCAGGCTATCTTCGCGGGGTGGGAAGTGAAACTTCGCGCCATCTGACATGACGAAGATTTGCACGTCGCTATCCCGAAATCCCCATATTTCTGTCACTCGACCAAGCTGGTAGGAACTGCTGCCATTCATGAAACCCGGGCTCAAAAGTCCTATTTCTATGTTCTGAATCACATTCTTTGATGAGGTTATCAAGCTCATCGCATCCCTTAGCAGGCCGAAAACATAATGTCTCCGGAAGGAGACTTCCTGAATCTCGACGTCCATAGACAAAAGGAAGTATGGAATTTGGAGGGAGAGTTCGACCCAGTGCCAGCCTCGTTCACCGAGGGAGGCCAGGCCGGGGGGAAGCGCGAATTCCGCTTCTGAATGAGTATAAAACATGAAAAAATCCAACATTGGGTGTTATACGGTATGTTGACTATCTGCCGTAGGGTTTCTAAATCAAGGCCGCTGATTCAGTTCGAAATGAACACTATAGATTGTAGTCCTATAGTATTCGCTCTGGCTAGATGGTTGCTTCATGTTTTTTGGAACAACAATGGACATCCAGCGTGCATTCGCAAAAGCATTAAAAGCAGCCAGGACGGCAAAGGGTCTCACTCAGGAGGATTTTTCAGCGGTTTCAAGCCGGACTTACCTTAGCACTCTGGAGCGGGGGCTCAAAAATCCGACACTGGAAAAAATCCAGGATATTGCAGAGACAATGGCTATTCATCCTCTGACGCTTTTGGTTTTGACCTACATGCAGTTTGACGAAAAAACCAGCGTGGAATCACTTTTTCAACGGATTCAGCGTGAGGTGGATCAGATAGGACAGGGCTGATTTTGTTGGGGTGGAAATTGTTCCCTATTCGCCAAGCTGACCTGTAAAATGGAACCAATTGTTTGTGAAGTGGTTGTGTTGTTTACGCTAAATCCGTAATTGTTGCTTTATTTGTTGAAATATTACAATAAAAACAAATAGATGCATACTTGTTTACATGCGTGTTGTATACACAACCGTTCTAGCGATTGCCTGATTTGGCGTGAGCTTAAAACAGGATGGCGGGAGGCTTGGCTTCTCGCTTTTTTGTTTTTTCTCTTTGAAAAACATGCACTACAGCAGGTTTTCAAACCTTTGATGATTTGACGAAATGGGTCACTTTTTAGATGGAAAATGCAATAAAATAACCATCCTTACCTGAACCTTGCCTTTGAATACAGTTTTTAACACCAGGCAGCTTGAATTGTGTCTGGATTAACCCCATTTCAATGCGTAGTATCCGGGATGAATTTAACAGGAGCGTGACCATGCCAATTTATGAATACCGTTGTTCCGATTGCGGATTCCAGAAGGAATTTATTCAGAAGATGAGTGATGCGCCGCTCACAACCTGCCCTGAGTGCGGCAAGGAAACCCTGGCTAAAATGCTGAGTGCGGCTGGCTTCCAGCTCAAGGGCGACGGCTGGTACCAGACTGACTTCAAAGGCGGCTCCAAACCCAAGGAAGAGGCGAAGCCAGCTGGAAGCTGTGGCGGTGGCTGTGCCTGCCACTAAGCTGACAATAGATATGTACAGTGCGTTTTGATGGCGAGCCAAGTCATTTGTATTTAGAGACATGAGACGCTATTTCATTACCGGCTTGCTGATCTGGGTGCCATTGGTCATTACTGTCTGGGTGCTCAATCTGCTGATCGGGACCCTGGACCAGAGCCTGTTGCTGGTGCCGGAATCATTACGTCCGCTGGCGTTGCTGGGCCTCAATATCCCCGGTATCGGCGCCATTCTTACCTTGCTGGTGATTTTTCTCACTGGCGTGCTTGCCGCGAACATCATCGGCCAGCGCATGGTTCTGTTCTGGGAGGCGCTTCTGGCGCGGATCCCGGTGGTCAAGTCCATCTATTACAGCGTCAAGCAGGTCAGCGACACGCTTTTTTCCGGCAACGGTGATGCCTTCCGCAAGGTTTTGCTGGTTCGTTATCCTCACCCTGAAGCGTGGTCCCTGGCTTTTCAGACTAATGTGCCCAGTGAAGTTTCCAGGCGCTTTGACGAGGAATATGTGGGCGTATTCATTCCCACCACACCCAGCCCGGTCAATGGTTTCTACTTTTATGTCAGAAAAAGCGAAACCATCGAACTCGATATGAGCGTGGATGACGCGCTCAAGTCCATTGTTTCCATGGGCGTGGTGGCGCCGAAAAAAGCACCCATGTCTGCCACTTATCCCGGCGACTGACTGTCTCGGGTATAATTCCCCCTTTTTTGTTTCCGCCGTTTAGGCACCCGTAAAAATTCGAATCGGATTCAAACATGATGCGTACTCATTACTGCGGCGCGGTGAACAGCGCCCATTTGCAGCAAACCGTTACCCTGTCCGGCTGGGCACATCGCCGCCGCGACCATGGCGGGGGGATTTTTATCGATCTGCGCGACCGCGAAGGTCTGGTGCAGGTGGTATGTAATCCGGACAAGGTGGATACCTTCGCCATTGCCGAGAAAATCCGCAACGAGTTCGTGCTCAAGGTGACTGGCCGAGTCAACCCGCGCCCCGAGGGAACGGTCAACCCCAACCTGCCCACTGGCGAAATCGAAGTCATTGCCGACAGCATCGAGATACTTAACGCATCCCTGACGCCGCCATTCCAGCTGGACGACGAGAACCTTTCCGAAAACGTGCGCCTGACGCATCGTTACATCGATCTGCGCCGTCCGGTGATGCAGGAAAACATGAAGCTGCGCTATCGCGTCGCCAAGACCCTGCGCGATTACCTCGACCAGCACGGTTTCATGGAAATCGAAACCCCCATGCTGACCCGCTCCACCCCGGAAGGTGCGCGCGACTACCTGGTACCGAGCCGGGTGCATCCGGGCCAGTTCTTTGCATTGCCGCAATCGCCACAGATTTTCAAGCAACTCCTGATGGTGGCCGGCTTCGACCGTTATTTCCAGATCACCAAGTGCTTCCGCGACGAGGATCTGCGTGCCGACCGCCAGCCGGAATTCACCCAGGTCGACATCGAGACCTCGTTCATGAGCGAAAACGAGATCATGGACACGGTGGAAACCATGATCCGCGGCATGTTCAAGACCGTGATGGACATCGACCTTCCCAATCCCTTCCCGCGCATGCCCTACAGCGAGGCCATGGGCCGCTATGGCTCCGACAAGCCCGACATGCGCGTGACGCTGGAACTGACCGAGCTGACTGACGTGATGAAATCGGTCGAATTCAAGGTCTTCCGTGGCGCGGCAGACATGGAAGGCGGCCGCGTGGCTGCGCTCAGGGTGCCGGGCGGCGGTTCGCTGTCGCGCAAGGAAATCGACGACTACACTGCCTTTGTCGGCATTTACGGTGCCAAGGGCCTGGCTTATATCAAGGTGAACGAAGTGGCCAAGGGGCGTGACGGTTTACAGTCGCCCATCGTCAAGAATCTGGATGACGCTGCACTGAAGGCGATCATAGAACGCACCGGCGCTACTGACGGCGATCTGGTGTTCTTCGGTGCCGACAAGGGAAAGGTGGTGAACGAAGCCCTCGGCGCCTTGCGTGCCAAGGTTGGTCACGAGCGCGGCCTGGCCGAATCCGGCTGGAAGCCTTTGTGGGTGGTGGATTTTCCGATGTTCGAGCGCGACGAGGAAAACAACCGCTGGGCGGCTCTGCACCACCCCTTCACCTCGCCTGCAGACGGCCACGAAGACCTGCTCTCCAGCGACCCCGGCAAGGCCTTGTCAAAAGCCTACGACATGGTGCTGAATGGCTGGGAAGTGGGCGGCGGTTCGGTGCGTATTCACCGTCAGGAAGTGCAGGCCAAGGTATTCCAGGCACTCAATATCAGCGACGAGGAAGCCCAGGAGAAATTCGGCTTTCTGCTCGAAGCTCTGCAATTTGGCGCGCCCCCGCATGGCGGCCTGGCCTTCGGCCTGGATCGTCTGGTGACGCTGATGGCCGGCGCCGAATCGATCCGCGACGTGATTGCCTTCCCCAAGACCCAGCGCGCTGCCTGCCTCATGACGCAGGCACCCAACAGCGTGGACGAGAAGCAACTGCGCGAGCTGCATATCCGCTTGCGCCAGCAGGTGCAGACCCAGGTGGAAGTCGGCAACAGCTGAGGCAGAAAACAGGAGAATTGAAATGCCCGTAACCCCACACGACCTGGTGGTCGAAGCCAAATCCCAGATCAGGGAAATCACCTGCGACGAAGCACAGGCGCTGCTTGGCAAGCGCGTGGTGCTGGATGTGCGCGAGTATGACGAGTACGTCACCGGCCATCTGCCAGGTGCCATCAACATACCGCGCGGCATTCTCGAATTCAAGATCGGCATGGTGCCAGAAGCGGCTCAGCGCGATGCTTCGCTGCTGATCTATTGCCGCACCAGCGGACGTGCTGCACTGTCCGCGGTGCAACTTCATAGACTGGGTTATACCGATATAATTTCCATGGTAGGCGGTTTTGATCAATGGAATACCGAGCAGCGCCCGACCGAGAAGCCTGAGCCGATCAACTTCGAGTAGCTCCGGCATTTGACCCGGATGGTTTACAAAACGCCCGTTTCCGTTCTGGTTGTCATATACACGCCGGATTTGCAGGTGTTGTTGCTGGAGCGTGCCGATCATCCCGGTTACTGGCAATCGGTGACTGGCAGTTGCGACCCGGGCGAGAGCCTGCGTCAGACTGCGGTGCGTGAAGTGGCCGAGGAAACCGGCCTGGATGCCGAATCGTTCAGGCTTGACGACTGGCAATTGCAGAATGTGTTCGAGATTTATGCCGAGTGGCGCCACCGTTACGGCCCCGGCGTGACGCACAATACCGAGCACGTCTTCGGGCTGGAAGTTCCGCAACCCATGCCCGTTCGACTCGCACCTCGCGAGCACCTGAATTTTGTCTGGTTGCCATGGCAAGAGGCGGCCCGGAAAGTATTTTCCTGGACCAATGTGGAGGCGATTGAGAAATTGCCCCAAATATCAGCTTAGGCTGGACTTTTGGTCACAATTTGGTAACTTTAGCATTTGCTTATTTTCCTAGAGCGTTGTCATGCAAGTCAGCCCCATCAATTTTGAACGTTTCAGCCAGATGCAGGATGGTGATTGCCAGGCCCGTATCCTTGCCGCCAAAGCCAAGCTGGGCAAGCGGCTGGTGATTCTCGGGCATCACTACCAGCGTGACGATGTGATCTGCCATGCCGACTTCACCGGCGATTCGCTCAAGCTGTCGCGCCAGGCAGCGGACTCGGAGGCCGAGTACATCGTTTTTTGTGGCGTGCATTTCATGGCTGAGGTAGCGGACATCCTGTCGCGCCCGGAGCAGATTTCCATCCTGCCCGATCTCTCCGCCGGCTGTTCCATGGCGGACATGGCCTCCCTGGCCAAGGTCGAGCGCGCATGGCGCGAGCTCAAGTCCGTGCTCAATCCGGATGAGTCGGTTACGCCCGTTACCTACATCAATTCCGCCGCCGACCTGAAATCCTTTTGCGGCGAGCATGGCGGCATCGTCTGCACCTCCAGCAACGCCACCAAAATCCTCGAATGGTCGTTCGCCCGGCGCGAGAAGGTGTTGTTCTTCCCGGATCAAAACCTGGGCCGCTGGAGCGGTTTCAAGATGGGCATTCCGCTCGACGAGATGGTACTGTGGGACTACGATCAGCCGATGGGCGGTCTGACGCCGGAGCAGATCAAAAAAGCCAAAATTATCCTGTGGAAAGGGCTGTGCTCGGTGCACCAGATGTTCCAGCCACAGCACATTCACAAGTTCCGGGAACAACATCCGGATGGGCTGGTGATTTCCCACCCAGAGTGCAGTTTCGAGGTATGCCAGTTGTCGGATTTTGTTGGTTCTACCGAGTACATCATCCGAACCATCGCCGAGTCCAGACCCGGCACGCACTGGCTGGTGGGTACCGAGCTGAACCTGGTCAACCGCCTGGCAAACCAGTTCAAGCGGGAAGACAAGACCGTGCAGTTCATGTCCTCGACGGTGTGCATGTGCTCCACCATGGCGCGCATCGACCCGCAGCATCTGGCCTGGGTTCTGGAAAATCTGGCGGCAGGCAAGGTGGTGAACCAGATCAAGGTGCCGCCACAGGAAGCCGAAATGGCGCGCCTCTCGCTGCAGCGCATGCTCGACGCGTCCTGATATTGCCTGGTGGAATGCGGTGGCGGCACGCAAAGCCTGATCACGCGTAGTCAGTCACGCTGAAACGAAAGGGCTCCCCCCTTATCAGGGGGGCGGTGTCCGCCCAAGAGTATCCGTGTCTTTCATCCTGGCAGGCTGCTAACCTGTCTCGCCTTCCCCTCACTTTACGAGCCGCATCCATTGCATGTCGTAGCACAATAGCGCTACATTTGGCCTTGTCCCTTGTTTGGAGTGCCCGACATGTCCACGACCACCATTCGCCTGCCTGATGATCTGAAAGCCCGCATCGCCGTTGCGGCGAAACATGCCGGAACGGCGCCTCATGGCTTCATTCTCGAAGCGATTGCCGAGAAAACCGGGCAAGCCGAACGCCGCGCCGATTTCGATGCCGTGGCTGAAGGCCGCTATGCCAACATCGTGGCCAGCGGCGAAACCATCCCGTGGCAGGAAATGCGCGACTACCAGGAAGCGCGCATGGCTGGCAAGGCCACGAAACGACCGGTGGCGCGCAAGCTGGCGCGCTGAAAGTGTCCCGCACCGAGTTGGCGCCTCTGGGTTGCCGGGGATTTTGATCGCATCTTTGATCATCTGGCGAGCCATGAGGTGAAAAATCCAGTGCAGCGCATCGGAGAAATCATCGCAGCCCTATATCGCTAGGTGCCCGAGATGGACACGGTGTTCGTGTTGGCGATACGCAGCCAGCGCGAAGCCGGTTTCTCCGAGCGGGATTCAGCCGGGTAGGTTCCCGCCGTTCATGAGTGAATCCGTAGAATCGCATGCGCCGGTGAAAATATCGTCGAAGAATGCGAGCCGATGGCCATAATGCGTGTGGCATGGAGCAGAAAAAATCGGGTAGATGTCAGCGGAACTGGCCTTGGGTTTTTCAAATGCACCTTGGGCGGTGGCATAGGCTGGATGGCCAGAGGGGCCGGTTATCGGTCTGAGCTGCCACTCAAGGAAAGGCAAAATTTCAAACTCACCTCTGAAATCAAACTGGTCCCATATAGGGAACGCACCTTCCTTCTTCCAGTTGAGTGATTCTACGCAGCATTGAGCCGGTATGCCCCAATTGAGGCCTGATTCTGCAAATCAGTCTTATACATTCGGAGCAACTTGATTACTTCATCGGCCAGTGCTCGGAATGCGTCAGAGTCGAGGTCTAAATACTCGCCATGAGCGATAGCGTTCCGTCTAGCCAGTAGAGACTCATCAATCAGATTGAAGTAAGTATCATATGGGCCAATCGCAACTCCTAGAGATAACGCGATATCGATAAACACCTCTGACTTTAGGTTCGACTTGGTGTTTATTGCATTGGATAATGAAATATCTGCTCTTGCATCTGCGCATCCTCGAAAGAAATCGACTGCTGCAATATTCACAGCAGCCCGATGCGATTCGACAACATGCGATAGATGCTTTTTCGCTCCAAACACAACAAAGCAGCTAGATAACTCACTGTATTTTAGACGCTGATTCGAAACATATTCCAAGTAGAATTGAGAGGCTTGCTTGATAAAGCCTTCCCAGTGCGCATAAAGCAACGGAACGCCAGCGCGGATCAGCGTAGTCTGCGTCATCGACATTGACTTTGACTCTACAGCCATTTTGAGGGCGGCGATCTCTTTGACACGCCACGCAAAAGCTTGGTCGAGCTCGTCTTGCAATATTGAAATCGAGCGTATTTTCACGGTTTGAAGAAATTACTCGCAAGAGGAAGTAATTTGGTCAGCCGTGTAGTTCCACGAACGCCCGCCCCCGAGTATTGTGCAAACGTCAGATCTAACCAGAGAGCTTTACAGCGATCGACCAGCCACTGCTCTTTTGCATCTCCGAGAGTATCGATATCGTCTATGTGTATTGATGTGCCTAGAGCGACAACTTCAAATACGCTCTGCAAAAACTTGCCTCCAAACTCCTGACCATTCCAACGCTTAAAGGCAGAGTCCCCCAACGCAGAAAAGAGAAGGCCGAATGTACGCTCAAAAACAGTAAATTCAGCTCCCCGATCAAACGTCTCAAGTTTGATCAGACGAACCAGTGCATCGTCCAGGTATTCGTGGACATCCAGCCCTTGCGTGTAGGGAATATGCCTAAAAGCAAAAAACCTTAGTGCAAGTTCAATATGCGCCTGCTTCTCGATGGCAGTATCTGTCTGACAAATGGCACTTTTAAAAACGGGGAGATCGGCACACTTCACTAGCCAAGTTTGAAAATCGCGATCTAACATAATACCGACGCAGTTCCGAACTTCCTGCTCAGACAAGGTTTCACCACCAGTGTTCAGGCGTTGAAATAGCTCGTATTTGGCCTGCGGATCACTTTCCTGCTTTAAGATTTCTACACGCATGCGAGCGCGCTTGATCTGTAGCTGTTGGGTAGTTCCGATGCCGTCGTCAGCCTCTTCAGATGAGGGTGCCCATTTCTTGTTAGCCAAGCTCGGAAGGAATCGGGTGCCCTCAAGTTCAGTTGCCGGCATATCAACCCCATTCGGGTCTTGAAGTATTCCGACAAACTCTAGTATTGTGGATACGCGTTGCAGGCCATCAATCAGCTCCCACACGCCACTCTTCGACTGATAAACAAAAATTGGTGGCAGAGGTAGCCCGAGAAGGATTGACTCAACAAATCGAGTCTTTCGCGTCAGATTCCAGCGAAAAAGCCGCTGAAACTCTGGATCAATCCTAATCTCCTTTTCCTTGTAGAGATTTATCAGCTCACCGATAGACATGTCATAGCCATCAGAGACAATCTCTTTTCGTGCTATACCAATTTCCTCTTCGAGTGACATGACAACTCCTTTTTATTTACTTCGGATTATCTAATTTATGTGTCGTCGATTGTGGCTGAAAAGAGCTTCAATATGAAGCATAAAATCCTTGCTTGGTATGTGGCAGGGCGAATTGCCGACATGCATGATTGGCTATAACTGGCAGCTTAGGCCGATCTCCAGCCCTTCAGCGCCTTCTCCCCGGCGAACGGTTCAGTGTCGATAGGTCCCTCGCGTTGCAAACGCCCGTTCAGATAGCCACCACGAAATTTCGCCCGCAAGGGTTTCAACATGAAACCCGATTCTTCACCCGCTCATTTCACGAGCGCGGCTTGGCCCTCGCGGTCGGTGTGGCATTCCACGGGTCGTCGGGCCAGGGATGCTTGGGGTAGCGGCCTTTGAGTTCCTTTTTCACCTCGGGGTAGGTGTGGTCCCAGAAGTTCTTCAGGTCGCGCGTGACCTGGATCGGGCGCTGGGCAGGGGAGAGCAGGTGGAGCATCAGCGCGACCTTGCCGTCGGCGACGGCGGGGGTGCGGGCGAGGCCGAACAGTTCCTGGAGTTTGACCGCCAGCACCGGCGGGGCACCGTCGGGGAAGTATTCGAGGCGCTTGCTCGAGCCGCTCGGCACGGTGATGTGGGTCGGGGCGAGACGTTCTAGTTGCTGCTGCCGGTCCCAGTCGAGGCGGGTCTTGAGGATGGCGGGCAGGTCGAGGCGGGCGAGATGGTCGCGCCGGGTGACGCCATCGAGATAGGGAAGAAGCCAGTCTTCCAGCGTGGCGAGCAGGGTGGCGTCAGTGAGATCAGGCCAGTCGGCGTCGGGCTGCCACTGCCGCAGCGAGGCGATCCGCGCCTGCAACTGGCGCGCTTCCTCGTTCCAGGGCAAGGCTTCGATGCCGAGGTCGCGTACGCCGTCAAGCATCGCCTGCACCGTCGCATCCCGGGTGGAACCTGCTGGCAGCGGCCGTTGCGCCAGAACCAGGGCGCCGAGGCGGCGTTCCTCGCGCGCCAGCACGGTCTGAGTCTGGCGTTCCCAGCGCTCCACGGACTGCCACGCCAGTTTCTCGCCGAAATGCCGTGCAAGGTCGTCCGCGTCGAGCGCGGCGGCGAGGAAGATGCGCCCTTCGTCGCCCTTGCCGTCGAGGCTGGCGGCCACCAGCAGTGGCGGGCCGCCAGCACAGCCCGGCAGCAGCCGGGCGCCGCGTCCGTTGGCGAGCAGGTAGCGCCCCTCGCCCTCGCTGCGGCGCTGGGCAATGCGGTCCGGGTAAGCCAGGGCGAGGAGCAGGCCGATGGCGGCCTCGTCCATCGCGCTATCGTCCGCCGCTACCCCCAACAGGTGGCGCCACTGGTGCGCGGCGCGCTCGGCGGCGGCGCAGGCGTTGGGATCAGCGCCGAAACGATGCGCCCCGGCGTTGCCGTGGCTGCGATGGGCACGCAGGGCTTCCACCCGCAGGGCGAAGTCGCAGCGGTGCTCGCCTTCAAGGGCTCGCAGCGGGTCGCGTCCGGCGGCCACGGCGGCGATGTCGCAGGCGAGGGTGCCGAGCCCCATCTCCCGGCCGCGCAGCAGCATGTGGGCGAGGCGCGGATGGAGCGGCAGCCCGGCCATCTCCCGCCCCAGGGCAGTGATGCGACCGGCACTGTCCAGGGCTTCAAGCTGTTGCAGTAGTTCGCGCCCCTGGGCCAGGGCGGCGGCAGGGGGCGGGTCGAGCCAGGTCAGGGTGGCGGCATCGTTCACCCCCCACTGTGCCAGTTCGAGTGCGAGGGGGGCGAGGTCGGCTTCGAGGATTTCCGGGACGTTAAAGGCGACCAGGCCGCGCTGCATGTCCTCGTTCCACAGCCGCAGGCAGATTCCCGGCCCGAGACGCCCGGCGCGTCCGGCGCGCTGCTCGGCCGAGGCGCGCGAGACGCGCACCGTCTCCAGACGGGTCAGCCCGCTCGTCGGATCGAAGCGCGGCACCCGCTGCCAGCCGCTGTCGATCACGGTGGTAATGCCCTCGATGGTGAGCGAGGTCTCGGCGATGGGCGTGGCGAGGATGATTTTGCGCCGTCCCTGCGGATCGGGCGTGATGGCCGCCTGCTGGCGCTCGAAGGGCAGGTCGCCGTAGAGCGGATGGATCAGGGGCGCGCCGGGAAGGGCCACGCGTTCGGCGAGCAGGGCCTCGACGCGGCGGATCTCACCGGAGCCGGGGAGGAAGGCGAGGATGTCTCCCCCCGCTGCGCTGGCGGCATCCACCACCGCACGCGCCATGGTCTGGGCCATCTCTCCGGGCTGGGACGCCGCGCTGCTGCCTGCCCGGTAGCGCACCTCGACCGGGTGGCTGCGCCCCTCGCTGCGCACCAGCGGGGCGCCGAGCAGGGCGGCGATGCGCGCGCCGTCGAGGGTGGCTGACATCACCAGGATTTTCAGATCCTCGCGCAGGCCGCTCTGGGCATCGCGGCACAGGGCCAGGGCGAGGTCGCTGTGAAGATTGCGCTCGTGGAATTCGTCGAAGATCACCAGCCCCACCCCGGCAAGTTCCGGGTCGTGCTGCAGGCGGCGGGTGAGGATGCCCTCGGTCACGACCTCGACGCGGGTGCGCTTCGATACCCGGTTTTCGAAGCGCACCCGGTAGCCGATCCGTTCGCCCGCTTCCTCGTCCAGTTCGGCAGCCATGAACACGGCGGCCCCGCGCGCGGCAAGGCGGCGCGGTTCGAGCATCACGATGGTCTGTTCACCGAGCCAGGGTTCGTCAAGCAGGGAGAGCGGGATGCGGGTGGTCTTGCCTGCGCCCGGCGGCGCCTCGAGCACCACCGCTGGGTGGGCAGCGAGGGCGGCGCGCAGCTCGGGCAGGATCGCGTCGATGGGAAGGGGTTGGGTCATGGGGATGTGAATTATATCGAACCCTATCCCTTTGTTGCTGAAGGATGTGGCTGCACACCGGATGCGCGATCATGCGGCCTGGTTCTGGGGTAAAATTCGCCTTCGCATCCCGTGCTTTTTTCCCCACCACATCCAGGCTCAATCTTGTCCAGCATTCCCACTCATTCCCTTGAACTCCTCGCCCCCGCCAAGACCGCCGCGATCGGCCGCGAGGCCATCCTGCACGGCGCGGATGCGGTGTACATCGGCGGACCATCGTTTGGCGCGCGCCATAACGCGGTCAACACGGTCAGCGAAATCGCCGGACTGGTGGAATTCGCGCACCGCTACCGGGCGCGGATTTTTGTCACCCTCAACACCATCCTGCACGATGCCGAGCTGGAAGCCGCAAGGACGCTGATTCACGAATTTTACGCTGCCGGGGTCGATGCGCTGATCGTGCAGGACATGGGCCTGCTGGAACTCGATCTGCCTCCCATCGATCTGCACGCCTCGACCCAGTGCGACATCCGTACCCCGGAAAAGGCACGCTTCCTGGCTGATGTCGGGTTTTCGCAAATCGTGCTGGCGCGCGAACTGACCCTGGAGCAAATTGCCGCAGTGCGTGCCGCAGTGCCGCCCGATACCGCGATCGAGCATTTCATCCACGGCGCCCTGTGCGTGGCCTTTTCCGGCCAGTGTTACATCAGCCACGCGCAGACCGGACGCAGCGCCAACCGCGGCGACTGCTCCCAGGCTTGCCGCCTGCCCTATACCCTGCAGGACGACAAGGGCCGCGTGGTGGCTTTCGACAAGCACCTGCTGTCGGTCAAGGACAACAACCAGAGCGACAATATGCGCGCCCTGGTCGATGCCGGGGTGCGGAGCTTCAAGATCGAGGGGCGCTACAAGGAAGCCGCCTACGTCAAGAACATCACCGGCCACTACCGCCAGCTGCTCGACGGAATCCTGGCGGAGCGGCCTGAACTGGCAGCGGCTTCGAGCGGCCACACACAATTGCTGTTTACGCCCAATCCGGACAAAACCTTTCATCGCGGCGCAACCGATTATTTCTCCACTGGCCGCAAGGTCGACATCGGCGCCTTCGATACCCCGGCCTTTGTTGGTGTTCCGATCGGAACGGTGACGCGCATCGGGTCCGACTGGTTCGAACTGGAAGCCAATGAAGCGCTCGCCAACGGCGACGGGCTCACCTATCTGAACAAACGCGAAATTGTCGGCGTACAGGCCAACCGCGCCGAACGCGTGGGAAAAAGCCATATCTGGCGTGTGTGGCCGAACGAGCCAGTAGCCAGTCTGCCAGGCCTGAAAGCAGGGACGGCGCTCAGCCGTAACCGCGACCATGCCTGGGATCAGGCGTTGACGAAAAAATCTGCCGAGCGCCGCATCGATGTGAGTGCATGCTTTGGTGAAAATGCAGACGGCTTCACGCTTCGACTGGAGGATAGCGACGGCATTAGTGCGACTGCTTCTATCCTTTTCGAGAAACAGCCGGCGCAAAATCCGGCAGAGGCCGAAGCCGCATTGCGCGAACAGCTGGCCCGCTTCGGCAATACCCTTTTCGCCCTGCAACAACTTGAAATCGAATGGAGCCAGCCGTGGTTCGTGCCGTCTTCCATTGCCAACAAGCTGCGCCGCGATGCGGTCGCACAACTGGAAGCCGCGCGGCTGGACGCTTACCAGCGCCCTGTTCGCAAATCCGCCGTGGAGCCGCCCGCAACTTACCCGGAAGAAACGCTGTCTTACCTTGCCAATGTCTACAATCAGGCAGCGCGGGCATTCTATGCGCGGCACGGCGTCAAGCTGATCGAGGCAGCTTACGAAGCGCACGAGGAAAAGGGCGAGGTGTCGCTGATGATCACCAAGCACTGTCTGCGCTTCTCGTTCAGCCTGTGCCCCAAGCAGGCCAAAGGGGTGACGGGCGTCCAGGGCCAGGTGCGCGCCGAACCGATGACGCTGATGAACGGGAAAGAGCGGCTGACCTTGAAATTCGACTGCAAGGCGTGCGAGATGCATGTCATGGGCAAGATGAAGAAACACGTTCTGAATGCCGGAGTAGTAGACTTCAAGAAGTGAAACCGATGTTTCTCTGATGCGGCTGGAGACTGAGGGCGGATTACCTGAGGAAACGCTGATGCGCCGTGTTCTTGATGTATCCGAAAACACTGATCATGGCCGTGGGAAATTCATGGCCTGGTTATCAGTTCAACGATTATTCGGCAGCTTCCTGACGGCATGTCTGTTCGCCTTGTCCCCCGCAGTGGCCGCGCCGCTGGTCAACCATCTTGCTCATCACCCCTCGCCTTACCTCGCATTGCACGGTGCCGACCCTGTGGCATGGCAGGAATGGAATTCCGCCACAGTCGAACTGGCGAGCAAACAGAACAAACTGTTGTTCGTATCCATCGGCTATTTTTCCTGCCACTGGTGCCACGTCATGCAGCAGGAAAGCTACCGTGATCCGACAATTGCAGGGGTGCTCAACCGGAATTTCATTCCGGTAAAGGTGGATCGGGAGCTGAACAGCGCGCTGGATGCCGAAATGATCGAATTCGCGCGCAGAACCCTCGGTGTTGCAGGCTGGCCACTCAATGTTTTCGTCACCCCGGAAGGCTACCCGCTTTACGCCACGCTGTATTCAAAGCCGGATCAGTTTCTTGGCCAGATCGAGCGCTTGGCCGAGCGCTGGCGGGCTGACAGCCGAACACTCAAGGCAGCGGCAAAGGCGGCTGCAAGCAGAGTGGAGTCGTCAGCGACCACCCAGGAGAAGGCGAGTCCCGTTCTGGCTGCAACCCGGCGCAAGGCCTTGGTGGATGAAACATTGGCGCTGGCCGATCCTCTGCGGGGAGGGCTCGAACAGGTGCGCAAATTTCCTCTTGCGCCCCAGCTCACAGCGCTGCTGCAGATACACGAGCGTCATCCTGATGCACGTCTTGCCGCATGGCTGACCCTGACTCTTGACCGTATGATGAAGGGCGGGCTGCGCGACCATGTCGGAGGCGGTTTTTTTCGCTATACGGAGGATCCGGACTGGCACACGCCCCATTACGAAAAAATGCTTTACGACAATGCACAACTCGCCCTGCTTTACCTGCGTGCGGCAAGCATCCTGGGTAAGCCGGCATATCGGGCAATCGCCTTCGAGACTCTGGATTTCATGCTGGCCGATATGCGCGATGCGAAAACCGGTGCCTTCATCACCAGTACTTCTGCAGTGGACGGGGAAGGGCGGGAAGGTGGCGTTTATCTCTGGCGCAGGGAGCAGCTTCAGAGCATGCTGAGTGCGGACGAGTTTGCACTGGTCACGCGCATCTGGGGGCTGGAAACAGCCGCGGAGTCAAACCTGGGCTACCTGCCCCAGCAGGTGCGCGAACCGACGGCAGCCGAGATGCAGAAATTCGGGCCGATCTACCGTAAGTTGCGGGCCGAGAGGCGGCAACGCCACTTGCCCAAAGACGACAAATTGCTGGCCGGATTGAACGGCTTGGCGCTAAAGGCATTGAGCGAAGCAGCAGCTGTCGATCCCCGTTATCGCCGGCATGCAGATGAAGTGAAGGTTTTTCTGGTGAAGCAATTGCACCACAAGAATGGGCTGCAACAAGGAATGGGACAGGGGAAACTGCTTGGCCCTGCCGATCTGGAGGCTTATGCCTATGCTGCATCCGGACTGCGCCATTACGCCCGCCTGAGCGGGGCGGCAGCTGATCACGCCGCTGCTGACAGGCTGGTGCGGGAAGCCTGGCAGCGATTCCATTCTTCAAGTGGGTTCCGTATGGCTGGAACGACTCTGCTGGCCGTCGAGAACTGGCAGGCGGCAATTGCTGACGGGGCAGCCCCTTCGCCGTCGACTGAACTGATTGCGGCCAGCCTGGGCTCTCGCGACAAGGCCCTGCGGCGCAAGGCTTCCGGGGCGCTCGGTTCTTCTGCGGCAGGGATCGGCCGCAATCTGTTCCTGCATGCAAGCCTGGTGGCGGCGATGGATGTGCCTGCCCGCTGATAATTCGGGCCGTGTGTCATCAGACGTGCTTCAGGCGTTCGTATATTTCCAGCACGCGCGGCAACGCACGCTGCAGGGCGGCCACCACGGCCGGGTCGAAGTGCTTGCCGGCATCGTTGTGGATGGTCTCCAGCGCTTTTTCCATCGGCCAGGCTTCCTTGTAGGGGCGTTTCGAAGTGAGGGCGTCCAGCACGTCGGCCACGGCGATGATGCGTGCCGAAAGGGGGATGGCTTCGCCTGCCAGACCGGCAGGATAGCCGCTGCCGTCGAATTTTTCGTGGTGGCCTTCGGCGATCTCGATACCGACCTGAAAAATGCTGTGGCCGAGGGCGTTCATCTGCTCCTCGCTGCGGCGCAATACCAGTCCACCGATCACAGGGTGGCGTTCCATCTCGGTGCGTTCGGCTGGATCGAGGCGCCCCGGCTTGAGCAGAATGTCGTCGCGGATACCGACTTTGCCAATATCGTGCATGGGGGCAAAACGGAATACATCCCGCACATAAGCCGGCGTGATGCATTCGCGGTGAGCATCATCCTTGCCCAGTTCATCGGCGAGGATGGCGGAATAAAGACTCATGCGGACCAGGTGGTCGCCGGTTTCCGGGTCGCGGCTTTCCGCCAGTTTTGCCAGGCCTTCCACTGCGGCCACGATCAGGCCTTCCATAACGATGGTTTTTTCCAGAATATGGGCAATCTGGGCGGCGAGGTTGGTAAGGAATTCCACATGTTCCGGGGTATAGGCGCCCTTCAGCGAGGAAGCGAACACCAGTACCGCTTCGCTGGCATCGCCGTGCTTCAGAGGAACAAACAGGGCCGAGTGTTTGCCGTCCTGCGCCAGTCTGGCAGACAGAAAGGCCGAGCTTTTGTCGCTGGAGAAGGCGTCCAGGTCGTCAATCGCCAGCGCGTTCCCTTTGGCCAGCGCGGCTTCAGGTGCGCCGAGCGCAAATTCGAACAGGTCGTTTTCCCGCAAACCGCTGGGGGATTCGCTGTAGAGGCGTTCCAGCGCAACCCGGCTGCGGTCCGGGGTGATCAGCAACACGCCCACCCATTCCACCGGCAGAAAGGTGCGAAACTCCTCGCATACGAACTTGAGCGCATCGTGCAGGTTGGTTCCCCGGTTGATGCGGTCGGTGAGGCGAAACAGGGCGCGCATCCGGTCAGAAAGGCGGTTGAAGGTTTGCGTCATGCGGCCAATCTCGTTATCCACCACCAGGGGCACCTGATAGCCCAGGTCGCCGTTGGCCACGCGGGTAAAGCCCTCTACTGTGAGGGAGAGCGGCCGCAACATCTTGCGATACACCAGGATGGCGATCAGTGCCGTCAGCAGGGCAGAGGCAATGAGTGCAAACTGGTTGAACAGGCGAATGGTGGCGAGTTTGTCTTCCATCATGCGCTGGAAGGCGCGGCTCAGCTTATCCGAGGATCGGGCCAGCTCTTCGCCGTGCTGGGCTGCATAGCGGGCAGCGGCAATGTCGGGGCTGGAAGGCGCGGCATCCTTCGCCCGTTGCATGCCACGGCGAAAATTTTCCCATGCCGTCGCGCTGACATCCAGCTGGTTGCGGGAGTTGTGATCCCAGCTGCAGGTCAGTGGCTCGGCCAGTCCGGTGATTTCCGGGTCAAGGCGGCGGTTGCGGAAGCTGCTTATGATCTTGTCGTAGAGCGCCATGCTCTGCTGCAGATTCCGGGCATAGAAAGCTGAATCACGCTGGCTGGTCAAAGTAAGTATCGCGCTCTCTTTCAGATAGTTGCGCGACTCATGTGCCATGGTGTGACTGATGACCCGCGTCTGCCCTGCGAGGTTGAGGATCTCGTAGTCATGCTTGCGCAGATCCACTTCATACAGGGTGAACCCGGCGGTGCCCGCCTGCAGGACGAAGAGTGCGAACAGGGCAAGGCTGACCCGGAAGCGGATGCTGTTGTACCAGGGAAAATGCGGCATGAGAACCCCTTCCTGAGCTGGATCAATTGATTGTGCCAAAAATTGCCGTGCTTGCGAGTATACGTCAGGGCTTCATTTCCTCAATGTTACGGCGCGTATCAGGTGGTCAAGCGAGAATCGACCTGGACCCAGCAACACCAAAGGGATCAGCATGCCAATGAAGATGACGGGCAGCTTGAAGTTGCCGTAACCCCGGTCGGTAAAAACGTAGCCTTTCATCAGTTCGCCGAACGTTCCCCATGATTCCGGCCAATGCACGCTGGCGATGGCGACCACGGTCAATATGATCAGCGACACCGAGAAGAAACGGGTTGCCAGTCCGAGCACCAGGGCGATGCCGCCAATCAGCTCAAACCAGGTGGCCATCTGCCAGCTGATTTCTGGCGGAACGATGCTGAACGGGAAGGGGAATTTGTCCTGGATGTCCATGAACCAGTTGGTGCCGCGGAATTTTTCCAGGCCCGACTCGAAATAATCCCAGCCCAGCAGGATGCGCAGGCTGAGAAGGCCGAGCCAGATGCCGATCAGGTCGATGGTGCCGAAGAGACGGTTGAGTTGTGTTTTCATGATTGGGTTCCCAGGATGATGCCCTGGCAGCGCAGATCTTCGAGCAGCGCGACGCCATGGGCAATCAGTAGTTCAGGCTCGGGGTGCCGCAGCTCCCCTGCGATCAGGCGTAGCGCGGTCTCACCTGTTGTTGGTGCGGCGGCGAGCAGGGCCAGCAAGCGTGCTGTCACCGCGTTGATTTCGGTGAATTGAACTGTTTCGTTGGCATCGCGATAGACAACGAGGTGGCTGGGCTGCGGTTTGCGTGGCCGGTATTCAGGGCCGATGCGATGCACGGGCCAGGCGTAGGCCAGGTTCATCAGCGCCGGGTTGAGTATTACCTCCCGGCCCAGCAGGTCTCCCGCCGGGTCGTGGACAGGAATGGTGGTATCCATCACGTCAACCGCGAGTTCCGACCATTCGTAATGTGCCAGTTCCGCAAACCAGCGCGGCAGCGGCTGGCTTATCCGGGCCTCGATCAGGTAGCGCACGAATTCGCGCGGGATCTCGCGGAACCACGGCGTATGCGATGGCCAGTCGCGGTAAAAGGTGCGGTTTAGACGGCGCCAGCGGGCTTCGCCGAGCAGTGCGCGGCAAACCGGAAAGCAGTTGTCGAGAAAGCCGCAGAGATTGTTGAACAGCAGTTCCTGGTACACCGCCATGTTGCGTGCCGGCACGCCGTCAGGGCGCGGTACATGGCGAGGGTCGCGGATATGGCGGGCGAAAGCGCGCTGGAAATGCTGAAAATCGGCGCTCATCATGCCACCTTGCGTTGAATGCTTGGCGCGTTTGCCTGCAAGCGCGCAATCTGCTCGACTTCAGTTGTCAGCAGTCCCAGGTCGGGCAGGTTGAAATCGCGTTCCAGACAGGTCGGGATGTCTCCGCCGATGTGCTGGTAGGCTGCCTCGAGCAGCGACCAGACGGGGTCGATGACCTCGGCCCCGTGCGTGTCGATGATCAGACCATCCGGCTCGACATGATGGCCGGCAACATGCACGTAGCAGGTGCGCTCCAAGGGCAGCGCTGTCATGAATTCGATAGCGTCAAAGCCGAAATTCCGGCTGTTGACATAGATATTGTTGACGTCGAGATGCAGCGCGCAGTCGGCTTCATCGATGATGGCGCTGATGAATTCCGTCTCGCTCATCTCGGCACCGGGCGGCGCAACGTAATACGAGGCGTTTTCGATGCCGATGCGCATTTCCAGTATGTCCTGTGCACGCTTGATGCGCTCGGCTGTCCATCTCACGGCGTCCCCTGTAAATGGAATCGGTAACAGGTCATAGAGATGACTGTCGTCGGCGCACCATGAGAGATGCTCGGTATAGAGCGCGATGCCATGCTCTGCCATAAAAGTCTTGATGCGGTGCAGCAGGGCTTCGTCCAGTGGGCCGGGACCGCCGAGCGAGAGCGACAGCCCATGACAGACGAAGGGATGGCGCTCGGTGAAATGGCGCAGTTGTTTGGCGGAACGCCCGCCTGTGTCCGCCCAGTTTTCCGGGGCGAGTTCAAAAAATCGGATTGCCTCGGGTACGCCGGTCATCAGCGGCCCGATCAGCTCACGCCGGAAACCGAGTCCTGCGCCACTGGCATGGTGCTGGAGCAGAAATTGGCGCTTTGGCATGCTTGCCTCCTTTGGGTCTCGTGCGGGGCGGGCAGGCAAACCCTGCGCCGCTGCCCGTCAATCGGATTTACTTCTTGCTGGCGCCACACTTGGCTTCGCCAGCCTTGGCGTCGGACTTCATGTCCATCTTTTTGTCAGCGCCGCACTTGGCTTCGCCTTTCTTGTCGGCTGCTTTCTTGTCGGCGCCGCACTTGGCTTCGCCGCACTTGCCATCTTTCATCTTGGTATCGGCATCAGCTATCTGATACCCGGACTGCAGCTTGCTGGCGCCGAAAGGGTTGTCGCCGGCAGCGTGCGCGACCGGGATCAGGGCTGCAGCGGTGAAGGCGGAACCGATGGCGAGGGAAACGATAGTTTGCTTTTTCATGGTAATTCTCCATACGTTAAAAAATGACATCATTGCAACAGGTTTGACGTCGAACACAAAAATTCACAGGACATCGACAGAAAGCAAATGTTGCCCCGTGTACTGGCTTATTCGGGCTGGCTTGAATAAAGGTTACATTTTAATTTCAGGATAATTCCCGTGCCAAAGGCGAATCAGGCAGCCGCAGCCTGGTAGCGAATTTGATGCCTCAAATGCGTCTATTTGATGAAATGAATATTTTGTGTAAAACTATTGATCAATTCATAATTCAGATACTTACAACAGATATTTCATGTCCGTTCTCAGTAGGCATATGAAACGACAATCCATTATGAAAGCCTGTATGTTTGGCATCCTGCTGTCGTTTGCGCTGACGGCTCATGCCGATGAACCCGCACGCAACCTGGCCGGTACACTGACGAAATTTGCCAACCAGAAGCTTGCTGAGCCAGGCCGCCCGGTCTGGCTAAAGCGCACGAGCGTAAAGTTTGGCGTTGCTGACAGGCAGCCCACGTGGATGATTAAAACCCTGCAGCCTGTCAGGCAAAGCAATAACGAAACCCTGTTCCTGCAGGGCAGGCTGCGGCAAGACAGCGAAAGTGCGGTATCAAACATTGGCAGCGCTTACCGCTGGCGCACGGCAGACAATGCCTGGGCTCTGGGTTTAAACGGGTTTTACGATCAGGATTTTCAGTCGAGCGCAGAACGCTTCAGCATCGGGGCCGAAGCCTTCAGCAGAAGCACCAGCGTACGTGCGAATCTGTACAGTGCCATTGACAGCCCGGTCGCCAATTCTGACCGTCTTGCTCTGGACGGCTTCGATCTCAAACTGGAGACGCCCGCCCCATTCCTGCGCCAGACCCACCTGAGTATTAAAACCTATCAATGGAATGAATCGACAAATGGTGAGCCGGAACAGGGCTGGCGTGCAGCGCTGAAGACAAGCCCGAGCCACAGCTTAAGCATGGAACTTGGCGCAGGCCGCAGCCCCCTGAAGGAAGCTGAGCTTTTCATGAACCTGACTTATCATTTTGGCCAGCGCAGCAAACGCAAAACGGCTGTAACAGACCGACTGGCGCCGCAGCATAACCATATCGTACGCGAGTACAACCTGCTGGCGGGCAACAGCTAATTCGCCTTGTCCCGCAGGCATCACTGTCGGCTTGACCGAAACCATTCCGCGCCTTTCTGCAATTTCCACAGAAAACTTATTGGTACAAGGCCGGAAACTGCCTGCGCAATTGCTCCAGCTTGGGCTTGTCGTGGATCACGATATAGGGCTGGTCAGGGTGTAGCGCCAGATAATTCTGGTGATAGTCCTCGGCAGGGTAAAACTGCTGCAGCGGCACGATCTGGGTAACGATGGGTGCAGCAAAGGCGCGCGCGGCGGTGAGCTGCTGGATATAGCTTTGTGCATTTTTCTGCTGCTCCGGGCTGGTGTAAAAAATGGCTGAGCGATACTGGCTGCCGACATCCGGGCCCTGTCGGTTGAGCTGGGTGGGGTCGTGCGCCACGCTGACAAATACGTGCAGCAGTTGCTGGTAGGAAACCTTGGCCGGGTCGAAACGGATGCGCACCGCTTCGGCATGCCCGGTATTGCCGTTGCTGACCTGATCGTAATTTGCCGTGGCGGCGCTGCCGCCGGCATAGCCGGATTCCACTTCAGAAACCCCCTTCACGTGCTTGAACACCGCATCCACGCCCCAGAAACAGCCCCCGGCGAAGACCGCCGTTTGTTCGGCGGCTGATGCTGAGGCAGCCAGACCGAGCATGAGTCCCAGGCCGCCGAGTAATCGTTTAATGCTTAACATGATGGTTCTCCTTTTAAGAGCCGAAGGTGAAGGCGTAGGCTTCCAGCCCCGGCGAATCCGACTGGATTTCCAGCAGGCCGTTTTTCGGTGTTTTCTGGTCGATCAGTTCGTAAAGCGTGTTGCGTTCAACCCTTACCACGCCGCCCGGTGCGTCCTTGCCGGCATCCGGGCCGACTGCCTCGCCATTCAGCCGGACGGTGACATGTTCCGGCTTGCCGCTGGAGGTGCCGAGCACCAGAAACACCTTGCGTGCCTTGAAGGCTAGGCGCAGCGCAGCGCCTTTTTCACCTGCGACGATTCTCTCGGCCTCCACTTTCCACTTGCCGTTCAGCGCCCAGGCGTTTTGGGCAAGTGAAGCCGGGAAATGAAAATCGCTTTCGGCATCGGGGATCACCTTTTCCAGGCTGGCGAAGTTTTCCGCGCGGTCATGGCCGAGATAGGTTTCCGGCGTCTGTCCCGGCATGAATGCGGGTGCTTTCGCCTGGGTAACTTCGGCCTTGCTGTTCAGCCCGAGCAGGTAGCGGATGTTGTTCTCCGTGACAGCGTATTTACCCTCGCCGAAATGTGTGTAAACCACCTTGCCGTCACGGTCGATGAGGTAGTGCGCAGGCCAGTAGAGATTATCGAAATTCACCCAGGTGGAGAGCCGGTTGTCCTGCGCCACCGGGTAGCGGATGCCATGCTGCGCGATGGCGGCCTTGACGTTGTCGAGCTTCTTCTCGAACTCGAATTCCGGCGAGTGTACGCCCACGATCACCAGCCCCTGGTCGCGGTATTTTCTGTCCCACTCGGTAATGTAGGGCAGGGTGCGCACGCAGTTGATGCAGGAATAGGTCCAGAAATCGATCAGCACCACCTTGCCTTTCAGACCCCGCATGGTGAGCGGCTGCGAATTGATCCAGGACTCGATGTCGGCGAATTCAGGTGCAGGGTAGGGTTTGTCCAGGCCGTCCTGCAGCACCAGTTCTGAGGCAGGCTGTTGCTGTGTCTGGGCACGGGGTGTCAGCAGTGTTTCCACATCCACACCGGAAGCGATATAGGCGACGGACAGCAGGATCAGCACGCCGAAACCGCGCCGTACCGCCTCGGCATGGCGGGTGAGGAAGCCCAGTTTGCCCATGATCTTTCTCCCGGTCAGGGCGATAATCAGCATTGGTATGCCCGTACCGATGGCGAAAGACACGATCAGCAGGTTGCCGGCGAAGTCGGTCTCCTGACGGATGACCTGAACCAGCACGGCGGCCAGGATTGGCCCCGCGCAGGGTGTCCACACCAGGCCGATCAGCGCGCCGATCATGACGCCGCTGAGCAGCCCCTCGCCGCCGCGAGACGCCAGGTTATTGCCGTAATTGGCTGCGCCCTGCGTCAGCGCGCTGAACTTCTCCGACAGTTTCGACGACAGCAGCACCAGGCCGAACAGTGCGAGCAATACCAGCGAAACATCCTTGATGATATCGAGATCGATGCCCAGCGCCTGCACGATCTGGCGCGACACCAGCGCAAACGCGCTGAACGCCAGCACGAATCCGATGATGATGCCGTAAGGCCTGCTCTTGCCGCCCTCAACCGAGGCCGCCAGCACCAGCGGCAACACCGGCAGGATGCAGGGCGAGACGATCAGCGCCAGACCTTCGAGAAATGCCAGTCCGATATCGATGAACATTCGCTTATGCCCCTTCCGCGATGAACTTCAGCACCACGCCGTTGTTGCAGTATCTCAGGCCGGTGGGCTTCGGCCCGTCATTGAATACATGGCCGTGGTGTCCGCCGCAGCGGGCGCAGTGGTATTCGGTGCGCGGCAGTACCAGCTTGCGGTCTATCCTGGTTTCGACATGGCCGGCCAGAACATCGTAAAAACTCGGCCAGCCGGTCCCGCTGTCGAACTTGTATTTCGACGGGAAAAGCGGCAGGTCGCAGGCAATGCAGGCGTAGATGCCGCTGCGTTTTTCATGGTTGAGCGGGCTGGTGAAGGGCGCCTCGGTGCCTTCATGGCGCAGGATGTCGTACTGTGCCGGGGTCAGCAGATTTTTCCATTCCGCATCGCTGCGGCTGATTCTTGCGATGCGCTCCGCTGCTATTGCATGCAGCGGCACAAGAAGCTGTGGCACGGCCAGCATGCTCGCGCCGCCTCCTGCCAGTTTGATGAATGTACGCCTGTCCATGATCTTCCACCTCGCTAGTTGATGATTGATAAAATAATGTTTTGCCGTCTTTGACAAGATATTCGGAGCGAGGCGGAAAAAGGTTACATCCGGGGCGAGATGGGTAGGCGATGCTGGCGGTGTCTTGAGCAGGCTGCCGTGCCTAAATAGAACAATGGACGTGCGAGGTTTTTCTGGAAAACTGGTAAATCAGGTATGCTGATTTACAGCATATATTTTGTTCCGTGCGCAGATGGCGGACGGGCACGTGAACGAGGCCGAATGAGAAACATCAATATGAGTATGGTTGCAAAAGCGACCGCATTGGCGCTTGCACTGGCAAGCTCAGCTTGTGCATCCACTAAAAAAGAAGTCGATACCTCCATCCCTCGAAGCCAGCCCCCGGCGGCAGAGGTGTGTGTCAGTTGCGATTCGGTTAGCGTTGAGCCGACAGAGGCAAAATCGGAGAGTGAAGGCTTTCCCGCCTGGCTTGCCGGTTTCCGTGTCCGGCTGGGTCAATCCGGCGCCAGGCCCGAGACGGTCGCGTCAATGCTGGATGGCCTTGAACCCGATGATCGCATCATCGAGCGCGACCAGAGCCAGCCGGAGTTTGTCCGTCCGATCTGGTCCTATCTTCAAATTGCGGCATCAGACTTGCGAATATCCAACGGGCAGAGTGCCTATGCGTCGCGTCGTAAAACCATAGACGCGATTGCCGGGCATTATGGTGTGCGCGCTGAAATTCTGCTCGCCGTATGGGGGCTGGAAAGCGCCTACGGCGCGACCACGGGCGACAATGATGTCGTTCGATCTCTTGCAACCCTGGCCTGGGAAGGGCGCCGCCGCGGCTGGGCGGAGGGCCAGCTCATCGCCGCAGCGCAAATGATCGACCGCGGCTTTGCGACACGCGATCAGCTCACCGGCTCCTGGGCCGGCGCAATGGGGCAGACGCAATTTATCCCGACGACTTATCTGGAATGGTCCGCCGACTGGGATGGCGATGGCCGCCGCAACATCTGGACTGACGAGTTCGATGCGCTGGCGTCTGCGGCCAATTTGCTCCGGGGGGCTGGCTGGCAGGCTGGCGCGCCGGTGGTTGTTGAAGTGCGGCTTCCCGAGGCATTTAAACTGGATCAGTGGGACCCGGAGCGTAGCCTTCTGGTCAGTGAATGGGCGAAGCTCGGTGTGCGCCTTGCCGGTAATGCGCCCTGGGCGGCCGCAGACCTGAAGCGGGCTGCAAGGCTGGAACTGCCTGCCGGCCGGGCCGGGCCAGGTTTTTTGACTTTCCCGAATTTCCGGGTGATCAAGCGCTATAACAATTCCACCTCGTATGCGCTCGGTGTTGCCCATCTCGCCGAGCGTATTGCCGGTGGCGGCCCCATTGCCGGGCCCTGGCCGGAAGGCAATGTACCGCTGACCCGCTCGCAAACCCTCGAACTGCAAGCCGCACTGAATGCGCTGGGGCATGACTCAGGCCAGCCAGACGGCCTGGCCGGACCCAATACCCGTCGCGCCCTGCGCGACTTCCAGCGGGCCAATCAGCTCGATGCCGATGGTTATGTCGGCATATCGGCGTATGACGCAGTGATGGCGGCTGGTGGGCGAAAGTGAGTCTTAAATCGATGGCTTATGGGGGAAATAGATTTTGGGTTAATTTATAGAGAAGTGGCTGGTTGGCGGAAATGTGCCAAGAGGGGCCTTTCGAATATTTTCCCCATAGCTGCCATCCAGGCAGATGCTACTGTACTACTTGGCAAATCCTCGTGCTTCAGATAACCAAGATATTTGGTTCAATAGCGTATGCATCACTTTCAGCGATGGTCAATAATTTTGAATCCACTTATCCCCACTGCTCGCTCGCTCCCACTTCGAGCTTCCACCCTGATGGCATAAGCCCCCGGTTCCCCCGCTGCACGAGAAATTTCTTTGATTACCCGCATGCGTCTCTGAGGCTGGATATGCTCTGACCATTCTGTCTGACTCAAGGATTTACTTCCTTGCAGAATACTCAAGACGATTGTGATTGGTATGGGCTGATCACCTGAAGTTACATTTGCGGTCAATTCGATAACAATACGAAAAGATGCGCCAGCGGCAATCTCTGCAGGTTCGACAAAAACACCATGTATGCGCATGGAATTTGTAAGTTGTGAACTATCTTTCGCTGTGTCGGATGGCTGCCATTTCCTGCCTTGGTCAGACTCTTCAGCGTCAAGACTAAGAACGGCCTGACGTGTGATCTCCCTACCCTCTCTCTTCAGTGTCAGAACTACTTTTGCACCCTGCGACTGGGCACTGACGAGGGGAGCCAGGCCCTGTCCATCTGGCGGCAGAGGCTGGCCATTGAAATGGGTAACAAAATCATTGACGCGTATATCTGCACGTTCAGCAGGCCCATTGCGTAAAACCTCGATAACTCGCCAGCCGTTTTCGGTATGAGCATAAGTCAAGCCCAACATGGGTTTATTACCAAGGAGTCGTTTCGCCTCGGCGATGTTGCCCAATGCCAGCTCGATTCGACCCAGCAACGCCTCCCCGCCCTGAACTTGCGGCATCTGCTCCATGCCCTTGCGAGCGGCCTCCCTTGCAGCAGTGTAATCACCCAGGCCATAGGCAGCATTGGCTAAATTAAACTGGCGCTCTGGCACATCTTCCAGGGCAATCCCGCGACGGAAAGCATCCACAGAGGTAGCGTAGTCGCTTGCTCCAGCAGAACACTGCCCGAGATTATCCAGGGCAACGAGAGATGACGGTTGCATTTTCACCCATCGTTCTGCCGCACTCCGGCATTCCGGGAAACGTCTCAGTCTGGATAGAGTGTCCGTGAGCCAACCCACCGTTTGCGGTATCGACCACAGGGATTCTGCCTCACGGAAAGATTCTGCGGCCTCAGGCAAGCGTTCCTGCTTCTTGAGAAGCATGCCGAGCTGGTAGTGCGCTTCCCAAAGCAGGGGGGATTCCTTGACCGCTTTACGGAAATGCTGCTCTGCTTCCGTCAGTCGGCCTGCATCCATGGCAGCCACGCCGCGTGCAATCTCCTGGTGGGCTTCTGCCATGGCGCCGGGGGAATAAAAGAACACCAAGCCGACCCCAAGACAAAAAGTCAGCACGCTTTTCCAAAACTTTCTCAACATGACTGGCATCCCTCTCCTCCCGCATCAAAAATTACCGGATCACCCGGGATGATGTGTGAGTTGTGAAGTCACCCTGATCCGTATGAAAGGTCAGTTCTGTCTTCCACAGTCCCAGGCCGTCGGCGTTTGCAGTTCCCGTGCCGCGATAGATCATGGTTTTCCTGCCGGGAGGTGCCACGGAAGTCAGCCATCCCCTGCCACTATGATTTTGCGGGCTGAAGTAGTTCTTTCCGGAGCCGGCCTGGCGGCCATTGATGGTGGTCGTTGCACCTACGCTGGAAACATGGATGGCATTCGGCCCCCGGTTGTCGAGTACAAGGGTAAAGGTGTAACGCTGTCCGACCCGGCGCGGGTCGGGGCTGGTTTCAGCGGCCACGACCACGTCACTGGAACTGCCCTGACTGCTTGATGGCGATTCATGGCGACCACATTCATTCGGCTTGAAATTAATGTCATGTTCGCTGTAGCCTCGCAAATAATAATTCTCCATCCCCGGATTGCCGACCAGGCGAATCTGGTTTACAAGTTGGTCTGGAACACGGCTCATAGTCGTTTTGAAACCTCCGGATGTTTCCTCTCGCATATGGTCGCCTGATACAACGACTTTGATCTGTTCCAGCTTCCGCCGCCCCCACACGCTTGAATCCCAAGTACCAACATAACCGCGCTCACCTTCTTTGCGCAGCTTCATGTAGACCTGCCCTTGCCGATAATCCTTTTTCTGCATATCCGGGCGAACCATGATAAAGCGGCCCAAGTATTGGTCGCCACTGTGTTCGAAGCGGATGATGAATCCGCCACCGCCGGAGCTCCCGATCCAGGTGCCGACAAGATCGCCTGAACATTCTCCGGCAGCCTGTCTGACGCCAGCGAGGATGCGCAAAGTCTCGTCTAATCCGCTATTGGCGGCTACCACGTTGACCTGAAGGGGACGGTTGGGGGATATCGGTGAAATCATCCTCTCGACGGGGGAAAGGTCCGCGCAACTTCCTGTGGCCAGCTTCACTCTCGGCAATTCCGACAATTCCCGGCGCGCACCCTGCAGGCGATCTCGAGCATCGCCAAGGCTTCGCTGCATGAGTGGGCGGTTACCGTCTCGTTCGGCGACTTCTGCGATCTGTAATGCCTGCTGCCCATAACACAACTGATACCCTAGCCGCGCATAATGGCTGTCGCAGGTGGGCAGGTGCTCGAGACGGCTGGCAATGAGTTGCTTGGCCAGTTCATTGGCGTGGCCCGTCCAGCTCATCTTCAGTTCGTTGGAAAGCGACCGTCTTGAACTGCCATTCGAACGGTCCAACCGATTTGCCTGATCATGCAGACGCGACTTGCGAGACTGCCAGTCAGGCCAGGCGCGTAAGGGATCGAACGTCGTGCGATTGGCCATTTCCATGTGTTCGCCTGCGAAGCGCAGATGGTCGATGATGCTGTCGTCGGCGCGTCCGACCGAATAAAGAGACAAGGCCGAGGCCCACCCAATCCGGCAGAGCGCTGCAAACTCGTGGTAAGGCCCTACCCCGACGTTCAAGGCAGTGCGATTAGGCATCGTATCAAAACGCCATCGGTCGCGCTGCGGGTCATTCCGTAGCCGGTCACGCTTGGGATCATCCGTACCGGGTTTTATTCCGCTACGCTCATCGATGACATGGCGTTCCTCGGCATGACGCTCCTCGACATCATTCGACGCAGATTCGCTGGCAGCGCCAGACCAGCTTCGTCCTTCCTTGATTCCCCATGCATCCGGCTGTGATGCTGGCGCTGCGTCGCTTCGTGTGGCGAGCCTGGCGGCCTGCAATCGAGTTTGCAGGTCTTTACACTGGGCTTTGATACTGGTGGTGTCACGCCGAGCTATGGCGCGGCTCGCCTGATGCATGCTCACGGCTTTCTCGGCATCATCTGCACGCTCTTCGGCCTGGTCAGCTAATTCTTCAGCGGTTCGCAACAATGAACGCTTTTCTTTCCTGTCCCTGATCGCCCTGTCCAATCGCAAGGCCGGTCCATCATCACTGTGAGGTCGGTTGGCAATAGTGGAGTCCAACGGGTTAAGCAGCGAGCAGATTTTCATAGTATCGCTGCGTGAATACGGCAGGTGACAGGTAGCCCAGCCGAGCCTGTTTCCGCTGCCGGTTGTAGAAGATCTCGATGTAC
>JAHJGO010000008.1 GCA_018824405.1 Gammaproteobacteria bacterium
ATTTTGATTAACGAGGAGATGGGTCAGAATGCGGAAGCATTTTGCTCATCAACCGCCAAGTCGAAGTTGCCCAATGAACTACACACATCTGACCCAAGACGAACGATACCAAATTTACATCCTTCTGAAAGCAGGCCATCACCAAAATGAGATTGCCCGGTTAATGAAGCGTCATCCATCTACGATTTGCCGTGAGCTTGCCCGCAACCGCGGACAGCGTGGCTATCGTCCGAAACAGGCGCAACATTTATGCGAGGGGCGTGCCGAGCTCAGCCGCAATGCTCTGCGCATCGAACCGGCTGTCTGGGCTGCTGCACAGAAGCGTTTGCGCGAGCAGCACAGTCCGGAGCAGGTCGCCGCCCAACTGCCAGTGAGCCATGAAACCCTCTATCAGCACATCTATGCCGATAAGCTTCAAGGCGGCGACTTGTGGCGCAACCTGCGTTGCCAGAAACAGCGCCGGAAACGCTACGCCAGCGGCCAGCAGCGCCGTGGCCGCATTCCGAACCGCCGCCCATTGGCAGACCGCCCCGCCTCTGTCGAAACCCGATGCCGGGTCGGTCACTGGGAAGGCGACACGATCATTGGTGCCGGTCACAAACAAGCTCTCGTCAGCCTGGTTGAGCGCAAGTCAGGGTATTGCTTGCTGGCGCATGTCTCACACAAAACCAGCGAGGCCGTGAGTCAAGCTATCATCCGGTCACTGATGCCTATCAAGGCCAGAGTTTCCACCCTGACCTTCGACAACGGTCTGGAGTTCGCCAGACACGGCGAAATCGATCTGGCTCTTGGATCAACTTCTTTCTTCGCTGACCCCTATGCCTCTTGGCAACGTGGGACCAATGAAAATACCAATGGCCTGGTGCGCCAGTACCTGCCCAAATCGAGAGCCTTTACTACCGTCACCAGCGAGGAGATCGCCATGATCATGCATCGCCTGAATCACCGACCACGAAAACGTCTCAACTGGAAAACCCCTCACGAGGTTTTTATGCAATCATTCAACCGCGTTGCACTTCGTACTTGAATCCGCCTACTTCTATACATGGTGGGCCGGTCTGTTATTGCTCATTTTTCTAACACCCGCACTTTCTAGCTCGACAAAGAAGTCTGCCATGCAATTCATGATCGATCATTCTGTTGAAAATCCAGAGTCCTATCAGCTTGCGGTTTCTGAGGGAGTTATCCGTGTCCGGCAAAAGCCCTAACAACAGCATCAACTCGGACGGCAAAAAGCGCCGCTCCTTCGTCGCTCTGCTTTTTGCCGCCGGTTATGCTGAACGTTGAGGCTGTAGAAAAACCCTAGAATTCCAAGAAACCCCGCCACGCCATCTGTCATAATTTCACTATCGAGTGAGCAAAAAGTGGAAGCAACATGGCGCGATTCAAACCCATACACAAAGGCCTCAAGCTGCTTCCCGTCGACTTTGACCGGCAAGTCATCCCCGGCAGTTTCGAACATGCCTTGTGCCATCTGGTCGATCATGAACTCGACCTTTCCGCCTTCCATAAGCGCTACAAGAACGAAGACGAAGGCGCACCCGCCTACGATCCCGCCGTCCTCATCAAGATCATCCTGCTCGCCTACAGTCGTGGCCTCATCCATAGCCGCAAGATCGAAGCGGCTTGCCGCGAGAATGTGCTGTTCATCGCCGTCTCCGGCGACAGCCAACCCCACTTCACCACGCTCGCTGCCTTTGTCTCCGGCATGGGGGATACCGTTGCCAAGCTGTTTGGACAAATCCTGCTGATCTGCGACCGCCAAGGATTGATCGGGCGCGAGATGTTTGCCATCGATGGCGTCAAGCTTCCTGCCAATGCCAGCAAAGCCAAATCCGGCACGCGTGCCGATTATCAGCGCCAGGCCGACAGGATGGAGTTGGCCGCCAGGCAGATGCTGGCGAAGCACCAAAGCGCCGATAGCGCGCCAAGCGATGAGGCGTCGATCAAGCGCGAGGCCCGGAAGCTGGAACGCTTGCAAAAGGAAGCCGAACGACTGCGCAGCTGGCTCAAGGAGAACCCGGAAGATCGCAAGGGCAGCAAAGACAGCATTCGCCTATCCAACCTCACCGACAACAAATCCGCCAAGATGGCGACCGGCAAAGGGGTGGTTCAAGGCTATACCGGTGTGGCGGCAGTCGATGAGCAATCGCAGATCATTGTCGATGCGCAGGCCCATGGCACGGGATCGGAGCAGGCGCTCCTGCTGCCGGTGGTCACGGCGATAGCGTCGCTACGCAATGCCGATACGGTGATTACGCCAGATGCCGGCTACCACTCGGAGGCGAATCTCGTTGCGCTGGACGAGCAGAACATCAATGCATATCTCCCCGACAACGGTTATCGCAAGCGGGATGAGCGCTATGCGGATCAATCCGTGCATACGTCCAAGCCGGACCCGTTGTGGAACAAAGTCAAGCCCTCGAAGAAATCAAGCTGCTTCAGGCCGGCTGATTTCCAATTGGCGGAGGATCGTTCGCACTGCATCTGCCCCGCTGGAAAGCAGCTCTATGGCAATGGGTCGAATTGCACGATCAATGGGAACGTGGCGATGAAATTCAGCGGGGCCAAGCAGGATTGCGTGCCGTGCGAACGCCGCAAGGAATGCTTGCGCACACCGGAGAAAACCCAGATACGCCAGGTGGCTTTCTTCCAGGGCAAACGCGATCCCAAGGAAAACCACCTCGACAAGATGAAGGCGAAGATCGATTCCGATCTGGGAAAGGAGATGATCACACGCCGCTTCGCGACGGTGGAACCGGTGTTCGGCAATCTGCGCGGCAACAAGCGATTGCACCGCTTTACGCTACGCGGCGAAACCAAGGTCGATGGGCAGTGGAAGTTGTATTGCATGATGCATAATATCGAGAAGCTGGCGAATCATGGATATGCAAGATAGCTGTTTCCAGAGGAAGGGTTTATCGACGCCATTTCGTGCGATATGGGCTTGCCAGCTCAGCTAATCCAGTTCGCCCGTGGGGCGGGTTTGGAAAAACAGGGGATCAAAAATAATGACCACAGTTTGGCTTGAAAAAATCCGTCTCAGTCTGAACAGGGTGTTCAGAATGGGGTTTTTCTACAGCGTCGTTAGGTAACAAAATGAATACTGAACCGAATAGCACGGACACAGATAGTGACAACAGCCCGGATGGCACCAATGCTGCCAAAGGAATTGCCGAATCGAAAATATATGTTCCAGGATGGGTGTTTTTTTATGGCGGTATTATTCTATTTATATTTGGCTTTTTCGAAATGATGGAGGTTGATGGGGTTAATAGAGATAGGGACCTTATGATGTGGTTCGGAGTGACATTTGCGTTGGCGCCAGCCATCACTATATATCCCGTCATGAGGTTCTTGTTTGCCCCCAGAACTGGGCTTGCAATCGGATTGTCAGCTTTGTTTGGGGCTATTGTTCAGGAGATTGTTAAAAGCTATATAAAAAAGCACAACAAATAGCATAATGCGAACTCAAGGGGTAGCGATGAAAATAGAAATACCTAACAAGGCAAATGCACTCGGACGGCAAAAAGCTCCGCTGCGCTTTGCTTTTTATCGCTGGTGATTTGCAGCTTTGACTGGCTGCTTGACGCCGCTTTTCGGCCGTTCAGATATTTTGCTCGAACGACCTTTCCGGGTCGATAGTACGCAGTCGCCGAAGTTGAAAGCGGCCATTTATCTGCATTTCTAGCCAATGGCCGATGTGCGATGCATAGCTGACCTAGGCGGCGCAGTACGCCAACGGCAGCTAAGGCCGATCTACTGCCCGATGGCTTCCAGAACTGAAGGTCTACTTCAGTAGGAGTTTCCCGTCATTCAAGTTGGAGCATTTTATGCGCGTGCTATGGCGGCAGACGGCGCATTGCCGTAATCGATCGTCAATAGCCAAACAATTTTCACGCTAGCCCATTACTTTTTTCATGCTCAACCAAATCTGGCGAATCATTCTTGGGATTGTTCACCCTTCTACTTACTGGATAAGCTTCCATGAAGCGTTCCGGGTAAGGTCTGGTCAAGTGCTGGATTGTGGTGATATCGCCAACTTGGGGATCAAGCCATGTGTCATAATCTTCAGGCCGGATGATGACCGGCATACGGTCGTGAATCTTCGCCATTAGCGGGTTGGCATCGGTGGTGAGAATCGTGAAAGTCGTAATTTCTCCTTCTGGGCTATTCCAGTGCTCCATCAATCCGCCCATCCCCATCGGTTTTCCATCTTTCAAGTGGATCAGGTAAGGCTGCTTCCCGTCCTTTTGCATCCACTCATAAAAGGCGTCTCCAGGCACAAGAATTCGGCTCTTGCGGAAGGCATGGCGGAACATGGGTTTGATCGCCGCCGTTTCCGACCTGGCGTTGATGGGATGCTGTAACGATTCAGGGTCTTTCGTCCAGGATGGAATCAGTCCCCAGCGTGCCGAAGTGAAGACCCGGTTGCCCGCATCTTCGGCATGAGCTACTGGAACCGTCTGGGTCGGTACGATATTGAAGCGAGGCTTCAAATCTGGTTCATTCGTTGAGGCAAAATGTTCCTTGAGCCCGAGGGGTGATCTATAGAGAGCGAAGCGTCCACACATGCTGGCATCTTAGCCCATGGGCATGACGCTGGCACAATTTCTGTTCAGCATCGGGCTACGGCCAGTTCGCCCCAATGAGTGGTATAGCATGGAGATTTATTCCCTTGCTTCATGCGCCAGTGATTTCTTGTTCCGGCACTGGCGAGGAAGATGGCATCCTTGCCCATTTTGCGGTTGATCAGATCCATGTTCTGCATCAACTGATTGCTACTATCTTCCGCACCCGCATCCAAGAACAGCGTGCCTTGCCGGATCGCTGCCGGGCTAATTTCCATCAGCATTACCCCCGCCTTGGCGTAGCAGTATCCGGGCCGATAGATGAGCCTCAATCCCCCTAGCACCTCTTGCACCAGCTTCAGTGTGTTGTTGGTGGCGTTCGGCAAGGGGATGGTCATACCCTGGCAGTATTGAGGATCATTTTCCCGGAAGGGGCTGGTGCTGATAAACACATGCACGGCACCCGCCACGGAAGACTGGCGGCGCAGCTTCTCTGCCGCCCGCGTCGCGAAGCTGGTTACCGCCTCACGCAGTTCATCAAGATGCATGACAGGAGAGCCAAAGGAGCAGCTGCACATGATCTGTTGTTTGGCCGGGGCGATTTCTTCCAGCGCCAGGCAAGAAACACCACGCAACTCCATGACTGTCCGTTCCGTCACCACCGAGAACCGTCTGCGGATGAGAGCAGGATCGGCCTGTTTCAATGCCAGCACGCTATGGATTTGCATATCGGCGAATTTCTCCCGGCGTTGTTACCAACGCCACAGACTTCCTTCGAAATCCATGTTTGCGCTGACGAATGGAGAATCCTCATTGACACTAGACCCAGACAATTTCCCCGATGTTCCCCGTTGACAGCGCACCGACGCTGACCGGAACCAAGGTGAGAGATGACTTTACCGATGCAAGCGCTTCTTTCTTCTTGCGCCGCCAGCGATAAAATGCCTCTCCCCCAATCCCTGGTTCGCACAGTATTCCCGCTGCGTGAGATCGCTTCGATGCCAGGATTCAAGATGCTTTTGCCAGAATTCCTGTCCATGCCGCTTCGCCATCTGGAGTCCTTCCGAAAAACACGCAGATTGCACAGGACTAGCAGAAAACCACAGGTGGAGTGGTTGGACGCTTACTCTCCTGTAGCAATTCTGTCCGCTTAATCTCGCGCTTTCTTCACGCATAGCATGAAACCGGAAAGATCATTTGCTACAACTCCGGACAGATTACTTGTTCTCTACAGTGAAATGATCTTCGTTGACATTCACCTGATGCCAGCATAGTCTTTTCCCCCTATACTCGAAAATTCCGCCATGGATTCCAGCAATATGCTGAAAACATCCGCCTCTCCCTCCAGTCAGCGCCCGCCTCGCACGGCCCTGTATATCGGGGCATTCGTCCTGCTTGCGGCTGCCATTCTGGCCACGGGCTACTTCGCCTATGCGAGTGTGAGAGACGCGCTACGCGAGGAAAAGCAGGCCGATCTGGCCGCCATCGCCATCCTCAAGACCAACCAGATCGCCGCCTGGGTAGCGGAGCGCGGAGAAGATGCACGGCTCATGGCGGCGGACAGAGAAAATGCTACCGGATTCGAGCACTGGCTGTCGCAAGGCGCACCGGAGAACGGCGACCGGCAGCATCTGCTGGCCCATCTTGCCAGTACCGCGAAAACATCCGAATACCGTAACATTCTCCTTCTCGATCGGGACGGGAATATCCGCCTGCATACCGGCAACAACCACCCTGCACTGGACGAAACCCACCGGCAACTGGCGCTCGAAGTCATGAAAACGGGCCAGATCCGGATGTCCGAACTGCACCGGCATCTCGACGAGCCGGGCCAGCCCGCCTGCCTGTCCTTTGCCGCCCCGCTGGTTGTGCACGGAGCATCGCCACGCACCGTAGGCGTGCTGGTACTGCAACTCGACCCGGCGCATTTTCTCTTTCCGCTGGTGCAGAGCTGGCCGGTGCCCAGCCAGAGCGCGGAAACCCTGCTGATACGGCTCGATGGCGATCAGCTCACGCACCTCAGCAAACCGCGCCATGCCAGGGATGAGTCCTACTTCAAGAGCAGAACAGTGCGGCCAGATTCGCCCGGCTATCTGGCATTCCGGGGCAAAAGCGGCGAAGCGGAGGGCAAGGACTATCGCGGCATACGCGTGGTCGCCTCGGTTCGTCCTGTGCCAGGCACCCCGTGGCACATGATTTCCAAGGTGGACAGCACGGAAATTTATGCTTCCACTACCCGTATCGCCGTTATTGCCATTACGCTCACGCTGGCATTCCTGGCTGCTGCCACGGGGCTGGGCATACTGTGGCAGCGTCAGGGCAGAATGGCGTACGAACTGATCATGGCGCGCGGGGAACGTGACAGGGAAGCGCTGACCGCCCATTACGCCTCGTTCATACAGCACGCCAACGACATCGTGCTGCTGATGCGCCCGGATGGCAGCATCGTCGATGCCAATGAGCGCGCCATACAGACCTATGGCTATAAACGGGAACAACTGCTGGCCCTCAATATCCGCGACCTGCGCGCACCGGCCAGGCGGGATGAGGTGGACAAGCAGTGGCTGGAGGTGGTAGCCCAAGACGGCCTGGTGTTCGAAACCGAACACCAGCGCCAGGATGGCAGCATGTTCCCGGTAGAAGTCAGCGCCCGCTTTATTGACGTCAAAAACCAGCGCTTCCATCAGGATTTCATCCGCGACATCAGCGAACGACGCGAAGCACAACGCCAGCTTGAGGCAAGCCGCCGACTGATCGAGCACGCCCGGCAGGAATGGGAGGGCGTATTCGACGCGCTCAGCGCCCCGATTTTCCTGCATGACGAAAAATTCCGCATCCTCCGCGCCAATCTCGCTTACGCCCGTGCCGCCGGCAAGGACATCCACGAAATCATCGGCCAGACCTACTGGGAAATATTTCCCCGCCGCGACGGCCCGCTCGCCAGTTGCATGCAGGCCCTGCATAACGATCAGGAAAGCCAGGAAGAATTCGATGCCGGAGAACGGACTTATGTATCCCGCAGCTTCCCGGTTCATGAATCAGAGCAAAGCGGATATTCAGTCCATATTCTGGAAGACATTACCGAACGCAAACAGTCCGCCCAGGTGCTGCGGGAAAGCGAAGAAAGATTCCGCACCATCTTCGACACTGCCAACGATGGCATCGTGATCATCGACAGCGATGGCCTGATTGTCAATTGCAACCCGGAATTCGAGCACCAGACAGGCAGGACGTGGGAGCAACTTCGGCAAACCCACATCTGGGAATTACGCCCCGACAACAAACGTGACCTTGCCAAAAAGAAGTTTCTGGAAACACGGGAAGCTGGCACGGGTGGGTCGAGCGAGCTCGAATTCCAGAAGCCAGGGGGAGAGATCGTCCCTATCGAATTCCGGGCAACGGCTATCAAAATCGGAGGCAAGCGCTTCCTGCAAAGCATCACGCGCGACATCACTGAACGCAAACATGCCGAAACCTTGCTGCAGCGCAGCATGAAGGCCATGGCCACGCTGAGCGCGGGCAACACCACCCTGGTCCATGCAAGGGATGAGCAAAGCCTGCTTGACGAATTCTGCCGCGTCATCGTCGAGGTCGGCAGCTACCGGATTGCCAGGGTGGGCTATGTGCAGGATGATGCTGAGCAGACAATCCGCCCCATGGCCCAGGCGGGCTTCGAACAAAAACAGCTTGATGACGAAATGCTTACAAGGGTGAGCAGTGAGTGCGCGCTTTGCCCCTGCAGCGAAGCCATACACAGCGGCAAAACAACCATTGCTCGCGACATTCTCAACGACCCCGACATGGCCAGGCGGCACGCAGCTGCCACCCGATTCGATTATACCGCCTGCATCGCCCTGCCGCTCAAGGATCAGGGGAATGCGTTTGGCGTACTGAGTATCTATGCCAATAGTGTGGAAGCCTTCCCGCCAGAGGAAATCAAATTACTGGAAGAACTGGCCGGCGATCTCGCCTTTGGCATCCTGACCCTGCGCAACGATCTCAAGCGTCAGGAAGCGGAAGTTGCCCGAACCAGAACCCTGGAACAATTACGAGAGGCCATGGAAGACACCATTGGCATCATCGCTGCCACGCTGGAACAGCGCGACCCCTACACCGCCGGCCACCAGCGCCGCGTCGCCCAGCTTGGCGTGGCGATTGCAAATGAACTCGGGCTGAGCAAGGAAGAAACCGAGGGTATTCATTTTGGCGGATTGATCCATGATCTGGGCAAAATCTCGGTGCCGGCCGAAATCCTCAGCAAACCTGGCAAACTGACCCAGATTGAATTCGAATTGATCAAGGCGCACGCCCAGACCGGCTACGAAATCGTCAAGGAAATCGACTTTCCCTGGCCGGTTGCAGACATGGTGCATCAGCACCACGAACGGCTGGATGGCTCGGGCTACCCTCAGGGGCTGAAAGGAGAGGAAATCACTCTCGGCGCCCGGATTCTGGCCGTGGCAGACGTGGTGGAAGCCATGACCTCGCATCGCCCCTACCGGCCATCGCTGGGCATCGAACCGGCCCTGGAGGAAATCACCCGCAATCGCGGCATGTTCTACGACCCCGACGCGGTGGACGCCTGCATTAAACTTTTCCGCGAGGGAAGGTTCGCGTTTCAGGTGGGAATGTAGATGGCAAGCGTGTTTCCATACAGTCATCCGCTGCATTTCAAGTTTTCATCGGTTGTTCGGCAAAACAGCCTTGGCACACAGCCGAAAGTGTTGTAATACGTTACCCAGGCGAGATTTTCTGTCATGACCGTCAGCATTACTTTCAACCTGACCATGCTGCTGATGGTGACCGTGAACGTGCTCGGCATTTTCGTCTATGTTGGCCTGCTCAAGCTGCGCGCACATCGCCTGAAGCAGGCCAAGGAACGGATACTTGCCGTAGTGGCCGACACCTTTTCCAGCATGAGCGTGGCAGTAAGCTCCGAGGCAATCGTATTGCCCTCTGGCCATTTCGTTATCATCGCCGATACCGAACCTCTCAAGCGCTTCCGACATTCCCATATCGTCGAAATAGTGCTGATCGAGAAAATCAAAAAAGCCACTGGCAAAACCGTGGATAGAGTGTACTGGCGCTTCCCCCTGCCAGCTCACGAGGATGCGGTCGTCGATGCGCCAGAAAATATATCGACGCCGCCGCCGACTCCAAAGATTGACGCCTATCTGGCACAGGGGTTGAAGCGTCTTCGCGCCCCGGATGACTTGGAAGTGCACGAGGATACCTGGGCGCATTTCCAGGAAGCAGTGCATGAACGCGAGGAAGCGAAAAGCGCGGCAGGCGGTATTCAAAACGGCGCATAACCGTAAAGATGGTTCTATCATGCCGGTGGAAGTCAACGCCCGCAACATTGAGATGGATGGGAAAAAAGTATTTCTAGGGAGCATCCGCGACATCACCGAGCACAAACAGGCCAAGGAGGCGGGACACGATCAGGTCAGATTTTATGAGCCTGAAATTTGAGTGTCTGCCGGGAGAAGATAGAGCGGCCGGTTTTGGAGTACGCATTCGCGTTATGAGAAAGCGGCCGTTCGGGATAATTCACGCACCTATGGCCTTGCCCCTGACACACCTATCAATTAGTTCAATCTGACAACAATAGGCAAGGTCCAATCGGAGCAGCCACAGCTTGCGGTAGTGCACGGCATCAAACAAAGAAGCTGTTTACCTCTGGATGCATGGACAGCTTTGCAAGCTGATTGATTCACATACCGGATGTGATTGCGTGCACAGAGGGAGCCGCTGGCTTCAGCCAGTGGGGCCAGCCCGTCCAGGGCGCAGCCGTCTGACCGTCTCACGGGCAGACCGGGGGAGCCGTCCGCTGATTGCATCCGGGCTTGCCCCGGATCAAAGGGTGCCCCCTGGCACCCGGTCTGCAGATGGGGGTGCTTGCACCCGGTGTCGCCCGCGAAGCGAGGCTACCCACGTCTTGCTTCCGCCCAAGCGGAAGTCCCGTCAGGGAGCCACAGTGCGGCGGCTCGAAGAGCAGGCTGCACGCAGTGGCCAAGAGGTGGGTAGCCGCGGTTTGTGCGGCGACACCCCCGAGGTTGGCAAAGCCGACCGCTGGAGCCCAAAGGGCGTAAGGCAAACAGGAAGATGCAGGCGTGGCGTTCAGCCGCGCCAGTATTAGGGAAGCGGCCCTAGCCGCCGAGCAAAGCGAGCCTGATACGGTGCAGATTCATGAGCGCAGTCTGCCGAAGGCAGACGAAGGCTTTCCCGCAGTGCGTTCGCTATATCTCATGGTACCAACCCTTATGAAAGGATCCACCATGGACGCACTGCACCCAAATCATTCCACCAACGAATTCCCGGCCACCTCCAGGCGGCCACCCGTCGCGGCGAAATACCTCGACGGCCAATCCCCCACTGAACGATCCAAGGAGAAACGTCTGCGCGTTCTCGACTGGGTCTACCGCTGGGGATGGTCGTCGGCGGACATCATCAATACCGTTAGCGGCCAGGCAACCAAGGGCTATGCCGCGAAAATGGTCCGGTCCGGGCTGTTGCGCGAGACTCAGACCCCCAGCGTCCATCTGAAACGCTTCTTCACCTTGACGGCAGACGGTCTGGCGGAAATCGAGCGCCATGTCGCCAAGCTGTTGCCATACCCTGAAATCCGTCCACTCAAGGTCCGGCAGGAACTGATTCGTCACCAGCTCTTCGCCCAGCGCCTGACAATCGAGCACATGAAATTCGGACTTGTGGAAAAATTCTTTACCGAAAGGATGTATCCGGAGCTTGCTGACAAGGCG
>JAHJGO010000009.1 GCA_018824405.1 Gammaproteobacteria bacterium
CCTGACAATCGAGCACATGAAATTCGGACTTGTGGAAAAATTCTTTACCGAAAGGATGTATCCGGAGCTTGCTGACAAGGCGGGTGTGAAGCGGCCGGATGTGGTGTGGCATTGCCGTGATGGGCAGGTGATCGCTGTCGAAGTGGAACTCACCAGCAAGTGGGGGCGCCAACTGGATGAGTTCGTCCTGAGAATGCATCAGTCCATACACAAATACTCGGCGGGGTATGTGGTCTTCACCGATTCCCCGGCAATCCATAAACGCTACGCCTCTGCTATGGCAGAGGGTGCGCCGGTTTCGTCCTGGATAAAAGATGAGCGCGGTTATTGGCGTATTGCCGGTGTTCAGGAAATCGAAGCGGCATTTGCATGCCGCGTTCAGGTCAGGTTCATTGACGATCATGGTAAGGATGTAGTGAAGAAGATGCCCAGGAACGAATAAGCCATTCATTTCGTTCTGATGCCCGTAACGGTTACGCGTAACTGTTACGGGCCGGCTTCAATCTTTACCTGCGGAACCCGTTATGACAGCACAAGCCAATGACAACATTATTGATATCGCACCTCATCTTGAAGAAGAACACCTGGCGCAAGAACACGGACTGGTCAGGACGACTGCCTATGTGGTGAGTCCTGCCCGGAAAAAAGAGCAAAAGGAAGGCGCTGCCAGGCGCATGGCGGAAATGCGCGAACGCAAGAAGGCCGCCGGTCTGGTGATGTGCGAGCTGCCGATTGCAATGGCCGAGGCAATCAAGTCAGCGGGTGGGCCTGAAGCCTGGCTTGCATCCATTCAGGCCAAATCAGAACCCCTGGTCGTAGAAGTCGAGAAAATCGTCGAAGTGGTCAAGACCGACACCGTCAAGCTGGACAAGGCCAGATCGGAAATCGCAGCGCTGAAAGAAGCGCTGGAACAGGAAGGGCAAATGCGGGCGGAGATTTATGAAATGTCACTGCTGGATCGGATATTAGGGCGTTGGCCATAATTCTGGGATAACAAGCAGGAATCCCAATGCGTATTCCTGGTAATCGGCAGGCATACGGGAGCAAGGCACCCAAGCCAGCATCAAAGTTGCTCAGCGAGACACCCGATGGCGATCTTCAGACGAAACTGATTTGAATTTCATTGCCCTGGTCTGCCATAGGGCTGTGGCTTGAGTCCTATAGAATATCAGCGTATTTCAGATTGGCTCAATCCGTAGACGCAGGCCCTTTTCTCAAACGCTTAACTTCCCCGCGTTGCTGTTTTCCTTCCAGGCGCCGTCTCTTGGACGCCAGGGTTGGCCGTGTCTTGACCCGAGGCTTGGGCTTTTCAATCGCAGAGCGAATTAGCTCGATCAATCGCGCCATCGCATCTTCTCTATTTCTATTTTGAGTGCGAAAGCGGCTCGCCTCGATAAGCAGCACGCCGTCCTCCGTCATGCGTCTACCCGCAAGCCTCCCCAAACGTAGACGTACATCATCAGGTAGCGTCAGGCAATGCGCTGCATCAAAACGTAATTGAACTGCGCTGGAAACTTTGTTGACATTCTGACCACCGGGTCCGGAAGCTCTGATGAACAGCAATTCGATCTCGTTCTCGTCGATAGAGAGCTGGGGGGTAATCCATATCATAATGTGCGCATGGTCATGGAGTATTTCTGTTTCCGGCGATACGGATAAACCCTCTTGACATTCTGCCCGCCGGGTCCGGATGCACGGATAAATTGCAGCACAATTTCGCGCTCTTCGATGGCGAGCTGTGGTGTAATTCGGATCATGACTGCAGTTTAGCCTCTTCAAGCTCAAGCCGCGGCAAACCTGAATTTATTTTTTAACACCTTATTTGGAGATAGAACCATGAAATTGCTACGCCTTTTTACCCTGTTCTTCGGCCTGTCCCTGAGTATTGGCGCGTACGCTGCCAACCCGATGGTTGAAATGAAGACCAACCTCGGCAGTTTTACCCTGGAACTGTACCCGGACAAAGCCCCCAAAACCGTCGAAAATTTCCTCCGCTATGTGAAGGGCGGCTTTTACAAGGGCACGGTATTCCACCGCGTGATCGACAATTTCATGATCCAGGGCGGCGGTTTCGACATAAACCTGCATGAAAAAGAGACTTTTTACCCGATTCAGAATGAAGCCACCAACGGCCTGAAAAACGACATCTACACCATCGCCATGGCACGCACCATGGACCCCCACTCCGCCTCGGCGCAGTTTTTCGTCAACGTCAAGGACAACGCATTTCTCAACCACACCGCCCCCAACACGCGCACCGGCTGGGGCTATGCCGTGTTCGGCAAGGTCGTGAAAGGCCAGGAAGTCGTCATGAAAATCGCCAAGGTCAGAACCGGCCCGCGCGACCCCATGCCTTCTGACGTGCCGCTGGAAAACGTGGTGATCGAGGACGTCAAACTGCTCAAATAAATTGATGCAAACCCCCGTAACCTACACCTGGCCCTACATTCTCGGCATCGCCCGGGAGCATAAAAAAGAGCTGATCGCCGCCCACGTCATCGCCGTTTTCGCGGCACTGGCGAGCGTGCCGATTCCTCTGCTCATGCCCTTGCTGGTGGACGAAGTGCTGCTGCACCAGCCGGGCGTCATGGTGGGCTGGATCAACGGCCACTTTCCTGCTGCCTGGCAAGGTCCGCTGCTGTACGTCAGCGCCATCCTGGCAATGACCGTGCTGCTGCGGCTGATCGCGGCGATGCTGGGAGTATGGCAGACGCGCAATTTCACCCTCATCGCCAAGGATGTGTCCTACCGCCTGCGCGAAGGCCTGCTGCTACGCCTCAAGCGCATCGCCATGTCGGAGTACGAAACCCTGGGCAGCGGCGCGGTGGCTTCGCACTTCGTCACCGACCTCAATGCCGTCGATGATTTCATCGGCGCCACGGTCAGCAAATTCCTGGTGGCGCTGTTATCCATCGTCGGCACGGCGGCCATCCTGCTGTGGATGCACTGGCAGATGGCGCTTTTCATCCTGCTCATGAACCCGGTGGTGATCTACTTCACCACGGTGCTGGGCAAGAAAGTCAAAACCCTCAAGAAGAAGGAAAACAGCGCTTTCGAGCTGTTCCAGCAGGCGCTCACCGAAACCCTGGACGCCATCCAGCAGATCCGCGCCGCCAACCGCGAGGAGCACTACATCAGCCGCGTGCTGGACAGGGCGCGCGGCATTCGCACCCACGCGGCCGCGTTCTCGTGGAAAAGCGATGCCGCCAGCCGCCTTTCATTCATGGTGTTCCTGATCGGCTTCGACGTCTTCCGCGCCATCAGCATGCTGATGGTGGTGTTCTCCAACCTCACGGTGGGCGAGATGATGGCGGTGTTCGGCTACCTGTGGTTCATGATGGCGCCGGTGCAGGAAATCCTCGGGATTCAATATGCCTACTATGGCGCCAAGGCCGCTCTCGGCCGGATTAACCGCCTCATGGAACTGGATGAAGAGCCGCACTACCCGGCCCTGCACGACCCCTTCAGCGGCAGGCATACCGTGGGTGTGCGCATGGAGAACATTTCCTTCCGCTACGGCGACGGCCCGCTGGTGCTCAACAACGTCACCCTCGACATCAAGCCGGGTGAAAAAATCGCCCTGGTAGGCGCTTCGGGCGGCGGGAAATCCACCCTGGTGCAGGTCATTCTCGGCCTCTACCCCATCGAGGCCGGCACGCTGTATTTCGATGAGGTTCCAGTCACGCAGATCGGCATGGAAGTGGTGCGCCAGCACGTCGCAACCGTGCTGCAGCACCCTGCCATCTTCAACGACACGGTTCGCGCCAACCTCACCATGGGCTGCGACTGCCCCGATGCGGAACTATGGCAGGCGCTGGAAGTGGCGCAACTGAAGGACATGGTGGAACAGCTTCCCCATGGGCTGGATACCATCGTCGGCCTTCAGGGCATCCGCATCTCCGGCGGCCAGCGCCAGCGCCTTGCCATTGCCCGCATGATTCTTGCCAAACCCCAGGTGGTGATCCTCGACGAAGCCACCTCAGCACTGGACGCGGAAACGGAAGCAAAACTGCACGATGCGCTGCGCGCATTCCTGCACGACCGCACCACCATCATCGTCGCCCACCGCCTCTCGGCGGTGAAGCAGGCCGACCGCATCTACGTGTTCGAGGACGGCCACATCATCGAGGAAGGTGCCCACGAGGAATTGCTGAAAAGCGAGGGGCTATATAGCCGGCTGTATGGGCAGTTGCAGCATTAGGCCGACACCCTGGGCAATACCTATTCATTGGCACCACCCCCTGGATGCAGCCAAGGTTCAGGCCACAGAGCCGTCCATCCGGGACAGGTAGTCGTCCATATCCTGCAATGCCATTGCTACAGGCATTCCGGCATAAGGTAGTCGAGCCGTTACATATTCACCAAGTCCGCCTTGCAATGGCGGATTCGCTTCTGGCGCATCCGGGAGCGGAGTGAAATCGCCCGATGCGAATCGGACATCTTGGGCCGTGCATTCTTTCTCCCACAGGCCGGTCGTCATATCCATCATGCTGATCATGGTAACCTCCATTCGAGTTTCACTACCAGTAACTCTTTAACGCCATGAAACACAAAAAGTTGAGCTTGAACCCTCATTATTTTTGCCCCGCTTTATTACAAGCATGATGCATGCCTGATTGTTTCCACACCAGGCACGAATACCTCCAGATCGACGCCATGCGCTTAAAGGGCAATTTGTACCCAATACAGGCTATTTGAAACAGAGCAAGTGGGACAATTCCCTGTCCAGCAGCGCCTCGTCGCCCAGGTTAAGCTCCACCAGCCGGCGCAAACGGGTCAGACTGTCCACGTCGATATGGCGGCATTCGATGCCGATTTGCTGACCTTCGTGATGCGCCACCACGCCCTCCATCACGATCACCTCCCCACCCTCGCCCAGATCGAGCTTCAATTGGCAGATTTCTCCCAGACGATCCGCAACAGGCTGCTGCAACTCCACCAATGCGCCCTTGAGGGCGATATCCAGCAATTGCGCTGGCTGAGCCTCTTCCCACCCCAAGATGAGCTGAACATCTGCGCAAAAGGAAATACGGGAAAAGTGGCGCTGCTCATTGTCAGGCGTTTGCATCATATTCAACTCCGGTCGTACGATTCTTGATGGGATAGCGGCTAGGGAGCAAGGGCGCTGCCATGGCCATCTTACCATCCAGGCAACTGTCGGCAACTGGATCCCCGCCTCATTGCCCGTCCACGTCTGCGCAAACAGGACGGTCCAAAGATACAAATTGAAACTACTCCCGGCTCTCGCCCACGGTACAATCAGAAAACTCGCTTTAAGCAGCTTTCCCTAGTCAAATTCACGCCTTTCCGAAGACTCCATGTTCAATGCTCACCCCCCAAAACAATACATCATTGCGTCAATCCAGGCGCGGCCGGACTGTGGCTCGTCGAGGGCGAAAGCATTGACAGTAAAACGTGCATGCGTCCTGTTGCTTTTGTCTGGCATGCTGCCGCTATCGGCCACCGGGGCTGCTTTCGAGAAATGTGCTGCAATCGTTCCAGATACAGAACGCCTGGCCTGCTACGACCAAGTCGCGGCACAATCGGTGCTGCCGTCACCGGTTCCCGCCGAGCCGGAGAACGGGACAATGGCGGAACAGCGTCCTGAAAGTCTAGCTGAGGCAGATTCGTTCCTTGGCAAGCGCTGGGAACTGGATGAGCGTTCAAAAAATGGAACCTTCCGTTTTCGCGAATACAAACCGGTTTATATCCTGCCTTTCCATCACAGCAACAACCCCAATCAGTCGCCAACTTCACCAGCGCCGGATCATTCCGCATCTTCGCCCATGCCTTCCGGCAGTACCGATGTGAAGTATCAGCTGAGTTTCAAAACCAAGCTATGGGAGGATATCTTCGGGGACAATGGCAACCTGTGGTTCGGCTACACACAGCAGTCGCACTGGCTGCTTTACAACTCGCAAGTTTCATCACCATTCCGCGAAACCAATTACGAGCCCGAGCTGATTTTTTCCCTGCGCACGGATGTCGATTTACCTGGGATGCGCTGGCGCATGCTGAACCTGGGTCTCGCACATCAATCAAATGGGCGCGGCCTGCCGCTTTCGCGCAGCTGGAACAGGGTCTATGCTCAATTCGGGCTGGAACGCGACAAACTCACCCTGTTCGTGCGCCCCTGGCTGCGCCTGCCTGAACACAGCGAGAAGGATGACAATCCGGATATTTCCCGTTTCATGGGCAACGGAGATGTGCAGATCGACTACCGGAGCGGTGAAAACACCTACTCAGCCCTGGGACGCTACAGCCTCAGTGGTAATCATGGCGCTTTGCAATTGAGCTGGGGGTTTCCGATATCACGCGCGCTCAAGGGATATCTGCAAGTCTTTAGCGGCTACGGCGAGAGCCTGATCGACTACAACCACAACCAGACCAGCATCGGCCTTGGCTTTTCGTTGCAGGAGTGGCGATGAGCCTGAACAGCATGCAGATCAGTTAAATGTTCACTTTTTGGGCGCGATTTTTTTACAGCCAAACGGCAAATAAGCATCGGGGATATCCGTTTTATTCTCGCCCTTGACGACCATCTTGTCAGGCACGGCCGCGTTCCCGCAAATCCAGGCGATCGGAACGACAGGCGAATCTTCCACAATGGCTGGACGGATCGACAGGATTTTGCCTTTCAACAAACCATGCGCGCTATTTCCGAAAGTCATGTGAATAACACCGTCTGCCACGAATAGTGAACTGATGTGGTTGCTCACGATGTTATCCGCATCCGGCAAGCCGGCTTCCTTATTATCTTCCGGGAAACTTTCCGTAGCTTTCCTGTAAGCCGAGATCGGCTCCTTGGCAGTGTCCGCAAAGGGAACGGCCGCGGCAATCTGTTCTCGCACAATCTTCGATTGATAGGAGGGGATTGCCATCGCAGCCAGAATGCCGAATACGGCCAGGACAACCAGCATTTCAACTGCGGAAAACCCGGTTTGTCTTAACATTGACTTCAATCCTTTGGTTTAAAACTCCGGCACGACATTCATTGTTTCAAAGTCGCATGGTGCAGGCAACTTTTTTCTGAAAGCGTCGGCAGTTGCCGCTGCGGATTCCAGGCTGAAGCGCATCCCGGTTCCGATCATCTCAGACCTCCAGCGCCTGATAGCGGATCTCCACCACGTCCAGTTCCTCCACCCCGCCCGGCGTGCGCAGCGTCACCACATCGCCTTCGCGCGCCTTGAGCAGCGCTTTCGCCAGTGGGGAAACCCAGCTGATGCGGCCCCGGCCCACGTCCACTTCGTCTAGGCCGACGATGCTGTAGGTTTTTTCTTCGCCCATCTGATTGCTCACCGTGACTGTCGCACCGAAGAACACCTGGTCGCAATCTCCGCGCTGTGCGGGGTCGATCACCTCGGAGTGTTCGAGCCGCTTGGAAAGGAAACGAATGCGCCGGTCGATTTCGCGCAGACGCTTCTTGCCGTAGATGTAATCGCCGTTTTCCGAGCGGTCACCGTTGGAGGCCGCCCAGGTAATGGTCTTGACCAGCGCCGGGCGTTCCGTTTTCCAGAGCTGGTCGAACTCATCCATCAGGTGCCGGTAGCCGCCCGGCGTGATGTAGTTTTTCACGCCCAAGGGCAGTTTTGGCGAATCATCGAGGTCTTCGTTGTCCTCGCTTTCCCGGGTGAACGCTTTACTCATGGTCATGCTGCTCATGGAAGCGCCAGGTATTCCTGCCTTCTTTCTTCGCCCGGTACATGGCGCTATCGGCATTTTCGAGCAGTGTTTCAGCGTCATCGCCATGGTCCGGAAAGATTGCGATCCCAGTACTGGCGGTCACCTGCGCCTCTTGTCCTCCTGCCAGCACGGGACTGGAAACGGCTGCCCCGATTTTCGCGCTGACGCGATCAATATCGACGATCTCCTCCATTTCGACCAGGATAATGGCAAATTCATCACCGCCCAGCCGAGCCACGGTATCGTTCTCGCGCACATTCTTTTTCAGGCGTTTAGCGATTTCCACCAGCAACTGGTCACCTGCCGCATGGCCCAGCCTATCGTTGACCGCCTTGAAGCCATCGAGATCAATCAGCATCACCACCACGGAACGCCCGCTACGTTTGGCATAGCCCATCGCCTGACGCAGGCGGTCGAACATCAGGTCACGATTGGGCAGGCCGCACAGGGGGTCATGATAGGCGCGGCGCCACAACTCCCGCTCGGCACGCTTGGCTTCAGAAATGTCGCGTGAAATGCCGACATAATTAATGGTCTTGCCGCTTTCGTCCTTCACCGCCACGATGGAAAGCCAGCGGGGTGCGATCTCGCCGGACTTGTAGCGATCCCATATCTCTCCCTGCCATTGCCCTTCTTGCAACAAGGAACGCCACATTTCCTCATAGAATTCGCGCTTGTGTCGGCCTGATTGCAGCAAGCGCGGATTCTGCCCCAGCAGATCTTCACGCAGATAGCCGGTGGTTTCTGTAAAACCGGGATTGACATCAAGGATATTGGCATTGGCATCTGTGACAACCACGCCCTCGGCAGCATTCTCGAATACGCGTGCCGCCAGGCGCAGGCGATTTTCCGCTTCTTGCTGCTGCGTAACGTCCTGCACAGTGCCGAGCATCCGCAGCGGTTTTCCTGTGCTGTCGCGAGTAATTTCGGCACTTTCGCGCACTATGCGCAAGCCGCCGTCGGGCCGCACCACGCGATGCACGATATCGTAAGCCTGCTCGCCGCCCAAGACGCGGTTCACGGCATCCATCACCGCCTGCCTGTCCTCAAGATGAACGGATGCCAGGAAGGCTTCATAGGTCGCCCCGAACTGCTGTGGCAACAGGCCAAAAATCCGGTACACCTCGTCCGACCAGTGTAGCGTGCCATGTTCGATATCCCAGTCCCAGTGTCCCATATGGCCAATGCGTTGCGCCTCGGCCAGGCGCGCCAGGCTGGCGCCAAGCTCCGCTGTCCTGGCTGCCACATCCTGCTCCAGATGGTCGCGCGCCTTCCGCAGCGCTTCCTCAACTTGGCGGCGCCCGGAAATCTCCTGCAACAGGTCAGCCTGGTTGAGCCGCAAACGGCGCAGCACCACCGTGCTGGTGAGCACGACAACCATCATGGCTGCCAGCATCAGGCCCATCATTGCGAGGAAACTGCGCTGATAGGCCTGCCGCGCACTCCGATCGGATTTTTCTGTCATGGAATTGTAGTGCGCGATGATGCCTTCGAATTTTTCCAGCACCTTGTCCTGGGCCGGGAGAACCTGGCTCCGCATGATCTTTCCGGCTTCTTCATTCTTCCCCTCCTGAAGAAGCTCGGCCGCCTGCTCGATAAATGGCGTCGCCCAGTTGGTCAACTCGCGCAATTCCTCGAGCAATTTCGCGCATTCCCTGTCCACCGAGTCCGCTGCAATCTGTTCAAGTTGGGTACGCAAGCCCACAAACTGACCGGCCCGAGAGAGGAAGCGCATATGGATATAGTCCTGCACGAAGGGGTCGTTCTCGAGCATCATGGCATTAAGGTCTACGGCCCGTTCACGGACGATGGCGCGAAGCTGGTGAACCAGCTCGATCCGGTTATTATCGAGCCGCGCCACATCACGGTTACGGCGCATTTCGTCATGATGCATATATCCGACGAATCCGGTTGCGGCCATGAGCATCACCACCATCAGAAAGCTCATGGCAATCTGGAGATTCGAGCGCGACAGATTCATTTGAAATTTTCCCATTTGGACAGCAGAATTCTGACCATTATCGGTTGGATGCTCTGGATCAAACCACGCCACCTCGCCCAGTCAGCGGCACGAAGGCCACCGGCAGGACATTGTGTGTAGCCACTTCACCCGCTGTGTTTTTTTCCACCAGCAACAGATCCTGACGCATATAAGGCAAGCCCACCGGGATCACCATGCGGCCACCGGGCTTGAGCTGTTCGACCAGGGGCGGTGGAATTTCAGGCGCAGCGGCGGTGACGATGATACCATCGAAAGGTGCATGCTCCGGCCAGCCCTGGTAGCCGTCGCCCTGCCGCACCGTCACATTGCCATAACCCAGGCGCGTCAGGCGATCCTGGGCTTCCTGCGCCAGCTCGGGCACGATTTCCAGGGAATACACCTGCTTCACCAGTCGCGACAGCACCGCGCTCTGGTAACCCGAACCGCAGCCGACTTCGAGCACCACATGATGCGGCTGAGGCGCCAGCAGATCGCTCATCAGCGCCACGATAAAGGGCTGCGAAATGGTCTGACCACGGCCAATCGACAGCGGCCCGTTATCATAGGCCCAATCCTCCAGCCCTTGCGGCACGAAGGCATGGCGCGGCACCTGTTTCATTGCCTCCAGGACGCGCGGATCCAGCTCGGACTTGCCGATCCAGGCGCGCGTTTCGGAAGTCTCCCAGCCGATGTCGTGCAGCATGCGCTCGATCCCGGCATGGATTTTTGTGGTCATGGAAAGCTGTGTTCCAGAAAAGAGGTATGCGCGTTATTCTATCAAATCCATGCCGTATACTTTCCCTTATGAATCTGATCAGCGCACTCAAACTTGCATTTCTTAACCTGCTTCATCCCCGCATGCTGGCACTGCTCCTGCTGCCGATGGGTTTTTCGCTCTTGCTATGGGGCGGGCTGGCCGTCTGGTTCTGGGGCGACTGGGCCAGCGCACTGGGCCACTGGCTGGCCAGCAGCGCGGTTGGACCCTATGTTGAGGGCGTGACCTGGCTGGCCGGTTCGGCGGTGACTTTCCTGATCCTGCTGATCCTGATTCCGCTGGCTTATGTCACCGCCCTGCTCATCGTGTCGGTTTTCGCCATGCCGATGATGGTGCGTCATGTGGCGCAAAGCCGTTTCCCCAATCTGCATCTGGAACACGGCGGCAGCAACCTGGGCTCGGCCTGGAACAGCTTTGCCGCACTGGCGATTTATCTGCTGCTTTGGTTCATCACCTTGCCACTGTGGCTGCTGAGCGGACCCCTGGCGCTGGTGTTCCCGGTGCTGCTCAACGCCTATCTCAACCAGCGCCTGTTTCGCTACGATGCGCTGGCCGAACATGCGAGCGAGGAGGAATTCGCCGCCCTGATGGAACGTTCTGGCAAGAAACTCTACCTGCTGGGCGGCATGCTGGGGCTGCTCCAGTATGTGCCACTGCTTAACTTCCTGGCACCAGTGTACATCGGGCTGGCCTTCACCCACTTCTGCCTCGATGATCTGGAAAAACTGCGCATGGAGAAAGCCGGGCTGGTCGTGACAGGATAAATCGTCAAGCAAAAAACCAATCCCCCCAGCCTCCCCTTGTCACCCGCAAGGAGTATCTCCGCCGAGAGCGGCAGCAAAGCTGCACGCACAGGCGAGACAGGGAAGGAGCACAAACCGGAGAGGTGCCTTTCCCCCCTGAAATGGGTCAAGCAGGCAATCCGCGCAGCGGATGCTCGCACAAGGGGGGATCAAGGGGGGGGTTGAGGCAGGGTAATTACCGAACACCCATTTCCGCCAGCGTCTCCGCCGCAATCTCGCGCACTTCGGCATTCTCATCTGCAAGGCAGGCCTTGAGATAGGGCACGATCTGTTCGCCACCGATGAGCGACAGGTAATGGCAGGCATCGGCCCGCGTCAGAGCATCCGCGTGGCGAGTCAGTTCGCCCAGGCCGGGAATCATCACCTCGGCGATGGCATCGCCCTGAAACTCTTCCAGCACCGCACCGATGCCCAGGCGCACCGCCATGCTGGATTCCGCATCAGCCAGCAGCGTCACCAGGGCCTGCAGGCGCTGCGGTTGTTGGCGCGCCATGGCTTCCACCTTGTCGCGGCGGCCATTCTTGAGCAGATGCAGAAAAAATTCCGGCATGCCGCGCGGCGTGCCGGATAGATCCGCCCAGCGGCGCAGCTCGCCAGGCGTCTGCACGCCCTCCAGCTCGAATTCGCCGATCCGCATCCAGGGCACGGTGCGCACGCCAAGGGCTGCGGCCTGTTCCGGATGCACCGCGATATTGACCGCTTCCAGCAGTCCGATGACGCCCTCCTTCACCAGCCCGGACAGGCCTTCCAGCACCGCCGGGCAGTGCGGGCATCCAGGCGTGAGCAGGAGTAAAGCATCCGGTATTTCACGCGATTCTGCCATGGCTATAGCTCCATTTCGATTTGCAGCAACTGGCGCAGCAGGGGCACCGTCACTGGGCGCTGCTGCTCCAGGGTGATGCGGTCCAGCGCGTCGAGCACCGCCATCAGCGAAGGCAGGTCGCGCCGCCAATGGCGCAGCAGGTAATCCAGCACTTCCTGCGGCAAGGAAAAGCCGCGCGCCCTGGCATGCTCCTGCAGGGCCAGTTCCTTTTCCATATCATTCAGGCCCTGCATCTGGTAAACCAAACCCCAGCCGAGGCGGGTCGCCACGTCGGGGCGCACCTCAAGCTGCGCAGGCGGGCACGGCCCGCTGGCGACGAAAAACCCGCCATCTTCGCGCAAGTCATTGTAAAGATTGAACAGGGCGATCTGATCCTCGGCGTCCAGCCGGGCCACATCATCCACCGCCACCAGCACCCCCTCACCCGGATGGACCGGGATGGCCTCGCCCTCTGTCACCAGCAAGGCAGGCTGACCCATATCCTGAGCTGCTGCCACCAGGCCGCGCAGCAAATGCGACTTACCGCTGCCCGCCTCACCCCACAGGTACACGGCGCGTTCACGTGCGCTGCCTGCCAGCAGTTGCCGCAATGTCTGCATCAACTCGGCATTGCGCCCGACAACAAAATTATCCAGGGTGGCTTCAAAAACAGGTGAGATTTCCAGCAGCAACTGTTTCATGGCTAAAATCGATGGAACGAATCAATATGTAAATGCGCAGCCGGCAAGCCGTGCTTGAGCAGCAATGCGCGCGTCTCTGGCACAGCGTGTTCAGGGCCGGTCATGTAAATCCGGAAGCGGGACAGATCCGGATGCTCTGCAACAATGCGCTGAGCGCCCAGCAACTGCCCGATCTCCGTATCCGAAAACGGACTGTTCCCCGCACCTTCATCCAGCAGTGATGTATAGGAAAAATTATCCAGGGCATCCAGCCAGGAGCGGCAGAGATTGTCCAGATAATGATCGCCCGCCCTTGAAGCCACCCAGTAAAGCCGGATTGGCGGGGCATATTCGAGCGAAATGGCGTGTTCGATCAGGCTCTTGATGGGCGCAAAACCGGTGTCGTAGGCAAGAAAAATGACTTCCTCGTTCGCTTCATCATCAAAAGTAAAATGCCCTGAAGGACCGGTCAACTTCACCGCTTGATTGAGTTTCAGCGCGGAAAAGCAATATTCTGCAAAGGGGTCGCCGGGCACGCGCTGAATATGGAACTGCAGGTTCATCGCATTGCAGGGGCAACTGGCGATGGACTTGTTGCGCGGAGGCAAGCCGGGAATTTCCAGCATGGCGTGCTGCCCGGCCAGAAAGCGCAGGGACTGGCTGCGCGGCGTCCGCAGATGCACCACCATCACATCCGGATGCGGCTGCTCGATCTTGGCTACCCGCGTTTCAATCTGTTGCAGCGGCATGTCTTCTGCCCTGCCCGCCTCACGCACCTCAATTTCCAGATCTTCCTGCGTGCAGGCATGACAGGTCAGAAAATAGCCTGCCGCCTTTTCAGCCGCACTGAACTGGTAATCAGGCACGCTGCACGGCGCCAGATGCCCAGAAACAAGACGGGCCTTGCACTCGCCGCAGGCACCGCTGTTGCAACTGTATGGAATGGAGATACCGGCTCGCAACGCCCCGTCCAGCACAGACTCATGAGGGCCGATATTAAACTCTCGCCCACTGGGCAGAATGCGGATTGTTGCAGTCATATGGCTAAAAATCATAGCACACATGCCTCAATCCCTGACCAGTCCAAAGCCACCTCGAGCCAACTGCATGGCTATCATTTAAGGTAAAATGGCACAAATTTTTGCTGCCATGGAATACAAATGAACCCCACCGAATCCTCCAAGACCTCCCTTTCCTACCGCGATGCCGGCGTGGATATCGACGCCGGCGATGCGCTGGTGGAAAACATCAAGCCCTATGCCCGCCGCACCATGCGGCCGGAGGTGCTGGGCGGCCTGGGCGGCTTCGGCGCCATGTTCGAGATCGGCAAGAAATACCAGAACCCGGTGCTGGTTTCCGGCACCGACGGCGTGGGCACCAAGCTGAAACTCGCCTTCATGACCGGCAAGCACGACACCATCGGCATCGACCTGGTCGCCATGAGCGTCAACGACATCCTGGTGCAGGGCGCCGAGCCGCTGTTCTTTCTCGACTACTTCGCCTGCGGCAAGCTTGACGTGGCCACCGCCACCGATGTCATCAAGGGCATCGCAGCCGGCTGCGAACAGGCCGGTTGCGCGCTGATCGGCGGCGAAACGGCGGAAATGCCCGGCATGTACCCGGCCGGAGAATACGACCTGGCAGGCTTCGCTGTGGGTGCAGTTGAAAAGGACAAGATCATCACCGGTCAGACCATCAAGGCAGGCGACGTGGTGCTGGGCCTGGCTTCGAGCGGCGCGCACTCCAACGGCTACTCCCTGGTACGCAAGATCATTGAGCGCACCGGCATCGATTTGAATAGCGACTTCCACGGCCGCCCGCTGCGTGACGTAGTGCTGGCCCCGACGCGCATCTACGTCAAGCCCCTGCTCAAGCTGATGGGCGAACTGCCGGTCAAGGGCATGGCCCACATCACCGGCGGCGGCCTCCTGGAAAACATTCCGCGCGTGCTGCCTGAAAACCTCACCGCCGTGATCCAGAAAAGCAGCTGGACCATGCCGCCACTGTTCTCGTGGATGCAGCAGGAAGGCAACGTGGCCGAGAAAGAAATGCACCGCACCTTCAACTGCGGCATCGGCATGATCGTGATCATGGCCGCCGAGCAGGCAGAAGCGGCAATGGTCTCGCTCAGCGCCAGCGGCGAACAGGTATGGCGCATCGGCCAGATCGAAGCCCGCGCCGACGGACAAGCCCAGACGGTCGTTGAGTGAACGGGCATAGCAAAGAGCCGCAACCCGCAATGAAAACAGTTATGCCCGTTACCCTCTCTCCTAACTCTCTCCCGGAGGGCGCACCCGCAGGGAGTGTCCCCGCCGGGATTGGCAGCAAAGCTGCTCAATCCGGCGAGAAGAAAGACGCAGGTTCGCTGCGCGAGGCCCATATTAAACGCATCATCATTCTCATCTCCGGGCGCGGCAGCAACATGCAGGCGATCCTGGAAGCCGGACTGCCGGTGGAAATCGCCGCCGTCATCAGCAACAAACCCGAAGCCAAGGGACTGGAAGTCGCGGCACAGCACGGCATCGCTACCGCCGTAGTGGACCACCGCCAGCACGCCAGTCGCGAACAGTTTGATGCCGCGCTGGCAGAGAAAATTGACAGTTTCCAGCCGGACCTAGTGGTGCTGGCCGGTTTCATGCGCATCCTGACGGAAGGCTTCGTCAACCGTTATCAGGGCCGTCTGATCAATATCCATCCAGCTCTGCTGCCCGCCTTTCCCGGCCTCGACACCCATGAGAAGGCCTTGCAGGAAGGCGTCAGGATTCACGGCTGCACGGTGCACTTCGTCACTCCGACCGTGGACCACGGCCCGATTATCTCCCAGGCCGCTGTGCCGGTTCTGCCTGACGACACCCCAGACGCCCTGGCCGCAAGAGTGCTGGAACAGGAACACCTGACCTACCCCGAGGCCATCCGCTGGTTTGCCGAAGGGCGCATTCGCCTGGAACACGGCCGGGTGAAATCGGACATTTTGCAGGCCTCCGCGCCTGCACTGAGGTCGCCATGGGCCGCCTGATCCTCCTTTTTCTGGCGCTCGCCAGCTTCACAGCGCAGGCCGCACCCCCGAAAAAGATCGATGCCACCTACCGCGTGCTGAAAAGCGGCCAGCTGGTGGGCAAGGTCACTGAGCATTTCGAGCACGATGGCAAACGCTACCGCATCGAAAGCACGACGGCCGCCATCGGCATTTTTGCGCTCTTTGCCAAGGGCGACATTCGCCTTGTCAGCGAGGGGGAGATTACCCCGAACGGCCTGCGCCCGCTGCATTTCGAGCATCATCGCGGGTCTGATCCGGCCAAGCTGATCGTGGCCGATTTTGACTGGGAAAAGCGCGTTGTCAGCCACAAATACGACGGGAAAGTCGAAACCGATTCGCTTCAGGATGGTGTGCAGGACCGGATCAGCCAGCACTACCAGTTCATGTTTCAGCCGCCTCGGCAGAAGGATATCGACATCCACCTGAGCACCGGGCGCAAGCTCAATCTTTACAACTACCGGATGGTTGGCGAAGAATCCACGCAGACGCTCATCGGCCTCATCAAGACCATGCATATCTCCAAACAGCGCACGCCGGATGAGGATGGTATCGACCTGTGGCTGGCAAAATCCCGGTTTTACTATCCGGTACGCATCGTGTTCGACGAGAAGGATGGCGGCAGGCTGGAACAGCAACTGGAAAGTCTGTATCCCCCGGCAGCCACTGAGCTCAAACCCGCGAAACGGTGACCCCGGCCGCATTCAAACGCTTCTTCTGGGCACTGGCCCTGTCCCTGCTGGTTCACCTGATTGTAACTTTCGGACCCAGCATTCCCCTGCCTGAATATCAGCCCGACCCGGTCATGGAAGCGTCCATCAGGCCATTGCCGCCTCCCCCGCCTGCCGTAAAAAAACCCAGGCCGCGCCCCAGACTGGCGCCGAGAAAGCCTCCTGAGCCTGCCACATCAGGCTCGCCACCTGCGCCTGAATCCGTCGTGGCTGCAGAACCGGAACAGGCATCCGCGGCAACGCAGGAAGAACCATCCCCACCCGCGCCCCCGGAAAGCATAATCGCCGAGGAAGCCCCCATCACCCTGCCGGAACACGCGGAAATCCGCTACACCCTGTACAAGGGGCGGGACGGATTTCCCGTGGGCAAGGCCGTGCACACCTGGAAGCGCGAAGGAAAAAGCTATTCCATCACCCAGATCGCCGAAGCCAGCGGCATCGTGTCTTTTTTTTACAGCGGCCGCCATGTCCAGATCAGCCAGGGCGTCATCACGGCCAGCGGCATGCAGCCCGATTCATACTGGGTGCAGCGTGGGCAGCGCGCGGACAGGACCGATACCGCAAAATTCGACTGGAATGACAGACAACTCACTTTCGGCACCGGCAGCGACACGCGCACCGTGCGCCTGCCGGATGGCACGCAGGATCTGCTCAGCTTCCTCTACCAGCTCGCCTTCGCCCCACCGCTGGAAGGCAGCACCCGCCTCCATATCACCACCGGTCGCAAGCTGGGCAACTATGGCTACGAGTCACGGGGAGAGGAAACGCTTGAAACCCCACTTGGCCTCATCAAGACCCTGCGCATCGCCCAACTGCGCCAGGAAGGGGAAGAAAACACGGAAATCTGGCTGGCGACGGAGTATCATTACCTTCCGCTAAAAATCCGTTTCACCGACAAACAAGGCAGCGTGATGGAACAAACCGCTGCCGCCATCGATATCAAATAATCATGCCCATCCCCGTTTCCCGCTTCGGCCATCTCGTTCACGCCCTGCAATCCGTCATGCGGCTGCACGAGCCTGCTGACGCCAACCTGCACAACTATTTCCGTATTCACCGCGAACTCGGCAGCCAGGACCGCGCCTTCGTGGCCGAGAATGTCTATGCCGCCCTGCGCCGCAAGCGTTTTCTCGAACACCTGATCGGCCCCCTCTCTCCTGACTCTCTCCCAGCCTTCGACTACGCTCAGGCTACGGGAGAGCGGGACGCAGGCTCGCTACGCGAGACTCAAACCACTGCCACCCCGCGTCAGTTGGCGCTGGCCACCCTGATGAAGTTGCAGGGCATCAATGCGCGCGAACTGGCGCCGCTGCTCATGGATAGCGAAGAGGAATGGCTGAAACAGCTCAAGGCGATACCCACCAGCGATTTGCCGCTCGCCGTGCAGGCCGACTTCCCCGACTGGCTGATGGAAAAGCTGTCCGCCTTCATGTCCGAGGCCGACATCCTGGCGCTGGCGCGCGGCATGCAGCAACCGGCACCACTGGATCTGCGCGTCAACACCCTGCTCGACAAGCGCGACGAGGTGCTGCACACCCTGATCAACAGCGACGGCATCGCGGCAGAAATCACGCCCCATTCCCCGTTCGGCTTGCGCCTCAAGGACAAGCCTTCGCTCAACCGGAATTCGCTTTTCATCAAGGGCAAGATCGAGGTTCAGGACGAAGGCAGCCAGCTAATCGGCCTGCTCGTGGCGCCGCAGCGCCGCGAGATGGTGGTGGATTTCTGCGCCGGCGCGGGCGGTAAGACCCTGCTGCTGGGCGCGCTGATGCAGAATTCTGGCCGCGTCTACGCCTTCGACATCTCGGAAAAACGCCTCAACAATCTCAAGCCGCGCCTCAAGCGTTCCGGTCTATCCAACCTGCACCCGCAGCTCATCTCCAACGAGAACGACCTCAAGATCAAACGTCTGGCCGGAAAAATCGACCGCGTGCTGGTGGATGCCCCATGCAGCGGCCTCGGCACTTTGCGCCGCAACCCGGATATGAAATGGCGCCAGACGCCCGAAGGCATCGCCGATTTGACACAAAAACAGGCAGCAATCCTGCTGGCCGCCTCCCGCCTGCTGAAGACCGGCGGACGCCTGGTGTATGCCACCTGCAGTTTCCTGCCCGAGGAAAACCAGCAGATTGTTGAAGCCTTTCTTGCGCAACATCCTGATTTCAAGCTGCTGGATGCCGGCGAAATCCTTGCCGCCCAGCACGTCGCCCTGAATACCGGGAAATACCTGCAACTCCTGCCCCATGTTCATGGTACTGACGGGTTTTTTGCGGCAGTAATGGAAAAGATCTAAGAAATACAAAAGGCTCCAGGGGTTTTCCTCGGGAGCTTTTGCTGGCAATCAGTCGGCGTCTGAAATCGTGGTCCGTCCACTATTACTCTGCTGCAAATCCATCCTGAAATCGACGGGAATCATCATGCCACCGATGAATTCCTCTTGAATCATTTCCCTACGTCATTTGCCGGATTGAATGGTTCGGACAGTAAGCGTAGGATTGGCTGCAGGTAGAGGGCGGAATGGAATTCAATAAACAGTGCCAACATATGTCCTTCTTCAAGGTTTGCTTTATTTAGGGAGAATTACCATGAAACATATGTATTTCACATTACCCGCCGCACTCCTTTCAACACTCGCTTGCGGGCTTGTATTCGCAGCCAACGATGCCAAAGGATGCAAGGATCATCAACTTTTCACGCGCATGAATAATTATTCCATCTTTGAATGCAAGACCAGATATGAACAACTAGTCATCAAGTTCGACAATGACCCAAAATCGGCCAAAAACCTGACGCTCGAGGGCGATCTCACCTCCCTTTCCTATGGCTATGACTCCACGGCCCCCGGCGCAGCAGCATCAAGGCCCAGCGAATTGCAGGTGATGCGCAATTACCAGATTGCCGGCAAGGAAAAAGGCGGAGAAGTCATTGTCGATAAACCTGGCTACACTGCGTTGAAATTTAACCGAGAAGGAAGCACGGTATACGCGGTCGTGCGGGGATACAGCGGTGCGGCCCGCATATACCTGGATGTCCTGGAAGTAAAAGCCATGGCACAGGAAGTCACTGCGAACCTGATGTGGGATACGCTGAAAAAAGATGGCTTTGTTTCTTTGCAGATCAACTTTGATACCAACAAGTCCGTCATCAAGTCCGAGTCAATGCCATTGGTCAAGCAGATTGTTGAGCTAATGAAAAGCCAGCCTGCGCTAAAAGTTTCCATCGAAGGCCACACCGATAACCAGGGGAATGCAACCGCCAACAAGACACTGTCGCTGGATCGTGCCAAGGCTGTGATTGCGGCAGTTGCAGCGGAGGGCATCAAGGCTGACAGGATGACAGCGGAAGGCTGGGGACAAGAAAGGCCCGTGGCCGACAACCGTACGGAGGAAGGCCGCGCCAAGAATCGTCGCGTCGAACTGGTCAAGAAATAGCAGTCTGAATTGCCCCGGCAACATCACCGGGGCGCGCCGAGCCCGGCTCCATATCGTGCTGCGGCATGACGACAGCGGCCAGCACACTGCTTTCGTCAGTGCACAGAATCGTATCCGAAGGTAGCAATGGCTTGAGCGCAGCCACGAGATTCGCTTTGCCATCAGCGCGTAGCACCCGCGCGATCCCGAGCAACCAACACCGGCACCTGCTCTCTGGATAATCCACGCGTGGCGGCTAGTCCGCCTCGTCGCCGCGACTTTCGATCAAGGTCACCGCCCTTAGCGGGAATGCAGGAAGAAGGTCTCATCCGCCTCTGCGATCCCGACAAACGATTGCGCTTGAACCGCTTTCGGGGCGCTCATGAAACGGTGGCGCCAACGAAATACCGTACTTCGTGCCACCTTCAGCCGCTTGGCAGCCTGTGTAATGGTAACGCCATCACGTAATACTTCGGACTGCGTCAGCCACTTCGATTTCTGGCGCAAGCGCGCCAGCGGTGTTCCCGTCAGGGCATTGAATGTCCGGCAACAATCTCGGCACTTGTAGCGCAGCAAACCTCTGGTGCTGCCGTTCCTGATCATTCTCTCACCGCTACAGTGCGGACTGTGCCGAAGAGGTTCAGCATGTTCGATGACCCCCACGGATGCAGCCGTACCATTCTCGGCCGCCAAGTCATCCAGTAGATCCCTGCGTTGCCCGAAGGTCAGCTTTACAAGCATCGCCTTCAGCTTCTTCAATTCCCGTTGCCTCATCTCGCCTTCCTGGTCGACTCATCAATGTGACCAGTTTGGCAACCCGCAGGCTCAGGACGTAAGCCCATCATTAATTAACGCGAATTGTGCCAAACAAAAAAGCCCCGAAGGTTTCCCTTCGGGGCTTTTTCTAGCCGTTAGCAGGTATTACTTACTCGCTGGCTTGCGGCTGTTCAGCAGGCGCTTGCGGAGCCGGAGCATCCAGCAGGGCCTTCATGGACAGGCGCAGACGGCCTTTATCATCCGCTTCAAGCACTTTCACCTTGACCGCCTGACCTTCCTTGAGATGGTCGGCTACTGCATTGACGCGCTCGTGGGCGATCTGGGAGATGTGCAGCAGACCATCCTTGCCAGGCAATACGCTCACAATGGCGCCAAAATCCAGCAGCTTGATCACAGTACCATCGTAGGTCCGGCCCACTTCCACTTCAGCAGTGATGTCGGCAATGCGTTTCTTCGCCAGTTCGCCAGCTTCGGAGCTCATGCAGGCGATAGTCACGGTGCCGTCTTCGCCGATGTCGATGCTGGTGCCGGTTTCTTCCGTCAGAGCACGGATCACCGCGCCGCCCTTGCCGATCACGTCACGGATTTTCTCCGGGTTGATCTTCATGGTGATCATGCGTGGTGCAAAATCGGACAGCTCTTCACGCGGCTTGCCAACGGCTTCCTTCATGATGCCGAGGATGTGCATGCGGCCTTCCTTCGCCTGGCTCAGGGCGGCCTGCATGATGTCCTTGGTAATGCCGTTGATCTTGATGTCCATCTGCAGCGCGGTCACGCCAGTTTCGGTGCCAGCCACCTTGAAGTCCATGTCGCCAAGGTGATCTTCGTCGCCCAGGATGTCGGTCAGCACGGCAAAACGGTTGCCTTCCTTGATCAGGCCCATGGCGATACCTGCCACGTGATCCTTCAGAGGTACGCCGGCATCCATCAGGGACAGGCAGCCACCGCAAACTGACGCCATGGAGCTGGAGCCGTTGGATTCGGTGATTTCCGATACCACGCGCATGGAGTAACCGAAGTCCGCCGCATCGGGCAGAACAGCTACCAGTGCGCGCTTGGCCAGACGGCCATGGCCGATTTCGCGGCGCTTGGGCGTGCCTACGCGACCGGTTTCGCCGGTCGAGTACGGAGGGAAATTGTAGTGCAGCATGAAGCGGTCGGAATACTCGCCCTGCAGTGCGTCGATTTTCTGCTCGTCGCGCGCGGTGCCCAGGGTTGCCACCACCAGCGCCTGGGTTTCGCCACGCGTAAACAGGGCTGAACCATGGGTGCGCGGCAATACGCCGGTACGGATTGTGATAGGACGCACGGTGCGTGTGTCGCGACCGTCGATACGTGGTTCGCCGTCGAGAATCTGGCCACGTACGATCTTGGCTTCCAGGTCCTGAAACAGGTTCTTGATATGGTTGATGCGGTCGGAATCGGCACCATCACCAGACACCGCTACCACTACGCGGCTGCGGATTTCATCCACTTGAGCATAGCGCGCCTGCTTTTGCTTGATCTGATAGGCCTTGCGTACATCGGCTTCAGCCAGTTCGGCAATTTTCGCGACCAGTTCAGCGTCTTTCTCGGGAGCAGTCCATTCCCAGGCTTCGGCGGCAACTTCTTCAGCCAATTCATTGATGGCGTTGATGGCAGCCAGTAAATTATCGTGACCGAATACTACAGCGCCCAGCATGACTTCTTCCGACAGTTGCTGCGCTTCAGATTCGACCATCAGCACAGCGGTATCGGTACCTGCAACCACCAGATCCAGTTGCGTGGTTTTCATTTCCGTTGCGGTCGGATTGAGCACGTAGTTGCCGTCGATATAGCCCACGCGCGCTGCGCCGATCGGGCCATCGAAGGGAATGCCTGAGATGGCGAGCGCAGCAGAGGCGCCCAGCATGGCGGGAATGTCGGCGTCGATTTCGGCATTCGAAGACATGACCGTGGCAACGATCTGCACTTCATTGTAAAAGCCTTCCGGAAACAGCGGACGCAGGGGGCGGTCAATCAGCCGCGAAGTCAGGATTTCCTTCTCGGATGGACGGCCCTCGCGCTTGAAGAAGCCACCGGGGATCTTGCCCGCGGCATAAGTGCGTTCCTGATAATCGACGGTCAGCGGGAAGAAATCCTGCCCGGGTTTGACATCCTTGTTACCGACTACGGTGACCAGCACCACGGTACCATCCATGTCCACCATCACAGCGCCATGTGCCTGTCGGGCGATCTCGCCCGTTTCCAGGGTGACTTCATGACGCCCAAAGGAAAAATTTTTCTTGATATGCTTCAATGCCAGATCCTTTTTTCTTGTTGCTCGATGCTTGTTGCCAATAAATTATCTACACAGACAATTTATTTACGCAGGCCCAGGCGCTCGATCAGGGTGCGATAGCGATCGCCGCTCTTGCCCTTCAGGTAATCCAGCAATTTGCGGCGCTTGCTTACCAGTTTCAGCAGGCCACGGCGTGAATGGTGGTCCTTGGCGTTGACCTTGAAGTGACCGGTCAGGTCGTTGATACGAGCGGTCATCAGAGCAACCTGAACTTCCGGTGAGCCGGTGTCGGCAGCTGCAGTTTGATAATCTTGCACGATTTGTGCTTTTTGCTCGGTGGTTACAGACATCTTCCTCTCCAAAAACTTAAATCGTGCATTTTACCTGTTTTAAGGGAAAAATCACAAGTAAATTAAGACTCTCTTGACCTGCCAGACCCGCGCGTCTGCCGCACTCGCTCAAAAAAACAGATGGCGGCTGCCGCTGCGGCATTGAGCGATTCCATTGCGCCCGGCATCGGGATGCGAACCTGCTGCGTGGCAGCCTGCTGCAGGGCGGGCGATACGCCTGCACCTTCGTTGCCAATGACAAACGCCACTGGCCCGGCAAGATCCAGATCATACAGATCCGCCTCGGCCTGCAAGCTCGTCACGACCACATTACCGGCAAATTTTTCGGCAGCCTCCAGCAGTTCCACCCCCTCACGAATTGGCAGATGAAAATGCGCGCCCATTCCGCCCCGCAGCACTCGTGGCGACCAGGCATCGGCACACCCTGTTGACAGGTAGGCCACCTCTGCACCTGCGGCGGCGGCAGAGCGCAGGATGGAGCCAAGATTGCCAGGATCCTGGAGCGCCTCCAGAAATACCGCGAAATGAATTTTCTCCACCACTGGCAGCTGCGGGATTGCTATCTGCGCCAGAATGCCTGTTGGCGACTCCACTGGCGCAATTTCCTGAAACAGGGAATCGCTCATGAGCGTTAGCGGGACAAACGGCAATTTCTCCAGCAGGGAACGGATTTCCACCCGTGACTGCCCGGAGTCCGACACGATCAGCATGTGCGGCAAGCCTACCTGCTCTGCATAAGCCGCAATGAGGTGCTCTCCATCCAGCAAGGCCTGCCCGGTTTTTTTCCTTTCACGCCTGTTCTGGGCGAGCTTCCTGAGAGACTTGAACAAGGCATTGTCGCGCGAAACAATCACCGGCACTGACCCCGCGAGCCCACCGCGCACTCCCGTCCATCCTGCCAGATGGCATGGTCCAATACAGCACCCTTGAAAGAAGCGGATACCAGCGAGGCACCGCGCAGGTCGCTGTAGCTCAGGTCCGCCCCATCCAGATCGGCATCATTCAGATTGGCATGATTGAAGTTTGCACCGAGCAGAGCAGCCCTTTTAAATCGGGAACCCGACAGGTCAGCGCGGGAAAAATTGGCATAAGACAGATTACTGCCGCTGAGGTCGGCACCGCGCAGGCGGATTTCCTGCTTGTCACAGCCACTCCAGTTGACCCGGGGCACAGCAGCCTGCTGACACTGGGGCTGTTCAGGCACTACACCCACCTTGAACGGATTGACTGGCTGGTAAAAAAACAATCCCAGCATCACCAGTAGCACCAGCACTGAAATAACGATAATCGCACCAAGGTAGCGCCAGCGGCCAGGCCGGCGCTCAAGCTCGGGGTGGAGATGTGGAAGAGCCAGCACATCGGGGCTGACATTGGTTTTTCGTCGCTCCTCGCCACGCGGTCCGCCGGCGTTTTCATGTAGTCGCCGGTCATGGTGGGTGCGTTCATCCGCCCAGCGGTGTGCCGCCTTGAGGCGCTCTTCCAGCCATTGTTTCCTTTCGGGATCGATCTCGGACTGCAGTTCCAGCAACTCTGCCGGCAACAGGGCGCGCACCGTCATCAAAGGCTGCCATTCCAGCTGGTCCATGCTGACCTCGTCAGAAGGGTCAAATCTCCCCAGCAAAACGTGGTTGGCTACAACCTGATTCGGAAATGGTCCTCTCACCACCCTCTCGCGGCGCACATACCAAAGTTGACGATCACTCAATACAGGAATCCTTCATGCGCTATAGTTTAGGGAACCGCTGCAGTCTAGCCCGAATGGCACATTATGAAAATAACCCTGATTACCCCTTATGCAGGACACTCCCGTACTGGAAACCGTAATACTGCCTATCGCTACGCCCATTTTCTCCGTGAGCTCGGCCACAAAGTCAGCATACAGGTGAACTGGGATGGTCGCCCGGCCGACATGATGCTGGCCCTGCACGCCCGCCGCAGCCATGACGCTATCCGCCGTTTCGCTGACAGCCACCCCCAACGACCACTGATTCTCGCCCTGACCGGCACCGACCTGTATCGCGACATCCGGGAGGACAGTTCGGCCCGGCTATCCATGAGTCTGGCCACGCGCATGATCATTCTGCAGGAAATGGGCCTGAATGAGCTAACTGAAACGCAGCAGATCAAGACGCGCGTCATATACCAATCTGTTGCCCCAACAAAACCACGGCCCAGACTCAAGGCATTTTTTCAGATCGCTGTAATTGGCCACTTGCGCGAGGAAAAAGATCCTTTTTGCTGCGCATATGCCCTACCCTACTTGCCCACCAAATCAAGAATCCGCGTAATTCAGATGGGAGGCGCTCTGGAACCTGCCCTGGCGGAACAAGCTGAAGCACTGGCGCAGCAGGACAGCCGTTATCTCTGGCTGGGAGAGCTGCCGCATTGGCGCACCATGCAAAAACTGGCACAAAGCCATCTGATGGTCATCAGTTCGCGCATGGAGGGTGGCGCAAATGTGATCTGCGAAGCTGTTGCCGCCGGGGTACCGGTGATCGCATCAGACATTTCCGGCAACATCGGCATGCTGGGGGAAAACTATGCCGGTTATTATCCGCTGGGAAATGAATTCTTACTGGCCGAGCGCATAAGCCGGGCCATGTGCGATGAAAATTACTACCGTAAATTGCTGGAGCGATGTCAGGCACGCCATTACTTGTTCAGCCCGGAACGCGAAAAAAAAGCCCTTGAATCTCTTCTGGGCGAACTCTAAGCCCTGACACTCAGGCTTTCAGAAGACAGGAGCTCAAATAGCCATTTCTGTTATTTTCTCGCCAGATGGCCCAGGCCATCTGCGGCACGCACACACAGTTTTTTGAATTCAATATAACTGTGCTCATCCAGACTGCACTCGCCATGTTTGCGGTCGGCATAAAACAGGCCCACCGGCTTACCATGCACGAAAATGGACATGGCAAAAAATTCACCCGCACCAATTGTTTTCAGCACCTCAGGCGGAATCAGGGGCGCCAGGGTGTTGGCATTGGCGGGGCTGAACCATACCCCCTGCATTTTTTCGAGCAGACGCACAAACAGGTTGGAGCTGCGCAGATCGACTTCGAATTGCCGTAAAGGAGACCCGGGAGGCGCGCCATGAACATATTTGGTTTTAAGAAAAGCGCGGTCACGAGAAATGAGGCTGAACACAATGTGATTAAGGCCAATCCCTTCATGCATCCCCTGCAGCACCAGAGTCATCATGTCGTGCAGGTCAAGCGAACCATCGAGGTGCGCACTGATTTCATCCATTACCTGCTGCAACCTGACGGGGTTTGGCATCATGCAGAGCACGGCATCGTCACCTTCCTTCTGCGCCAGCACGGCTCCTTCCCGGTCGAGCTTGGTGTCCGGCAAGCGCTCCTCCTCCCATGGCCCTGGCAACATGGGCAGCCATGCTGCAGCAGGCGGTACGCCATACCATTGCCAGTGACGCGCGGCGGAAACTGCCGTCTGGTGCACAAGCCAGGTTGTCGTTTCCAGCGGCAGGTTCAGATTTTCCGCCATCGCCGCCAGGGTTGCTTCCATGGGAGCGCCGTACCAGCCTCTTTCAGCCATGTGTGCAATGGATACGCCCAACAGCACACCTTGGGCTCGCGGAATTCCGGCATTGCGGCAATCCACCAGATCCGCCAGCATCTCGGGAAAATGCCAGGCCGCAGCAAGGGCCAGGCGGAAGTCCGCTACAGAAAATCCCATGATTTTTTCGTGGGCCACGCCATAGTAGCGACGTTCGCGCCTCACCGAATCGCGAATCTCCTGTGCGCGCTGCGGGGCATACAGCCACAGCATGATATTGCTCATATCATGCAGCAGCGCCGCAATATAGACCTCTTCCACCCGGATATCCTGATGCTGGATGGCCCACTGCCGGGCCTGGTAAGCCGCATGCATGGAACGGCTATAGACCTGAAGCACGCTGGTAAGCACAAGCGGCTGCTGCGCCAGCAGGTCTTCAAGCGCCACAAGGGCAGAAAAATGCTTGAACAGTGGCACAGCACCCAGCATCATGATGGCGTGCTCCACACTGGTAATCTCGGTTCCCAGACGTCCGCGCCGCGCAGAATTTGCCAGTCGCAGTACTTTCAGGGTCATCAGCGGATCGCGCAGAATAACCACCGCGAGCTGCGATGCTGTCAACCGTTCCGCACTGGGACGCAGCTTCCCGAGCTCCTGGATAGTGCGGCGCAACACCGGCACATCCTGCGTTTCCAGAAAAGCGACCCACTTTTGCAGGGTGGTTGGCAGCGTGCTCATATCACAGGCACATCGCTCAAGCGGTAAATATAAAGTCTGGACTGGTGCAGGTCATCCAGAGGTACCATTTCATTCGGCTCCACGCCGGGAACCTGGAAAGTATTGCTGATAAAGAGCGTCCCTGGCCGCATTTCCTGCTGAACCTTGCGCCACAAATCTGCCATGGGTACCGGCGAGAGGTAAGCATAAACCACGTCGAAGGGCTGTAAATCAACGTGCCACAGACTAGCCCAGCGGACCTCATAACACCCCGATCCTAGCCGCATGCGCAGCCAGCTCAACAAAAAAGGCAAAGGCGCAATTTCCATACCCACATAGCGGCCATCCGGCCTCTGCTGTGCAAGAAAATGCAGCAGCCCGCCAAGGCCGGAACCCAGATCGGCCACCACAGCGGAAGCCGGAAGGCGCTCTGCCACGGCCTCCCAGGCCTTGTGACTGGAAAGATACAAGGGGACCCTGGTTCTGGCGACGCTCCAGTAAACCAGAAGCAACAGTGCAAAAATCGCCAGATACCAGTATGGCTCAAGCCCCAACCCGTTCATCGTCACCAGTCCTGGCACAAACAGAATATTGATCGGCAGCCACCAGCGCGGCAACTGCCACGCCCAGCCCAGCCCAGCCGCGATGATACCGATGCAAAGAGCATGCTGCAGCGGCAGTAAAGAAACCTCAATACGCTCCAGCACCGGCATACCCAGCATCAGCCACAGCAGCACGGACACGGCCTGAACCAGCAATGATTTCAGGCCTGGCGCCATCTCCCTGGCCAAAGGCGAAGAATCGGGCGGCAGCAGAGCCGCCGCGCGCTCAGTGCTTGGCTGGAGCGGCACTCATCACCTCTTTATCGTGATCCTGCAGCGAACCGGCCACATCCGCCTTGGTGGCAACTTCAACTTCGGCCTTGTCCCCCTTGGTGACGGCTTCTTCCGCGTCCTTGTTCATGACGATAAGGCTGATGCGGCGGTTGACAGGACTTTCCGGATTTGCCTGATCGAAAGGCACCGCGGAAGACAACCCGACCACACGCAACATTTTTCCATCTTCCATGCCTCCAGCCACCAGTTCACGTCGCGAAGCATTGGCACGATCGGCAGAAAGCTCCCAGTTGCTGTAGCCCTTGTCGCCCCCGGAATAGGGTGTGGCATCAGTATGCCCGGAGAGAGAAATGCGGTTATCGACCTCATTCAGCACCTTGCCGATTTCGCGCAGGATGACCTGGGTATAGGGTTTGAGATGCGCACCGCCGCTATCGAACATAGGCCGGTTTTTCTCATCCACGATCTGGATGCGCAGCCCCTCCTTGGTGATGTCCAGCATCAACTGTTTCTTGAATTGCTTGAGCAGGGGATTACTGTCTATGGTTTTTTCCAGCCTCTCCTTCAGGCCTTCCAGTTTGATCGACTCCTGGCGCTTGAGTTCGGCTTTGGCCGCTTCAAGATTGATGGTTTTTTTCTTGACGATCTCGGGGGCGCCCTTTACGACCTGACCAGATTTGCGGCTGAGATCCGTGCCACCGCCCTTGATCACGCTGGACGCATCACCACTGCCTGATCCACCCTGCAAGGCAACCTTGAGCGGAGTCTTGAAGTACTCCGCAATGCCTTCCATATCTCCCTTGGCCGTTGAACCCAGCAGCCACATCAGGAGGAAAAAGGCCATCATCGCGGTCACGAAGTCCGCATAGGCGATTTTCCACGCCCCACCGTGGTGGCCGTGACCGCCTTTCTTGATTTTCTTGATGACTATGGGGCGTTGGGAGTCGTCACTCATATTTTAAGTTCTCGCTTACCTGCCATGGCTGAACGCTGACAGTTGACAGCTATTTCCCTTTGGCCTGCTTGACGTGCTCTTCCAGTTCGAGAAAGCTCGGGCGCTCGGTGGAATACAACACCTTGCGGCCAAATTCGACTGCCACCTGAGGCGCGTAACCGTTCAGGCTGGCGAGCAGGGTCACCTTGACGCACTCGAACACCTTGCTGGATTCCTGCAACTTGTTTTCCAGCAGGGTCGAAACCGGCCCCACGAAACCATAGGCCAGCAAAATACCGAGGAATGTACCCACCAGCGCAGCGGCAATCAGCATACCCAGTTCCGAGGGCGGAATACCCACCGATTCCATGGTATGCACCACACCCATCACCGCCGCCACGATGCCGAATGCCGGCAGGCCATCACCCAGCTTGGCTACGGCAGAAACCGGAATATGGCCTTCCTGATGATGAGTTTCGATTTCGTTATCCATCAGGTTCTCGATTTCCATGGCATTGAGGTTGCCCCCCACCATCAGGCGCAGATAATCGGTAATGAATTCGACCACGTGGTGATCGTGTGAAATCGTCGGATATTTGCTGAAAATCGGACTGGCGTGAGGGTCTTCCACATCCGACTCGATCGACATCAAGCCTTCCTTACGCACCTTGGCCAGAAGTTCGAACAACAAGGCCAGCAATTCCATGTACAGCGATTTGGTGTATTTCGAGCCCTTGAAAATGGATGGCAGAGCCTTGAGGGTCGCTTTCAAGACTTTGGGTCCGCTGCCAACCAGCATGGCGCCCAGGGCGCCACCACCGATCATGATCACCTCGACGGGCTGCCAGAGTGATGCAAGATGGCCACCAGCCATGGCAAAGCCACCGAAAATTGATGCCAGAATAACGATGTAACCAACTATCACCAACATCTTATTAAGCTCCGCTTGACCTTGGCCGGACCGTCACGCCAAGTGAATTTTTTACCAACTGTAACAAGTTCTATCATTCAGTGCTATGCCAACAAGGCGCCAGCAGTGGCCAGCGCAATTGTCAGCAGCCCCAGACTCAAGTTAATCCCTACCATCTGGCGGATATTTGCCAGGGATGCACCGCCTGTTTTCCAGTCCTGATTTTCCACGCTTTTCTTGAGGCGGGCATAAGGCGCAAAGAACACATGGGCAAAAATCGCCATCATGATGAGTCCAAGGCCCAGCATGGCATGCACGTAAAGCGGAATGACCTTCATGCCGCCCATCAACATGATCATGAACAGACCTGACCCCAATACGGCTGCAACACACACCCATACCCAGGGGAAAAAACGCCGGAACACGCCCACCCACAACTGCAGGCGCAAAGGCGGCTCAAGCAGGTCGGCGGCTACTGGGCGCAATACCTGATGGGCGAAAAACATACCCCCTACCCAGATCACGATTCCCAATACATGCAACATGATCATGAATTTCATTGATATTTCCTCTGGTTTAATTGACTTCGATTTCCAGCGCTCGCCTGACTGGACCAAAGCTGCGCCGATGCTGGGGCGTTACGCCATGTCGCTGTATAGCCTGTAAATGCACAGCCGTAGGATAACCCTTATGGCGGGCAAAATCATATTGTGGATAAATCAGGTGCAATTCACGCATTTCGGCGTCTCTTGCGGTTTTGGCCAGTATGGAAGCAGCCGAGATCTCCGCCACCAGGCTGTCGCCCTTGACCACTGCGTACACCGGCACGGACAAAGGGGGGCAGTGCAGGCCATCCACTGCAACTTCATGAGGCACCACGGCCAGTCCCTCCACCGCCCGTTTCATCGCCAGCAGGCTGGCCTGGAGAATATTGATGCGATCTATTTCTTCGGCCGAAGCGCTGGCGATTGCCCAGGCCAGCGCGTATTCCCTGATCTCAAGTGCCAGGGCTTCACGTTTTTTTTCACTCAGCTTCTTGGAATCTGCCAGCCCGATAATGGGGTGCGCCGGGTCGAGAATCACTGCAGCGGCAAACACCGCCCCGACCAGCGGACCTCGACCGGCCTCGTCCACGCCGCACAGGGTCATCACGCCTTGCTCCACTGCGGCACATAATGCAACACCGCCGCGCAGGCACGTTCCGCCGTATTTTGCCGCAAACTCTCATGCATGTGCTGGAACTCGGCTTCCAATCCATTCTGCACCTGAGTGTCATGCAGCAGATTCAGCAAGGCCTGCGACAGATTGTCGGGAGTGGCATCCTCCTGAAGCAGTTCGGGAACCACAAAGCGGCCGGCCAGAACATTCGGCAGCCCGACATAAGGCAGATAGCCCTTGCGCCGCATCAGGAAGGCAGACAACCGGGACAGCTTGTAGGTAATCACCATGGGGCGCTTGAGCAGGGCCGTTTCCAGGGTGGCCGTGCCGGAGGCCACCAGCACCACATTGGCAGCGGTCAGGGCGGTATGCGCATGGCCGAACAGGATTTTCAGCGGCAGGTTTCCCGCATCAAGTTTGTACATGGCATCCTGGAAGAAGTCACGCGTCTCGCGGCTGATCAGTGGCACCAGGAACTGGATATCAGGCTCGACGCTGGCAATTTTTTGCGCTGTCCGGATAAACAGTTCCGCCATGTAGTGCAATTCGCTTTGCCGACTGCCCGGGAGCATGGCAATAATATTCCCCTGGGCTGGCAGCTTGAGCTGCACACGCATTGCGGCACGGTCAGGCTGTTGCGGCAGCATATCTGCCATGGGATGACCAACATAAGTGACAGGCACGCCCGCCTCTTCATAAATCTTCGGCTCGAAGGGAAACAGGGCGAGGATGTGTGTCACCGAACGCGCAATGGTTTTGACCCGTTCGCGGCGCCATGCCCAGACCGATGGGCTGACATAGTGAATGGTAGGGATGCCGTGCGCCTTGAGTGTTTTTTCCAGGCCGAGATTGAAATCTGGCGCGTCCACGCCGATGAACAGATCCGGCGGATTGGCCAGAAAGTAGCGCTTCAGTTTGCGTCGGATACCGAGTATTTCAGCAAAATGCCGCAACACCTCAAGATAGCCGCGCACCGCCAGCTTTTCCATGGGGAACAGGGATTTCGCTCCTGCCGCCTGCATTTTTGGCCCGGCTATGCCAATAAAATCGATATCCGGCAGCTTCTCGCAGAGTGCGGCAATCAGATGACTGCCGAGCAAATCGCCCGAAGCCTCGCCCGCGACGATACCAATCCTGAGCCTGCGTCCTTCCGCCACAACCACTCTCCTGTTTAGCGGATAATGCCGCGAGTGGATTTAGCCAGGAATTCAAGCAATAAAGCGATTTCCGGGAATGCCTGGCTCTGTTCTGCCAGTACCTGTTTGGCGTCTTTCAGGCTCAGGCCCGACTTGTACAGTGTCTTGTAGGCACGCCGCAATGCCATGACGGTATCGGCCGAAAATCCCCGCCGCTTCAGTCCCTCGGAGTTGATTCCGTGCGGCGCAGTGGGATTGCCGCCCACAGTCACATAGGGCGGCACATCCATGGTGATGACCGAGCTGATGCCGGTAATACAGTGCGCGCCGACATGGCAAAACTGATGAACCCCGGTAAAGCCGCCAAGTATGGCGAAATCATCGATCGTAACATGCCCCGCCAAAGTGGCATTGTTGGCAAATATCGTGCTGTTGCCGATCTGGCAGTCGTGCGCGATATGCACGTAGGCCATCACCCAGTTATCGTTTCCCAGTCGCGTCACGCCCAGGTCTTGCGCCGTCCCCAGGTTGAAGGTGCAAAATTCACGGATAGTGTTGCGATCGCCGATTTCAAGCCGGGTCGGTTCACCGGCATATTTCTTGTCCTGCGGCACCTCGCCCAGGCTGGAAAACTGGAATATCTTATTGTCGCGGCCAATCCGGGTATGTCCAGAAATCACCGCATGGGGGCCAATCCAGGTATGGTCGCCAACTTCCACGTGTTCGCCTATCAGCGAATAGGCGCCGACGGCAACCCCCTCTCCAAGGCGGGCGCCAGGGTGAACAATTGCGGTTGGGTGAATCATGACGGCACCTTAGACAATGTCGCGCTTGGCGCACATCAGTTCGGCCTCGGCCACAATTTCTCCGCCCACTTTTGCTTCAGCCTTGAATTTCCAGATGCCGCGCATATTGCGCAGTATCTCGACATGCAGGTGCAACTGGTCGCCGGCGGTGACAGGTTTCTTGAAGCGTGCGTTGTCGATACCGACAAAATAGAACACCGAGTTTTCATCCGGCATGGAGCCCATGGTCTTGAACGACAGGATGCCGGCCGCCTGCGCCAGCGCCTCCATGATCAGCACGCCCGGCATTACCGGATGATGGGGAAAATGCCCCTGAAAAAAAGGCTCGTTGATGGTGACATTCTTGACGGCAACAATATTTTTTCCCGGTTCGCATTCCAGCACCCGGTCCACCAGCAGGAAGGGGTAGCGGTGCGGCAAATGCGCCATGACTTCATGAATATCCATGCTGCTCACGATTTCTTCCTTTCCAGTTCTGAAATCTTTTGTTCCAGCTGCCGGATCTTGTCCGCCATGCTGTCTAGATGGCGCAAGTGCGCCGCATTTTTTAACCACTGCTCGTGAGTGGAAAACGGCATCGCCGAGGTATAAGCACCAGGTTTGCTGATGGATTTGGTAATCAGCGTGCCGGACGATACCGAAACATTGTCTGCAATGCTCAAATGCCCAAGTATCATGCCTGCACCACCAACTGTGCAATTGCGTCCGATTCTGGCACTGCCGGCAATCCCCACACAGCCGGCCATGGCGCTATGAGCGCCAATACGAACGTTATGCGCGACCTGAATCAGGTTATCCAGCTTCACTCCTTCCTCGATCACCGTGTCTTCCAGTGCCCCGCGGTCGATGGTGGTATTGGCGCCGATTTCGACATCATCGCCGATCACCACCCGGCCAATCTGGGGGATTTTCAGCCAGCGGCCTTCTTCGTGCGCCAGGCCAAATCCATCTGCACCGATCACGGCGCCGGAATGAACAATCACGCGCGCCCCCAACTGGCATTGATGGTATATCACCACCCGTGGATACAGGCGGGTGTCATCCCCAATGTCGACTTTGTCGCCAATTATACAACCTGCACCGATAACGACTCGCTCACCAATACGCGCTCCGTGCCCGATATGTACAAAAGGGCCAACCGAGGCGCTGGCTGCAACGACAGCACCCTGCTCCACCACTGCCGAGGAATGAATCCCTGCGATAGCAGGCTCATCCGGGTTGAGCAGCGCAATTACCCTGGCAAAATAGGCAGAAGGGTTATTGCTGATAATACGTGGCTTCTGCGTTGCCTCAGCGTTTTTCTGACTCAGGATAACCGCACCGGCCCGAGTAGTATCAAGTTGTTTCTTGAAGCGTGTTGAAGTAAAAAAACTGATATTTTGAGACTGAGCAGATTCCAGCGCGGCAACCTGTTCGATTCGAGTCTGGGCATCACCCAGCAACTCGCCTCCCAGACGCGCCACGATTTCACCCAGCGTATATGTATGCTCCATGCCGACGTTCACGGACTGTTCCTGATGAAAAACCGGCCGGAAGACCGGCCCTGAATTTATTTCTCGGACAGCGCCTTGAGCACTTTCTCGGTCACATCGATACGATGACTTGCGTACACGGCTTCCTGCAGAATGAGGTCGAACTTCTCGCTCTCGGCAATGGCAATGATTGCCTTGTTGGCGCGTTCCTGAACTGCGGAAAGCTCCTCATTGCGACGCAAGTTGAGGTCTTCTCGGAACTCGCGCTGGGAACGCTGAAAATCACGATTCAGGTTGGCGAGATCGCGTTCCTTGTTGCGGCGTTCGGTATCGCTGATGGTCACGCCCTCACGCTCCAGATAAGCCTGCAGATCCTTGGCCTGTTTCGCCATTTTCTGCAGCTCCTGATCGCGGACGGCAAATTCTTTCTCCAGCTTTTTCTGCGCCTTCTGCGCTGGCGCTGCTTCGCGGAAAACGCGCTCGGTGTTGACAAAACCGATTTTGAATTCGGTTGCGGCAGCCACGGCACCGATGTGCATCAGTGACAGGGCAAGTATCGTCATGCCAATCTTTTTCACTTCACTTCTCCTAAATCCTAAAATACGGTGCCCATCTGGAACTGAAACACTTCAGTCTTGTCTCCATCTTTCTTGTTAAGCGGTTGCGCCAGACTGAATTTCAACGGTCCGACGGGGGAATGCCAGCTCAACGCCAAACCGCTTGCATAGCGGAATCCGCCAAAATCAAAATTTTCGTCCTTGCCAAATACCATGCCGCCATCCACGAATACGCCAAGACGAACTGATTTGTCGGCTCCAAGTCCGGGGAAGGGGAACATCATTTCAACCGTGCCCACAACGCGTCTAGTGCCGCCGACCGCATTGTCAAACTCATCCCGCGGCCCAAGGGAACTGGTGCGATAACCGCGTACCGAGCCTATGCCGCCAGCGTAGAAGTTCTTGAAAAAAGGCAGCGGCTTGCTGCCATAGCCATCGGCGTAACCCACTTCGCCATTCAGCAGCAGCGTGTATTTTTTGGCAAAAGTTTGCAGATGCTGGTACTGGTAGGAAATCTTGTAATATTCAAGATCCAGTCCCGGCAACCCGACTTCACCGTAAACGCGCTGCAGGCCTCCGCTCGTGGGATAAAGCAGGCTGTCGCGCGTATCCCGTGCCCAGCCCAGGTCGGCACGGGCGGTTTTGACGCTGTCACCGAATAAATTCACAAAATCAATATAGCGCTGTGCGCTTTCTGCATCCACCGTAGTATCGATTTTTTCCAGCGCCAATCCCATATTGACGGTGTCTTTTTCATTCAGAGGGACGCCGAAGCGCATGCCGCCGCCCAGCGTCGACGTTTTATAACTACTAACAGTCGATAGACTCGTCGGATTAACGTCACGCTTGTAGATATCAAAACCGCGGCTGACGCCATCATCGGTGAAATAAGGATTGGTGTAAGACAATGAATAAATCTTGTTGATGCTGCCGCTGTTCACCTGCGCGGCAATGAAATTACCGCTGCCGAACACGTTCTGCTGCGAGATGGAACCACTCAGCACCAAGCCTTCTGAACTGGAAAAACCGGCACCCGCCATGACGCTTCCGGTCGGCTTTTCGGTCACACTGTAATTCAGATCCACCTGGTCCGTAGTGCCGGGAACGGCGGGGGTTTCCACATTGATGTCGGAAAAATAACCCAGGCGCTGCAACCTTTCTCGTGAACGGTTGATCTTGTCGGCCGCATACCAGCCGCCTTCGATTTGACGCATCTCACGCCGCAACACCTCGTCACGTGTTTTGGTGTTGCCGGCCATATTGATGCGCCGCACATAAACACGGCGGCCGGGATCAAGGAAGAAGGTGAAGGCGGCAGTCGCTTTTTCCTTGTTGATTTCCGGTACTGCATTGACGTTGGCGAAGGCATAGCCGTCATTACCCAGGCGATCGCTGATGGCCTTGCTGGATTCGGTCAGCTTCTCACGTGAAAACACATCGCCGGTCTTCACTTTGATCAGCTTGCTGAGTTCTTCCTCCGGCACCAGCAGCTCTCCTGCCAGCTTGACATCGGAAATGGTGTATCTGGCACCTTCATGCACATTGATGGTGATATAGATGTCGTTCTTGTCGGGCGAAATCGAAACCTGCGTGGATTCCACGTTGAATTCGAGGTATCCGCGGTTCAGATAGAAAGAGCGCAGCGTTTCCAGGTCGGCAGACAGTTTCTGTTTGGAATACTGGTCGTTCTTGCTGTACCAGGTCATCCAGCCCGAGGTGGACAGCACGAACTGCTCCAGCAGTTCCTTTTCCTTGAAGGTTTCGTTACCGACGATATTGATCTGCTTGATCTTGGCAATCTCGCCTTCTGAAATATCGAAGCTGATACCAACCCGATTACGCTCCAGCGGCGTGACCGTGGTGGTGATCGTCACGCCATATTTACCGCGACTGAAATACTGCCGCTTCAACTCCTGCTCGGCGCGATCGAGCAAGGCCTTGTCAAATATCTTGGATTCAGCCAGACCTGCCATTTTAAGGCCGTCCTTGAGCTGCTCCTTGCTAAATTCCTTGCTGCCGGTAATGTCCACCTGGGCAATCGCCGGCCGTTCCTGCACCATTACCACCAGCACGCCATTATCCGACTCCAGGCGCACATCTTTGAAGAAACCGGTGGCATATAGCGCCTTGACTGCAGCAGCCACCTTTTCGTCATCCAGCGTGTCACCCACCTTGACAGGCAGATAGCTGAATACCGTACCGGCTTCGGTACGCTGAATACCTTCCACCCGGATATCTTTGACGACAACAGGTTCAATAGCTGCAGCAGAAACCGCGTACAGAGAGGCAATCAGGAACGGGATGAGTTTTTTCATTATTGGCCGGAAAGCAAACGGTTAATGTCGTTGTAAAAGGCGAAGGCCATGAGCACCATCAGCAGCGCCATTCCGATCTGCTGGCCGATTTCCATGGCGCGATCCGAAACCGGGCTTCCCTTCAAGATTTCGGCAATATAATACATCAAATGCCCGCCATCCAATAATGGGATGGGCAACAAATTGAGCACGCCCAGGCTGATGCTGATCAATGCCAGAAAGCTCAGGTAGGGAAGCCAGCCCATATGCGCCGACTGGCCGGCATAATCTGCAATCGTAATGGGGCCACTGATGTTTTTGAGCGATACCTGTCCCACCACCATGCGCCCCAGCATGTTCAGGCTGAACACAGAAGTATCCCAGGTTTTGTGCAGCGCCGCCCCCAGCGCCTGGAATGGAGGGTAACGCACTTCCGTCATAAGTTTCTTGCCAAGCTCTGCATCCAACTCTGGGGCTGCACCGATTTTCCCCACCACCTTGCCCTGTTCGGTTGCGGCTGAAGGCGTCACCTGCATCGTCAACAATTGCTTGCCGCGCCGGATTTCCAATGTCAGCGGGCGTTCCGGATGGCTCCTCACCCACTCCACCAGATCTTCCCAGCGTGATACAGACTTGCCGTTGACGACCTCAATTTCATCGCCCATCTGCATGCCGGCCTTTTCGCCTGCACCGCCCTGCACCAGCTTGCCGATAATCGGTCGCAACACGGGACGGAAATGGGTCAATCCCAGTTTTTCAAGGAAATCGCCATCCAGATCATCTGCCGTCAGACCTGATGTTTCCAGAATATGGAACTGGATTTCGCCCCGATCGTTACGGGTTTCAATTTTAACGCCCTGTTTATTCATGACGCGCTTGAGCAGCAACCAGCGCGTATCCTGCCACGTCACAACGGCCTCGCCGTCAATCGACGTCATTATTTCGCCTGGCTGAAAACCTGCCAGCGCTGCAGGGCTGCCAGGCGCTGGCTGACCCAGCATGGGCTTAACACCCGGCACTCCGCTGATGAACAGGAGCCAATACAGGATAATGGCCAACAGAAAATTAGCCACCGGGCCAGCCGCAACAATCAGAATACGGCGCCAGACCGACTGACGATTGAAGGCACGCGGCAGTTCATGCGGCGCGACTTCACCTTCGCGCTCGTCCAGCATTTTGACGTAGCCTCCCAGGGGAAATGCCGCCAAAGCCCATTCCGTGCCGTCGCGGCCTAATTTCCTGACTGCCAGAGGTTTGCCGAAACCAATCGAAAAGCGCAGCACTTTCACACCGCACAAGCGCGCCACCCAGTAGTGTCCCAGCTCGTGCACCACGATCAGGACGCCCAGAGCAAGGCCAAATGCCGCAAGCGTAAATAGCAGACTCATGAATTGAGTGAAGCGTGAAGGGTAAAAGAGGAAGAGCCGGACTTTCCCTGGCTCTGGATGTGTTGAATAGCGATCTCACGTGCCAGACGGTCGGCCTGCTGAACGTCTTCCAGGCAATTCACCGGCATTGCACTGATTTCTTCCAGCGCATGCTCGATCACTGACGGTATCCCGAGGAAAGGCAATTTTTCATCGAGAAAGGCCGCCACTGCCACTTCATTGGCCGCATTGAGAACCGCCGGAGCCGTTCCGCCGCAGCGCAAGGCCTGATAGGCCAGATCCAGACAGCGGAAACGCGTCATGTCCGGCGCCTCGAAATCCAGGCGGGCAATCTTGAACAGGTCGAGCGGTGAAACCCCGGCATGGATGCGCTCCGGAAAGCCCAGCGCATAGGCGATCGGCGTGCGCATATCCGGGTTGCCCAGCTGGGCCAGTACCGAGCCATCCGCATACTCCACCATGGAGTGAATCACGCTCTGCGGATGGACAACCACCTGGATCTGGTCCGCAGGGGCGTCGAACAGCCAGTGCGCCTCGATGACTTCCAGCCCCTTGTTCATCATGCTGGCAGAGTCCACTGAAATCTTGCGGCCCATGGACCAGTTGGGATGGGCGCAGGCCTGTGCCGGCGTCACGTTTTCCAGTGCTGACAAGGGCTGGCTGCGGAATGGCCCACCCGAAGCTGTAAGCAGAATGCGCGTCACGCCTACGGCTTTCAACCCGCGCCCGAAATCGCGTGGCAGGGACTGAAAAATAGCATTGTGCTCGCTGTCTATCGGCAGCAGTTCGGAGCCACTCTCGCGCACCGCATCCATGAACACGCGACCGGACATCACCAGTGTCTCTTTATTGGCGAGCAGAATCTTCTTGCCCGCCCGCGCCGCCGCCAATGAGGGACGCAATCCAGCCGCGCCGACAATCGCCGCCATGACGCTGTCCACTTGAGGCAGGGAAGAAACCCGTTCCAGCGCTTCAACACCATGCAGCACCTCGGTTGCCAGACCGGCCGCCATGATTTTCGACTGCAACTGCTGCGCCGCATCTGCGTCCAGCAACACGGCAAAAACCGGCTTAAACTGCTGGCACTGCGAGAACAGCTTATCAACCTGCGAATGGGCTGTCAGCGCAACCACCTGAAACAAGTCGGGGTGGCGCGCGATGACGTCCAGAGTGCTGACACCGATCGATCCGGTAGAGCCAAGTACGGTGATGTTTTGCTTATCAGCCATGATCAGATAATGGAAAACCCAGTAACAAAATAAGCAGCCGCTGCCAGAGGCAGGGCCGCCGTCAGCGCGTCGATGCGATCCAGCACGCCCCCGTGCCCGGGCAGAATATGGCCGCTATCCTTGATCCCTGCCTGGCGCTTGAGCCAGGATTCGAACAGATCGCCCACCACGCTCAAGGACGCCATGGCCAGAAGCAGTATATAGCCAGGGAAAGGTACATTCAGCACACTTTCCAGCGCCAGCCACAACGAACCGTACAGCGTAACGCCCAGCAGGCCGCCCACGACGCCTTCCCAGGTTTTACCCGGGCTGATGGAAGGCGCCAGTTTGTGTTTCCCGAAAGCCCGCCCTGCAAAATAGGCACCAATGTCCGCTACCGCCACTACGGCCATCAGACCGAACAGCAGCGCCGGGCGCATGACATGAAAATCCATCAGCGCAAACCAGGTAGGGAACAGCACCATCCAACCTGTTGCCGCCAGCACAAGCGGATGTCGCATCTTCCAACCAAGCAGCAGCCAGGGCAGAACCAGCAGCAGCCAGAAAGCGACTGCTACAGGGTAGGCCCAAGTTATCGGTGTTTTCAGGAAAAAAAATACCAGACCAAATGCAATGGTCAGAATCAAATAAGCCCATCGCCCGATTTTAGAGTAAGCGGCCATGCCGCCCCATTCCCAGGCACCGATGGCGATCACACCCAGAGTCAGCCAGCCCCAGTACAGGCTGGGCAGGCGAAACAACCCGAACAGCACCACGAACAGCAGGGCGAAAGCCGTGATCACGCGGGTTTTAAGCATGGGTTTTCAATTGATCGCTGGTCCGCCCGAAACGGCGTTCGCGCTGCTGATAGGAATGAATCGCCCGGTCCAGTTCAGCTGCATTGAAATCCGGCCAAAGCGCATCCGTGAAATACAGCTCTGAATAAGCCAGTTGCCACAGCAGGAAATTGCTGATGCGTTCCTCGCCACCGGTGCGGATAAACAGATCGGGCTCAGGCGCGTAGGACATGGAAAGGTAAGGCTGCATATCGGCCTCGCCAAAACCTGCAGCCAGTTCGGGTCGGGCTTTCAGCATGGCTTGCACGGCCTGCATGATATCCCAGCGGCCACCGTAATTGGCGGCAATAGTTAGCGTCAACTTGGAATTATTCGCGGTCAAAGCTACGGAATTTCGTACCAGTTCGACCAGACGAGGCTCGAACCGTGAAAGGTCGCCGATGATTTTGAGACAGACACCGTTGTGGTGCAGCTTGCTCACTTCTTTTTCCAGCGCCAGCACGAAAAGCTGCATCAGAAAGGACACTTCCTCCTCTGGGCGACGCCAGTTTTCGCTGCTGAAAGCAAACAGGGTGAGATATTCGACGCCGCGTTCAATGCAGGACTTGACCATCTCGCGCACCGTCTCCAGGCCGCGTTTATGTCCCATGACACGTGGAAAATGACGTTTCTTCGCCCAGCGGCCATTGCCATCCATGATCATGGCAATGTGCCGGGGAATGTGCGACACCGCTGGAATTTCGCGGGTCGAGCTTTTTGAAAGGACCACTAGATCTGGCTCAAATCGCCATCAATTCAGTTTCTTTGACCTGCAACATTTTGTCCACTTCCGCCACGTAGCGGTCAGTGATTTTCTGAATGTCATCCTGGGCACGGCGATCATCATCCTCGCTGATCTCCTTGTCCTTGAGCAAATCCTTGAAGTGGGCATTGGCATCGCGGCGAATGTTGCGAATCGCCACCTTGGCGCCCTCGCCTTCATGCTTGACCACCTTGATCAGTTCACGGCGCCGTTCTTCAGTCAAGGCTGGCATTGGCACCCGTATCAGGTCGCCCTGCGAGGCCGGGTTCAACCCCAGGTCTGAATCCCGAATAGCCCGTTCCACAGCACCCACCATTTTCTTTTCCCATGGCGCCACACCGATGGTACGCGAATCAATCAGGGTCACGTTGGCAATCTGGTTGATCGCCGTCGGACTGCCATAGTAATCGACCATCACGTGATCCAGAATCCCGGTATGGGCGCGCCCGGTGCGCACCTTGGCCAGATCGGCCTTGAGTGCTTCCAGGGACTTCTGCATTTTCTGTTCAGCAGTATTTTTAAGGTCTGAAATCATGTTTTTGTGTCCTTCCGTCCTGCAGCCGCCTGAAGGAGGCTACTTAACAATACACCCGTGTACCTTCGTCCTCGCCCATCACCACGCGCTTGAGCGCGCCCGGCTTGAAGATACTGAACACGCCCAGCGGCATGCTCTGGTCGCGGCACAGGGCCAGTGCGGTTGCATCCATCACCTTGAGATTGCGGCTGATCGCCTCGTCAAAACTCAATTGCTGATAGCGCATGGCTTCCGGATTGGTTTTCGGATCGTCGGTATACACGCCATCCACCTTGGTCGCCTTGAGCACCACTTCCGCCCCGACTTCCATGGCGCGCAGGGCGGCCGCAGTATCGGTGGTGAAAAACGGGTTGCCGGTGCCGGCACCGAAAATCACCACTTTGCCTTCTTCCAGATAGCGGATCGCCTTGCCGCGAATATAAGGCTCGGCCACCGCTTCGATGGCCAGCGCGGTCTGCACCCTGCTCGCCACACCGATGCGGCGCATGGCGTCCTGTAGTGCGAGGGCATTCATGACCGTGGCCAGCATGCCCATGTAATCTGCGGTGGCGCGGTCCATGCCTGCAGCAGCAGGGGCCACACCACGAAAAATATTGCCGCCGCCGATGACCACCCCCACCTGCACGCCCATGCGTACCACCTCGGCTATTTCATCGACAATACGTTCGATGGTGGGCCGGTTGATACCGTAACTGTCGTCGCCCATCAGGGCTTCGCCGGACAGCTTGAGCAGGATGCGTTTATAGGCAGGAGCGGTCATGGCTTTAGGTCCTTATACCTTTGCTGCGGCAGCAACTTCGGCTGCGTAATCCACCACTTTCTTCTCGATACCTTCGCCCACGATGTACATGGTGAATGCACTGACAGTGGCCTTCTTGCCTGCCAGCAGTTTTTCCACGGTCTGGTCCGGGTCCTTTACGAAAGGCTGGCCCATCAGGGTCACTTCCGCCAGGTACTTGGCGATACGGCCTTCTACCATCTTGGCGATGATGTCGGCTGGTTTGCCGGATTCTGCGGCCTGTGCCGAGAAAATCTTGCGCTCGTTTTCCAGCAGATCGGCCGGAACCTGGTCTTTGGAAACGCATACCGGCTTGCTGGCTGCGATATGCATGGCGATATCCTTGCCCAATTGCTCGTCGCCGCCGGTGCTGTCGACCATCACGCCGATGCGAGTGCCATGCAGATAGGTGGTCAACTTGCCGGAAGTCTCGGCACGCACCAGGCGACGCAGGGAGATGTTCTCGCCCAGCTTCATGATCAGTGCCTGACGATTTTCTTCCACGGTCTGGCCGGAAGGCAGCTTGGCAGAAGCCAGCGTGTCGATGTCTTCGATGCCCTGTTCGGCAACCAGCTGAGCCAGCGCCTTGGCAAATGCAGCAAAATCTTCATTCTTGGAAACGAAATCGGTTTCGCAGTTCACTTCCACCAGTGCGCCCTTGTGACCGTCGGCACTGATGAAGCTGCCAACCACGCCTTCAGCTGCAATGCGGCTGGCAGCCTTGTTGGCCTTGGCACCGCTCTTGATGCGCAGCAGCTCTTCCGCCGCCTTCATGTCGCCGGCCGTCTCGGTCAGCGCTTTCTTGCATTCCATCATGCCCAAGCCGGTCAGCTCGCGCAGCTCTTTAACCATACCTGCGGTAATGTCCGCCATATTCAAACTCCTAAATTTCTCTAATATCCAAAGCTAAAAAAAGGGGCTTCCGCCCCTTTTCTGCGGAGAATCAACCCGCTGTCTGTTCCGTGTCACTCACCTCGACGAACTCGTCGCCCTTGATGATATCCGTAACGACCTGACTGCGGCCTTCCAGGATGGCATCGGCCATGCCTTGAGCGTACAAGCGAATCGCTTTGCTCGAATCGTCATTGCCAGGAATTACGTAATCCACGCCGATTGGCGAGTTGTTGGTATCCACGATACCAATCACGGGAATACCCAGTTTTTTGGCTTCGGTGATGGCACCGCTTTCGTAGCCCACGTCGATCACGAACATGGCATCCGGCAAGCCGCCCATGTCCTTGATGCCGCCCAGGCTACGTTCCAGCTTGATCATTTCGCGCTTGAATCCCAGCGCTTCTTTTTTCGACAGGCGCTCTATGCTGCCATCTTCAATCATGGCCTCCATTTCCTTGAGGCGCTTGATAGACAGCTTTACCGTCTTGAAATTGGTGAGCATGCCGCCCAGCCAGCGGTAATCCACATAAGGCGCACCGGCGCGTGCGGCTTCTTCCTTTACGATCTCGCGAGCCTGGCGCTTGGTGCCGACGAACAGGATGTTACCCTTGTTGCTGGCCATCTTGCGCACGAACTTGGTTGCCTCTTCATACATCGGCAGAGACTTTTCCAGGTTCACGATATGAATCTTGTTGCGGTCACCGAAGATGAACGGAGCCATCTTGGGGTTCCAGTAGCGGGTCTGGTGACCGAAATGAACGCCTGCTTCGAGCATTTGGCGCATAGTTACTGACATGGTAAAACTCCTTTTAAGGGTTAAGCCTCCATCCGTCCGCTTGCGACCCGCCGGAAAAAATCCGTTCGAGCACCCTTAACGGGACAGATGTGCGTATTTACCGCCTTGCGGCGGCGTCATAATTTGGCCACATCCAAAGCCAGCCAAATTGGGCCGCGATAATAGCATAATTGAGCACCACTATTCAATCGCTCTGGCCTATTTATTAATGCCTTTTGTGTTTCTGAGCTTAGTGGCTTGTTCCAGCAGTTCGCCAATATCGGTATTGCCAATGCTCAGCGCCATATCCAGCGCTGATTCACCCTGCTTGCTGCGCAGTCGGGGGTCCGCGCCCAGACGCAGCAACAGAGAAACACACTTGATGCAGCCCTGTTTCGAGGCCAGCATCAGCGCAGAGAGGCCGGCATCGGTCTGGCCGTCAACCGGCACGCCATAACTCAGGAGCAGCCGGACCGTATCCGCATGGCCGGAATAGGCTGCATACATCAGCGGATTCCAGCCCTTGCCATTTGCTCCAAGAGCCGCGCCCCGCGCCACCAGCTGCTCGATCACCAGGTTGTGTCCATTGTATGCGGCAAGCATCACTGCCGTTTCCCCATACAGATTTCTCTGGTACACCTTGGCGCCATGTGCCAGCAACTGCCGCACCACCTCGAGCGTTCCCTCACGCGCAGCCATCATCAGGGCAGTGTAGCCCTGCTCGTCCTGCACATTGGGATCCATGCCCTGCCGCAACAGTTGTTCCACTGAATCCACATCGGCATTTTTAATGGCAATAAACATATTGCCAATGCTCGAGTCAGCATTGGCACCGACCGGCAAAGCAAGGCTCAAGCAGGGAACAATCAGCCACACTGCAAGACACCGAAAAAAAGGTCGTTTTAACATTGCAGGCGCAATCCGTCATGGGCCGGACATATTCCGGCAGGAAGCTGTGCACTCAATTCCGAATACTCCAGTTCATGTGTCATGTGTATCAGCAGGGTTTCCCGCGCTCCGATTTTTTCTGCCCATGCGACCGCTTCTTCCATGCTGAAGTGCGTAGGGTGAGGGCGGTAACGCAAGCAATCCAGCAGCAGATAATCCAGTCCCTGCAGCTTTTCCATGCTTGCTGCCGAAATATCCGATACATCGGTCAGGTACGCCATGTTGCCAATGCGGTAAGCCAGAATTTCGTATTTTCCATGCATCACAGGCACCGGAATCACCTCCACACCACCGGCAACAAAAGGTCCATCAACCGCATGCGCCCGGAGCACCGGCTTGTCCCAGTGATGCTGTTCGTGGTGTGGAAAGGCATAGCCGAAACGCTGCACGATGCCCTGCAAGGTCGCTTCATTGCCATATACGGGAATCGGCTGGCGTTGCAGATGGCAGAAGCTGCGCAGGTCGTCGAGGCCATTCAGGTGGTCGGCGTGGTAATGGGTGTAGAGCACCGCGTCCACGCGGGTGAGCTTCTCGCGCAGAGCCTGTAGCCGGAGATCCGGCCCGGTGTCCACCAGCAGCACGGCGCCATCGTCCATGTGCACAGCAATCGAACAGCGCGTGCGTTTGTTGCGTGAATCCGGGGACAAACAGGTGTTGCAGCCACAGCCGATCACCGGCGTGCCAGCGCTGGAGCCGGTGCCGAGAAAGACTATCTCCATGCCTGAGCAGCCCGGAACAGCTCGAAAAAATTGTGCGTCGTGGCCGCACCCACTTCCTCAAGGCTGATACCGCGCAAATGGGCAATCTCCTCGGCCACATGGCGCACATAGGCGGGTTCGTTGGTCTTGCCGCGATAGGGAACCGGCGCCAGATAAGGCGAGTCGGTTTCGATCAGCATGCGTTCCAGAGGAACGTATTTCGCAACCTCTTTCAGCTCCAGCGCCTTCTTGAAGGTCACGATACCGGAGAAGGAAATATAAAAATTCAGCGCCATCGCCTGTTCGGCCACGTCCATGCTTTCGGTGAAGCAGTGCATCACCCCGCCCACCCGTTCGGCACCCTCCTCGCGCATGATGCGCAAGGTGTCTTCTGCCGCTGCACGGGTGTGAATGATCAGCGGCTTGCCGCATTGCACTGCAGCACGGATATGGGTACGAAAACGCTCGCGCTGCCATTCCAGATCGCCCGTCAGGCGGAAATAGTCTAGCCCGGTTTCGCCCACGGCGATCACCTTGGAGTGGCTCGCCAGGTCAACCAGCTGCTCGACATCCGGCTCCGCGCAATCTTCGTGATCGGGATGCACGCCGACGGAAGCCAGGATATTGGGATGCTGTTCCGCCAGTTCGCGGATCTGCGGAAACGCAGCCAGTTCGACACTGACGCACAGGGCATGCGTCACCTGATTGTGAGCCATGGCGGCCAGCAAGTCGGGAATGCGCTCGGCCAGACCGGGGAAATTGATGTGACAGTGTGAATCTATGAACATTGCTTAAGAATCTTGATGGGTAATGGGTGATGAGTCATGGGGAACAGATTCCGGTGAACCACTTCACTCATCATCCATTACCCATCTCTCATCACATAGTATGTGTCGGGCGAGTGGATTTGAGGTTGCCGCCCAGCAAGCCCTCGATCTTGTTGCGCGCGGCAATGCCGCTTTCGTTATCGGAAAATTGCACACCAACGCCCCGGGATTTGTTGCCCTGCGCCTCGGCTGGCGTAATCCAGGCCACCTTGCCGGCTACCGGCAATTTGTTGGGATCGTCCATCAGGGTCAGCAACATGAACACCTCATCGCCCAGGCGGTAAGCCTTGGTAGTCGGGATGAAAATACCGCCACCCTTGAGAAAAGGCATGTACGCCGCATACAGTGCCGGCTTTTCCTTGATGCTCAGTGACAACACCCCGGGGCGGGAAACGGGGGCTTTGCTCTCGGCTTCAGCCATGATCAGACTCTATCAGGTTCATTAACTGCATATAGGATAACAATAATTGCTCCAGAAACAACTGTGTATTCAGTGGATGATGCACAATTTTTTGCGCTGCCAGCAGCTCTTTCTGAAACGTCAGGGCGGCTTGCAAAGGAATATGTGGCGCCAGCGCACGGACTTCGGCAGCGAAATCCGGCTGATAACGGATCAACCCGCTCAGGCGACAGCCTATCAGGTCATACAGCCACTGCTGCAACCATAGCACCATGTTGGGCAAATCCATTTTCTCGTTTTTTTCCGCCAGCGCAATGGGATCCAGTACCTGCGGCCGTGCCAGTTGGGACAGAAAGGCCTGGCGCAGCTCCTGCAGTTCGTCCCCGGACAAGGCCTGCGCCGCCAGTGGTGCATAGCCCGCCTGAGCCAGGAATGGCGCCGGGTCAGCCACGCCCTGCTGGTGCAGCCATGCCGTAGCCTGCGCCAGCGGCGGCACCGGGAAAGCCAGCTTGAGGCAGCGGCTCCGCACCGTAGGCAGCAGGGCTTGCGCCTGATGCGTCACGAGCATGATCAGAGTCTGCGGCGGCGGCTCTTCCAGGGTTTTCAGCAGGGCATTAGCAGCATTGGTGTTCATGGCCTCGGCCGGATGGATCAGGATCACGCGCATGCCGTTACGGTGCGTGCTCAGGCTCACCAGCCCGGCCAGTTCGCGAATCTGCTCGATCTTGATTTCATGGCTGGGCTTCTTGCCCTTGGCCGGCTTGTCATCCTCGGCCTCGGTCAGCACCTCGGGCTCCACACTGCGAAAATCGGGATGATTCCCCTGCGCAAGCCAGCCACAGGCGAGACATTTTCCGCACCCTTCGCCCGATGGCAGGGGCGTTTCGCACAGCAGGCCCTGCGCCAGCGCGCGTGCAAACTCAAGCTTGCCGACGCCCTTGCGCCCCTGTAGCAGCAGGGCATGCGGCAGATTCCGGCGCATCGCATTGATCTGCCGCCAGATCTCCGTTTGCCAGGGATAGATAGCCACGATCTTAAAGTCCGCCAAGCAGGGTTTCCAGTTCCGCGCGGATCTGCGGCACTGTTCGGGTCGAATCGATCACGCGGATGCGCTCCGGAAACTGCGCTGCACGGGCGAGGTAAGCTTGCCGCACACGCTGAAAAAAGTCCTGTTTCTCCTGCTCGAAGCGGTCCAGCGTGACGCTGGCGGAAAGGCGTTGCCGCGCCACTTCAAGCGGCACATCGAAGAGCAGGGTCAGATCGGGCTGCAGACCCTGCTGCACCCAGTCTTCCAGGATGAGCAGGCGCGCTTCGTCGATGCCGCGGCCACCGCCCTGGTAGGCGAAGCTGGCATCGGTAAAACGGTCGGAAATCACCCACTTCCCGGCCTCCAGCGCCGGCAGGATGACCTGCGCCAGATGTTCGCGCCGCGAGGCGAACATCAGCAGCGCCTCAGTCTCCAGGTGCATGGCATGATTGAGCAGCAGACCACGCAAACTCTCGCCCAGCGGCGTGCCGCCCGGCTCCCGGGTCACCACCACTTCCTGTCCGCGCTGCATCAGCGTCTCCGCCAGCCAGTCGAGATGGGTGCTTTTGCCTGCCCCGTCGATACCTTCCAGAGTAATGAATTTGCCTTTAATTTTGCGCTCCCTGTCTACGACCTAACTGGTAGCGAGCCACCGCCAGATTGTGTTCTTCCAGACTGTTCGAAAACTTGTGCGTGCCGTTGCCCTTGCCGACGAAATATAGCGCTTTTGTCGTTGCCGGGTGAACGGCAGCCTGCAATGCTCCCCAGCCCGGCATCGCGATCGGCCCCGGCGGCAGGCCAAAGCGGGTATAGGTATTATACGGCGTATCCGTCAGCAGATCGGCGCGACGCAGGTTGCCGTCGAAACTGTCACCCATGCCGTAAATGACCGTCGGGTCGGTCTGCATGCGCATATTGATGCGCAGGCGGTTGACGAACACACCTGCAATCATCGGCCGCTCGTTCGCCTGCCCCGTTTCCTTTTCGATAATGGATGCCATGATCAAAACCTCATAGGGCGCATTGTAGGGCAACAGGGGATCCCGCTCTGCCCACACACTGGCAAGGCGCTTCTGCATTGCCAGGTAGGCGCGCCTGAGGATATCCAGATCGCTCATGCCGCTGCTGAAATAATAGGTGTCCGGAAAAAACAGCCCTTCCGCCAGGGCTTCATGGGCGCCAATTTTTTCCAGGATTTCCTGCTCGCTCAGTTGTGCAGAATCGTGACGAACCGCCTCGTGCTGATCCAGGGCCTGCCGCATGCGCTTGAAATTCCAGCCTTCGATCAAGGCGATTTCGCTCTGGCTCACGTCACCCCGGGTGATCATGCGGAACAGCTGAAACGGGGTGGGATTGGCTTCCAGATAATAATTGCCGGCCTTGAGTTCACCCGCCTTGCCCAGTACGCGCACCAGCATGGTGAAACTCCACGGCTCTTTCAGGACATCGGCCTCCACCAGCTGGCTAGCCACGCTGCGCAGGGAGCTGCCATGCTTGAGGGTGAAACCATAGGGCGTATTTGGCAATTGAAGCGGCGTGAAGACAAAATAGGCCGTCCAGCCTGCCACCAGCAATGTCATCAGCACGACGAGCCGCAGCAGTTTCTTAATCATCCCGGTCTTCCAGCAGAGACCTCAAGCGGGCGCTGACTGCGCCGCCATTCCATACCCGGCCATTGAATTCGCGCACTTGCCACAGGCCGATCACGCTGTTGCACAACATCACTTCATCCGCCGCCATCAATTCATCCAGCGCAAGCGGCGCAACATGGGTTGCCAGCCCCAGTTCCGCCGCAAAATCAAGGATGCGATCGCGCTGCACGCCCGCCACACCGCAGCGGCCCAGATCCGGTGTATGCAGTACCCCTGCACGGCAGCTGAACACATTGCTCATGGTGCCTTCAATGACGTTGCCCGCCTCGTCCAGCAACAGCCCTTCGGCAATCGCCGCATCTTTCCATTCCATGCGCGCCAGCACGTTTTCCAGCCGGTTGAGATGCTTGACCCCCGCCAGGCGAGGCTGCGAACCTAGACGCAAGCCGCACAAGCGCACTTTCACCCCGTTCATGTAGTGGCTGGAAGGATAATCCGGCAGGGCGCTGGCCGTCACAATACGCCTTGGCCCGGCATCCCCTGACACGGCATAGCCTCGTGCGCCCGGACCGCGTGTGACGATGATCTTGGCCACGCAATCCGGCGGCAGTTGTGCCAATTCGGTGGCCAGTATTGCGGAATCGGGACAGCGCAAATTGAGCGCGGCGCAATCAGCTGACAGCTTTGCATATTGCCTGGCCCAACAGCGGGACCCCCCCCCCTCCCTTTTCAGGGTGCGGAACACACCATCGCCATAAAGCAGGCCTCGGTCATTGGCGGAAACAACATCCGACGGGATGCCATCGATCAGCGTCATGAAATCCATGCGGTCAGGAAAAAGTGACATTCTACTGCATGTGAATCAAACGGGTTTCAATCTGCATGCGGAGCGTCGGCGAAGCGAAATGGGATGGGCGCTAACGGCAGGGAAAAATCAGCTCACTGTCTGATGCACAGGAATCCATATCCTGAACATTGTACCCTTGCCGACCTCGCTTTCCACCTCGATTTTGCCGTGGTGTTTACCGATGATGCCATAGGAAAGCGATAACCCCAGGCCAGTGCCCTTACCTACCGGCTTGGTGGTAAAAAAGGGGTCAAAGATACGTGTCAGGTTCTCGGGCGCGATTCCCTTGCCGGTGTCGGAAAACTCGACCCACACCATCTCATCCTTAGTGCCGGTACGAATCACAATCCTGCCTTGCCCTCCCTCGCCGATGGCGTGGGAAGCATTGACCAGCATATTCATGAAAACCTGATTGAGCTGCGAGGCAAGACATTCCACCTGGGGAATGTCGCCATATTCCTTCACCACCTCGGCACTGTATTTGATTTCATTGTTGACCACGTTGAGCGTACTGTCGATGCCCTTGTGCAGATCGACCCATTGCCATTCCGTCTCGTCAACGTGAGAAAAATCCTTGAGGTCCTGCACAATCCGCTTCACCCGCACGATGCCCTCGGTGGACTCTTTAAGCAAATCAACGATGTCCTGCCTGAGATAATCCCATTCCGCTGCCTTCTTCAAGACACGGATTTCCTCCAGGGCAGACAATTCGCCCAAGCTTGAAGCGACGCGCTCGTAAGCATCCGTCACCCTGAACAGTTTTTCAACATACTGCCCCAAGGTGCTCAAATTGGAATTGACGTAGCCGATGGGATTATTGATCTCGTGCGCCACGCCCGCCGCAAGCTGGCCTATGGAAGCCATTTTCTCAGATTGCAACAACTGGTTGTGAGCTTCCTCCAGCTTCCTGATCAGCGCCTTTTGTTCCTCCTTTTCCCGCTGCAGAGCTTCTTCCGCCAGCTTGCGCGCGGTGATATCACGGAAGCTCAGCACCCGCCTGACATTTTCCTCACCTTGGGCATGGGGCAGCGAATAGCATTCGATCACCCGCCCGTCATTGCAATCGAAGGTATCGTGGCACTCCGATTCGGGGTGATGACACAAATATTCCAGCTTTTCGGTAAACGCTCCGTGATCCCTGATCTGGCTCTGCAGATGCGCCATCAAAGTGGCGTGATTCCAGAAAGCAACAACCTCCTTCGGCACGTTCATCATCTCGATGAAGCGCCGGTTGAAGCGTACGATCCTGGCCTCGTCGTCCAGCACCAGAATGCCATCGGCGGTGGATTCCAGAGTGTCGCCAAGAAGGGAAAGCAGTAATTCGAGCTGCGTCTCGGCTTCATGCCGAACAGCCAGTTCATCGCGCAATTCCGAATTGCGCTCGTTCAGTTCGCGCGACATCAACTCAAGCGAGCGCTCGATCATTCCACGGTCCGCATCCGCACTGGCATAAGCTTCGTCCACCGCCGCCAGAAACAGCTCCCAGTCAGGCGGCAGTTCGGTTTTGTTTCCCAGGAAGCGTTTGATCTGGCGTTCAAGCAGGCGGTGCATGCCTCAGGACCCTTGATTTTCCGAAAACGTGGTAATGGTCATGGTCTGGTTGTGCAACTCGCAACGGGAGATCGCATCGTGCGGGCAAATTTCGCCATAGGAATAGAATCCGGTCAGCGCCGCGCGCTTGCCCAGCACCTCGCGCACGCTCTCGACCTCTTCCTCGATGCGCTGCTTGAGCACCAGCTTTCGTCCCACGCAACTGATCAGGATGGCCAGTTCGGGCAAGACGCTGCCCAGCGCTTCATAACCTGCCCGGGCGGCATCGCTCGCGCCATCGATCAGGCGGTCAAAATTGGCCTTCATCAGACGGGCATAAGCGCCCTCTGGCAAGTCACCGGCAAAAGTCATGCTGTTGTCTTCCTCGTTCACTGCCAGCAAGGTACGCACCACGCTGTAACCGCCATCCTGCTGACGCAATGCCAGCGGGAACAGCAGGCCGGTCGATGGCAGACCTGCAGCGTGCTCTCCCAGATAGCTCTTGTACAGCGCCAGCGCGGACTGGCCATCGAGTTCATACAGCACGTTACCGCTGGAGCGGGTAACCAGACGCTCCGGGCCGAAGGAATCCCAGCCGCCAAGCGAACCGTAGCCCACCCGAATTCGCTCGCCATAGAACCCCAGCGCTGCGATGCGCCCCGGAGCGGGCTCGCCGTCAGCCCAGACCAGGGTATTCTGAAAGCGGCTGCCGTCACCGGCCAGCCCGCCTGTTGCCACGACACCGGCAGGCAAATGGTCGCGCAGCCCCTTCACCAGCTCGCTGCCATTAACTTGCAAGCCATCGGAAAGTACCAGCACATGACGCAGCCCGCCAGTGCCGAGCTCAGTTGCCAGCGCTCTCCCCGCACCATAACTGTCGCTGTCGCCAAGAGTCGTCACTGCCAGCTCCAGACGCGTATCCTCGAACTGTACCGCCGTCACCGCCAGCGAATCGTCCCTGACCCGCGTACCGCAAATCTCACCTGCGGTGGAGCACCCGGTAATCAGCGCACGTGGAAAAGCCGCGCGGATTGCGTCAATCTCCTCCTTTCGCGACAGGCAACCTGGCGCGCCGAACACCAGCACCCAGTTTGCAGCCTCGCCTACGCGGCCTTCCCCCTCCTGTTGCCAGCCCTCAGTTTCCGTCCAGTAACGCTGCTCAATTTTCATCCTGATTATCCCGCGAGAATCGTCCTTGGCAATATCCTACAAACCCATCGCCCTGTCCACCCGAGCCCAACCTGTGTCTTCTTGGGCATGCTGATCACCACGCAGCGGATCAGCACACCTAGTAAAGGGTTTCAGTGGTTAATCAAGGTCACCTACTTTGAAATACGCGCAGTCTCCATTACGCTTGTGCCGCATCAGCAAACGCCCACGCAGATCAAGTTTACATTTCTGCTTCGGAAGCCGCAGTTCGGCTAAGATATGCTTTTTTCGTTTTGCCGCTTCTGATCTCTGAAGCAAGCCAAGATTCCTGATGGCAATCTTAAATTCATGGATGTCGTAACAAATTGCCAGTTAAAACCAGACAAGACTCTTCGCAGGGAGTTGAAAAACACACCCCGATGATGCAGCAGTATCTGCGCATCAAGGCGGAAAACCCCGGCATGCTGCTGTTTTACCGCATGGGGGATTTTTACGAGCTGTTTTTCAGCGATGCGGAACGGGCGGCGCAGCTCTTGGGCATCACGCTCACCACCCGTGGCGCCTCGGCAGGCGAGCCGATCAAGATGGCGGGCGTGCCTTATCACGCCGCCGAGCAATACCTCGCCAAGCTGGTCAAGCTGGGCGAGACAGTCGCCATCTGCGAGCAGGTGGGTGACCCGGCCACTTCGAAAGGGCCAGTGGAACGCAAGGTGGCGCGCATCATCACGCCCGGCACGCTGACCGACGCCGCCCTGCTCGACGACAAGCGCGACAGCCTGCTGCTGGCGGCAACCGCCCACCGTGGCCGGCTCGGCGTGGCCTGGCTAAATCTCGCCAGCGGCCGCTTCACGCTGATGGAAATCGCACCGGAGCAGCTTGGCGCGACGCTGGAACGGCTCGGCCCCTCGGAAATCCTGCATCCAGATGACTTTACCCATGCCGCCCTGGTCAGCGCCAAGTGCGCCACCAGAACGCTTGCAAGCTGGCAGTTCGACCTGGATTCAGCCCGCAACAAGCTGACAGCACAATTTGGCACCCGCGATCTGGATGGCTTCGGCTGTGCCGGCCTGAATCCGGCGATTGCCGCCGCCGGCGCCCTGCTGGAATATGCCCAGAACACGCAGTGCGGCAAGCTGCCCCACATCCAGGGCCTGCGCGTGGAACGCGAAAGCGACTATGTGCTGCTCGACGCCGCTGCGCGACGCAATCTCGAAATCAGCGAAACCCTGCGCGGCGAAGCTGCGCCCACCCTGCTCTCCATGCTCGACACCTGCGCCACCGGCATGGGTAGCCGCACCCTGCGCCACTGGCTGCACCACCCGCTGCGCAACTACGACACCCTGCGCAGCCGTCAGGATGCCATTGCCACCCTGCTGGGCGATGGCGGCGCTGCACCCCACCAGCACATCCACAAAATCCTGCGCCAGTGCGCGGACATCGAACGCATCACCGGTCGCATCGCCCTGCGCAGCGCCCGCCCGCGCGACCTGTCCGGCTTGCGCGACAGCCTGGCCCTGCTGCCCCAGTTGCAGGCCGTCCTGAACGCGCTCGACAGTCCGCGACTCGGGGAACTCAATCTAGCGACCGAAGCGCCACAGCACATCACCGACACACTGCGGCAGGCGGTCATGCCCGAGCCCAGCAGCGTGCTGCGCGAAGGCGGCGTCATCGCCACCGGCTTCGACCCTGAACTGGACGAACTGCGCGCCATCCAGACCAATTGCGGGGAATTCCTGCTCGAACTGGAAACCCGCGAGCGCGAACGTAGCGGAATCGCCAGCCTCAAGGTCGAATACAACCGGGTGCACGGCTTCTACATCGAGGTCAGCCGCGCCAATGCAGACAACGTGCCGGAAGATTACCGCCGCCGCCAGACCCTGAAAAATGCCGAACGCTACATCACCCCGGAACTCAAAGCCTTCGAGGACAAGGCGCTGTCCGCCTCGGAACGGGCGCTGGCGCGCGAGAAGCTGCTGTACGAAGGCCTGCTGGACCTGCTCCAGCCGCACCTTGGCACCCTCCAGTTCATCGCAGCCACGGTGGCTGAGCTGGATGTACTGTCGTCCCTCGCCGAGCGTGCTGGTGCGTTGAACCTGACCGCACCCGAATTCTGCGATGAGGCCGTGATCGACATTCAGGCGGGGCGGCACCTGGTCGTGGAAAACCAGACCGACAACTTCATCGCCAACGACGCCAAGCTCTCCCGCACGCGCCAGATGCTGCTCATCACCGGCCCCAACATGGGCGGCAAATCGACCTACATGCGCCAGACGGCGCTGATCGTGCTGCTGGCCTACTGCGGCAGCTTTGTCCCGGCACAGGGCGCGCGCATCGGCCCGATAGACCAGATTTTCACCCGCATCGGCGCATCGGACGATCTGGCCGGCGGACGCTCCACCTTCATGGTGGAAATGACCGAAACCGCCAACATCCTGCACAACGCCACCGAGAACAGCCTGGTGCTGCTGGACGAGATCGGGCGCGGCACGTCAACTTTCGACGGCCTGGCGCTGGCCTGGGCGATCTCACGCCAGCTGATCGGCAAAACCCGCTGCCACACCCTGTTCGCCACCCACTATTTCGAACTGACCCAGCTCGCGCAGGAATTCAAGCAGGTTGCCAACGTGCATCTCGATGCCGTGGAGCATCGCGACCGCATCGTGTTTCTGCACAGCGTGGAAGAAGGTCCGGCCAGTCAGAGCTATGGCCTGCAAGTGGCCCAATTGGCGGGTGTGCCGGCAAGCGTGATCCAGCAGGCAAAGAAACGCCTGTTGATACTGGAACAGCAGGGACTGGAAGCCAGCCCTCAGCAGGATCTGTTTGCGGCAGCGCCCATCGAGGAAGCAGAGCATCCGGCGGTCGAGGCACTGAAACAGCTTGATCCTGACGAATTAAGCCCCAAGGCGGCACTGGAATTTATTTATCACTTGAGGAAGTTGGCAGTAGAATCATAAAAAGAGCAGATTATCCAAAATAAGTTTCGCATTGCCGATTTGGATCAATTATCACGGGAGGAACCATGTCGATCTCAGCGAACTTGCTGCAATGTTCGAGGTGCTTGGCCATTCTGGCTATGTGCGCCATCCCCATCACCGTCCAGGCAGCTCCCGAACTTCCCGCCGCGAAAATCATCAATATCAAGGGAGCCGGCCACTACCGGCCGGAAAAGGTGCAGCAATGGAGTCCGGCCAGCGTCAATCAGGGGCTGTTTGCCGGGCATTTTGTCAAAACCGGCGACCTTAGCAAGATGGCGCTGCTGTTCGTCGACCAAACCCAGCTCAGCCTCAACCAGAACAGCCAGCTGCAAATCAAGCAAGTGCAGGATTCGCAGAAAAACCTCGACACCACAGTGCGCCTGAACCAGGGCAGAAGCTGGACACAGTCGAAGCAGATATCCAATCGACTAACCATGGAAACACCTTCTGCAACCGCCGCGATTCGCGGCACGGACTGGGAAATGGAAGTGGACGAGAACGGCAAATCCACGCTGACGGTCCTGAGCGGCGCGGTGGAGTTTTACAACGAGCAAGGCCGGGTGACGGTAAACAAGAACGAGCAGGCTGTCGCCGAGGTCGGCAAGGCGCCGGTCAAGCTGATCATCCTCAATCCTCGCAACCGCGTGCAGTGGGTCAGCGCCTACTCCATTGAGACCTTGCGCCATATTTACCTGCATGATGAATCCTTATCGCATCTGCAGCAGGAACTGGCCGACATCAAGGGTAACGATCCCGCCAACTTGACCAAGCGCGGCAATATCCATGCGGACCTGGGGCAGTGGATCTCGGCCGAACAGCAATACCGCGACGCCATCGAACAGCAGCCCAACGCAGTCGGTGCACTATTGGGGATGGGCTATGTCGAACTGCATCGCGGCGACCTGAAGAAAGCCGAGTCCTACTTCGCCCGGATGCCGGGCGATAGCGAATTACTTGCACTGGGCCACGCCACTGCATTGATCCAGGGCGAGCAGTTCAAGTCTGCGCTGGAAACATTGCAACACCTCATCTCCACGCCGGATATCAAACAGCCCGCCGCCTACCTCATGCTGTCAGACCTGATGGTTTACAGCGGTGAGCCGGGCAAGGCGATCGAGACTCTCCAGCAAGCCCGGCAGCGCTTCCCCGGCAACCCGCGCATTGCCAGCCAGACGGCTCGCGTTCATTTGTTTGCCGATCAGCCTGAAGAAAGCGGAAAACAAATTCAGGAGGCATTCAAATTAAATCCGCATTCCCTCGACGCATACCTGACCATGGGGGCGCTAGCCAGGCAACAGGGCGACGCAATAGGCGCCGAATCCGCCTTTCTGGTCGCGATCACTCTCAAGCCGGACGACGACAGGGGCTGGTATGGGCTCGGTTCGGTCGCAAGCGAAAAGGAAGATGTCAAAAAAGGCCGTGCCCACCTCAATCAGGCACTCGCCATTCAACCAAACGGCCCCGGCTACCGGGGCGAACTGGCAACCCTGGAGACGTTTGCCAATAACCTCGGAATAGCCGAGGCGGAGTACCAGCAGGCGCTCAAGGACGACCCTGGCGACTATGTTTCCCTGACCGGCCTCGGGCTGCTGGAACTCAAGCGTGGCAACACGCAACCGGCGCTGGAATCCTTTCTCAAGGCCAGCGTCATCGAGCCCCGCTACGCTCGGGCCCACATGTACACCGCAGTGACATACTACCAGTTGGGGCACGTCGGGCGTGCGCTGGAAGAGCTCGCCCGCGCCAAGGAGCTGGATGAAAAAGATCCCTTTCCCTACATGCTGGCAAGCATGATTTACGGCGACCATTTCGAGGCCGGCAAGGCCGTCTCCGAGGGCAGGGAAGCCTTGCAGCGCATGCCCTACCTGAAATCTCTGAACCAGATCGCCAACGATCAGAAAGGCACCGCCAACCTTGGCAGCTCCCTGGCCTTCTTCGGTATGGAAGAGTGGGCATTCAACCACGCGCAGGAGTCCTACAACCCTCTCTGGGGCGGCAGCCACCTGTTCCTGGCCGACCGTTACCCCAATCTGTTCAACAAAAACTCCGAGCTGTTCCAGGGCTACCTGGTCGATCCCACAGCGTTCGGCGGCAGCACCCGCTTTCAGACGCTGTTGCCCAAACCGGGGAATTATTTGAGTACGGGGATACGTTATAACTATCAGGATGAGTACAAGGCCTATCAGCCCTACTTCACAGCGAACGGATATACCAATTCCCTGTTTCCGCTGGCCTATTTCCTGGATGCCGGATATGTAAGAGTCGAGCCCGGATCCTCCGCCATCAGCGCCGACAGCACCACCCTGACCGCAGCGCTGGGCGCCAATCCCATTCATGAACTCGGGCTATTCGGTTTCGCTACCCAGACCGACACCGATGGAAAACTCGGCATCCTTCCCCTCACCTATAAATCCGACCGCCTGGATCTGGGGGGACATTACAAATTCTCGCCCACCTCACAACTCTGGCTCAAACTCGGCGACAACAAGGAAAAAACCCGCCTTTCCGGCCGCATTCCGGACGGGGATCTGGCCTATTCCTCGGACACGGACACGCGCGAATACCAGCTACGCCATATCTTCTCAGTCGACGCCAATACCCAAGTGACATGGGGCTACGAAACTGCCTCGCTCGATACGCCGCAGGCATTGTCCATTACCTTGCCAAATTACCCCGACAATCCTGCCGTCAACAGCATCAAAGCCCAGAATCGCTCCAGCGATACCTATTTTTCCGGACGCTTTTCGCTCACCGATGCGCTACTGGTGCAAACCGATTTCTTTCACCAGCGCTATACCAAGAAGGAGGACGCCAGTCTGGGTCTGGTCGGCTATCCGGAAACCTTCGAATATAGTCAAAAAGAGCACACCGAAAGCGAGCTCAACAAGCGCTTGGGGCTGGTTTACCGCTGGGGAGGAAACCGCCTGATGCGAGCCGCTTATCAGGAATGGATTCGCCCCGCCTCCGTCAGCACCCTGAGCTCGATCACGACAGCGGGCATCCCGGTCGACGATCAGCTGGTATCGCCGGGAGGGCGTAGCGTCCGCTCCAAGGTGCAGATGGAATGGGAATGGAATCCGAGCACCTTCACCACCCTTTACGCCGACAACCGCAAGGTCAAGAATGGCCCTGTCGCCGGCATCCTGAGCAGTTATCTGGAGGGGCTGGACAAGCTCAAGGGCAACAAGCTGATCAACGCGGCCAGCATTGACGCGCTGGAAGGCACGCCGCTGTTCGACGAAGGAAATGCGCTATCCGCCGGAGTGGCCTTGAACCGGATTTTGAGCCGGCATTGGTCGGTATATACACGTTATGTCTACACAGACTCGGAAATCACCGGTGACTCGCGCGTGGAAGGCTTCCCCATCCCCTATCTGCCGCGCCACCAGCTGGTTCTTGGCGCGACCTGGGCCGGCCCGCAGCGCATCTTTGTCAACGCGCTCGCCATCTGGCGCGGGGACCGCTTCGCCACAGTGGACAGAGAGGAACGAACAGACAATCCCGGCACATACGACGACTACAGTAAAAAGCTGCGTGCAGGCTGGGATGCCGGTTTACGTGCCTATTGGGAGTCGCAGGACAAGCATTGGTCTATCGATGGCGTGGTGGCCAACATCTTTTCCCAGAACAATTCCACCTTCTATGGGATAGATGCCAAATATCGTTTCTGAGCAGCAGACAAGCACTCGCTTCAGCCACAGGCTGAAAACGCCACTTCTGGCAATAGTGGCATGGGCGCTGCTTTTTTTGGCCAGCTTCAGCTCACAATGGCAGTTACTGGAAAACAAGGGCTTCGACCTGCTGTCGGTTTACACCGCGCCCATGCAATCCACCTTGCCGATCACCATCGTCGGAATCGACGAGCCTTCCTTCGCCGAGATCGGCCTGCGCTGGCCATGGCCGAGGGGATTGCACGCCGAGTTGGTGGACAAGCTCAGGCAGGCGGGCGCTGCCGTCATCGCATTCGACCTGATCATGGATGTTGCTTCCACGCCGGATCAGGACAGCCAGCTGGCGGATGCGATCAAAAAATCAGGTAACGTGGTGCTGGCGGCGGACTGGGTATTCCAGGAAACTACCTATGCCCGCCAATGGCTACGTGTAGACCCGCTGAACGAGTTCATTCAGGCAGGCGCCTCCGGTGGGCTGGCAACCATGACACTGGATGGCGACATGATCATCCGCCAGTTGCCGCATAATCGGGACGCATTCTGGCGCGTCATCCTGGACAAATTCGACCAGGCGCGCCCCGGCCTGCTGCCACCGGTCAAGCTTCCCAATAAACCCATGATCCGCTATCTGGGGCCGGATCACACCTTTCCCTACGTTTCCTATTACCAGGCCATAGACCCGGATAAATACCTGCCCAAGGATTTTTTCCGCGACCAGATCGTGCTAGTGGGCAGGGACACCAAGGCGTCCCCTGACGCCGGAGCCGCCCAGGCGGACACTTTTCCCACGCCGTTTACGGCATCCACCCGATGGCTTACGCCCGGCGTGGAACTGCACGCCAACATCCTGGAAAACGTCGTGCTTGACTTGGAGCTAGAGCAGGCGCCACCTGCGGCAAGATACGGCTTGCTGACCGTTGCCATCCTGCTGGCAACCCTGGGTATGCGTCGCTGGCGACCGCTACTGAGCGCGCTGCTTGGCATCGTCCTGATGGCAGCAATAATTGGCATGGACTGGTGGCTGTTCCGCTACAGCAACATCTGGCTGCCAGCAGCATCCCCCCTGTTCGGAATCGTACTGATTTACCTGGGACAAGGCGGCATGACGCTCTATACCGAGCAGCAGCGCAAGCGGCAAATCAAGCTCGCATTCGAGCATTATGTCCCGCCCCAGGTGGTGGCGGAAATAATCTCCCATCCCGAACAGCTTAAGCTGGGCGGACAGAAGCGCGAGGTCACGCTGCTGTTCACCGACCTCAAGGGTTTTACCGCCATTTCCGAGCAAATGAGCCCGGAGGCCGTCTCCCGGCTGCTCAACCGCCACCTGACCGAAATGACGCGCATCATCCTGCACCACAATGGCACCGTGGACAAATTCATCGGTGATGCGATCATGGCTTTCTGGGGTGCCCCGCTGGATGATCCACAACAGGCAGTCCACGCCTGCCGCGCTGCCATGGAAATGCAGGAAGCGATGGTCATCATGCGGCAACAGCTTTCCTCTGAAGGTTTGCCGCCGCTTTACATGCGCATTGGCATCCACTCCGGCAGCGCGATCGTGGGCAATATGGGCTCCAACGACCGCTTCGACTACTCCGCTATCGGCGATACGGTCAATCTGGCCTCACGCCTGGAAGGCATCAACAAGCTCTACGACACCGAGATTTTGTTGAGTGAAAACACTGCAGCTCAAATCCAAAAGAATTTCACTTTGCGACAAGTGGATAAGGTCAAGGTCAAAGGCAAGCTCGAAGCAGTGGAGATATTTACCCTGGAAACGAATGAAATAATCAATTCCCTGAACCAAGAAGCAATCGATGCCTACCGTAGTTCTCAATGGGATCAAAGCGAATCCCTGTGGAAGAGGGTGCTGGAAATTTCTCCGCAAGACAGGATCGCCGCGATTTACCTTCAGCGTATTGCCGCTTTCAGAAAAACGCCACCCCAGGAAAAATGGGGCGGCGCCGTGTTGCTGGAAAAGATGTAGGAAGCCGATAAAACTGCTCCAGACATAAATTACTGGATGGTATGCACCAACTTGTATTTGTTGTTGAATAGCATGTCCGCTTCGTTCAGGCCATAACCTACATAGATCTGCGCACCCACCTGGCTCTGCACGTTTTCGTTGTTGAACACCTGCATCTGGCGTGAGGAAAGCATACAAAATCAGAAGGATGACAAAAACAATTGTATTGCATGCTCAAACTAGCCTTTGTTGTTGGGAAGCGGATTTGAATCACTCAGCCCATAATCAACAAAACACTGCACAGCTTCCGGATTTTAATATGCCACCATCCCTCTTTCGGTGATACGTAATTCTTGGCTCGTTACACGTTTTAGGGAACCCCTGAACAAGTCCGCCGCCCTGTAAAATAGCGATCATTATGTCAGACCGACAAGCCCAGCCATGAAACAACTGAGTTTTGCTGCCAAAGAATACGTGAAGAAGCCCAAGGAGACTCGGAAAGAGAAGTTTCTGCGGGAGATGGAAGCCGTGGTGCCCTGGGGTCGTTTGCTGTCAGTGATCGAGCCACACTACCCCAAGGCAGGGAATGGTCGCCGGCCCTATGCGCTGTCGATCATGCTACGGATTCACTTCATGCAACAATGGTTCGGCTACAGTGATGCCGCCATGGAAGAAGCACTGCATGACGTGCCGCTGTTGCGGCACTTCGCCGGACTGGATGCCGGCACGGACTCGATGCCTGACGAGACCACCATCCTCAACTTCCGGCACCTGCTGGAGTGTCATGGACTATCGAAGCAACTATTTGCCGAGGTGAATGGCCTGCTCACGGAGCAGGGATTGCTGCTGCGCGAAGGCACCACGGTCGATGCCACGCTGATCGCCGCCCCGCCCTCTACCAAGAACCGGGAGGGCAAGCGCGACCCGGCGATGACGCAGACCAGGAAAGGCAACCAGTGGTACTTTGGCATGAAGGCGCATATTGGCGTGGACGATCAGAGTGGACTGGTACACACACTGGTGGGCACCACGGCCAAGGATTCTGACATGTCGCAATTCGCCGGACTACTGCATGGCGAGGAGGAGCGGGTCAGTGCGGATCGGGGTTACGACTACCCGCAGGTGCATGGGCACCTGCAACAGCACTTGGTAGAAGACTGGGTTGCCCGGAAGAGCAAACCCAACCAGGAGCTCGATGCCTGGACACGCGGGCTCAACCATGCGATTGCCAGGATACGTGCTATTGGCGAGCATCCGTTCCGGATATTGAAGCGCCAGTTTGGTTATACCAAGGTGCGTTATCGTGGCCTGTACAAGAACACGGCACAGCTGTACATGCTGTTTGCGCTGGGCAACCTGTTCCAGGTCAGGCGAGCGTTACTGGCGTCAGGGGCTTAATCCGCCCAGAACAAAGGGCTTTCGCCGGGAAATTGGCGAAACCCCGATAAAACGAGCAGTTTCAGGCTGTTCCGCGATGCATAAACAGACGAAAACGCAATTGTGAGAAATTCGAGGTGCCGAATTGCTACTTGTTCAGGGGTTCCTTAGATGAAATATGTTGTCCTGTCCCAAACTAAGAACGCAAGGGCAAGATTGTAAAATCTGCCCGTCACGCCCTTAAAGTTTCGCGACAAACATAGGCATCTCAACATGAGGGAAAAACACTAGTTTCAGTGTTGATGTCCATGCTCGCCGTGTGCATGTTCATGTGCAATTTCATCCTCGGTCGCGGGACGCACTTCCGTCACCTCGCACTTGAACAGCAGCCGCTGGCCAGCCAGGGGGTGGTTGCCATCCACCACCACCTTGTCATCGGTGACATCGGTCACGGTATAGAGAATCCACTCGTCCTCACCATCTGAAGCGCCTTCAAACTGCATGCCCACTTCCAGCTTGTCATCCGGAAACTGGTTGCGCGGCTCGATCCGTACCAGATCGGCATCGTATTCGCCGAAAGCATGATCCGGCTCCAGCGTAATTTCGCAGACTTCACCCACTGCCTTGCCCTGCAGCGCTTCTTCCACTGTCGGGAAAATCCCGTCATACCCACCATGCAGGTAACTGACGGCATCTTCGCTATTTTCCAGCACTTCGCCATCGCTGTTGCGCAGTTCGTAGCGAATCGACACAACGGTATTTTTTGCAATATTCATGCTTGCTCCATGGTTTTCACGAGACGCATCGCTTCAGCAGCATGACCGCGGGGACTCACGCCGTAAAGCGCGTGACGCAATACACCTCGTTTATCAATAATAAAAGTGGAACGCACGATCCCCATTTTCTTCACGCCGTCCTTTTCTTTTTCCTGCCACACCCCGTATTTTTCGCACATTTCACCTTCCGTATCGGCCAGCAGGCGAACCGACAGGCCATGCTTGTCACGAAATGCGGCATGGGAAATGCAGTCATCCCGGCTGATCCCGAGCACCATGGTATCCAGATGGACAAAGTCTTCTTCAAGTTCACTGAACTCAGTTGCCTGAATCGTGCAGCCTGGCGTATCGTCCTTGGGATAGAAATACAGGATCAGGTTTTTGCCCTTGAAATCTTTCAGGCCCAGCATTTCCATATCGGAGTCAGGCAGGCAAAAAGCGGGGGCGGGGTGACCAGTTTCTAGCATCGGAATCTCAATCAGCGTTAAGGAAAAAGCGCGCACATTCTAACCGATTTTCCCAAACAGCTAAACTTTCGGCCTCCCACAGCAAAGTGGAAAACCTGCCGCACCAGTGGTACTGTGCCAGTTATAGCGTACTGGAGTAAGACCCATGTCCGAACCGACCATCTCTGCCACACCCGAATATCGCCGCCTGGAGGGACCGCTGGAGTATGAACAGGCGATCAACACCATCATCCAGCAGGCCAGCCATCAGCTACGCATTTTTGATTACGACCTGCGCAATGAAGGCTACAACAGCCTGCAACGCTTCGAGCTGCTGCAAAATTTTCTCCTTGCAAGTCGCTCTAACCTTTTGATCATCGTTCTTCACGACACCCGCTATCTGACCAGTGAATGCCCGCGCATGATGAACCTGATCAGGCAGTTCAGCCACGCCATCAGCGTTTATCAAACCACTGCGGAAGCGCGGATCGCAAGCGATCCTTTCATCATCGCGGATGATGCCCATTTTCTGCATCGTTTCCATTATGATCATCCACGTGCGGCATTGAGTTTGAACGACAAGGATGCTGCGCTTGATCTGATTCGGCGCTTCAACGAAATTCTGGAACTGTCCGAACCCGCGGCATCACCAACCACGCTGGGTTTGTGATCAAGCCACCATGGATAGAACAAAATCCATTTACGGATGCCAATATATTATTTATCTATAATATTTTTCCCGCCTGGCCCTAGCATTTTCTTGAGAAGGTGTATAGAATTCTCCGCGTCGGTTGGCGCCCCATCTATTGGAATAACCGGCAACAATATCGTAATTACATGTAATTTTTCAAAGGAAAGAAACTAATGAAACATTCCGTTCTGCTCGCCGCTCTGCTGGCCCTGTCTCTGTCTGCTTGCGGTAAAAAAGAAGAAGCCGCTCCTGCACCTGCTGTTGAAGCACCAGCCGTTGTTGAAGCACCAGCCGTTGTTGAAGCACCAGCCGCTGTTGAAGCACCTGCTGCTGACGCTGCTGCACCTGCTGCTGACGCTGCTGCACCTGCTGCTGAACCTGCTGCACCTGCTGCTGAACCTGCCAAGTAATTCAGGACTCAGCACAAATAAAAAGCCAGCCTTCGGGCTGGCTTTTTTTACGTCAAGAAATCAAATAATCTGTCGCCATTCAAACCCCGCTTCCTGCTCCGCAATCCCGATCCAATTCGCTTCGCAATTAAGCACCCGGCTTAACGCCCTTTGGGCAAGATAAGGCTGGTTGTTCTTGTCACTCAGATGGGCAGCAATCACATGCTGCAGCAGACTGACATCCAGTTTCCCCAGCAACCCCGCAGATGCTTCGTTATCCAGATGGCCGAAGCGTCCCGCGACTCGCTGTTTCAGGCCCGGAGGATAGGGTCCGTTGCGCAGCATATCCGCATCGTGATTGCATTCCAGGACCAGCGCGTGACAACAGTTCAGGGTAGCTTCGATATGAGGGGTTGAGCTACCGGCGTCGGTCAGCACGCCAAGGCGCCGCGCACCGTCACCAAAGACGAACTGGGACGGCTCACGTGCATCATGAGGAACGGGGTAAGGCTCGATTTCAACATCGCCAATCATGAAGCGATGATGGCAATCGAACAGATGAACGCCCTGAGCATCCTTGAATTGTGAGGAGGAACTGCTGAATGTACCGTGAGTGAGCCAGACGGGCAAATTGTACTTACGTGCAAAAGCCGCGACGCCCCCGATGTGGTCTGAGTGTTCGTGCGTCACCACAATTGCGCTGATATCCTCAGCCGCCAACTCCAGTCGTGCAAGACGCCGCACGGTTTCGCGTATCGCGAAACCGCAATCCAGCATCACTCTGGTCCGACCCGCCTCGACAACCAGAGCATTGCCGCGGCTGCCGCTTCCAAGGGAAGCGAACCTCATTACTTCAGTTGCGCATGCAACAGCTTGAGAATTTTAGATGCAGTATCAGAGTTTTCTGCCTTTCCATCCTTGTTCAGCACTTGTACCAGAGAATTTTCCGCCTTCTCGGTCACCTGAATGCGGTACTGTTCCTTGCCCATGGCCTTGCTGTCATCGCTGTTCCAGAAAGCCATTTTGGACAGCCAGCCTTTCTCTTCCTTCTTGCTGTCAATCTCCGGATCAACGTAGCGCACGAAGTACAGCCCCTTGGAACGATCGCGATCCACCACGGTGAAACCGACACGGTCCAGAGCGAGGCCCACGCGACGCCAGGCACGGTCAAATGGGTCGAGCACCACTAGCATCTGCGAACCGTCCTGAGCCAGGTTGATCTTGGCGCGCTCTTCCACTGCCGCGCTTGCAAGCTGTGTTTTAGCTCGCGACTCTTCAACTCCAAAACGCACCATCAGGCGGCGCAGCATCTCGGCTTCCAGATCCGGGTCTGCCGGACGTGGCTGCCAGATCGTCCTGTTGCTGCTGCCGCCATCTCCCCCTTCGAGTACTTCATACATGCCGCGGTGGCTGATATAAACTTCGGTTGTAGTGGCTTCATTTCCGCGCTCCAGACGGGTACGGAACTTGTCGCGCTCAGCAGTGGAATAAAGGCCGTCGAGCACTTTCCCCAATGTGCTGCGGATCATATCCTGAGGAATTTTGGCGCGATCTTCCGCCCAATCCGTTTCCATCACACCGGATTCTGGGGATTCGGTTTTGATGATGAACCCCAATTCCTGCCAGAACTCTTTCACCACCGGCCAGACTTGTTCCGGCGTGGCGCGCACCACCAGCCAGCGCTCATTTCCTGCTCGCTCAACGCTTACCTTGGGTTGTTCCGGCAGTAAAACCGTGCCGCCGGCCTGGGGCTGCGCTGCACGCTCGCGGTTGTAGGTAGAAAATGTGGCACTCCCCTGCGGGTTCACATCCGGCACAATAAATTTATTGTCAGAGGCGGGCGCAGTCAGGTCTGGAGGAACCTCCAGCGTCGGCACCTTGCCAGCAGATTTGTAATCGATTTTTTTACCTTCCAGGAAGGAAGAACTGCAACCTGCCAGCAAAGCCAGGAGGGTGATCGGCAAAACCAGTTTGCATAACGTCATATTTATAACCTTCAGATCAGTTCTGCTTGTTTCATGGCGGCTTTAAGCGTGTCATGGAAAGCCGTCGAGAGCGGGGTAAGGGGAAGCCTGATGCCATTACCGATCAGACCCAGGTGCGCAACCACCCACTTCACGGGAATGGGATTGGCTTCCACGAACAACTTCTGATGCAGCCCAAACAGTTTTGCGTTAATGGCCAGCGCAGTGGGCAGATCAGCGCTAAATGCAGCTGCGCACATTTCATGCATCTTGCGCGGCGCCACATTGGCGGTCACCGAAATCACGCCATGACCACCGAGCAGCATGAATGCCAGCGCACTGGCATCGTCACCGGAATACAGCGCAAAATCGGCAGGCGCACGCAGGATCAGGTCCGTGCCTCGCTCCAGATTGCCGGTTGCATCCTTGATGCCGATGATATTGGGGATCAGCGCCAGGCGAAGAACTGTGTCATTGCTGAGATCACAAGCCGTGCGGCCAGGAACATTGTAGAGAATTTGCGGAATATCCACCGCCTCGGCAACCGCCTTGAAGTGGCGGTAAAGGCCTTCCTGGGTGGGTTTGTTGTAGTAAGGCGTGACCAGCAGACACGCGTTTGCGCCAGCCTCCTTGGCACAGCGGGTCAATTCGATGGCCTCGCTGGTCGAATTGGCACCGGTGCCGGCAATTACCGGAATCCGTCCCGCAACCTGCTCCACCGCCGTACGAATCAGCTGACAATGCTCTTCATAATTCACCGTCGGTGATTCGCCGGTGGTGCCGACGATCACGATGCCATCCGTGCCCTCCGCCAAGTGAAAATCAACCAGTGCACGCAGACGATCCAGATCCAGACCGCCATCCTCGTGCATTGGCGTCACAATCGCTACCAGACTGCCTTTAAGCATGAAGCCGCTTCCCGCAAAAATATGGAGTTTAACTGATTATCAGGGCTTATGAAACAGCACCGATTTAGTCCGCTTCACGCTCAGGAGAGCAGCAGCCATGTTCCGGCGGGGATGGTGTGAATGCGGCAAGAACCTGTCCGGTGACGGTGTTCGGCCGGAACACCGTGCAACCCTTGAGGCCAAGATGGTAGGCATGTTGATACAGATCACTGAAAGCCGAAAAATCCAGTCCTTGCGAAACGTTGACGGTTTTGGAAATGGCATTATCCACGTGGTTTTGCAAAACCGCCTGCATCGCCAGATGATCGGCGGGAAGCAGTTCGGCCGCAGTCAAGAAAGCGGGCGGCAAGGGTACATCCTCGCCATACAGGGCACGAAACAGTTTGTAGGCATAATCCTGTGTTTTGAATGTTACAAGGCTTCCATCCACAGTCCTTACCGTACGTTGAAATTGCCAGTCATAAACCGGCTCCAGCCCGCTGGACACATTACCAGCGAGCAAACTGATCGTCCCTGCCGGCGCTATCGCAGTAAGGTGACTGTTACGCATGCCATGCTTGCGGATTTCGTTTTGAATGTCGGTCGGTAACTTTTTGACAAAAGCTCCCTGCAGATAGCTTTCCAGCTCCAGCTTTGGGAACGCACCCTTCTCCTGCGCCAGTCTGGCAGAAGTTCGATAGGCAGCATGACAGATACGCCCCATGATTTCGTCCGCGCAGCGCAGAGATTCCGGGCTGCCATAACGCAGGCCGAGCATGACCAACGCATCGGCGAGACCCGTAATGCCCAGCCCAAGCCGTCGTGTAGCACGCGCTACAAAAGCTTGCTGCGGCAGCGGGAAATGCGAGGCTTCATAAACATTGTCGAGCATGCGCGTGGCAAGAGCGGCAGCTTCACTGATGCCATCCAGGTCCAGTGAAGCTCCGGTGGAGAACGGCTGATTGACGAAACGGGTCAGGTTGAGCGAGCCCAGGTCGCATGCGCCATAAGCAGGCAAGGGAATTTCACCGCAGGGATTGGTCGCGCTGATGTGTTCGCTATACCAGAGATTGTTTTGCTGATTGACGCGATCAATGAAAATCACACCAGGCTCGGCGCAGTCATAGGCGGCACGCACCAGTTTTTCCCACAGTTCACGCGCCCTCACTCGTCTGAATACATGGCACATTTGCGCCACTGCACTACCCGGCCAGTGGCGTTCAAGCACTTCGCCGGAAGCTTTCTCATCCTGCGCCAAAGGGAACAACAGAGGCCATTCTTCATCCTGCTCAACGGCAGCCATGAAGGCATCACTCACCAGCACCGAAAGATTGAAGTGGCGCAGGGATTGCGGGTTGCGCTTGGCATCGATGAATGCCTCGATATCGGGATGATCGCAGCTCAGGGTCGCCATCATGGCGCCACGCCGCGCCCCGGTGGAGAAAATAGTGCTGCACATGCTGTCCCAGATGTGCATGAAGGAGAGGGGGCCGCTGGCCTCTGCGCCCACCTGCTGCGCCACCATGCCGTGCGGACGCAAGGTGGAAAAATCCAGGCCGATTCCGCCACCCTGCTGCATGGTCAGCGCGCTTTCCTTTAGCGCCTCGAAAATACCGGCAATGGAATCTTCAACGCCGCCCATCACAAAACAGTTGAACAGGGTAACGCGATGGCGGGTATCGGCCCCGGCCAGAATTCTTCCGCCGGGGAGAAATTTGAAGTTCCGCAGCAAATCGTAAAAACGTGCCGCCCACTTATCTACACACTCAGGCTGCTCGACTGCAGCCAATGCCCGTGCAACTCGACGCCAGGTATCCTCGATATTGGCATCGCGCATCTCACCAGGCTCGTGGTAACGATATTTTTCTTCCCAGACTTTTCTCGAAATCGGCTCGATCAGATCATTATCCATGGCTACACTCTGAATGAGGCAAGCGGTCTTAATTACGGCCCGGCAGGATGAGCCGATCGTGCAATCAGCAACATCATCTGCAGGCCATCGAGCATCATTCGCTCGAAAACTGGCACCATGTAGGGCAATGTCACAAACAGCATCAGAAATCCGGCCGCCAACGTAATTGGAAAACCGACGGCAAAAATGTTCAGTTGTGGTGCAGCACGAGTCATGATGCCGATCGACAGGTTGGCTATGAGCAGAGCGGCAATCATTGGCAAGGCGAGTAGCAGGCCGGCACGAAAAATCTCGCCGCCCCAGTCAACCAGGGTTTTGAACCCCAGTGCGGACATAGGCTGAGCTGCTATTGGAAAAGCCTGAAAGCTCTCAACCAACGCCTCGATCATTAATAAATGGCCATTGAGGGCCAGAAACACCAGCGAAAACATAATCCCAAGAAACTGAGCAACCACAGGCACCTGAGCAGAATTAATCGGATCGAAGAAAGTTGCAAATCCGAGACCCATTTGCAGTCCGAGCATGCTGCCGGCCATTTCGACCGCAACAAAAACCACCCGCATCGCCAAACCCATGGCAAGCCCGATCACGACCTGCTGGGCCAGAATCAGCAGGCCTGCAGCAGAGCCGGGATCAACAACAGGCATGGGGCCCAGCACTGGAGACACGATCAGCGTAATAGCCATGATCAGGCCCATTTTGGCGCTGCGGGGAAAGCTGGGATTACCGAGAACAGGAGCGCTGGCAATCAGCGCAGCAATACGGGACAAAGGCCAGATAAAGGCCGTCAGCCAGGCAAGTAGTTGTTCAGAAGTAAGAGTCAGCATGAAATGGCATGATCGGCAATAAGCTAGCCGATCATGCCCGGGATACCGGAAAACAGCTGCCGCATGTAATCGACCATCAGCGTGATCATTGACGGCCCAGCGATAAACATCACCAGAAACATGACCAGCAATTTGGGAATGAAAGACAAAGTCATTTCATTAATTTGCGTTGCCGCCTGAAAAATACTGACCAGGAGCCCGGTCACCAGTGCTGCCAGCAGCATGGGTGCCGCCAGCAACATGGTCACCTCGAGTGCATGGCGGCCCACCGTCATCACGGTTTCCGGGGTCATGTATAGAAGCTCTGCACCAATGATCCCATGAGAAGGGCCCAGCCATCCACCAGCACGAACAGCATCAGCTTGAAAGGCAGAGAAATCATGACCGGCGACAACATCATCATACCCATCGACATCAGCACGCTTGCAACGACCATATCGATGATGAGGAAAGGGATGAAAATCAGAAACCCGATCTGGAATGCAGTCTTGAGCTCGCTGGTCACATAGGCCGGAACAAGAATTCTTAGCGGCACTGCTTCCGGCCCGATCAGCGGCTCGCTATTGGCAAGTTTGACGAACAATGCCAGATCCTCGTGCCGCGTTTGCCGCAACATGAAAGCCTTGAGCGGTTCAGCACCTTTCTCCAGCGCAGCCGAAATATCGATCTTTTTTTCAACATAAGGCTGATAAGCCTCATTGTAGATTTTTTCAAACACCGGAGCCATCACGAAAAAAGTCAGGAACAATGACATTCCAACAATCACCTGATTTGTTGGAGACTGCATGGTACCCAGAGCCTGGCGCAACAAGGAAAGAACAATGATGATGCGGGTAAAGGCGGTCATCATGAGCAGCGCTGCAGGCAGAAACGACAGTGCCGTAAGAAACAGCAGGGTCTGAATGCTGAGGGTGTAAGTCTGGCCGCCACCGGGCGAAGGCGTACTGGTCAGGGCAGGAAAGCCGGCATCGGCTGCCGATGCCATCTGCGGCAACGCAAGCAAGAACATCCAGCCTGCAACGACAAACAGATGGCGTATCAATCGCGGGTCCATAGGTTATTTGTTGTCACGGGCCGCGTTGCGCCGGCTCATGACGTCCTTGAGCCAGATTGAAAAACGCTGCTCACCCCCGACCAGTGAATTGGCCTCGGGCTGATTGGCAATTCTGGGCATATTGTGCAGCGCTGTTACCTGACCCGGCGCCACACCGACTACCAGCCAGGTTTCACCCACTTCCACCACCACAACCCGCTCTTTTGGCCCAACGGCAATTCCGCCAATCAGCCTGATAGTGCCCCCGGCGGAGACCTGTCCCGGGGCAAAGCGTTTCAGCAGCCAGGCTGCTGCTGCCACCGTACCCAGGACAATCACCAGACCAAGCAGCACTTGCAGCACACCACCTGGAGAGACAGGTGAAGCGGGAAGCGGGGGGGACTGAGTTGGCGCAGCAAAAACGGAAGTTGAGGCAATAAAGAATAGCGCACTCAATGAGGCGAAAATGAAAAGCCGCAGGAAAATCATCGGTTGAGTTTGCGAATCCGTTCAGCAGGGGAAATGATATCGGTCAGGCGGATACCAAACTTATCGTTTACCACCACCACCTCTCCCTGGGCAATCAGGCAGCCATTGACCAGCACATTCATGGGTTCGCCAGCCAGACCGTCCAGCTCAACTACCGAACCCTGAGCAAGCTGAAGCAGGCTGCGAATGGCAATTTTGGTGCGTCCCAACTCGACTGTCAGATTGACCGGGATATCCAGAATCATATCCAGGTTATTGACCATGCCGGCTTGGCCGGTAGATGCAGCAAACTGTTCAAAAACGGGGGTGGCCGCCTGCGGCTGGGCTGGAGGAGTCGCCTCGGCTTCGCCCTGTTCTGCCATGGCGGCGGCCCAGTCGTCTTCGGCAGCGGCACTGTCGGCCTCGCCCTGCTCGGACATGGCTGCGGCCCAATCATCAGCGCCTACTTGGCCTTCTTCTTCAGCCATTGCGTCTCTCCGGTGGTGACTCGGGTTCCGGCATGGTCAGAATCTTGTTTACTTTCAGGGCATATTGTCCGTTGAGAACGCCGTATTTGCATTCCAGCACTGGTACGCCGTCCACTTCCGCCACTATAGCTTCAGGAATATCAAGAGAAATCACATCACCTACCTGCATATTGAGGATCTGTCCCAAATTTACGGGCGCTTCACCCAGGTTGGCGACCAGATTGACTTCAGCCACCTGGATCTGCTTGGTCAACAGGCGGGTCCAGCGCTCGTCTACATCCATGCGCTCACCCTGCATGCTACTGTACAGGACATCCCGAATCGGCTCGATCATAGCATAGGGGATACAGACGTGAAAGTCGCCACCACCCGACCCAAGCTCGATGTTGAAGGTCGTCACGACAACCACTTCGCTGGGTGTTGCTATGTTGGCAAACTGAGTATTCATTTCTGAACGGACATACTCGAATTCCACCGGATGAACCGGTTCCCAGCATTTCTTCATTTCTTCAAACACGACATTGAGCATGTTCTGAATAATGCGCTGTTCGGTGGGCGTAAAATCCCGGCCTTCGACACGCATGTGAAAACGACCGTCACCGCCGAACAGATTATCCACCACCAAGAATACCAGATTGGGGTCAAAAATGAACAGTGCAGTGCCTCGCAGGGGTTTCATATGAACCAGGTTGAGGTTGGTCGGCACCACCAGGTTGCGAATGAATTCACTGTACTTCATGACCCGAACCGGCCCGACGGAGATTTCAGCGGTGCGCCGGATAAAGTTGAACAAGCCGATTCGCAACAAACGCGCAAAACGTTCGTTGATCATCTCCAACCCGGGCATGCGGCCGCGTACGATGCGCTCCTGCTTGCCGATGTTGTAGGGTTTGACGCCAGATGTCTCTTCAGCTCCGGACTCTTCCTCAACGTCGCCCGTCACCCCCTTGAGAAGGGCATCGACTTCATCTTGTGAAAGTATATCGTCAGCCATTTTTCCGATGTCCCGGCATTACTGTCTGGCCTTTTACTGAATCACAAAAGACGTCAAAAATACACCAGTCACACCTTCACCCTCTTTAACTTTTAATAGCTTATTGATTTGGGCCTTGACCTCTCCACTCAGTTTCTGTTTTCCTTCAGAAGTTGCTAAGGCACTGGCCGTCTTGCTCGACAACAGCAAAAGAAGGGCATTGCGGATTTCCGGCATGTGCGACTTGATTGTATCTATCACCTTGACATCAGCCACTTTGAGCTCGATATCCGTTTGCAGCATACGTTCCTCACCTTCTGCAGTAAGGTTGACTGTGAAGGTCTCAAGCTTGACGAATACCGGCGGCTTCGCGGGCTCCGCCTCGTGTTTTTCTGCTCCTTGGCCCTCATTGGCAGATTTTTTGGCATGCATGAAGTACCAGGCCGCCCCTCCGCCTCCTGCAAGCAACACCACTGCTGCGACGATAATAATCAGCAGTTTGCCCTTGCCTTTCTTAGGCGTTCCTTCTGCCGCATCAGCAACTGGTTTTTCCTTGTCTTTTGCCATATCACCCTCGCTTTCGCTTCACACCACACGCAACCCGAGACGACTTTTCTCTCTTTGGTGGAACTTATAAACTTAAATGATATAAAAAACAAGTAGTTTTGATTGATAATTTATGTGCTTTAACAACTACCGCAATGCCCATTCACTAGCATCGGCCTGATTGCCGGCATCAGATTTTAAGCAACAGGAATATCAGATTCCGCAAACCAAGCAGATTAAAGCTTAATAATCATTAAGATAAGAATACATTAGCAGCGATGGAGTTGGATCACGAAGAAAAATCGTGTGAAAGAAGAGACAGAAACTGGATATTTCAACACACAGGCGTTGCGGCAAAACAACAGCTGTGAATTAAGGATTAAGACAAGATCAAACCGGGAAAGTCGGCAGATTCCAACATCTCAGGCAAACAGATCAACCATTCCGCTACCATCTTGACGCAGCGAAATCATCCCTCCCGTATTGGGTGATGCTTGCATGTTATCGTTACTAGAAAAACCTGCCTGCCGCGAAGAGCCAGACTGCCCTTCGCGACCCGATGCCTGCTGCTGAGGTAAGGAATCGGAACTGACCGTAGCATTCCCCAGGCTCATTCCACCTTCCGCCAACATTTCGCGCAGGCGAGGCATGGCGGCCTCAATTGCCTCTCGTACTGCGGGCTGATGTGAAACGAATATGGCAGAAATCTGGTCGTTACTGACCGAAATTCGCACCTCCATCGGACCCAGATTTGGGGGATTGAGGCGCAATTCGGCCACTTGGGTTTGCTGGCCAGCCATCCATACCACCTTCTGACCCAAAGCTTCCCCCCAACCAGCACTTCCAACGGGTGCCTGAATGGTTGCAGGTGAAAGCGGCATAGCCTTGGTTTCAACAACTGATGAATGACTCGTCGCCATCATGACAGGCAAGGTGTTGGCCGGAATTTCAGGGGTAGAATGCGCTTCTGCGGACGACACTGGCAGACTCAACCCTTCCCCTGTCTTTCCCATCCGGATTTGCGGCAATTCTTCGCCATCAACGGCAAAATCTGCCACCCGACCAGAAACCGTCGGAATTTCTTTGGCTACGGGAAATTCCCTGCCCAACTGGCCCAGAACATCAGGATCGCCCTTGATACTTGCAAGTTCTTTACCAGAAGGCCCGGCACTCAGCACCAAAGACATCGAAGACCCCGACGGTTTCCCGGCAACAGCCGGAATCGGCATGAAAATGCCCGCAAGCGGAATCAGGTCACCATTGAGCGTGGCGCCTTCCGCCTGCAATTCCGGCTGCACACCCACTTCAACCGTATCCATCTCCACAGTGACTGCCTCGAGTTTAGCCCTGAGCTCAGCGTCAATACCCTTCCCACCCTTGATCTGGGCCTTGAGCAAGGCTGAAAAATCCACGCCTTCAATAGAAGCGCTGTCACTTTCCACCCCCGCAGGTTGGGTGGAATTGGCGGAAATTTTTGGCATGATGGGCATTGCTTGCATGTCTCGATCTCATTCAGCACATTGTCTGTATGATCTTCAAGCAACTTACATGCCTAAGTCACTCATCGCTGCTTCGGTCACGTTTATTACTGGAAAGCTCGTCCTGCTCTTTCTGCTCAATCTGGTTTTCGCGCTTGGTCTCAGCACGACGATGTCGCTGTGACAAAGTATCAAACGCCTTGAGTTTGCCGCGTTGCCGCAGCCATTCCTGCCGTCCGGCTTCCCACCGCGACTGGCAACGTGTCACTTCGTCCTGCTGCAACTTGATAGCCGTATCCAGCTTGATCAGGAAAAGTTGAAAATCCCGCAGGGCCATGGCTGATGTGCCACCGCTACCTGACTCGCGCAGGCGCTCCCGGTAGCTATCCCGGTATGCCAGCAATTGCTTGAGTTTTTCTTCGGCGTCATTCCAGCGCGCCTTTAGGGCCTGCAGATTTTTTGCGGCAGAATCCATATGATTCTGCGATAAATCCAGCAGGGGCTGCAGCTGGAACTTACGCGCCATAATGTTTCAGCCTCCTAATGGCTGAACAACGCGGCCAGTTGGGCCACACTTTCATGCTCATTGACCTGCTGACGCATGCTTTGCTGCAGAAAAGCCTCGAGGCGTGGATACATTATGATCGCCTCGTCCAGAAGAGGGTCGCCGCCTTTGACGTAGGCGCCAACACTGATCAAATCGCGGCTACGGTGGAATCGCGAATACAATAACTTGAAGCGCCGCACCCACTCCAGGTGCTGGGGAGTGATCAACTCGGTCATGGCGCGACTGATCGAAGCTTCGATATCGATCGCCGGGTAATGCCCCTGATCTGCAAGTGAGCGAGACAACACGACATGACCATCAAGTATGGCGCGCGCGCTATCGGCAATAGGATCCTGCTGGTCATCGCCTTCGGTCAGAACAGTATAGAAGGCGGTGATCGAGCCACCGCCATCATGACCATTGCCCGCACGCTCTACCAGTTGCGGAAGCTTGGCAAAAACCGAGGGGGGGTATCCCTTGGTTGCTGGAGGCTCACCAATTGCCAGTGCAATTTCGCGCTGCGCCATGGCATAGCGGGTCAGGGAATCCATGATCAGCAAGACATGCTTGCCCTGATCCCTAAAATATTCTGCAATTGCTGTCGCATATGAAGCGCCGTGCAGGCGCAGCAACGGCGGGGTATCGGCCGGCGCAGCCACGACCACAGAGCGGGCAAGACCTTCGGCACCAAGAATATTCTCTATGAATTCCTTGACCTCACGACCGCGCTCGCCGATCAGGCCAACCACAATCACATCGGCACTGGTATAGCGGGCCATCATCCCCAGCAATACGCTCTTGCCAATACCGCTACCTGCAAACAAGCCCATGCGCTGCCCCCGCCCTACGGAGAGCAAGGCATTGATCGCACGAACACCGACATCCAAAACATCACGAATCGGCGCCCTGGCCAGCGGATTGAATGGCCTGCTTTGCAGGGGAACGGTAGAATCGGTCAGAAGGGATCCCAAGGCATCGAGGGGGCGGCCTGCGCCATCTATGACACGCCCCAGCAGCCGGTCACCCACCGCCACATGCTTGGCGCGATCCTCCGCACGACGATGCTGGCCAGGCTTGCCGGAACGGCCTGTTGGTGAAGACTGGGGCGCCAAACAGCTAATTGCGGGCGTGACTTTTGCGCCTGGAGTCAGGCCGTATACATCAGTGGAAGGCATCAGCAACAAACGCTCTCCGGAAAAGCCGACCACCTCCGCTTCCACATCATGACCATCGGGAGTAGAAATAACGCAACTGCTGCCTACTGCAAGCTTGAGACCTACCGCCTCCATCACCAACCCGGTCACCCGCGTCAGTCGGCCAGTGACGACCCAGGGTGGATTACCCGTCACGGCCTCCCGGCAATTCTGAAGATGATTTTGCCAGTTCTCTCGCAGCTTCATTTCGGCCCCAGCCACTCCCCGTTTTGCCCAAGCGACTCGAGCACGCTTTGCCAGCGCCGCTCCAGCGTGGCATCAAGTTCGCCACTGGCAGTTTCGAGGCGGCAACCACCAGCCTCAATCTGGTTATCCTCGACCACTCGCCAGTGACCATGTGCCAATTCAGCTTCAAGACTGGAGCGTACCAGTGCTGCGTCCTGTGGATGCAGAATCAACTGCGGATGCTGATTGACATGAGGAAAACTGTTGATGGCGTCCTTCACTACAGTCAGGACCAGTTCCGGTCGCACCACCAGAGCCTGGCGCAACATCTGGCGAGCAATATCGAGCGCCAGATCGAGCAGCTGCTGTGATACCTCCTGGTCCATCTGCAGCAGGACATCATTTACCTGGCTCAACAAATCATTCAGACGCTGCGCTTCCTGCCGGGCTTGCTCCAGCCCCTCGCTATAGCCTTTTTCTTTACCCTGCTCCAGACCTTCGCGATATCCTTCCTGATGCGCTTGCTGGTGCATAAGCTCGATTGCCTCCGCCGTGGGCAGCGAGACCTGATTGCTTCCGGCATCTTCTACTGCTGCAGGCCGCTCATCTTCAAAAGCATCCAACTCCCAACGTTGGTATGCGCTCAACTCCTCTTTGGGGATAATTTTGGACATGCGTTATCGGGTAGCAAACGCATCAGAGCATCTGCTCATCGCCCTTGCCTCCCAGCACGATCTGGCCTTCATCCGCCAGGCGGCGCACCACCTTGAGAATTTCCTTCTGCTCAGCCTCAACTTCAGAAAGACGCACCGGACCTTTGGCCTCGAGATCGTCGCGCAGCATCTCTGCGGCTCGGGAGGACATATTCTTGAAAATCTTTTCGCGCAGCTCTGGTGTCGCACCTTTCAGGGCAAGGATCAGGGATTCGGATTGAACTTCGCGCAACAACAACTGGATCGAACGATCGTCAATATCATTCAGATTATCGAACACGAACATCTCGTCCTGAATCCCCTGCGCCAGTTCCGGATCGTAGTCACGGACGCTGTTGATCACCGAGGTTTCGTTGGCCGTGCCCATGAAGTTGAGAATCTCCGCCGCCGCGCGTACACCACCCATGGCACTTTTCTTGATATTGGTATTGCCGGCAAGCAGCTTTGTCAGCACATCATTCAGCTCCCTCAGGGCGGAGGGCTGGATGCCATCCAGCGTCGCGATGCGCAGAAGGACATCATTGCGCAGACGCTCAACAAAGGAACCCAGCACTTCACTGGCCTGATCCCGATCCAGATGCACGAGGATGGTAGCAATAATCTGGGGATGTTCGTTCTTGATCAATTCCGCCACGGCTGCAGCATCCATCCATTTCAGGCTTTCAATACCCGCCGTGTCGCCGCCCTGCAGGATGCGATCAATCAGGTTTCCGGCTCGCTCGCTACCCAGCGCCTTGGTCAGAACGGAACGGATATATTCGTCATTGGCCATGCCCACGTGGGTTTTTTCCTCGGCCTCCTTGCGAAATTCATGCAACACCGCCTCGATCTGATCGCGCTTCACGTTTTTCAGGCTTGCCATTGCCGAGCCCAGCTTCTGCACCTCTTTCGGTCCGAGATGCTTAAACACCTCCGACGCCTCCTCCTCCCCCAGAGACATCAACAAAATCGCACTCTTCAGAACACCTTCGTCGCTCACTCTGTACCCACCCAATCTTTCACGACACTCGCCACCACACGCGGGTCCTGTTTTGCCAATTCCTTGGCCGCCTTGAGATTCTCTTCATAACCTGCCGCCTGGGCCGCCTTTGCCGCTGCTTCCGGCGAAATCTCGGCAGTTTCTTCGCCATCTTCTCCCGACAGGCCCGCATGTTCGCCCGCATGCTCATGCGGACGTGCCAGATCACGCAGGATGGGGCGGATCACACCGAATACCAGATAAAAGAGCAAGGCGGCAATCAGCAGATTTTTCCCGACTTCCTTTACCAAAGCCATATTACCCGGCTCTTTCCACAACGGAACAGCAGGAATTTCTTCTGCCTCACTCTCGGTAAAGGCTGCGTTGACTACATTCAAAGTATCGCCACGAGCCTGGTTGAAACCCATCGCTTCTTTGACCAGATTCTGAACCTGGCTCAACTCGGCCGAGGAGAGAGGTTTGTTGGCTCCCTTTGCGTCCTTACGGTGATTCACCACCACCGCCACCGAGAGGCGCTTGACGCCGCCAACCGGCTGACGAACATGCTGGATGGTTTTATCCACCTCAAAATTGACGGTAGACTCCTTGTGGACATTCCCCGCACCGGTGGCCGTTCCCGCGCCCCCTCCTGCACCCGGCGCGGCCGCTGCTGTGATTGGCGCACTCGCCGCTCCAGGTGGCTGGTTAGACAAAGCGCCTGGCACACCGCTGGCCTGTTTACCAGCATCGCCGTTGGTTTCACTCATCTGCTGACTGCGGATTGCGGCTTCATTTGGCACCGGATTGGGCTTGTAGGTTTCTGCCGTCTGCTCGACCATGGAAAAATCCAGGTCAGCCGCCACCTGCGCCTTGACGTTACCCACCCCCAGAATCGGCATCAGAATGGATTCGATGCGCTTGACGTAGCTCAGCTCGACCTGATGCAGGTAATCCAGCTGCGTCGGGTCCAGGCCCGCTTGCTTACCAGCGCCATCCCCCGCGCCCGTGAGCAGATTGCCGCCCTGATCCACCACCGTCACGTTTTTTACGGGCAGATCGGGAACGCTGCTTGAAATCAGGTGAGCAATGCCGCTGACCTGAGCCGCATCGAGATTCCGGCCCGGATAGAGACTCAACAAAACGGATGCGCTTGGTTTCTGCTGCTCACGAATAAACACCGAGGGGCGCGGAATGGCAAGATGTACGCGCGCACCCTGCACCGCGGAAAGCGACTGGATGGAACGGGTTATTTCACCCTCCAGGGCACGCTGGTAATTGACTCGCTCCAGAAACTCGCTCATCCCGAGCTTCTGGCCATCCATCAGCTCGAATCCAACTACACTCCCCTTGGGTAAACCTTGTGAAGCAAGGCGCAGGCGCACTTCGTAGACTTCATTCGAGGGCACCAGAATCGCCCCCCCGCCTTCGGCCATCTTGTAAGGGATGTTCATCTGCTGCAAAGAGGAGATGATCGTTCCGCCGTCGCGGTCGGAAAGATTACTATAGAGCACCCGGTAATCGGGCGTCTGGGACCACATCCAGCTGCCTGACAGAAGCGCGATAATCGCGGCCACGGCAAACATCAAGCCCAGCTTCTGCTGATTGCTCAAATGGCCGAGTCCTCCGCGCAATCTGCCTAAAGCCGTGTCCTGGACCGCTACTGCCATTGATAAACTCTGTGTAAGTTAACCCCTGCTAAACGCACCGGGAAGAAAAAGGTATCTACAAGGAGCCCTGAGACGTCATACCGGCATACTCATAATATCCTGATACGCGGAAACCAGCTTGTTTCGTACCTGTACCATGGTCTGAAAGGAGACGTTCGCCTTTTGCAGTGAAATCATCACCTCCTGCAGGCTGGCATCGGACGTACCCAACTCGAAATTCTTCGCCATGTTTGAAGATTCCTGCTGCGCGCTGTTGACCTGATCTATGGAAGTTTTGAGCATGGCGGCAAAATCTGCCCCACCCTGCGGGGTCTGTTGCGCCCCCCCCCCTGCAGCCACGGCGGCAGTCGCCTGCATCTGGCTGAGAAGCTGATCAATTCCCTGCATATTCATGATTAAAAACTCTCCGGCATCAATTTATATGCTGCAAACAAGCAAAAATCATACCTTAACTATCTTGCGCCTGCCCAGAGACAGCGCCTTCTTCCCTGTACTGCTGCAACTTGTAACGCAAAGTTCGCTCGCTCATCCCTAGCCGCTGCGCGGCCAGCTTGCGGGACCCCTTTACCGCATCCAGCGTCTCCATGATATGCACTCGTTCCAAGGACTTCATGTCCAACGGCGGCTCCGAAGCCGACTCGATCTTGGGCGGCAAATCCGCCCTCGCAAGCTGAGGCAGATGCAAATGCTCGACCTCAATCAAAACACCAGGTGCGAGAATCAGCGCGCGCTGTATGACGTTTTCAAGCTCTCTGATGTTACCCGGCCAGCCATATTGCGTCAATTGCCTTACTGCCTCCTCAGACAGTGAAATACCTGCCCGCCCGAAGCTGGCAGCAAAGCGGGCGAGAAACTGCTGTGCCAGCGGCACAATGTCGGCGGTCCGCTGGCGCAATGCGGGCATTTCCAGAGGAAACACGTTAAGTCGGTAATACAGGTCTTCTCGGAAACAGCCACGCTTCACCTCTGCCACAAGGTCGCGATTGGACGTAGCCAGCACTCGCACATCCAGTGAAATCGCCTTGCGCCCGCCAACCCGCTCCACTTCTCTTTCCTGCAGCACGCGCAACAATTTGGCCTGAAGGCCCAACGGCATTTCCGATATTTCATCCAGCAACAGGGTTCCGCCCTGGGCCTGTTCAAACTTGCCGGCCTGGGATTGCTGAGCGCCGGTAAAAGCCCCTTTCTCATGGCCAAACAGGGTCGCCTCCAGCAAATTCTCAGGGATGGCAGCACAATTGATGGCGACAAAAGGCCCGCCAGAACGCGGGGAAAATCGGTGGATAAAACGTGCAACAATTTCCTTGCCGGTGCCACTCTCTCCCGTAATCATGACCGTCGCCACCGTTGCCGCCACTCGTTTTGCCAAGTCAAACAGTTCGCGCGAACGCGCATCTTCGGCAATCACTTCAGTTGCGCCTTCAATGGGGGCGGGCAACATATAACGTACCACTTCAGCCAGCAAGATATCCGGCTCGAAAGGTTTGGTCAGATAATGGCATGCCCCAGCCTGCATCGCCTCCACAGCCTTGTCGATCATGCCGTAAGCGGTCATCAGCAACACCGGCAAATGCGGATAAGCCTGCTTGATCTCGCGCAGCAGAGTATGACCATCCATAGGCTGCATCTGCACATCCGTCACTACCAGGCCAACGGTGCGGCGGCGCAGCATTTCCAGCGCCATCACACCGTCCGCAGCACTGATCGCCTCATACCCGGACAACGCAAGGGTGTCGCACAAAGCCTCGCGCAAATCCCTGTCATCTTCAACAATTAAAATCGGCAGTGTTTTCATCGCTGTGTTTTCTTTTATATTTTTTCTACCGGCAAATTCAGTACAAATTCGCTCCCTTCCCCGGGGGTGGAACGCGCCTCCACCCCGCCTCCATGAGCCTCCACCACATTACGCACAATCGCCAGCCCAAGACCTGTACCCTCAATGCGGGTAGTAAAGAAAGGTTCGAACAGCCGTTCACTTACGGCCGCATCAAAACCACACCCGGCGTCACTCACGCTCAACTGCAATACGCCATCCTCCAGCCGCCTTGCCCGCAGCACGACCCGGCCGCCGGCATCACTTGCCTGCAAGGCATTTTCCAGCAGATTAAGCAGGGCACCGGTCAGCGCCTTGCGATCGGCGCGCAATACACAGGCCGGATAAAGATCCTCGACCATCAGGGTAACACCGCGCTCCAGTACTTGCGGCTCCATGATTTGCGTCAATTCCGCCAGCAATTCCGTCAAGGGCAGGATCGCGCGCGCACCAGCCTGGCCTTTGACAAAAGACAGCATATCCTGAATCAGGCATTCCAGATGACGCAAGCGCGCCACCGCCTTGTCTGCAAAACGCATTCGATCCGTCTCGGCCAGACCCGGCTTGCTCAAATTGGCGGTATATAGCAGTGCCGTGGCGAGCGGGGTGCGCAGCTGATGCGCCAATCCGGCGGCCATTTCACCCATTGCCGACAAACGCTGATGGCGTTGCAGTTCCTGCTCCATCAGGTAGGCTTCCGTAACATCATGCAGCAACACGATCCGTCCCCCCAATGTATCCAGTGGATTGACCGAGAGATTGAACCGGTGCAATGAAGCATCCGCAGCCGTCATTTCCCATTCATGCGGCGTGGCAGTCCGGCGCAAATCATGCACAAGCACCTTGTCCCAATCCTGCCCCACCAGATCATCACCCAGCAGGCGCTGCGCGGCTGCATTCGTCTCACTAATCCGGCCAGCGCCATCCACCACCACCACACCTGCAGGCAGCGCCGCCAGAAGCATGGCCAGACGCTGAGACAAGGCCTCCTTCTCCAGATACTGGCGGCGCAGTTCACCATTGGCTACGGCCAACTCGCCCGTCAGCCGTTCGACCTGACCCTGTAGCTCATGATAGGCGCCGGTAAGCTGGGCAGAAGCCTCATTAAAAAGGCTGAATGCCTGCTCCAGCTCCTGCGGGCTGACGTGTTTGACAGTATCAGACAAGAATAATCTCGCTCAAATGATCCGCACATTATACATACTGGACTCTGCGCCTTTTTATCACAAATACCCCAAGGCCAGGCACTGTTGACGCTCATGAGAAACACTCTACAATGCAGATGGATACTTAATCTGTGCGACATTACAGTAGTGAATCGTTTTATGATTCATTTACAAAATTTGCGCAAAACACTCAGGTCAACATTAAAGTTCGAAGCCATTTAGCCGCAAACCTTTAGATAGACTTAATTCACTACAATGATTGACCATAAGCATACATAACAGGTCAAGCAAGAATTTATGGGGGAGAAAATATGAAAAAAAACCTGCCGGTCACCAACACCGAAGCAAATTATCGCGACAGTGCAGTACTTATCTCCAAAACAGATACACGTGGCGTCATCACTTATGCCAATGCCGATTTCATGGAAGTCAGCGGATATGGTGCTGACGAACTGATAGGCAAATCACACAACCTCGTGCGCCACCCTGACATGCCGCCGGAGGCGTTTGCCGACCTTTGGAAGCAGATTCAGGCTGGGAAACTTTGGCATGGATTTGTCAAGAACCGTTGCAAGAATGGCGATTATTACTGGGTGGAGGCCAACGTCACCCCCATCACCGAACACGGAAAAATCACCGGTTATCTCTCGGTGCGTACCAAACCCAGTCGCTCCCAGGTCAATGATGCAGACGCCCTGTATGCGCGGATGCGTGATGGCAAGGCGCATGGAGCAAAACTTTCAGGCAAGCTCAACGCACTAAGCATCAAAGCCCGACTGATCGGACTGGTCGTGCTGTTTGCCATGATCTCGAGCGTCAGTGCCGCCTTTGGCTTGAGCGGCATTACACTGGGCATGCTCAACCTGGGATTGGCGGCGATTCTTGGCCTGTTCATTGTCCGTGCCATCGCCATCCCGCTGGATGACCTGCGCTCTACCCTCATTATGATCCAGGGCAATGAGGACATGTCGCAACGCGCCAAGGTCTTCAGGGACGATGAAATCGGCCAGACGGCACAGGCACTCAATGCTCTGGTGCTAGGCTTCCGCGGCATCAGTGGCGAAGTGATAATGAACGCAGAAAGGATGTCGGGCGCATCTGCTCAACTGGCCAGCTTTTCCAGCCAGGCCAGCCAGAATGCTTCCACACAGGACGAAGTCAGTGCCGTCTCGGCCGCACTGGAAGAGATGACTGCAAGCCTGGCATCGGTGGCGGAAACCACCCAGAGCGTGTTGCAAATTGCACGGGAAAGCCTGAACAGCTCACACCATGGCAATGAGAGTCTTTCCGCTTTGCTGGGCGAAATCGACATTGTGGAACAGACGGTGCAGGAAATTGCCGGCAAGGTGGCGCAATTCGTCAACAGCACCCAGAGCATCCGCCAGATGACCAAGCAAGTGCGTGACATTGCTGACCAGACCAACCTCCTTGCACTTAACGCAGCCATCGAAGCCGCCCGCGCAGGAGAACAGGGGCGCGGGTTTGCCGTGGTCGCAGACGAGGTCAGGAAACTGGCGGAGAAATCCGCTGCAGCCGCCAAGGAAATCGACGATCTGACGCATGAAATTGCGCAGCACTCCAGCGGTGTGGATGAGTCCATCAGCAAAGGTCTTGAGCATCTGACCAGCAGCCAGGATTCCATGGAAAATCTGGCCATGGTGCTTGCAGAATCTTCCCAGACCGTGAAAAGTGTTAGCGAAGGGGTGGAGACCATTGCCACCGCCACGGATGAAGAAGTCCAGGCCAGCACGGACATCAGCCGCAACGTGGATAAAATTTCCGCTATTACTGAAAACAACAGTATGGCGATCAACCAGACTCTGAGCGCCTCCGTGGAACTGGAAGATATGGCGCGCCACTTGAGAAATACCGTCAACCGCTTCAAGATATAATGCAGCCTTGAATAAAATTGGTTATCCTCCATGCGTGGCGGAACCCCCCGGAGTCTAAATTAAGATGTCAGAACTATTAAAACGGATAGATGCTCGCACCAAGCTCGCCGGCACCAACAAGCTGGAAATCCTGCTGTTTACCTTAGGCACGGATCAGAACACCGGGCGCAAGGAAACCTTTGGCATCAACGTTTTCAAGGTTCGCGAGGTCATGCGCGTACCGGAGATCACCCGAGCACCGGACATGCCCCCTTCTGTGGAAGGCATGGTCAGCCTGCGCGGCGCGCTGGTGCCGGTAGTGGACCTGATCAAATACACCGGGATCGTGACTGGGGCGCCCCCTGAAATCATGATCGTCACCGAGTATAACTCCCGCACCCAGGGCTTTCTGGTGGAAAGCGTGGACACCATCCTGCGGCTTGACTGGTCGGAAATCAAGGTTCCGCCGGAAATGCTCATGGCACAGATGGGAGGCCTGGTCACGGCCGTCACCCAGCTTCAGGATGGCCGCCTGGTCATGCTCATGGATGTGGAAAAAATTCTTGCCGAAACGACTCACTACGACCAGCATGAAATCATTTTCGCCAGCCTGATTCCACTGGAAGAAGAACGCACCATTTTCTTCACCGACGACTCCCCGGTCGCGCGCAAGCAGATTGAGCGCACGCTGAATGCGCTGAACATTCGCTTTCGCAGTGCCTCCAACGGCAAGCAGGCATGGGAAGAACTGCTGCAGATCGCCGCACGTGCCGATGTCGCCAAACAGCCTGTAAAGAATTTCATTCAACTGGTGCTGACAGACGTTGAAATGCCGGAAATGGACGGTTACATTCTGACCAAAAACATCAAGAGCGACCCCCGCTTTGCCGGCATTCCGGTCATCATGCATTCCTCTCTGAGCGGCGCATCGAATCAGGAACTTGGGCGCTCGGTGGGCGTGGATGAGTACGTTTCGAAATTCGAGCCTGCCAAACTGTCTGAAATCCTTACCCGCCGCTTAATGAGTTGACTTTTCCAGGACCGACATCATGACGACCCAAGCCAATGCCGCGCTGATCGAATCGGTTGATGCCCGCACCAAGCTGGCCGGCTCCAACAAGATGGAGATTCTCCTGTTCACGCTGGGAACGGGAGAATATTTCGGCATCAACGTTTTCAAGGTGCGCGAAGTATCGCAAACGCCCTTCATTACCAAAACCCCCAACATGCCGGAAGGTGTGCTGGGGGTGATCTCGCTACGCGGCAACATCATCCCGGTTCTCTCGCTAGCGGATTTCATGCAGCTCGACAACGTACCGGAAGACACCGGTCAAACCATGATCGTTACCGAATACAGCAAGCACACGCAGGGATTTCTGGTGCATGAAGTGGACCGCATCGTGCGTGTCGACTGGGAAAAAATCAAGCCGCCACAATCCATGCTGGCTGGCGCTGAAGGCCTGATCACGGCCATTACCGAACTGCCTGATGGACGCCTGGTGTCGATCATCGACGTGGAACAGATCCTGGTCAACGCGCTCGGCATGGAGGCGATCCCTGAGTTGGTCCCTGTCGAAATGTCGTCGGAACAATACCTATTCTTTGTGGATGACTCTGCTATTGCACGCAAAGAAATCATGATGACCCTGGACAAACTGGCGGTTCCTTATCAACAAGCGAGCAACGGTAACGAAGCATGGGAAAAACTGCAGAATCTCGCAGCGCGCGCGCAACATGACGGCATGCCGGTCAGCAATCTGATCAGCGTAATCCTGACCGATGCAGAAATGCCGGAAATGGACGGCTATGTCCTCACCAAGAAGATCAAGAGCGACCGGCGTTTTGAAGGAATTCCTGTCGTCATGCACTCATCCCTGTCTTCGGACGCAAACCGCAGCATGGGAAAAACGGTGGGTGTGGATGCCTATGTGGCAAAATTTGACCCAACGGTCCTAGCGGAAACGTTACGGCCTTTGTTGATGAGATAATGGCTAAGTAGATACTGAAAAGCGGCAACTGGAGCAACTATGGTAGATAAGAATCTGAAATTCCTGGTCGTGGATGACTTTTCCACGATGCGCAGAATTGTGCGCAACCTATTGAAGGAGCTGGGTTTTACCAATGTCGAGGAAGCGGAAGATGGCGTGGTTGCACTCAGCAAACTCAAGGGCGCCAATTTCGAGTTTGTCGTGAGTGACTGGAACATGCCCAACATGACCGGCATCGAGCTGCTCCGTGCAATACGCGCGGATGCCACACTCAAGCATCTGCCGGTGATGATGGTAACCGCTGAGGCCAAGAAGGAAAATATTATCGAAGCGGCTCAGGCGGGCGCCAGCGGTTATATCGTGAAGCCTTTTACAGCAGCCACTTTAGAAGAAAAACTGAACAAGGTGTTCGAGAAAATGGTGGCTAAATAAGTCATCCTTGAGGCCATACTCAGGGTAAGACATTTCTGGAAGCAGCACTTCTGCGCTGCACAAATCGAACAAAATCTTTGAAAAATATTAGCAAGGGGAGGTGACGAGTGAGCAACACGCCACAGAACAATGGTGATTCAGATGATCTGGAAGCGCTGTTTGACAGTATCGTAATGGCAAGTAGTCAGAGCACTGAACCTGCTGCGGATGAAAAGCCACAGGATTCCCCGGCAACTGTCACTCAGACGACAGAAGTCAGCGATGAAGGCCATGGCAGCGATAAAGTGTTTTCATCGCTTGGACACATGACGCGCAAGCTGCATGATACGCTGCGCGAGCTGGGCTATGACAAATCACTCGAGAAGGCTGTTGAAGGCCTGATTCCAGACACGCGCGACCGCCTCAACTATATCGCCGCAATGACTGAACAAGCAGCAGAACGAGCGCTCTCCGCAACAGAAGTTGCCCAGCCCCTGCAGGAAAAACTGGAATCCGGTGCATCCGTACTGTCAGGGAAATGGGACAAAATGTTCAGCAACCAGTTGAGCGTAGATGAATTCAAGCAACTCGTGACTGACACCCGACTCTACCTGCACCAGGTACCCACCCACACGCAGGCCACTAATGCCCAGCTGATGGAAATCATGATGGCGCAGGATTTTCAGGACCTGACAGGTCAGGTGATCAAGAAAGTCATCGAGCTGGCACAGCAGGTGGAAACACAATTGCTTCAGCTTCTGATCGACAGCACCCCGGCAGAAAAACGCAGCGAAGTGAATGCCGGCCTGCTGAACGGGCCAGTGATCAATGCCGAGGGGCGTTCCGATGTCGTCGCCAACCAGCAGCAGGTTGACGATCTGCTGGAAAGCCTGGGATTCTGAACCATGCGTCCGAATCAAAGCATAAATAAAAAACCACGGGAGAAATCATGAGTCATTTCACCGGAATGGAAGAACTGCTTCAGGATTTCCTCATGGAAGCTGGCGAGCTCTTGTCTGATGTTGACAACAAGCTGGTTGAACTGGAGAAGCGACCGGGAGACAAATCCCTGCTCAACGACATTTTTCGCGGCTTCCATACCATCAAGGGCGGGGCAGGTTTTCTCAATGTCAACGAACTGGTGGAGCTGTGCCACCGCACCGAAAATCTGTTCGACAAACTGCGTACTGCCGAACTCACCCTGACCCCGGACATCATGGATGTCATCATGGCTGCCACAGGCGTTGTGCGCGACATGTTTGGCAATCTTGCACAGACCCAGGTACCGCCACCCGCTGAAAAATATCTGCTGGATGCGCTGGATGCCGTCATCGCCGGCGGCCACGTATCATTGCATGCCGCGCAACCTCAGCCCGACGCGGCACCCGTTGTTGCTGCGCCCACAGGCGCCAGCGACAGCCCCGACTGGGAGGGCGTCTATCACGCCCTGCTTGGGGAGGTATCCCCAGCCAGCCATCATGTACCCGCAGTTACCGCACTTACTGAAGCGCACCCGGCACCACATCCCGAACTCCTTCCCGCCACCCCTCCCTCAAGGCCGGTGGCAGCACCTCCACCCAGCGCGGCAGCAGTGAAAGAAGCCACCATCCGCGTCGACACCACGCGCCTTGATCAGGTGCTGACTTATACCGGTGAAATTGGTCTGACCAAAAACCGCCTCACCAGCCTGCGTGCAGACATACTCGCCGGAAAACAGGACGCCAACACGCTGAAGGCACTGGACGAAGCGGTCAGCCAACTGGATCTGCTGGTGGGCGACCTGCAGAGCGCGGTGATGAAAACCCGCATGCAGCCCATTGGCCGCCTGTTCCAGAAATATCCCCGACTGGCGCGAGATCTGGCGCGGCAACTGGGCAAGGATGTGGAATTGCTGCTGTCCGGCGAAGATACCGAGATCGACAAGACCATGATCGAGGATCTCAACGATCCGCTGGTGCATCTGGTTCGCAATGCGGTGGATCATGGCGTGGATAGCCCTGAAGAACGCGCTGCCGCCGGGAAATCGCTGAAAAGCGTGGTACGCCTTTCTGCAGCACAGGTAGGCGATCACATCATCATCGAGATTGCGGATGACGGGCGCGGCATGCGCCCCGACACCATCCGCCACAAGGCGGTGGAAAAAGGTCTGATCGACCTGGATATGGCCAACAGCCTGGACGACAGGCAGAGCCTGCAACTCATTTTCCTGCCGGGGTTTTCCACCAAGGATCTGATTTCGGACGTGTCCGGACGTGGTGTTGGCATGGACGTGGTAAAAACCAATATCGGCAAACTCAATGGCCGCATCGAGATTGCCTCGACCGTTGGCGTAGGCACAACCATCACCATCTCGCTGCCGCTGACCCTGGCGATTCTGCCTGTATTGCTGGTGCGTGTTGGCGATCAGCCCTTTGCAGTGCCTCTCTCCATGGTCAGGGAAATCACCCCGATTGACCCGAAGGACGTCAAACAGGTCTCAGGCCGCGCCACCATGGTGGTGCGCGAGGAAGTGATGCCGGTCCGTTCCCTGGCAAGCATGATAGGCTGGCCGGAAAATAACATACCAGCTTTTGGCGTGTTGATGCAAAGCGCCGACACCACCTTCGTGCTGGCGATCGACGGCTTTATCGGACGCGACGATGTGGTGATCAAGCCACTGCTCGACATCAAGCCCAAAGGCATTGCCGGCGCAACGCTCTCAGGTGATGGTTCAGTCGTACTGGTACTGGATATGGAAGAACTGCTGCGAATGAATCCGGACACCACGCGCGCAGCCCTCTTTACCCGAACCGCCATTCATTAACCCAGCACAGACAACCCGAGCCCAGCCATGCAGAATCAAGCCTTTATTGGCCGTCAGCCGATCGTTGATCTTCAGCAAAAGATCATCGGCTACGAACTATTGTTCCGCCATAGCGCAGAAGCATCCGTGGCGCAGATTAGCAGCGACCTGGAGGCAGGCAGCAATGTGCTGATCAACACTTTCAGCAACATGGACGCCAACTGGCTGCTGGGCGACAAACTGGCCTTCATCAATATTGCCGCGCCCATGCTTGAGAGCGACTTCCTCGAGCTTCTTCCCGCCAAACGGGTTGTACTGGAACTGATTGAAACGGTGGAAGCCACGCCCGAGGTGATTGCACGTATCCAGCGCCTGCGCGACCTGGGCTACCGCTTTGCCCTGGACGACTTCGACCATCGACCAATCAATACTGACCTTCTGCCACTCGCAGACTTCATCAAGGTGGATATTCGCGAACTTGGCCTGGACGGCACTGCAACACTGGTACGCAGCCTGAAAAGCAGTTCCGCCAAACTGATTGCAGAAAAAGTTGAAACCCGCACCGAATTCAAATTCTGCAAAGAACTCGGCTTTGATTATTTCCAGGGTTACTACTTTGCCCATCCGGAAACCCTTACTGCCAAGATCATCAACCCTGCCCACGCCACCGTTCTATCGCTGCTCAACAAGGTGCGCAACAATGATGATGTGAAAGATATCGAGAATGGCTTCAAGGCGGACGTAGCGCTTTCGTTCAAACTCCTGCGTTACATCAATTCGGTTGGCTTCGGACTCTCGTGCGAGATCCAGTCGATCCGCCACGCGCTCGCCATTCTCGGCTATCAGCAGCTTTACCGCTGGCTCACCCTTCTGCTGGCCACTGCTGGCAGTGATTCGACTCCGCCTGCGCTGATGAAAACCGCCATCACTCGTGGCCGCCTCACGGAATTGCTGGGCCAGGATTATCTGGAAAAGAGCGACCGCGACAATCTGTTTATCGTGGGCATTTTTTCTATGCTGGATGCCATGCTTGAAATGCCCATGGATGACATTCTGGAGAAGCTCTACCTGCCCGAAACAATCTGTGATGCTCTGCTGACACGCCAGGGCATCTATGGCCCCTTCCTTGCCCTCACCATCGCCTGCGAAGACGCCGATCCGGGCAAGATCGAAACAGTAGCCTCCTCCATGGCGATGGACCCGGAACAGGTCAACAAGGCCCACCTGGAAGCCCTTGCCTGGGTGGAACAGCTCGGCATCGGCTAGCTGCGGTAATGGGTAATGAGTAATGAGTAATTATCTCGCCGTTTCCAGTTTCTCCCATTCCCCATCACTCATTACTCATTACTCATTACCCATGACCACCCCACTCACGCCCGACTGCGAAGGCTATCTCAACCAACCGCAGCAGGCCATTTACTACCGCCTCTATCGCGGCAGCGCGTTTGAATCCCGTCGCCTGCTCCTGCTACATGGCGGCGGGGTAGATGGCCAGATAACCTGGGAACCCATTGTCAGCCGCCTGCTGCACTGGACCGAGGTACTGGTACCTGATTTGCGCGGTACCGGAAGAACCCACTTCCCGGACCATCAGGAGCAAGCCTTCAATACCAGCGACGTGGTAGCCGACATGGCTGCATTGCTCGACTCACTGGGCTGGAGCAACTTCGATCTCGGCGGCTACTCCTATGGCGGTCTGATCGCCATGCAACTGAAGGCCGCGCGCCCGGCTGCCATCGGCAAAACATTTTTATTCGAACCCGGCCTGCTTAGCGGCGGCAACGAAACGGAACAGCTCAGCCGGCGAGAAATTCTGATGCAGGCAGCGCAGAAACTGCGCATCGACGATGAACTGGAATATGGCTTGCAGGTTTTTCTGGATGCCGTCTCGCCGCAGCGTAACCGCAACTCCCGCAGCGAGGAAATTGTGCGCGGTCGCCTGGCGCACCGCCCCAAAGGTCTGGCCGCCATTCTCGAAGCCGTCGTCCAGGCAGCAAAACAGCTTGACCGCACGCAACTGATCGCCGCCCAGGAACATGTCAGCAGCTTCGTCGGAGAACGCTCATCCGCAGAAATCTTCAGCTTCTGCCAGGAAATCGCCCAACAGCACAGGGACTGGGTGTGCCACCTGATCCCCGGTACCGACCACGCCCTGCCGTTCCAGAAACCGGATGCCATCGCAAACATCATGAATGCCGACCAGCAGACGTTTCTGGCTCAAACCGGCTGATACGGCTGCGCCAGATAAGCGTGAGACTGCATCTCAGCCAGCCGGCTCGTTACTCTCTCGAACTCACCATCCAGCAGTTCTTTTTTCCCCAGCTGCGACAGGGATACAGCCGCTGACAAAACCAGCTTGACGCGCCTGTCGTATAGTTCATCCACCAGCCATAAAAAACGTCGTGCCTGTGCAAGGAGCTGAGCGTCGAATTGCGGCACCCCGGAGATCAGCAGCGTTTCATAACGCCGAGCCAGCTCGATGTAATCCGCTTTGCTGCGCGGTGTGCCGCACAGTTCATCAAAGTCGAACCAGGCCACCCCAGCCCCCTCGCACCTCGCCTGCACTTCCCGGCCGGATATTTGCAGCTTGCGGACGCGCTCGTCAACGCCACTCGCAAGTTTGTGAAAAATATCATGCAGAGCCCGCTCTGCCTCCTCGTCGTTGGGTATGTGGTACAAACCGGCCTGTTCCAGAGCGCGCAGGCGGTAATCTTCTCCGCCATCGAGATGCATCACCTCCAGGCGATCCTTGATCAAGGCTATGGTAGGCAGGAATCGAATGCGCTGCAAGCCATTGCGATACAGTTCGTCAGGGGAGCTGTTGGAAGTCATGATCAGCGCCACGCCCTGGTCACAAAGGCCCTGCAGCAATCCGCGCATCAGCATGGCATCGGTGATATCACTGATATGGAACTCATCCAGACATAGCAGGCGTACATGCCGTGCAAGCTCACGCGCCACGCTGACCAAGGGATCAGGCTGCCCCTTCAAGGCCACCAGCCGAGCATGAATTTCCTGCATGAAACGATGAAAATGCAGTCGCCGTTTATGTTCCAGCGGGATACAGTTGAAAAAGGCATCCATTACGAAACTCTTGCCGCGTCCAACGCCACCCCAAAGATACAGACCGCGCTGGGAGCTTGGTCTTGCCAGGTGGCGCAGCAATGGAATTCCGGCAAACGCCGGGGCTTGCAGCAGGCCATCATAAACCCGCTGCAGATGCACTGCTGCGGCGTGCTGCGCAGAATCCAGATCCAGCCCGCGATCATTCGCCTGGCGCTCCAGGCAGACTATGACCTCAGTGCCAGACATGCCCGCTACCGGATTCAAACTTTCAGCAGCAGCCGCGCTGGGTCTTCCAGCGCTTCCCTGATCGCCACCAGGAACAGAACCGCCTCGCGCCCGTCGACAATACGGTGATCGTATGACAGCGCCAGATACATCATGGGGCGAATCACTACCTGGCCATTTTCCGCGATGGGTCTCTCGTAGGTCTTGTGCATGCCCAAGATAGCGCTCTGTGGCGGATTGAGAATGGGCGTGGACATCATCGAGCCGAAAACGCCGCCGTTGGAAATAGAGAAGGTACCGCCGGTAAGCTCTTCGATAGTGAGTTTGCCATCACGGGCACGGTTGCCGAATTCGGCGATCTGCTTCTCGATCTCTGCGAAAGACAGCTGATCAGCATTGCGCACGACGGGCACCACCAGGCCGCGCGGCGAACCCACCGCGATGCCGATATCGAAATAGCCGTGGTAAACAATATCGCCGCCATCGATGGAGGCATTCACTACCGGAAATTTCTGCAGTGCCGCCACTGCAGCCTTGACGAAGAAGGACATGAACCCCAATTTGACTCCGTGTTCCTTCTCGAACTTCTCCTTGTAACGATTGCGCAGTTCCATCACCGGTTGCATATTGACTTCGTTGAAGGTGGTGAGAATGGCAGCGGTCTGCTGCGCCTGCACCAGCCTTTCCGCCACCCGTGCGCGCAAGCGTGTCATGGGCACACGCTGTTCCAGGCGTTCTCCATTCATTGCTGGCGCTGCGACTTGCACCGGTATCATTACGGATGCTGACTGAACGGGCTTCTCCAGTTGCGCCAGCACATCGTCCTTGGTGATGCGCCCACCACGACCGCTGCCCGCAATTTGTGCCGGATCCAGTTCGTGCTCCGCCACCAGCTTGCGCAGCGAAGGACTGAGTGCCGGCTCTACAGCGGCCGCTTTTGCCGGAGCGGCCACCTTGGCTTCAGTATCGATCAGTGCCAGAACTTCGCCGGGAAGCACCACCTCGCCATTCTGCTTCAATACCTTGCTCAGCACCCCCGCCTGCGGCGCGGGCAGTTCCAGCACCACCTTGTCGGTTTCGAGGTCGATCAGGTTTTCACCCTGAGCTACCGCCTCTCCTTCCTGTTTGAGCCAGCTTAGAAGTGTCCCTTCGGAGACGGATTCGGATAGCGCAGGCACTTTGAGTTCGATCATCATTTCAATCTCCATTTTTCCAGGACAGGTCCAGCGCCGCATCCACCAGCGCTTTCTGCTGCACCACATGTTCTTCGTAATGGCCGACTGCGGGGGACGCAGAAGACTTGCGGCTCGAATAAGTCAGGACCTGACCAGGCTTCATATGTTTGCGCAAATAGTGTTCGATGGAATACCAGGCACCCTGATTTTTAGGTTCCTCCTGCACCCACATGACTTCCAGGGCCGCATCATAGCGCTGCATTTCCTGGGAAAATTCGTCATGAGGGAATGGATAGAGCTGTGCAATCCGGATAATGGCGATATCAGTGATGCCGCGCCCGCGCCGCGCAGCCAGCAGGTCGTAGTAAACCTTGCCGCAACAGGCCAGTACGCGCTTCACGCCGGAGGGCGGAATGTCGTCCTGCTCCGGCACCAGCGGCTGAAAGAAAAGACTGGCCAGATCGTCCAGGCTCGAGAAGGCATCCTTGTTGCGCAGCATGCTCTTGGGGCTCATGATGATGAGCGGTTTACGGTAGGGGCGCAGCATCTGGCGGCGCAGCAGGTGGAACATCTGCGCCGGCGTGGACGGCACGCACACCTGAATATTGTATTCCGCGCAGAGTTGCAGATAACGCTCCAGGCGCGCCGAGGAATGCTCCGGCCCCTGCCCCTCGTAACCGTGCGGCAGCATCATCACCAGACTGCACATGCGCCCCCATTTGGTTTCACCTGCGCAGATGAACTGGTCGATCACTACCTGGGCGCCATTGGCAAAATCACCGAACTGCGCCTCCCAGACCACCAGTTCGTTGGGTTCCGCAGTGGAATAGCCATATTCGAAGCCGAGCACGGCCTCTTCCGAAAGCACCGAATCGATCACCACGAAATGCGGCTGATTCTCCGCAATGTGCTGCAGCGGAAGATATTCGCCGATGTTCCATTGCTCGCGATTCTGGTCATGCAGCACGGCATGGCGGTGGAAAAATGTCCCGCGCCCGCTATCCTGCCCTGAAATCCGCACACCGTAGCCATTTTCCAGCAGGCTGGCGTAGGCCAGATTCTCCGCCATGCCCCAGTCTATCGGCTGCTTGCCCTCGCCCATCAAACGGCGGTCGGCAAGAATCTTCTCCACCCGGGGATGGAGCGCGAAATAATCCGGTATGGTAGTGAGCTTTTCCGCCAGTCGCTGCAGGTTCTCCAGCGGAACCGAAGTATCGGCAGGGTGACTCCAGTTGGCGTTGGTGAAAACCTTCCAGTCGGTGGCAAAAGCACGCTTGAAATTGCTCAGCACCGGCTTGCAGCGCAGCTGATTGCCTGCGTCGATGGTGGCGCGATGATCCGTGATCATCTTCGTGGCCTCATCCTCCGCCACTACCCCTTCCGTTGCCAGGCGCGCGGCATAGAGCTGGCGGGTGCCCGGATGTTTGGCGATTTTTTTGTACATCAGCGGCTGGGTGACAGCGGGCTCATCCTGCTCGTTGTGCCCCAGACGGCGCAGGCACACCATGTCGATAACCACATCCTTCTTGAAGGTCATGCGGAAATCGAAGGCGATCTGCACGGCCAGCAGCACCGCTTCCGGGTCATCGCCATTGACGTGGAACACCGGTGCCTCGACCATTTTGACCACATCGGTGCAATGCAGGCTGGAGCGGGTATCACGCGAGTCCGAAGTGGTGAAGCCGATCTGGTTGTTGACCACCACATGCACCGTGCCGCCGGTACAGAAACCGCGCGTCTGCGACATGTTGAGAGTTTCCATCACCACGCCCTGACCGGCGAAGGCAGAGTCACCGTGGATCAACACCGGAATGACCTGCTCGCCGAGACGGTCGTTACGCCGGTGCTGGCGTGCGCGCACCGAACCTTCCACCACCGGGTTGATGATTTCCAGATGCGATGGGTTGAAAGCCAGAGTGACATGCACCGGCCCACTCGAGGTCGAGACATCGGATGAAAAACCCTGATGATATTTCACATCGCCGGTAGTGATGTGGTCATCATGGGCGTGCACTCCCTCGAATTCCTTGAACAGCTCACGGGGTTCCTTGCCGATGATGTTGACCAGCACGTTGAGGCGGCCACGATGCGCCATGCCGAGCACCACTTCCTGCACCCCGCTGGCACCGGACAATTCGACCAGATGATCCAGTAAGGGGATCAGGCTTTCCCCCCCTTCCAGGGAAAAGCGCTTCTGCCCGACAAAGCGGGTATGGAGATATTTTTCCAGCGTTTCCGCTGCCGTGATGCGTCCCAGGATATGCCGCTTTTGTGCCGCACTGAAATCCGGCCGTGCGCGACACCCCTCGATCTGCCCCTGCAGCCAGCGTTTCTGGACAGGATCGGTGATATTCATGTATTCGGCAGAAAAAGTGCCGCAATAAGTTTCCTGCAGCATGGCCAGAATCTCTGCCAACGGAACCCGATCCAGGCCCACCAGCGAACCGGCATCGAATTCGGTCGCCAGGTCAGCTTCGCAGAGGCCGTAGTGTTCCAGTTCCAGTTCCGGCACATGGGGACGTTCGAAACGCCACAGAGGATCGACATTGGCATGGCGCATGCCGAGGAAACGATAGGCGTTAATAAGCTGCAACACCTTGACCTGCTTGCGCGCCTGCTCGACAAAAGAGCTGCAAATCAATGCAGGATTAGCTGCAGCCGGTTGCTGAACGCGTTGCAGCATGGCCTCCCGAACCGGAGCATGAGGAATATCCCGCTCACCGGCACGTTCACTTAGCTGCAAACGATCGAAATAACGGCGCCATTCGGCACTGACATTATCCGGGTTGGCCAGCCAGGATTCATAAAGACCCTCGATGAACTCGGCATTACCCCCGTAGAGGTAGGAATTATCGAGAAATGCCTGCATTTCACTCATGGCTCACCCTCTGTTGGTGATGGGTAATGGGTAAGATGTAATAAGTGAAAACCGCCCCCATCACTCATCACCCATGACTCGTCACCGCTTACCAATCGGAACGAACTCCCGCTGCTCGGCGCCACAGTAGAGCTGGCGCGGACGGCCGATTCGCTGCTCCGGGTCGGAAATCATTTCGGACCACTGGGAAATCCAGCCGATGGTGCGGGAAATCGCAAAAATCGCGGTAAACATGTTTACCGGGATGCCAATCGCCCGCAGCACGATACCGGAATAGAAGTCCACGTTGGGATAGAGCTTCTTCTCGATGAAATAGGGGTCTTCCAGCGCGATGCGTTCCAGCTCCAGCGCCGTCTTGAACAGGCGGTCATCCTGCATGCCGAGTTCGTTCAGGACCTCGTGGCAGGTCTTGCGCATCAGGTTGGCGCGTGGATCGAAGTTCTTGTAAACGCGGTGGCCAAAGCCCATGAGACGGAACGGATTGCTCTTGTCCTTGGCGCGCTCGATCACGCTCGGAATATTGGAAACGTCGCCGATTTCCTCCAGCATTTTCAGCACCGCCTCGTTCGCGCCGCCATGCGCCGGCCCCCACAGCGAGGCGATGCCGGCTGCGATGCAGGCAAAAGGATTGGCACCGCTCGACCCGGCCAGACGCACGGTGGAAGTCGAGGCATTCTGCTCGTGGTCGGCATGCAGGATAAAAATCCGCTCCAGGGCACGCACCAGAACGGGGTTCGGCACATATTCCTCGCACGGGGTGGAAAACATCATATGCATGAAGTTTTCCACATAGCCGAGGCGATTCTGCGGATAGACGAAGGGCTGGCCGATATTGTACTTGTACGACATCGCCGCAATCGTCGGCACTTTGGCCAGCATCCTGAAAGCCGATATCTCGCGATGACGCGGATCGGAAAGATCAAGCGAGTCGTGGTAAAAAGCCGACAATGCACCTACCACACCCACCATCGAAGCCATCGGATGGGCATCACGGCGAAAACCACGGAAAAAGTTGTTGATCTGATCATGCACCATGCTGACCTTGCGCACGGTATGGTCAAAAATCTCGCGCTGACTCGCGTTCGGCAATTCACCGTTCAGCAGCAGATAGCAAACTTCCATGAAGTCCGCATGCTCGGCGAGCTGCTCGATCGGGTAGCCGCGATACAGCAATACGCCTTCATCGCCGTCGATGTAGGTAATGCTGGAATTGCAGCTCGCTGTCGACATGAAACCGGGGTCGTATGTAAATACGCCATACTTGCCCAGTGAGCGGATGTCCACCACGTCCGGCCCAATGGAACCGGAATAGATGGGCAACTCGATGGGCGGCTGCCCATTTCCCAGATCCAGATATGCCTTGCGTTCAGCCATGCTGCTTCTCCCTTTTTCAGCCGGGAATCCCGTCCCGGCTCATTATTTTCATGCCTGACAGGCGCGCAGCCATTGCACGACTGCGGAGGCATCCGTTCCATCGCTTCGAATCAGAGCCCACAGCTCCTGATCAGGCAAATCGAGCAGCGCATCGAACTCGGCCTGCTGATGCGCCGTCAGTTTGACGTAATTTTCGCCCAGAAAGCGTTCCAGCACCAGATCAAGTTCCAGCATCCCGCGCCGGCAGCGCCAGCGCAGGCGGCCTGGAGAGTGAGAAGTGAGAAATGCGGGGTGAGGGGTAAGCCATTCCCCGGTCTGACTTTTCTCCTCTCTCCTCACGACACACCGCCTTTTTCCGGCGGCTTCGGTTTTTTGCTACCCCATCCGCTCATCGCTTTTTCCCTCAGGCCTTCTTCACGAACTCGGACTTCAGCGACATCGCACCGATGCCGTCTATCTTGCAATCGATGTCGTGGTCGCCCTCGACCAGGCGGATATTCTTCACCTTGGTCCCGCCCTTCACCACCAATGAAGAACCTTTTAATTTCAGGTCCTTGATCACCGTCACGCTATCGCCGTCGTTCAGCACCGTGCCGAAGGCATCCTTCACCACACGTTTTTCCTCTGCACTTTCTGTAGCTGCGTCCGCACTCCATTCGTGTGCACATTCCGGGCAGATATATACACCACCGTCTTCGTAAGTGTATTCGGAATTGCATTGGGGACATTTGGGTAAATTGCTCATGGACACTCTCATCGTTGTAAATCGGGAATGCGCGGCCAGCCCTATCAGACAGTCGCGCACTGAAAATCATACCGTCCGCTTCACCAGCAGTTCCTTGATCTTGCCGATCGCCCGCGTGGGGTTCAAGCCCTTGGGGCAGACCTCGACGCAGTTCATGATGCTGTGGCAGCGGAACAGGCGGTAGGGGTCTTCCAGATCGTCCAGACGCTCATTGGTAGCCTGATCGCGGCTGTCGGCAATGAAGCGGTAGGCCTGCAACAGACCGGCCGGGCCGACAAACTTGTCCGGGTTCCACCAGAACGAGGGACAGGAAGTGGAGCAGCAGGCGCACAGGATGCACTCATACAACCCATCCAGTTGCTCCCGGTCCTCGGGCGATTGCAGACGCTCGATTTCCGGTTCCGGATCGACGTTGATAAGGTAAGGCTTGACCGAGCGGTAATGCTTGAGGAACTGGCTCATGTCCACGATCAGATCGCGAATCACTGGCAGGCCGGGCAAGGGACGCAGTTCGATCGGCTGCTTCAGGTCTTTCAATGGCGTGACGCAGGCCAGGCCATTCTTGCCGTTGATGTTCATGCCATCGGAGCCGCACACCCCCTCGCGGCAGGAGCGGCGCACACTCAAGGACTCATCCTGCTCCTTGAGCAGCAGGATGGCGTCGAGCAGCATTTTCCCTTCCGCCTCGATATCCAGCTCGTAGTCCTGCATGGTGGGCTTGGCATCGGTTTCCGGGTTGTAACGGTAGATAGAGAAACGCATTTAATTCTCCTGGTGATGGGTGACGGGTAATGAGTGATGAGAACCCGCAACTTCCAATCCCATTCCCCATTACTTATTACCCATAACTCAATAAACCCTCGCCTTGGGCTGGAACGCCTCCACCGTCAAGGGCTTCAGCCGCACCGGCTTGTAATCGAGGCGATGCGCATCGGAAAAGTACAGGCTGTGCTTCAGCCAGGCGTTGTCGTCGCGCGCCGGGTAGTCGTCGCGCGCATGGGCGCCGCGGCTTTCCTGGCGTGCGGCAGCGGAATGCATGGTGGCCAGCGCCACGGCCATGAGGTTTTCCAGCTCCAGCGCCTCGATACGGCCGGTATTGTAGATTTTGCTCTGGTCGCGCAGCACTACATCCGGAAGTTTGGCCGCGATTTCCAGCATTTTCTTCACGCCATCCTGCAGCACGGCTTCCGTACGGAACACGCCGCAATGAAGCTGCATGGTCTTGCGCATTTCCTCGCGCAGCTCCGGCACCGTGATGCCTTCGCCCGTCCGATCCCAGCGCGCCAGACGCGCAGCGATGCGCTCCAGCGCTTGGACTGGAACAGGGCGCAGAAAGGGATTTTCGCGACAGTATTCGATCACGTCATTGCCGGCAGCGCGGCCGAACACGATCAGGTCGAGCAGCGAATTGCTGCCCAGCCGGTTGGCACCATGCACCGAGACGCAGGCGCATTCGCCTATGGCGTACAGGCCGGGCACGGCTTCTTCCGGGCCGGTCGCAGTCGGCATCACCACCTGCCCGTGCAGATTGGTGGGGATGCCGCCCATCATGTAATGCACCGTGGGCACGACAGGAATGGGATCGGTGGCCGGGTCGACGTGGGCGAATTTCAGCGCCAGTTCGCGAATGCCGGGCAGGCGCTGCTGGATCACTTCCGGCCCGAGGTGGTCAAGCTTGAGCAGCACGTGGTCGCTGTCCTTGCCACAGCCGCGCCCCTCGAAAATCTCCACCGCCATGGCGCGCGACACCACGTCGCGACTGGCCAGATCCTTGGCATTAGGCGCATAGCGCTCCATGAAGCGCTCGCCATTCCTGTTCACCAGGTAGCCGCCCTCGCCGCGCACGCCCTCGGTGATCAGCACCCCGGCGCCATGCACGCCGGTCGGGTGGAACTGCCAGAATTCCATGTCCTCCAGCGGAATGCCGGCGCGGAGCGCCATGCCCAGACCATCGCCGGTATTGATCAGGGCATTGGTGGTGGCCGAAAAAATGCGCCCAGCCCCGCCGGTGGCGAGGATGGTGGCGCGCGCCTCGATGAAAATTGGCTCGCCGGATTCGATCCCCAGCGCAACCACGCCCTGGGAATAGCCCTCTTCGTCCATGACCAGATCGAGCGCGAAATATTCCTCGAAGAAATGGGTACGCGCCGCGATATTGCGCTGGTACAGGGTATGCAGCATGGCGTGGCCAGTACGGTCGGCCACCGCGCAGGTACGCACCGCAGGCGCGCCGCCATAATCCTGGGTCATGCCGCCGAAAGGGCGCTGGTATATCTTGCCGTTCTCCAGCCGGTCGAAGGGCATGCCGAAATGCTCCAGCTCGATCACCGCCTCGTTGGCACCACGGCACATGAACTCGATGGCGTCCTGATCGCCGAGATAATCCGAACCCTTGACCGTGTCGTACATGTGCCAGTGCCAGTTATCCTCGCTCACGTTGCCCAGGCTGGCGGCAATGCCGCCCTGCGCCGAGACGGTATGGGAGCGGGTGGGAAACACCTTGGACACCACCGCCACCTTGAGGTCGGCATGGGCAAGCTGCAGGGCGGCCCTGAGTCCGGCTCCACCGCCGCCGATAATCACTGCGTCAAACGTTCGTTTCGCAATCACGTCATGTCCTCTTCGATATGCTGCCGTATCGGCGGCCAGCACCGATTCGCCGACGGTCACATCCCCGCAAGCGGGGCCCCTGCTCCCTGCTCACGGCGCTCCACCAATAATCACAGCATCAAAAGCCCTCTTGGCAATACTCATTGCACGCTCCACAAAATCTGCACCGCCCAGGCCGCATAGGCAATCAGGGCAAGGATCACCACCACGTGCAGAGTGAGGCGGATCACCGTGGGATGGATGTAGTCCATGAAAATGTCGCGCATCCCAACCCAGGCATGGATCAATACGCTGAACAGAAACAGCAGGCTGGCCAGGCGCACCGGCAGACTTTCGAACAGGCCATGCCAGGAAGCAAACGAAAGCGGCTGGGTAAAAAAGAAACCGATCAGAAACAGGCTGTAAACCGCCATCACCACGGCAGTGACGCGCTGGATCAGCCAGTCCCTGAGGCCGTAATGGGCACCGCTGACAATGCGTTTTACCATAGCCAGAATCCGATCAGGATGGTCGCAGCAATGCTCACGGCAAGCACCAGCCAGGAACTGAAACGCGCCTGCGGCAGGTCCACGCCGATATCAAAATCCAGCGCGAGGTAGCGCAGCCCCATGCAGAAATGGTGCAGATAGCCCCAGATCACGCCGATCAGCAGCAGCTTCACCAATGGCAGCCCGAACCAGCTCTGCACCTCGACGAACCCCTGCTCCGAAGACAGACTCAGTTGCAGCACATACAGCAGCAGCGGCAGCAGCAGAAACAGCAGCGCCCCGCTCGCGCGGTGCATGATCGACACCACCCCCGGCAGCGGCAGCCTGATTTTGAACAGATTCAGGTAAACCGGCCGGGAGCGGGCCATGCTCTACTCCCCTTCCCCTGCAGCCGCAGCGACAGCAGGCGGAATGCGCTCGATGAGGCGCGGGTCGAAGGGCTTCGGGATAATGTAGTCCTTGCCGAAAGCCATGGACGTGGCGTTATAGGCACGCAGCACTTCCTCCGGCACCGGCTCCTTTGCCAGTGCTGCCAGCGCCTTCACGGCGGCGATCATCATGGACTGGGTGATCTTCTTGGCATGTGCATCGAGCGCGCCGCGGAAGATGTAGGGGAAGCCCAGCACGTTGTTGACCTGGTTGGGGAAATCCGAGCGCCCGGTGGCCATGATCAGGTCGTCGCGCGCAGCGTGCGCATCTTTCGGCAGGATTTCCGGGTCGGGGTTGGCCATGGCGAACACGATGGGCTTCGGCGCCATGGTTTTCAGCATCTCGCCCGTTACCAGATTGGGGCCGGACACGCCGATGAATACATCGGCACCCTGCATCGCGTCCTCCAGCGTGCGCATGGAGGTTTCCTGGGCGAATTCCTGTTTGTGCGCATTCAGGTCGCTGCGGCCGCTGTGGATGACGCCCTTGGAATCCACCAGGGTCATGTTGCCCTTGTTCGCCCCCATGGCGATCAAGAGGCGCATGCCCGCCAGCCCGGCAGCACCGGCGCCGAGGCACACCAGCCTGGCATCGGCCAGCGTTTTGCCCTGCAACTCCAGCGCATTGAGTAGGCCGGCACAGATGATGATGGCGGTGCCGTGCTGATCATCGTGAAAGACCGGGATATCGAGGCGCTCCTTGAGAATGCGTTCGATCTCGAAGCAATGCGGCGCAGCGATGTCTTCCAGGTTGATGCCGCCAAAGGTGGGCGCAATGTTGACCACGGTTTCGATGAAGGATTCGACGCTGGGTGCATTGACCTCGATGTCGAACACATCGACATTGGCAAAGCGCTTGAACAGCACCGCCTTGCCTTCCATCACCGGTTTGGAGGCCAGGGGCCCCAGGTTGCCTAGGCCGAGAATCGCCGTGCCATCGGTGATCACCGCCACCAGGTTACCCTTGTTGGTGTAGCGGTAGGCGTTTTCGGCATCCCTGTGAATTTCGCGCACCGGCTCGGCCACGCCCGGCGTATAGGCCAGCGACAGCTCTGCCGCAGTGCCGCAAGGCTTGGAAGACTCCACCGAGAGCTTCCCGGGCTTGGGAAATTCGTGATAATCCAGTGCGCGTTGTTTTAAATTATCCATGCTGATCCTAATTCAATTTCATCAAAACAATAATGCTCCCAGGCAGCGATCGCGCATGGGCGGCAGTGATCCAAATATGGTAACGTGTCTCATGCAGTGAATACAGTGTTACATTGAACAGCGGCAACCGGCAGGCATGCGGATGCCGAAGTTTATCTCACTATCCCGATCAAAGTCCACATGTCTTATATAAGACATAAGATTGTTCCGGGACAAAATGGCGATTCTGCCGGCAAGAAGCGCAGACTCGCGTCACAAGTTTCGTTAAAGGGAGGAAACATGTCGCCCCTCAAGCTGCTTGTATATTTTTTGACACCTATAGGCGTTGCCGTCACAGCCTTGATTTACTCTCAAAACTGCATGGCGGACATAAGAGCAACAGTGGTGAAATTCAACACCGTGTGTGCCCACTGTCATGAAGGCCAGTGTAGCGGCCGCTTAAGCTTTTCTTCCGGCGTTGCGGCTGCCCAGGGTCATGTGCGGCGCTACATCCCCTCTTCTTCACCTCTGGAAGTGGAAGAGCTTTTCGCCATACTCAAATATACCAAGGAAGAGTGCGCTCATTACCCATTGCCCGATACCGCTCCCGCTGATGGCACGTGGAACGCGGAGGTCTTGCACCAGTGGAGAGGCCCTGATGGAAAGAGCTACTTCATCCCCTTGGGCAGAATACGTCCAGGGACGTATCACCTGAACTTGCGCTTTGACGGTCAGTCAGAAGCAAGTATGAGCATCTGTGGCGAGAAACTTGACGTGCTGCTTGAAGAGCAGCAACGCACGGACCAGGTTTTTGAGCATACTCTGCCAATCGCCGCTGAAGGACTATATTACCTTCATCTCAAATCCACCTCGACGTTGCTGGATCTGACTTTTACCCCGGCACGGCAACAATGACGAAAAATAATAAATTGGCCATTTATAAGTGTTCTGACAGGATGGATGCGGTAATCGTCATCCACAAGAATGCTCGGTTCGGGCAGCTCATCTTCGGACACTGACAAACCATGGAAATCGCCTTCGGCCCCGTCCCCTCTCGCCGTCTCGGTCGCAGCCTGGGGATCAACAACATCCCGCCCAAGCATTGCAGCTACTCGTGCGTCTACTGCCAGGTGGGCCCCACGGACGTCCAGGAAATGACTCCGCGCGCCTTCTACCCCCCAGAAACGATTCTTCTGGAGGTCAGCCAGCGTCTGGAGGCGGTGCGCGCCCAGGGCGAAACGGTGGATTACCTGACCTTCGTCCCTGACGGCGAACCGACCCTCGACAGTCAGCTATCCGCCGCCATCGACGCTCTGCGCTCTCTCGGCCGGCCGATTGCAGTGATCAGCAATGCCTCCCTGATATGGCGGCCGGAGGTGCGCGATACACTCGGTCGGGCCGACTGGGTCAGCGTCAAGGTGGATAGCGTCGACGAGGCCACCTGGAGGCGCATCAACCGGCCGCATCCGGATTTGGAACTGCCCGACATCCTGGACGGCATTCGTACCTTCGCCCGGATTTTTGCCGGCACTCTGGTGAGCGAAACCATGCTGCTGGCCGACATCAACGACAGTCCGGCGAGCCTGACAGTCCTGGGGGATTTTCTCCGGAATGCCGGCATCTCCCGCACCTACCTGGCCATTCCCCACCGTCCGCCCGCCGTCTCGGGCGTGCATGGGCCGAGCGAGGAGAGGGTGAACCGTGCCTATCAGATCTTCTGCGAACTCGGTCTCGAAGTGGAACTCCTGACCGCTTACGAGGGTGATACCTTTGCCTTCAGTGGCGATCTGCGTCGCGACATCCTGGCCATCACCGCCGTTCACCCTCTGCGTGAGTCCGCCCTGCGCGCCTTGGTGGACAAATCGGGGGGAGACATGACGCTGGTTGAAGCATTGGTTGAGGCCGGCGACCTGAAGCCTGTGGCTTATGCCAGCGATACCTTCTATGTCCGTCGCCTGACCGGACCCGACACATGAGATGTAATATCCGGGCTACCTCACTCAAGTCCCTGCGGGCCACTCTCTCCCTGCTGGATGCCATGCTGTTGGCGCGCCCACCAAGCCAAGGCGCAGGGTTTGCTGCCACCATCAATTCAATTCGTCGAAATAGTAGTAATTTTCGGTGTTGATATAGCTCTTGCGCCATTCCACCGGCTGCTTGTTGTAGCTGAAAGCCACCCGCTCGATGCACAGCAGGGGCGTGCCAATCGCAACGTTCAGCAACGGTGCGCTGACTTCATCTGCCACCGTCGCCCGGATGCGTTCCTGGGCGGAAATGATGCGAATCTGGTAGCGGGTTTCATACAGAGAATACAGCGTCCCCTTGTGGGCATTGACGTGGTCTTCGATCATCGCGCTGGTGATGCCCTTGAGCTGGGCGGCTGGCAGACGGATATCGTCATACACCACGGGCTTGCCGGAGAAATCCAGCACTCGACGCAGGATCACCAGTGCGCTGCCGGGACGGATATCGAGGCGCTTCGCCACCTGGGCATCCGCCTTGCCGCGCTCGAATCCGATGAATTCGCTGCTGGGATATTCCTTCTCGCCATCCAGCGTCAGCAGATTGAGGAAACGGTAGTTGGTGCCTTCATCGGTCAGGGTGGCGACAAAAGTCCCCTTGCCCTGGCGCCGTACCAGCATGTTGTCCATCACCAGTTCATCGATTGCCTTGCGCACCGTGCCCTGGCTTACCTGGTAGCGCCGCGCCAGTTCCATCTCGCTGGGAATCGCCTCGCCCGGACGCCATTCTCCTTCAGACAGGCCGCGCGTGATCAGGAGCTTGATCTGCTCGTAAAGCGGGAGAAAACTAGGGGTGGCCGGTTCTTTCTTCATAGGCTCTGATTTATATCAGAAAGACGAACCGGCGTCCATATGTCTTATATAAGACATATGATCAAAAAAAGTAGATCAAATGCTCGCAATCACCCCGTATTGCGCATACCGCCAGCAATCGCATTGATCGAGCGCAGCAGCGGATTGATCCACTGATCACGCTGTTCCTGCGGCAACGACTCGTCTCTGGTACGTTTCAGCAGCATCACCTGGATGTGATTGAGCGGGTCCAGATAGGGGCTGCGACGCGCCAGGGACAGGGCCAGCGTCGGATTCTCCTCAATCAGCATCCGGGCTCCGGCAATGTTCAGCACCTGGATGACCGTGCGGTTGTACTCGTCGCGGATGGTCTGGTAAATGGCGAGCGCCTCTTCCTTGCGTTCTGCCAGTTCGGCATAGCGCGCGGCGATGTTCATATCCGCCTTGAACAAGGCCATCTGGGTGTTGCTGAGCAGGGCGCGAAAGAAAGGCCACTCCGCATACATGCGCTGCAACTTGGCAAGCCGCTCCGGATCGTTGCCGCGCCAGTTTTCCAGCGCAGTGCCGATGCCGAACCAGGCTGGCATGGTGTGGCGCGACTGCCCCCAGCCGAATACCCAGGCAATGGCGCGCACTGAACTCTTGGAACGATCGCCTTTCTTGCGATGAGAAGGCCGAGAACCGATGTTCATCAGGCCGATCTCCGTGAGCGGGGTGGCTTCGTAGAAATAATCGATGAAACCGGGCGTATGGTCGGTCAACCCGCGAAAGGTCGCTTCGCCATCTTCGGCCAGCTTGTCCATGATGCCGAGGAAATCCTGGCGCGCCTTGGACGGTTCCTGCACCAGGCTGGTACTGGCCTTGAGCAGGCCGGTCATGCCCATGGACAGCTCATAGGAGGCGGTTTCGGTGTTGCTGTATTTGAATGACAGCACCTCGCCCTGTTCGGTGAGCTTGATCTGGCCGCGCACCGTGCCTTCCGGTTGCGACAGGATCGCCTCATGGGTCGGGCCGCCGCCGCGCCCGACCGTGCCACCGCGCCCATGGAACAGGCGGCAATCGATGCCGCGCAACTGCGCCAGCGCGGTGATCCGGGTCTGCGCATCGTACAGGGACCACACCGAAGCCAGAATGCCGCCATCCTTGGCCGAGTCTGAATAACCCAGCATGACTTCCTGCATGTTTCCTGAGCACCTGACCAGTGCGGCATAGACAGGGTTATCCAGCAGCGCGGTCATCACCGGCTCGATATGCTCCAGATCGATGATGGTTTCGAACAGCGGCGAGATGCTGATGTTGCAGAACCATTCCTTGCCATCGCGGCCAGCCAGGCCTGCAAGGCTGGCGAGAAACATGACTTCCATGACATGGCTGGCGGCATGGGTCATCGAAATGACATAGGCGCCAAATGCCCTGGGACTGATTTCATGGCGCATGCGGGCCATCACCTCAAGCACTTCGAAAGTCTCGCGAGTGGGTTCGCTGAGCTTGCTCTTGTCGATCCCGAATTCCTGCGCACGGCTGATCGCCGCCCCGAGCGCTTCAAGACGCCCGGCTTCGCTTAGCGCGTTGTAGTCCGGCAGGCCCGGGAACTGCGCAAACAACTCGGCGACCGCTTCGGTATGACGCGTGGATTCCTGGCGGATATCGAGATGCACCAGGTAAAAACCGAAAGTTTCAGCCTGACGAATCAGGTCCTGCAGCTCGCCGTGGGCCGTACCGGTATCGCCATGGCCAATCAGCGAATCGCGAATCAGGTAGAGGTCGGACAGAAATTCCTGCTCCGACTGGTAAGCGTCGGCAAACGGGCTGCCGCTCTGGCCTTCCAGTTCGGCTTCAATGAAGCTCAGGCTATGGCGCAAGCGGTGCAGCATGACGTAAAGCTTGCGGCGATAGGGCTCCTGCCCGAAGCGCTGGGGAAAATCACCGAATACCGCAGGGAAGCGCTGCTCGTCCTGAAGCAGGCTCTCGCTCATCGACTCGCTGATGGCGCAGAGGCGTTTAGAGTGAGTCAGGACATGGCTGAGATTGCTCACCTCGTTCAGGTAAAGGCGCAATATTTCACGCTTGTGCAAGCGCAAGGCGAGGATGGTCGTTTCTGGCGTGACGAACGGATTGCCGTCGCGGTCGCCGCCGATCCAGGAACCGAAACGCAGGATATTCGGCACCCGGATCTGCTCGCCTTCGGCCAGTTCCGGCCCATACACACGCTCGACAGCTTTTTCCAGGTAGCGGTAGGTTTCAGGTACGGCCTTGAACAGGCTTTCGCGGAAATAAAACAGGCCATTCTTGATTTCGTCGCGAACCTGGGGCTTGTTGGTGCGCACCTCGTCGGTTTTCCACAAGGTCTGGATCTGCCGCTCCAGCAGGCGAATCAACTCCTGGCGCTGTCCCTTGCCGGTGCGCGGATCATCCAGCTGCTCGCCGGTCAGAAAAATGTGGCGCAAATGCTCCATGATGGTTCGGCGCTTGGATTCCGTCGGGTGCGCGGTAAGCACCGGAATATAAGCTGCCTTGTCGAGCAGGGTCTGCAATTGCGCGGACGTAATCCCCTGTGCGTGGAACTCGCGCAGCGTGGCATCGAACGAACCTTTCCACAGTGCCCCCCCGCTGTGCACCTGAGCTCGGCGGATGTGGTGCTGGTAGGACTCCTCGGCCAGATTGACGAGGCTGAAATAAGTGCTGAACGCGCGCACCACATGCGTCAGCGTGTCAACATCCAGCGCCCCGACAAGTTTCTCGAGTTGCAAACGAAGGCTCGGATCATCGCGCTTGCGCAAACGGATAAAGCCCTTGCGCAAAGCCTCTACCGCGGCCAGCACGTGTCCGTCTTCCTGGGTTTTTATCACATTGCCGAGAAGATTTCCGAAGAGCTTTACTCGAGCGCGTAACTGGGCATCCGTGGGTAATTTCGACACTTTTATCACTTTTTCCGTGCCGCAAAGCGCGGCAAAACGGGGCAAAAACGGCAAGCCGCCCCATGTTGAAGATTCATCTGCAAAGCCTGTCATTGTAGCTTTGCAGCATCGCAGGTCGGGTATTTTACAACACAGCAGCTTACGATAGTAAAAACAGGGATTAGTGCCTATTTCGTGAACACTTGCGCCACTTGGAGGACAAAGTGTTATATGTTTCATATCCGGAACCATTTCGCAATAAGGAACCAGATGGAACCCATCCCGAACAAACCCTGGCACCATCTCCCAACTATCGAAGTCGCCTCCTTGCTGGAAAGCGACCCTGAACGGGGGCTGGAGCCGGAAGAGGTGCTGCGCCGCCAGGCGCGTTTCGGCCTCAACTGCCTGACTCAAAAGAAAGGGCGCGGGCCGCTGTTGCGGCTGCTGCTGCAGTTTCACCAGCCGCTGATCTATCTGCTGCTGGTCTCGTCCGCTATCACCGCTGCGCTGCAGGAATGGGTGGATGCAAGCGTGATTCTGGGCGTGGTGCTGGTCAATGCCGGCATCGGTTTCATTCAGGAAAGCAAGGCCGAGAGCGCCATTGCCGCGCTGGCAAAAATCGTGGCCACCAGTGCACGCGTCCTGCGCGGCGGCAAGAAAACCAGCATGGCTTCGGAACAACTGGTGCCGGGCGATGTGGTCCTGCTGGCGGAAGGGGACAAGGTGCCTGCCGACCTGCGCCTGTTGCACTGCCGCGAACTGGGCATCAACGAATCCTCCCTCACCGGCGAATCACTCCCGGTCGCCAAACACGCTTCGCCATTGACGCTGGATACGCTCCTGGCCGACCGCGCCAACATGGCCTATGCCGGCGCACTCGTCACCAGCGGCCACGGGGTGGGCATGGTGGTGGCGATCAGCGACGCCACCGAAACCGGGCGCATTTCGCGCCTGATGGAAGAAGCGGATGTTTTTTCCACCCCACTCACGCGCAAGATCGAGTGGTTCAGCAAAATCCTCCTTTACGCCATCCTGGGACTGGCGGCATTCACTTTCGTGATCGGCCTGGTGCGCGGCGAAAGCGCGTTTGACATGTTCATGGCTGCGGTCGCCCTGTCGGTGGGCGCGATTCCGGAAGGTCTGCCTGCCGCTGTAACCATCACGCTGGCCATCGGCGTATCGCGCATGGCCAGGCGCCGCGCCATTATCCGCAAGCTCCCGGCGGTGGAAACGCTGGGCAGTACCACGGTCATCTGTTCCGACAAAACCGGCACCCTGACCCAGAACCAGATGACGGTGCAGCAGATTTTCGCAGGCAACCAGGATTTCACCGTAAGTGGCGTTGGATATGCCCCGCATGGCGAGGTCACTCCCCCTCTCACGTCTGCGGCCCGGGAATGCCTGCTGGCTGGCCTGCTATGCAACGAGGCCAGTCTGGAACACAAGGAAGGCGCCTGGCACGTCAGCGGCGACCCGACCGAAGGCGCGCTGATCGTCGCAGCGATGAAGGCCGGGCTTGAACCTGAAAGCAATCATGAGCTTTATCCCCGCCTCGACACCGTACCTTTCGAGTCGCGTCATCAGTACATGGCTACCCTGCACGGGGAGATCATCTACCTCAAGGGCGCGGTGGAAAAGGTGCTGGATCGCTGCTCCAGCATGTCCGGGCCGGATGGTCAGCCCATTTCGCTGGATCATGAAGGAATATCGCAGGCGGCCATCCACATGGCCGAACAAGGCCTGCGGGTGCTGGCGCTGGCCAGCAAACCCGCAGCCAGTGGACAGACAGCGCTACACCACGACGACCTGGCGGCGGACATGATATTCCTTGGCCTGCAGGGCATGATGGATCCGCCGCGCCCTGAGGCGGTGCGTGCAGTCAAGGCCTGCCACCGCGCCGGCATCGCGGTAAAAATGATTACCGGGGATCATGCCGTCACCGCTGCCGCCGTGGCCCGCCAGATCGGTTTGCTGCACACCGGACTGTTGCAGGAAGGTCAGACAGGCATCCTGAACGGGCGCGAACTTGCGCAACTGGACGATGCCGATCTGGCGCAGGCAGTGCGTTACACGCACGTCTTTGCACGTGTCGAACCGGAGCAGAAATTGCGTCTGGTCAGGGCATTGCAGGCCAATGGCGAGGTCGTCGCCATGACCGGCGATGGCGTCAACGATGCTCCGGCACTGAAACAGGCGGATATCGGTGTAGCCATGGGCATCACCGGCACCGAGGTCGCCAGGGAAGCTGCCGACATGGTGCTCACCGACGACAATTTCGCCTCCATCGAGGCGGCTGTGGAGGAAGGTCGCGGGGTGTTCGACAACCTCACCAAATTCATCGTCTGGACCCTGCCCACCAATTTTGGCGAAGGCCTGGTGATCACCGCCGCCATCATCGCAGGAGTGGCCCTGCCCATCCTGCCGGTGCAGATCCTGTGGATCAACATGACGACAGCCGTGCTTCTCGGTCTGATGCTGTCTTTCGAACCAATCGAGAAGGGCATCATGCACCGTACCCCGCGCACACCCTCGACTCCCCTGCTCACTCCGGCCCTGATGGGGCGCATCGCCATCGTCAGCACCCTGCTGCTGGCCGGCGCCTTCGGGCTGTTCATATGGGAACTCGAACACGGCGCGTCGCTTGAATATGCGCGCACGGTCGCTGCCAATGTCTTCGTCTGCGGCGAACTGTTTTATCTTTTCAACTGCCGCTCCATGACCGAATCCATGTTCAAGCTCGGGGTTTTTTCCAATCACTGGCTGGTGAGCGGCGTCGCGCTGATGGCTTTTCTGCAACTGCTATTCACCTACCTGCCGGTGATGAACGAATGGTTCCGTACGGCACCTATCGACATCTGGTCGTGGGGGCGCATTCTTGCGGTAAGTATGATAATTTATAGTGCCATCGGCATGGAAAAATGGCTGCGCAGGGCAAAGAAACCCCCTCACACTCATCAGCCGTAAGGAATACAGAGAAAATTAATAAACGGCCCTGCCAGTCCGTGATATAAATAAATCCAGAAATCACTCACCAGAACAACATGGGCGACAGCCAGCCTCTTTTCATCGACATTTCCCAGCTGCGTATCGGGATGCACATCCACCTCGACCTTGGCTGGATGGACCACCCCTTCCCCATGAACAGCTTCACGCTTCGCTCGCAGGAGCAGATTGATACTGTTCGATCTCTGGGTCTTGAGCGGGTGCGTTTTTCTCCTGACAAAAGCGACCCGGAAGCGCTGCAGCAACACGACACGGCAAGCACGCCTGAACAGCAGCCGGAAGCCGAGGAAGAATCTCCTGAAATGGCTGCCAGGCGCCTGCGCCGCGACCTTCTTTCGAGCCAGTGGGCCAGCCTGCAAGCTTGCGAACGCCAGTTCTCAGAAGCCAGTCGCAGCTACAGGCAGGCAATCGAAATAGTGCATTCCCGACCCGCCGTATCGCGTGAGCAGTCGGAAAGCCTGATCAGGGGTTTTCTGGGCGAAATCATGGGAGAGCATGAAGCCTGTATCCGCCTTCTGTCAGAAAATGCGGGGGAAAAAACCTCTCTCCACTCGATCAACGTGACTGTCATTTCACTCCTGCTTGGCAAAGCCAGCGGGCTTGGCGAGCAGGATTTGCTGGACGTGGGCATGGGCGCGCTACTGCACGATCTGGGAAAGATAGAACTGCCCGGCCGGCTGCGCTGGAGCGATGAGCAATTTACTGCCCTGGAACGTGAAATCTATCAGGAACACGTCGCCCACGGCGTCACACTGGGGGAGAAAATGGGCCTCTCCAAAGGTGCGTTGCTGGTGATCGGCCAGCATCATGAACTCGCGGATGGCAAGGGCTACCCGCAACGCATCACCGATGCACACATGTTGCCGCCCAGCCGCATCGTGACTCTCGTCAATATGTATGACAATCTTTGCAATCCGGGCAACCCGGCGCTGGCGATCACGCCCCATGAAGCGCTGGCACTGATCTTTGCCCAGCGAAAATCCCAGTTCCACGCCGCCACCCTGTCGCTGTTCGTACGCATGATGGGGGTTTATCCGCCAGGGTCGGTAGTGCAACTCTCCGACGAGCGCTTTGCCCTGGTGGTTTCTGTCAACTCCTGCCGCCCTCTCAGGCCCCGCATCGTCATTCATGACGCGAATATCCCCAGAGAAGAAGCCCTGGTCATTGACCTGGAAGACGAACCAAACCTCGGCATACGCCGCAGCCTCAAACCGCTGCAATTGCCAAAAAATGCTTTTGACTATCTATCTCCCCGCAAACGCATGTGCTACTTCTTCGAACGGGCACGAGAAATCACCCCGCCCGCTGAAAAGTCATGAAAAACAGTAACTGGCAGCCCCTCATCGAGGGCATGCTCGAAGCAGTGTGGGTTGTGGATCCGATCGAGTTGCGCATCGTGGCGGTGAACCGCGCCGCAGAAGCCCTGCTCGGCGCAGAGCCAGGAACATTCATCGGCCAGCCGGTGATCGACCTGTCCGCCACTCCAGAAGACATGTTTTTCTGGGAGGACGTGGCAGCCGGTCTAACCGACCAGATTTTTTCCGAAACGTTGCTGCGTCGCCGTGATGGCACAACGGTTCAGGTTGAACGTCGTGTCTCCCTCATCAAGGTCAGCCAGGATGCCTCGGTCTTTGTCTTGGCGGCACGCGACCAGAGCGCGCAGCGAAAGGTGGAAAACGAGCTGGAGAAGCTCATCGCCGAGCTGCGAGCCACGCTTGAATCCACTGCGGACGGGATTCTGGTAGCCGACCTGGAAGGCAATATCCGGGGCTATAACCAGCATTTCGCCGAAATGTGGAATTTGCCGCAGGAATTGCTCACCCATCGAAACGATGCCGCCGTCTATACCTGGATGCACCAGTGCGTGCTGGATACCGAGCGCTATGCAGAACGCCTTGGCGCCATCACACGTTCCCCGTTGCTGGAGGCAAGCGACGTGCTGATGCTGCGTACCGGACAAGTACTGGAACGCGTTACCCTGCCGCAATTTGCACGTGGCAGGCCCATCGGACGGGTTTTTTCTTATCGCGACATCACCCGGCGGCTGGCAGATGAAGCCCGTCTGCAGCTTGCGTCAACAGTGTTTGATTCCAGCCTGGATGCCATTTTTGTCACGGATGCAGCGCACCGGGTCATTGCTGTCAATCCCAGCTGCGAACGCCTGACCGGCTATACCCAGGCAGAACTGCTGGATCAGCCTTCACGCGCATTTTTTTCCGACCTCAGCGAAGTCGCCTTCGTCGACCAGTTCATGGAACAACTCGTGCGCGCAGGGCACTGGGAAGGCGAGGTGTGGAATCTGCGCAAGAATGGCAAACCCTATTTGTGCCTGGCTTCGATGGTGCCCGTACTGGACGAGCAGGGCGCGCCCTTGCATTACATCGGTTTTTTCAAGGATCTGAGCGAAACCCATGCGGCACGCAAAAAAATCGAGGAGCTAGCCTACAACGACGCGCTCACCGGGCTGCCAAACCGTTTGCTGCTGGCCGAACGAATCGATCATGCACTCACCCTTTCCGAGCGCAATGGCTACTCCTGTGCAGTGCTGTTCCTCGACCTTGACCATTTCAAGCATATCAACGATTCTCTTGGCCACCTGTTCGGCGATCGCGTGCTGATCGAAGTTTCGGAACGGATCAAGGGTTGCCTGCGCCATGTCGATACAGCCGCGCGCCTGGGTGGAGACGAATTTGTCCTGCTGCTCAATCAGGTAGATGTGCGCGGGACTGAAATCACCGCCCGGCGCATTCTTGACGCCCTGGCCCGGCCTTTCACCCTGGACGACATGTCTTTCACCGTGACCTGCAGCATCGGCATCGCGCTTTACCCGGATGACGGTGTCACCATGGACGATTTGATCAAGAATGCTGACAGCGCCATGCACCACGTCAAGGAGCGTGGACGCTCGGGCTTCCGCTTTTACCAGCGGCAAATGAACATCGGCCTGCTGTCGCGCATGAAACTGGATCATGCCATGCGCCTGGCCCTGGAAAACAACGAATTCCGCCTGCACTTCCAGCCCCAGGTGGATCTCGCCAGCGGGAATATCTTCGGCGTGGAGGCACTGATCCGCTGGCATGACCAGGAACTGGGCAACATCCCTCCTGCACGCTTCATTCCGGTGGCTGAAGAAACCGGCGTTATCGTGTCCATTGGCAACTGGGTTCTCACGGAAGCCGTTCGTCAGTGCGCTCAATGGCAGGCGCAAGACTGGGCTTTGACGATGGCAGTGAATGTGTCGGCATTGCAGTTCCAGCAGGCAAACTTCGTCGAGGGCGTGGCCGAAGTTCTGCGCGCCTTTTCCCTGCCACCTGCCATGCTGGAACTGGAACTGACCGAATCCATCCTGCTACGCGACGTGGATGAGGCCCTGGAGCGTCTCGACGCGCTTGCCGAACTGGGTGTGCAGCTATCGATCGACGACTTTGGCACAGGCTATTCCAGCCTCAGCTATCTCAAGCGTTTCCCAATACATAAACTGAAAATCGACCGCTCCTTCATCTCGGAACTGCCCGCCAATGATAGCGACACCGCCATTGTGAAAGCCGTGATCAACATGGCCCAGGCGCTCAAACTGCGCGTCATTGCCGAGGGAGTCGAAACCGAAATGCAACGCCATTTTCTGGTTTCCGCCGGATGTGACGAGTTTCAGGGGTTCCTGTGCAGCCCGGCGCTCTCACGCGAAGAGTTTAATGAATTCATGGAAAAGGACGAGAAACAACCGCAAACCAAATTGTTTTGAACCTTGCCTGCACCATAAAGCCAAGACACCCCGGCAGCATACGCAACGACCAACCACGCCAGATATAGAGATCACGGGTTGAACAAAACCTTCATTCCCTCGCTTTTTTCGAATATGCTGTTGCGTATTCACGGCCCATTGAGAACGATAACCAGAGGCCGTAGCTTTCACCATATTGGACAGAGGGGATCACATGGTTTTTATGAAAAAAACAAAAATCAGCACCAAGCTGTATCTGCTTGTGGCGTTTACCTGCGTGGTATTGGCAGGAGTGGGCATCGGGGAATTGTCAGCGCTTTATCATTCGAAAAATGCCTTGCAGCAGGTCTACGAAGAACACCTGCTGGCAATCAATCAGCTTAACGAAATCCGCAATCAACAGATGCAGATCCGCATGGAACTGGTCGGCGCCAGGCTGGAAAGCGATGCTTTTGAAGTCATGGCCCACACCGACAAGGTGACCTCCCATATTTTCAAAACCGACAACCTGATCAATGGATATAGCGACAAGCAAATGCGGGCAGAAGAGAAACAGCTCTACGACGCCTTCATCGCTGCACGACTGAATTTCGGCAAAACCGGGGTGTTGCCGATGATAGACCTCCTCCAGGCCCAGCATTACGACCAGGCCGACAAACTGCGCCAGGAGGCGCTGATTCCCGCCTATGCCAAGGCGTCAGAGGCAATCGATGCCCTGATCGAATACCAGGCAGCACAAGCCAAGAAGACTTACGACAATGTCAGCCAGCTATCCAAAACCGTGCTGATCGCCACCATCGGCGCCATTGCCATCGGAGTGCTGCTGATAGGCTTCTTCGGCATGTTCATTGCTCGCTCCATCGGCAGAAACGTCAACCAGTTGCAGCAAGCCACCAGCCGGCTGGCCGACGGCGAACTTGCGACCCGCGTCCACCTGGCCAATGAAGACGAACTGGGAATCGTTGCCCAGTCATTCAACAAGATGGCGGAAGAACTGTCCGCCCTGATCAGCCAGACACATAATTCTGCCGATCACGTCAACAAGGCGTGTATCGCCGTTACCGGCATGACGGACCGGGTCAGCTCATCATCCCAGATCCAGACAGACCAGGCCGCCATAGCGGCACGATCCATCAGCCAGCTGAACGAAATCGTCAAGGACGTTGCCACCAAGGCAGAAGAAGCCGTCGCGGCAGCCGTGGAAGCCAACCAGGTTTCGAATGAGGGCCAGCGCATCGTTGGCAATTCCGTGGCGGGGATTAATGCGGTGGCCAGAACCATTGCCGACTCTGCCAAAACCATCGAGGTGCTGGGACAACAATCGGAAGAAATCGGCACAATCCTTCAAGTGATTCGTGACATTGCCGAACAAACCAACCTCCTGGCACTCAACGCTGCCATCGAGGCGGCGCGTGCCGGAGAACAAGGCCGCGGCTTCGCTGTGGTCGCGGACGAAGTCAGAAAGCTGGCGGAACGCACTTCGGGAGCCACCACAGAAATTTCAGCCATTATTGCGGCCATTCAGAATGGCACCAAACAGGCTGTGACCGCCATGAAATCGGGGGAAAAACAAGTTGGCGAAAGCGTTTCGCTGGCCAACCAGTCAGGTGAATCCCTGGTTCACATCGACCGTAGCGTGAACACCGTCCTGATCATGATCCAGCATATTGCACAAGCCATGGAAGCCGAAAAATCCACCAGCGAGGAAATTTCACTGCGCATGGAGAAAATCGCACAAACTGCCATGGATAACAATTCCGCCATCTCGGAAGCTGCGGCGGAATTCCACCAGATGCAGAATCTGGCTGAGCAGTTGCAAAAATCCGTCGGACGCTTCCACCTGGGCTAAGGCAAAAGCAGGGGCCGAGGCGGGCATGAAAGACCCGCACGGCCCTTCACCGGACCAGCCCTGCCCAATCAGGCAAAAAAGAAATACGCCACGCTCACCGCCGCCACAAATCCGCCCAGGTCCGCCAGCAGACCGCAGCTTACCGCATGGCGCACACGCTGGATGCCGACCGCACCGAAGTACACTGCCAGCACATAGAATGTGGTCTCGGTACTGCCCTGAATAATCGATGCCAGTCGGCCAGCAAAGGAGTCGGCGCCGTGAGTGTGCATGGTTTCTATCATCATGGCGCGCGAACCGCTGCCGGAGAGCGGCTTCATCAAGGCCGTGGGCAGGCTGTCGACGAAACGGGTATCTCCACCCAGCCCCCGGACCACCCAGCGCACGCCTTCCATGATTGCCTCCAGCCCGCCGCTGGCACGGAATACGCCAATCGCCACCAGCATCGCCACCAGATAGGGAATGATGCCGACCGCAATGTGGAAACCCTCTTTCGCGCCTTCGATAAAGGCCTCGTAAGCGTTCACTTTCTTTACCACGGCCCCGGCCAGGAAAGCGACCAGCAGCGAAAACAGCAGAAAATTGCTGAGCAAAGCCGACTGCGCCTGCATCGTGGCCGCGTCAAGCTGCGCGAAGTAGCCCACCAACCCGGCAATGGCCACCGTGATCACGCCGAAATAGCCCAGCACCACGCGGTCGAAAAGATTGATTTTCTGGATCAGCGCGACCGAAACCAGCCCCACCAGGGTGGAACAATAAGTCGCCAGCAGGATGGGAATGAACACGTCGGTGGGGTCGGCCGCGCCGAGCTGGGCACGGTAGGTGAAAATGGTCACCGGCAGCAGGGTGACGGAAGAAGCATTGAGCACCAGGAACAGGATCTGCGCATTGCTGGCGGTATCGGGCGTGGGATTGAGGGTTTGCAGTTCGCGCATGGCTTTCAGGCCCATCGGCGTGGCTGCATTATCCAGCCCCAGCATATTGGCAGCCATGTTCATGGTGATGGACCCGAGTGCTGGGTGGTTGGGCGGCACGTCGGGCATGAGGCGGCGAAACAGAGGCGCCAGCAGACGCGTCAGCCATTCCAGGAAACCGGCTTTTTCGCCGATTTTCATCACCCCCAGCCACAGCGTCATCACCCCGGTCAGCCCCAGCGCGATCTCGAAACCCGTCTTTGCCGAGTCAAAAGTCGCTCTCATCATCAGCGGAAAAACATCGGCCTGGCCCAACACCAGCCACTTGCCCAGCCCGATCAGGAATGCTGCAAGGAAAAAACCGATCCAGATGGCGTTCAGCATTTTTGTTCCAATCCGGCCAGCTGCCGGTCATGCATGTGCGCAAACATCAACTGCGAGACGATGGCGCCACACAACGCAAGGAACATGTCCCACTGGGTATCCCACACATCGCCCTGGGTGGCGAGGAAGGCCACCGCTTCGTCGCCGGACGCCAGCGCCACCCACCACTCGAGAAACTCGTAGCAGGCACTGATTGCCAGGCACACAGATGAAACCATGAAAAACAGCCATTTTCCAGGCTGCAGCGGCGAACGGCGCAGCAGGATTTCACGTACCACGATGGCAGGAATGAAGCCTTGGGCGACATGCCCAACGCGGTCGTAATGATTGCGGGCAAGCTCGAAGGTATCGCGCAGCCAGCTGAACAGCGGCATCTCGGCGTAGGTGTAATGTCCACCCACCATCAGGACCACGGCATGCAGCGCCAGCAATGCATAAGCCAGTGAAGTCAGGGAAAAAGAACGAAAAGTCAGAATCAGCAGCGGCAGGCCGATCAGCACCGGCGCAACCTCAAGAAACCAGGTGAACTGGTCTTTCGGATGCCAGCCGGACCAGGCCAGAATAACCAGCACCAGGAAAATCAAGGCGTAGCGGTAATAGCTGGGAGCGATCTGGCCGGAAAACATGGCGGCATATTGGCACGAAAGTACCGCCCGGACAATCCCGCCGGAGATGGCCGCACTTGCGAGTCAATGAACAAAATAATCCTGATTGCCGGAAATTTCACTTTTACATGGGCAATTTTTTAATCGATAATCATTCTCCATGAACATTCTCTGCCGAATGGTTGTGTTTCCATGAAGCTCAAAACCAAAATCTGGTTGCTGCTTGGCGCGCTCATGAGCGTGGTCATGGCAGTCGATCTCACGCTCGGCTATAGAAGGCTGGGTGTCACGCTGCTGGCAGAAGCCGAATACGACGCCCGAACCGTGTATGGTTTCATGATGGCGACACGCCGTGTCTATCAGCAGCAATTCATCAACAGCGACCTTCCGGTGAACGACAAGACCATCGGCTTTCTGCCCGCACATTCCTTCTCCCGCATTTCCAGGGACTTTGCCAACTGGAATAAAAACGGGGTCATTTTCAACAATGTAAGCGATATACCGCGCAACCCAACCAACCAGGCTGACCGCTTCGAGCTGGAGGACATGGACTGGTTTCGCGCCACCCCCAAGGCAACCGAGCGGATGCGCGAGATTGTCACTGATAAAGGGACCGCCTACCTGCAATACACCGCCCCGATCCGGATCGAGCCCTTCTGCCTGAAATGTCACGGCGAGCGCGCTGCGGCACCGCCCAGCATCCGTGAAAAATATGACGCCGCCTACAACTATAAAGTCGGCGACCTGCGCGGTGTGGCGAGCATCCGGATTCCGACGGCCACCATCGACGCCCGCCACATGAAGCTCTGGAGTGCGCGATTGATGCAGAGCCTGTTAGGCTACACCATCCTCTTCCTGGCACTGGGCCTGATTCTGGACCGGCTGGTAACGCGCCGCTTGTCTCGTTTGCAGCAGGGCGCACAACAGATTGCGGCGGGTGAATACGAAGCGCGTGTTGTCGAGAATGGACAGGATGAAATTGCAGGCCTTGCGCGCACCTTCAACCTCATGGCGGAAGGGGTTCAGGCGCGCGACCGGGCGCTCGGGAAGCTGACCCAGGCCGTGGAACAAAGCCCGGAGAGCATCCTCATCACCGACCTCAATGCCAGCATCGAATACGTCAATGAGGCCTTTACACGCAATACCGGCTATTCCCGCGAGGAGGCACTGGGTGCAAATCCGCGCATGCTGCAGTCGGGCAAAACGCCGCCTGAGACTTTTCAATCCCTGTGGTTCACTCTGGCACAGGGCCTGCCATGGCAGGGAGAGTTCATCAATCTGCGCAAGAATGGCAGCGAATACATCGAGTCTGCCGTCATTTCCCCGGTGCGTGCCGCAGACGGGCAAATCACCCACTATCTGGCAGTCAAGAAGGACATTACCGAAATGAAGCAGGCCGAGGCAGAAATCCATCGCCTGGCCAATTTTGATGCGCTGACCGGACTGCCCAACCGCGCATTGCTGATGGACCGCCTGACGCAGATGATCACAACGGGCCGCCGCTTGCAGCGCCAGGATGCACTGCTTCTGCTCAACATAGACCGCTTCAAGAATATCAACGAAGCCCGTGGTCATGCCCTGGGAGATGCCCTGCTCAAGTCACTGGGCGAGCGCCTGAGAGATTTATTGCGCGAAGGAGATACCCTGGCGAGACTGGCCTCCGACGAATTCGCACTACTGCTACCCAACCTGAACGTTCAACCCGAACATGCAAGCCGTCACGCCCTGTCGGTGGCTGACAAAATTTGCACAGCCTTGCTCCAGCCCTTCATCATCGGCGATGAAGAAATCACTGTGACTACCGGCATCGGCATTACCCTGTTTCCGGAGACGCCGGACGAGAAGCCAGAAAATGTCCTGCGCCACGCCGATACTGCGCTGCACCGCGCCAAGGGGAGAGGCGGCAACCAGATTGCCTTCTTCGAAACCGACATGGGGGAATCGGCGGAACAGCGTTTCCGTGTCGAGCGCGAGCTACGCCGCGCCATTCCCGCCGGCGAGTTGCGGCTATATTTTCAGCCGCAGGTCGATGCACAAGGGCATCTGGTCGGTGCAGAAGCGCTGCTGCGCTGGCAACATCCCGAGCGTGGCCTGATGCCGCCCGGCATTTTCATTCCGCTGGCCGAAGAAACAGACCTTATCGTCGATCTGGGCACCTGGGTACTGTCCGAATCCTGCCGCCTGATGGCGCGAGAAGACATGGCCGGCCACCCGATACGCCTGTCGGTCAACCTGAGTCCGCGCCACTTCCGTCAGAAGGGGTTCGTGCCCTGGCTGCGAGATCTGCTGTCCGCCACTGGTGCCGACCCGACCCACCTCACTCTGGAGGTGACAGAAGGGTTGATGATCGACAACATCAACGACGTGGTGGCAAAAATGAACGAGCTCACCGCCCTGGGCATCCATTTCTCGCTGGACGATTTCGGCACCGGCTACTCCTCCCTCGCCTACATCAAGCGTCTGCCCATCCACGAACTCAAGATTGACAAAAGTTTCGTTCAGGACGCGCCAAGCGACCCGAACGATGCCGCGCTGGTGGAAACCATCCTTGCAGTAGCCCAGCTCATGCACCTGAAGGTAGTGGCGGAAGGCGTGGAAACCGAAGAGCAGGCAGCCTTTCTGAACGCACGTGCAAACGTGATTCATCAGGGCTACCTCTATGGCAGACCTGAACCTGCCGAGATCTGGATGGCGCGCTGGCGGGGCGATTAAGCGCGCCCGGCATTCAGCCTACCGATACTCCGGGCGAAGCACAGGCGCTGCCCCGCCCGTTACTGAGCCGCTCACTTGCGCGCATTCAGCACGGGCAAGCTGGGCGCGACCAAGGGGCGGTTTTTGCGCCCAATAGGCATGCGGCTCAGTTCACGCTCGATGATTTCCATGGTCAGACGACCGATATATTCGCTGCTGGAGTCGAGCGTATCGACCGCTTCGAGATACGCGCGGCCAATCAGGCGACCCAGCGGCTCCGGATTGTAGAGTAGCTTCTTGATCACAAAGGGATTGAGCGAAAGCGGATTGTAGTCCGGCTTCAGATAACCCTGTTTGATCAGCAGGCGCTCCACCGGCGTATTGGGCTGGATGCCGATGAAGAAGATAAACGGCAGCACGTTGTCGCGGCCGAACATCTCGTACAGTTCCTTGATTTTTTCGATGGTCATGCGCAGGGTGTGGACGGTTTCTCCCGGCGCGTTGAGCGGCATGTAGAGCTTGATTTTCTGATCGGTATAGGCGCTGGTCCTGAACATGCGGAACGCCTCCATCTGCTGTTCCAGCGAATAACCCAGGGTCAGCTTGTCGATAATTTCCTGCGAACCTGTAAAGGACAGATCGACGCTGCCGAGGCCGGTGGCGAGCATTTTCTGCGCCAGTTCCGGGGTCAGGTGGTTGAGGCGCAGATAGCCCGACCAGGTGATGTCCAGCTTCTTCGGTAGCAATTCGTCGAGGATATGTCCGACATGTTCGGTACTCTTCCTGGTCGAACAGAATTGCGCATCGGTAAACCAGATCTTCTTGACGCCATAGTTCCGGTTCAGCGCCTCGATTTCCTTGGCGATTTCGACCGGCTCGCGGTAGCGCTGATGAGCGCCCTCGATCTTGTTGTAGAGGCAGAAATGGCACTGGAACGGACAGCCGCGCTTGGTGTGCACGCCGATGTCGTCATTCAGGTAGCTGTGAAAATCGGGGAAGATCGACTCGACATAAGGGAAGTCCACCGCCGTCAGCAGGCGCAAATCGAAGGTTTCGGCGCGCGGGCGGTGTTCAATGTGACCGGTATAGTCCTTGTAATAAACTTCCCCGGCAGGTTGACTGAAGCCATCGACAATGGAGAGCATGGCGTCCTCCCCTTCGCCGATCACGATCACCGTGTCGGTGGGGCACTTCTCGGCAACGTATTTTCCGAAAATGGAAACCGCCGTGCCGCCCACCACGATACGCGTTGCAGGCAGCATCTTGCGCACCAGTTTCATGTAGCCGAAATTATTCAGGCGGCTGGCGGTGTAATCATAGATGATGGAAAAAGCGCTTTTGGCCGCTTTCAGCTTGCGCTTCCAGTTGGTCGAATAATCGAAATTCATCACCACGTCGAGCGCATCGTCTTCCGGGTGCGGGCCGAAGGACTGCATGTTGCGCCAGGAAAAAGCCACGATATCCGGCCGCAGCGAATCGAGGTGTTCCTTCAGTACGCGTTTGCGGTCGGCGGGTGCAACCAGGGCCAGATCGAGCAGATGCTGCCGGATGCCGGGACGCTGCTTGTGGATGTAATCCGCGACATAGATCACGCCGCCCGGGTAGATTTTCCAGCACGGCAGGCGGATATAAAGTACAGACTGTGTTTCAGAAGACATGACATTTCCAGTATGGGTAATTGTTGTTATAAAAATCCGGACATCACTGGAATAAAACCGGAACCCCCGTGCAGTTACTGCATGGTCTTAATAAATTGTGCATTTTGCGGCTGATTTGTTACAGGCATTTGATTCAGCCGCCAGAGAGCCGCGTCACTTCATCATCTCGACCACCCATTTGGTGACCGTTCCGGTGGCGTGGGCACACTGCTTGCCGCGTGCATCGCTGAACGCCTGATATTCCGCCGCATTCCACATATCGTAGGTGCGGCCGGTGAACTGTTTCTGCAAATCCTCGCAGGTAATACCCCCGAACTCCTGCTGGAAACGTTCGACCAGTTCCTTGGTTTTCTTGAAATTGTTGATGCAGCGGCCTTTGTCGAGCTTGTCGCGATCCCGGCCATATTTCGCGCTGAGCGCCATCAGGCCACCCGTCAGCGCGCCGCACGCTCCCTGCGCCATCAAGCCGCCCCCGCCGGAAAGGCCATGACTGGCCTTGATGGTACTGTCATCGACAATACCCACCGTCTCCTGCACCGTGGCCAGGACGCATTGCGGGCAACAGCCATAATCCAGTTCGTACTTGACCGCTTTCTCGTAGGCCTGTTCACCCAGGCCCGGTTTATCTTCATTGCTCATGATCGTCTCCCAAATACATTAGCAAGTTCTTATATATGATCATACGCCTCATTTCGAGAAAGGATACAAGCATAAAAAGAATTTGGGCTGACACGAAAGCCAGCCCAGCGATCAGCGAATTCAATCACTGCAAATTGATCAGGGCACCCCGATCCGCTCCATCAGATAACACAGGCAATCCTGCCTTATTACCCGCTCGTCGCGCGTTAGCATCGCCGGCATCAGGGGCTGTCTGAGCGTGATCTCGCCCTGACAATAATCGAACAGGCGCATGCCAATGTCAATGTCGTTTTCATCCCGCACCTGCAAGCGGACCGGACTGCCTTCCCGCACTCGCCCGAGGCGTTCGCCGCGCGCCAGTTCGCGGAAATTGAAATGATCCAGTTCGGATACAAAGTCGATGTCCGCATCCGGCGCAGCGAAGCCGAAGCTGGCCTGCTCCGGCACCTTGACCGTGGCCACCGTATGAAACAGGTCGATATCGTGTGGCGCAACCGGATGTGCCGGAAATTCAGACAAATGCAGGCAGGCTTCCAGGAACAAAACGGCATGCTCGACGCTGCCGGGCGTGCCGGGCTTACCGCACTCCAGCGTGACCGCCGGGCACAGTTCGGCAAAAGCAGCCGACTGCACGCCGCGCGGGCGGATGAAATACACCACGATGCGGGAAAACAGCGCGGCCAGATGCAGGAACGCCTGATCCAGCCGGTTCACGCAGGCGTAATGCGGATTCAGCCCGGTATTGTTGTGGATGTCGATGCTGGCGAAAACGCCGCGTGCACGCATCGCATCGACCACCTCCTGCATCATCGCTCGTTCGGCTGGGTGCGCTTCCTCGCTGCCCGGCCAGACCCGGTTGTAATCCGGCTGATCATCGAGCCGGCGCACCCCCGAACGTGCCGCCGCGACATTGCCGATGAATAGCGACAAGGCTCTCGGCAACTCGGCCGCCGCATATTTCCGGAGTATTTCCTGTGCTGCAAGCCAGCCCGTGTCTTCGTTGCCGTGCAACAGCACCGAGACGAACAGCGGCAGCGTATGCCTCCCCGGCAGGTGAATCAGCGCCGGGCCAGGCAGCACCTCGCCCAGCCGCGCTGCGGGCAGGTCGAGCAGACCATCCGGCAGAGATTTGTACTGAGTCAGCATCCTACCCGCCATTCATGCACGGGCGAGCCGGAGCGCTGGTTTTCCAGGTAATCGCTCATCATGCGGTGTACATCTCCGTTTGTTGCCTCCAGTTGTTGCAGCTGCCATTGCGCCCCGGTCTGCCCCGATTGCGCGCGGGCTTCCACCACTCCGAGATAATGCTCGATTTCGCTGTCGGGCAAGCCAAATGCCTGCAAGCCTAGGCGCGCCAGCGGCAGGCAGATTTCAAGAATGAGCGCGTGCGCCGCATAGGAGCGGCCATCCAGCCACATCAGTTCGGCTTCCAGCCCCTGTCGCGCAGCCGCATAAAAATTGCTGTGCGTAGCGGCAAAAGGCAGATCGCGCGAAAACGTTTCGCCAGACCGAGCCAGCGCATGCACCAGTCCATAATAAAATGCGGCATTGGCCACCATATCCAGCAGCGACGGCCCGCTGGGCAATACCCGCTGCTCCAGCCGTACGTGGGCAAGCCCGGCCGCATCGAAGCCGATCAGCGGCCTTACCCAGCGCCAGATTGCGCCGTTATGCAGGCGCAAATGCGGAAAGTCATCCGGCGCTTCATCCAGATGCACTGGCAGCAGCGCCGGATAATGCTCGAAATTTTCCTCGAACAGTTCCAGCAGGCTTTCCGACACATAGCCCCGGCCAAACGTCACCCGCCTGATAGTTTGCTCGGCCAGTCCCGCATAGCCGCCCAGTTCGACCGCCTGCTCGAACAGCGGCACGCGGGTTTCCTGCCACAGGCGATGGCCGAACAGCAAAGGCGAATTGGTGCTGGCTGCCAGCAAGGGTGCACAAGTAATCAGCGAGGCGTTGTAATAACGCGCTGCCTGATTGAACGGCACCTGCAAGTGCAGCTGGAATGAAGTGGTTGCCGCTTCCAGCATCACATCCGGACGATGGGTCTGGAGATGATCCTGGCCCTGGATATCGATGCGGATCGGCGCGCCATCGCGCTGCTGCAGTATCTGCGCATTGAGCGCATCGTAGCGTTTCATGGCCGAGATATTGGCAAGACAGAGGTCCGCGTCGCGGATGGTCGGCAAAGTACCGATCATCGCCAGCACCGTATCCATGCCGTGGGCCACGTTCTGGCAGCGTTCCCAGGTTGTCCTGAGCGATTCTTCCATGGCGGCCAGCACGCCAGCCCTTATTTCGACCGGCGGCGCATTCAGTTCCACGTTGAAGCGCGAAAGTTCCGGCACCACCATGGGGTCGTTCAGCTTGTGCAGAAAGGCTTCATTGACCGGATTGGGAAAGCCGGCATGATCCAGCAGCCAGGCCTCCAATTCGAAACCGGCGATAAAGCGCGTATCCGAAAAGCCGCCCGTCGCTGCAAACCGGCGCAGGCTGGCGGTTTCGGCAGACAGCCTGTCACGAAACTGCTGAAAGTCAGCTTCCGAAAATTGCGTGAGGGTGATTTCCTGGCCCATGAGCCGAAGTTTCAGGCCGGCAAACCAGCCTGCTCTCCCTTAGTCCGTTTTTTCCGTCGAGGTCAACAGCGCCTCAACCTTCAGATTGAGCTGCGTGCCCTTGCGCGCGCGGCGACCCACCTCGAAACGCGGCATTTCCTCGATTGCCCTGCCGCGCCGCACGCCCCTGGTGGTAAGCGTATCCACGAACACCGCGGTGAGCTTGAGACTGTCTTTTTCCTCCAGCCCCATCAGGATCACGCCGCGCCCCTTGGGCATGGTCCGGACCTCGTCCAGCGCGTACACCAGCAAGCGATCGCTGCCCGAAACGCAGGCCACGTAACGCTGCCCTTTGGGCGCGATACGCGCCGGAGGCAGCACCTGCTCGCCTGGCTCCAGCGTCATGATCAGCTTGCCGCCCTTCTGGCGCGAGAGCATGTCGCCGATGGTGGTCACGAAGCCATAACCGCCGGAATTCGCCAGCAGCACCTGCTCCTCGGGCTGGCCGGTGAGCATGGCGACGATGCGCGTTCCCGCCTGCAAACCCATCAGGGATGCGGCAGGCACGCCATCGCCCTTGCCGCCGGGGATCTGCGCGGCACTTTGCGTATAGGCGCGGCCATCGGAGCCGAGCAGCAGCAGCGCATCGGGCGAACGGCATTCGAGTGCGGCGAACAGTTTGTCGCCTTCCTTGAAGGACAGTGCAGCCAGATCGACCCCATGCCCCTGGCGCTGACGCAGCCAGCCCTTCTCGGAAAGGATGATGGTCACCGGCTCGTCCAGCACGGCCGCTTCGGAGAGCGAGGCGCGGCGCGAGGGCTCGATCAGGGTACGGCGCTCATCGCCGAATTTCTTGGCATCCTCACGAATCTCGCGCGCCACCAGGGATTTCATGCGCGCCGGGCTGGCGAGTAAAGATTCCAGCTTGGCCTGTTCCTTCCCGAGCTCGGCAATTTCCTGCTCGATCTTGATGCCTTCCAGACGGGACAGCTGGCGCAGGCGGATTTCAAGAATATCCTCGGCCTGCCGATCGGACAGCGCAAAACGCTCGATCAGCGCGGCCTTGGGTTCGTCGGACTGGCGGATGATGCGGATTACCTCGTCGATATTGAGGAAAACGATGTGCCGGCCTTCCAGGATATGGATGCGATCATTGACCTTGCCGAGGCGATGACCGAGGCGCTTTTCGACTGTTTTGACGCGGAACTGGCACCATTCCTTCATGATGGTAAACAGCGACTTCTGCATCGGGTTGCCGTCCAGTCCGACCTGCACCAGGTTGAATGAAACCGTGGTTTCCAGGCTGGTGTAGGCCATCAGGGTGCGCGCGAATTCGTCGCGGTCGATACGCGAGCTCTTGGGCCCGAACACGATGCGCACCGACTGCTCCTTGTCGGACTCGTCGCGCGCCGTATCGAGCAGTGAGAGCAGCAGGGTCTTGGTCTGGGTCTGTCCCTGGTCGAGGGATTTCTTGCCCAGCTTGGGCTGAGGATTGGTGAGCGCCTCGATCTCGGACAGCACCTTGGCGGCAGACGCGCCAGGCGGCAGTTCGGTGATCACCAGCTGCCACTGGCCGCGCGCCATTTCCTCGAACACGTAGCGCGCCCGCACCGCAATCGTGCCGCGCCCGGTGCTATAGGCATTGCGGATTTCGTGCGGGCTGGAAAGGATCTGGCCGCCGCCGGGAAAGTCCGGCCCAGGCACCATGTCCAGCAACTGCGCTTCGCTGAAATCGGAAGACTCCACCATGCAGGCTGCCGCTTCGCAGACCTCGCGCAGGTTGTGCGACGGCACCTCGGTAGCGATGCCCACGCCGATCCCGGAAGCACCATTCAGGAGCAGGAACGGCAGGCGCGCCGGCAGCACCACCGGCTCCTGGAAGGAACCGTCATAATTCTGGCGGAAATCCACCGTGCCCTGATCCAGTTCCGCCAGCAGCAGTTGGGCAATCGGAGTCAGGCGCACTTCGGTGTAGCGCATCGCCGCCGCCGAATCGCCGTCCAGGCTGCCGAAGTTACCCTGCCCGTCGATCAGCGGATAACGCAGCGAGAAATCCTGCGCCATGCGCACTGCCGCCTCATACACCGCGCTGTCGCCGTGCGGATGGTATTTACCGATCACGTCGCCAACGATGCGCGCCGATTTCTTGTGCGGCTTGTCCGGCTCGTTGCCCATTTCGCGCATGGCGTAGAGAATGCGCCGCTGCACCGGCTTCTGCCCATCGCGCACATCGGGGATGGCGCGTGATTTGGACACCGCCATGGCATAGGCGAGATAGGCTGCCTTGGCGTAGTCGGCCAGATCGTCCTGCGGGTCCTCGGCCAGCACATCCACAGGCGGTTGTGGCGGCTCGGGCGGCGGCAGTTCAGAGTGAGTGATTATTTCCGTCACATCCTGATGAGGGAAAAGGTCCGGCGTGTTGTTGTCGATTTCGTCTTTCATCTGATTCCGAATTTTGGGTCAAATTAATGGTGAAGATATTAGCAGTCGTTTATGTTGTCGTTGACATTATTCCCTTCGACTTCGCTCAGGGAACGGCCAGAGCAATTACTCAGGGAACGGCCAGAGCAATCACTCAGGGAACGGCCAGAGCAATCACTCAGGGAACAACTGGAGTCCCTCAAGTCCGAAAGGACTGCTTCCGCTGATGGTATCAGTCCCGCTGAGTGTAGCCACTCGTTGGCTGAGCAGAGCCACTCGTTGGCTGAGCAGAGCCACTCGTTGGCTGAGCGAAGTCGCGATGCACTGAGCCTGTCGAAGTGAAGCCAACTCCCCGCGTCCAATGAGTTTCATTCTGACATTCCGAAAGTCGATGCAATGCGTTGGTATTACCCACAATCAGCGACTGTTTCTTTTTACGACTCCAGCCCTGAATCTGTTTCTCCCGATAGTAGACATCTTCAATACGTTCGCCTTCCTCGAAATAGACCAGTTTCACCGGCAAATGCCTGGCTGTGTGTTTTGCTCCCTGACCATTCTGATGTTCCCACAACCTCTTTTCCAGATTCCAGGTGCTGCCGGTGTAATAACTTCCATCAGCGCATTCGAGAATATACATGTAAGGCATTGTTGGGTTCCTGTTCCTTTCGTCTTCTGGCTTCGGCTACGCTCAGCCAGCGGGCAGTTCCACACGTTGCCTGAGCGTAGTCGAAGGCAGCGGAGCGAAGACGCGCTGGCTGAGCGTAGCCGAAGCCAGTAGCCAAAACCTACTCATCTGCCTCCACCAGATGCCCTGCTTCTTCCATCCAAGCACGGCGGGAGGCGGCCTCGGACTTGGCCATCAGCTTGTTGAACACTTCGCGCACATAGCCGCTGAAATCCTCGGTACGCAGCACCAGCAGGCGGCGCGCATCGGGATTGAGAGTGGTTTCCCATAGCTGCACCGGGTTCATTTCGCCCAGCCCCTTGAAGCGCGAAACCTGCCACGCGCCCTCGCGCACCTTGTCGGCGCGCAGGCGATCCAGCGTGCCTTCCAGTTCGCCGTCGTCGAGGCAGTAGAATTTTCTTGCCGGCTTGTTCTTGCCCTGAGCCGGAACGTCGACACGGTACAGCGGCGGCTGGGCCACGCACACCCGTCCGCTGCGCACCAGCGCCGGGAAGTGGCGGTAAAACAGGGTCAGCAGCAGCACCTGGATGTGGCTGCCGTCCACGTCTGCGTCGGCCAGGATGATGACGCGGGCGTAGCGCAGGCCGGTCAGGTCCGGCGTATCGTCCGGCCCATGTGGGTCGACACCCAGGGCCACGGCGATATTGTGGATCTCGTTGTTGGCGAAGATGCGGTCGGCCTCGTGTTCCCAGGTATTCAGCACCTTGCCGCGCAGCGGCAGAATGGCCTGGGTGTCCTTGTTGCGGCCCTGCTTGGCGGAACCGCCGGCGGAATCGCCCTCAACCAGGAACAGTTCGCGTTCCTCCAGATTGTCCGACTGGCAATCGGCCAGCTTGCCCGGCAGCACCGCCACGCCGGAGGACTTGCGCTTCTCGATCTTTTGCCCGGCGCGCTGGCGCACCTGGGCCGCCTTGATGGCCAGGTCGGCTATTCTTTTCGCGGCTTCCTGATGCTCGTTGAGCCACAGTTCGAGCGGGTCGCGCACCATGGAGGTGACCAGGCGCAGGGCATCGCGCGAGGAAAGCTTATCCTTGGTCTGGCCCTGAAACTGCGGGTCCAGCATCTTGGTCGAGAGCACGAAGGAAATGCGGCTGAACACGTCGTCCGCGGTAAGCTTGACGCCCTTGGGCAAGAGGCTGTGGTGGTCGATGAAGCTTTTCAGCGCATTGAACACGCCGTCGCGCAGGCCGGATTCATGCGTCCCGCCGGCCGGGGTATGGATCAGGTTGACGTAGGACTCGCGCACGATCGGCCCTTCTTCCGTCCATGCCAGCACCCATTCCGCGCCCTCGCCCTGGGCAAAGACCTCGTGCGAAGCAGGCGCATACTTGGCGAGCTTCCAGAACAGGCCGTCGAGCAGATAATCTGAAAGTTGCGACTTCAGGTAATCGGAAAGGCCATCCTGATACAGCCACTCTTTTTCATCCTTGAGATTGCCGTCCCTGTCCTCGGTCTCGAGCCTGACGCGCACGCCCGGCAGCAGCACCGCCTTGGCCTTCAAGACCCGTTCGAGCTGCATGGGCGGGATATCGCCGCTGTCGAAATACTGGACGTCCGGCCATATCCGCACGGAAGTACCGGTAGCACGCTTGGGCGCAGTACGGATCTGTGACAGCGGTTCCACCACGTCACCGCCAGAAAACACGATATGGTGCACGCCGCCCTCGCGCGTCACCGACACTTCCAGCCGCTTCGACAGCGCATTGGTCACGGACACGCCGACGCCATGCAAGCCGCCGGAAAACTGGTAGGCACCGCCGGCCTTCTTGTCGAACTTGCCGCCCGCGTGCAGGCGGGTATACACCACCTCGACCGTCGACACGCCTTCCTCGGGGTGAATCCCCACCGGAATACCGCGCCCGTCGTCGCTCACCGAAACCGAACCATCGGCATGCAGGCGCACCGCGATCACCTTGGCGAAACCCGCCAGCGCCTCGTCAGCGGAGTTATCCACCACCTCGGTCAGGATGTGCAGCGGATTGTCGGTGCGCGTATACATGCCCGGCCGCTGCTTGACCGGCTCCAGCCCGCGCAGAACGCGGATGGAATCATCGGAATAGGATTTGTTCATAAGTTTCGTTTACTCTAATTCGTGGCAGGTCGGGCTTCAGCCCGACATGTCGGCATGAATGCCGACCTACAGTTACTCGTTCTTACCCCTATCCCCTCACTCTTCACTCTCAAGTAATCACCGTCGGCTGTTCGCGCCCGGTGCGCGCCTTGAGCTGTGACAATTCATGGGCAATGCTGATGAGTTCGCCCAGCGCTTCCTGTGCATCCATGCGCTGCCGCGCCGCATCGGACTCGAAGGCTTCGAGGTAGATGCGCAGCGTGGCACCCTCTGTGCCGGTACCGGAGAGGCGGAACACGATGCGCGAACCGTCCTCGAAGATGACGCGCAGCCCCTGCCCGGTGCTCACGCTGCCGTCAATGGGGTCGGTATAGCTGAAATCGTCAAACAGCTTGACGGTATAGCTGCCGAATTTTTGCCCCGGCAGGCTGGCAAACTGGCTTTTCAGGTGCGCCATCAGGCCCTCTGCCGCATCCGATGGCAGGCCCTCGTAATCGTGGCGCGAATAGACATTGCGGCCATACTCCGCCCAGTGCTGGTGCACGATGTCTTCCACCGACTGGCCGCGCTTGGCCAGGATGTTGAGCCAGAACAGCACCGCCCACATGCCGTCTTTTTCGCGCACATGGTCGGAGCCGGTGCCGAAGCTCTCCTCGCCGCACAGCGTGACCTTGCCCGCATCCATCAGGTTGCCGAAAAACTTCCAGCCGGTCGGTGTCTCATAGCAGGGGATGCCAAGCTTCGCGGCCACCCGGTCCGCCGCCCCGCTGGTCGGCATGGAGCGCGCCACGCCTGCCAGTCCCTTGGCATAACCCGGCGCCAGCGCGGCATTGGCAGCGATCACCGCCAGGCTGTCGGAGGGATTGACGAAGAAATGATTGCCCAGAATCATGTTGCGGTCGCCGTCGCCATCCGAGGCGGCGCCGAAATCGGGCCTTCGACTCCGCTCAGGCAACAGGAGAGTGGGCGTTGCCTGAGCGGAGTCGAAGGCAGCGGAAGCACCATACATGATCTCGACCAGCTCATGCGCATAGGTCAGGTTGGGATCGGGGTGGCCCTGGCCGAAATCGGGCAGGGGCACGCCGTTGATCACCGTACCGGCAGGCGCACCGAGGCGCTTCTCGATGATCTCTTTTGCATACGGTCCGGTTACCGCATGCATGGCATCAAAACACAGGCGGAAACCGCCTTTGATCAGCGTGCGGATGGCCGCGAAATCGAACAGCGATTCCATCAGATCGGCATAGTCCGCCACCGGGTCGATCACTTCCACCTTCATGCCGCCCAGGCTGAAGCTGCCCTGCTGGTCCAGCGCCACATCGGGCGCATCGACAATGCGGTAGCTCTCCAGCGCCTTGCTGCGCGCAAAAATCGTGTCGGTGATCTTCTCCGGCGCCGGGCCGCCGTTGGCGGTGTTGTACTTGATGCCGAAATCGCCGTCCGGGCCGCCCGGGTTATGGCTGGCGGAGAGAATGATGCCGCCGTAGGTCTGGTATTTGCGGATCACGCAGGAGGCCGCCGGGGTGGAAAGAATGCCGCCCTGCCCCACCAGCACCTTGCCAAAACCGTTGGCCGCGGCGATTTTCAAAATAATCTGGATCGCTTCGCGGTTGTAGTAGCGCCCGTCGCCGCCCACCACCAGGGTGCTGCCCGCCGGGGCGGCAATGGTGTCGAAAATAGCCTGGACGAAATTTTCCAGGTAATTCGCAACCTGGAAAACCGTCACTTTCTTGCGCAGGCCCGAGGTGCCCGGCTTCTGGTCGTTGAATGGGGTAGTGGCAACGGTACGGGGATTCATGATGGCCTCTTGGGGAAAGGTGTATTGAACTGGCAGATCTCATTTTAACCCAGCTTGCCACTTGGGCTGCGAGATGACTTTAATGAGGCAATTTATCGCGCAAAGCGTTACGGTCAAACCACCAAGCATCACCGGCGATGGCATTCACAACCTGGCTTAAGCGGGGCAGGAACACCTGCGGATCGCGCAGTTCCAGCTTGTCCATCCATGCATTCAGCGCCTGCTGGTCCTGCACATTGCTGTGGCGCGCGGCCACGCGGGCGATGAGATTATTCGCCAGCAGGCTTAGATTCTCATGCTGCGCATCATCGGCACGAATATCAATCACATAGCGCGTCGTAACCGCAGCAAGCGCCGCGCCGTCCGAATGCGCGGGCGTTTCAGTAACAACATGTTCAAGCATGGCATAGGTGAGTTCTGGTGCGACCGGGAAGGTCACTGCCAGCCAGACACCCATCCCCAGCGCGGGGATCGAGGCCGGCTGTTCCGTCTGGTAGAGCACATTGCAGGCTTCCACTGCGTCCTGCCAGGCTTCATGTTTCAAGGCGGTATCAAAGGCCTCGCGCGCCAGATTCCAGGCCTCTTCCTTGCGTTCCAGGAAAACCAGGATTTCGGCGATGTCCAGTTGCAGGCGGGCACGTTCCATTGTGTCAGCGCCCGAAACGCGCTCCAGTTGCTGCTGTTTTTCACTCAGTTGCTGCTCGAACCCGACTTTCTCGCTTTCGGACAAGCCGTCCGGCAAATCGGCCATGTAGGCGAATGGATCAGAATCTGGATTATTTGTACTCATGCTGCCACTTTATTGAAGGGTTGATGGAAATGAACCCTCGAACTCTACCGGAGAATGCGCGTTGGGTGAAGTCAAGATATTGCGTTGCATTTATCCCTTTTTTTGTTACACTTATCTCGTACCGGAGGTAATAAAAATGACAAACGCACAAACAACAGAAGTATCTGGCACCCCAGACCGTGGCGCTATCGCGAAAATGCTGATGCAGCTCTTTGAGCATTGGGCGCTCAGCACAGAAGCGCAGCTGGACTTGCTGGGGCTGGCTCGCGACAATCGCGGGGCGCTGTCCCGGTATCGCAAAGGCGCGCCTATAGCAACTAGCCGCGACGCGACCGAGCGCGCTGGACATCTTCTGGCAATCCACAAAAACCTGCGTTTACTGTTCCCGCATAACCGGGATTTGGCGTACAAGTGGATGAGTACCCGGAACAAGGCTTTCGAGGGTGCATCCCCCGTCGAGGTAATCGGCACGTTCGGCTTCGCCGGGTTGCTCATGGTGCGCAGCTATCTGGACAGGATGCGCGGACAGTGACATCTGACGGAATTTTCACCCGGTTGAAACTTGCAGATACGCACGGCGATCTCTATCGCAATATCGTGTCGCTTCGCGTATCAGAAAATCTGTTCGATGATTTGAGCGCCAGGCCGGAAGATTGGCAGGCTGCTATCGATTTGGAGCTTCAAACCAAGCCTGCCACCTACATTTCACACACCCCAGTCATACATCGCCCATTCGAGGAGGCTGCCTGGGATGAAGCGATCGGCTTTCCTTTCAGGCGGTGGACAAGTAGCCGGTTTTCCGACGGGTCGTTTGGTGTCTGGTACGGCGCGGATTCAGTCGAAACGACCATCTACGAAACTGTTCACCATTGGCGCTATGGATTACTGGATGATGCTGGATTCATCGAGCCAGGTATCCGCATTGAACGCCGTGTGCATCTTGTGCGTTGTGACGCGGCTCTTATCGATCTGCGCAATGCGGCAAGCAAGTACCCAATGCTTGTCGACAAGGAGAACTACACGCTAACGCACCAAGTAGGCGGAAGACTGCACCATGAAGGTCATCCCGGTCTTGTGACAATCTCAGCAAGGTGTGAAGGGGTTGTATATGCGATCCTGAACTCCGCTGTACTGACCAACCCCAGGCCTCACTGTTATCTAAGCTATATCACCACAGAGAACGGCGTAGACGTGGAACGGGCACCAGGGCAAGTGCTGTTGAGTGTGAAACATTGACCTACTTGCCGCATGTCACGGAAATTTTCAGCCGGTAGTTCATTGGCCTTTGCGGTCATCGGAAAGATCTACGAACTAAGTCAGCTCCCGACCCAAACCAGTCGTTGCTCAAAACCATTGCGATGCTGACCCCTATCGCTTCTTGTGGGTGGTCATTTATTGAGCGTTTTCATGAATTGATCGGCGGTAATGATGGGACAGACAAACTGGCCGTCGAGGGCCAGCAAGTCCTGATCGCCCGTCACCAGATAATCTGCCTTGCCGGCAACTGCGAGCAGCAGAAACGGCAAGTCGAACTTGTCGCGGCAGTCAGGCGTTGCGGGTGGCTGGGGGGGCATGCGCACCGTGGTGCAGTAGGGCAGGTAGTCGGCAAGCAGCTCTTGCTGGTCTGCTGAAGTGAGTTTGAATTTTGGATAGGCCAGCACACGTATCAGTTCTGCGGCTGTCACGCTCGATAACAGCGGCTGACACTGTGCGCCTTGCCATGCCAGGCGCAGTGGCGTTAGCCGCCCTTGTACAAATACCAGCGTGGACAACACCAAATTGGTATCGATCACTACGCGAGGGATGCGTTTTGCACGCGGCATTAGTTTTCGGGCTTTGTAGATTCAGACGATTGACGTGCCCAGTCAACCGCATCGGCGATATCCTGTTCGCTCAAGTTCAGCTCGGCGAGTTTGGCACGCACGGCATCGCCACGCTGTATGCGTACCGGGGTGAGCACAATCTGCCCATTGCAGGCCTCCACATCGAAATATTCCGCAGGACCAACCGCAGCGGTAATGCTCTTGGGCAGGGTAAGCTGGTTCTTGGAGGTCATTTTAGCGAGCATGGCATTTTTTCAATATGGCTAAGTAAGGAATTCTTACTTTATGCTTTAAGCCAAAACAAATCAAGCTGCGGCTTGTTGCCAGATGGATTCATTGAAGGTTTCCAGCATTTGCTGGCGCTGACCATTAAACATTTTGTCGAGCCAGGCAATACCGCCCCCTTTCACGCTTGATCGACTCAGTTCGACCCTTTTCAGTCGATCAGTGCTACGAAAAGCGAACAGTCAATGTGCTAATTTAGATTTAGCCGGAGCATGCGGCAATTGGGCGATCCCTTGGAACGGCAGGTTAGGAACAAACAAGATAGCACCTGTTGGCATCAGTGCTCTGCGGCAGTTTCTGGTTCGGTTCGGTTCAGCGCAATTCTGCCCGGCGCGCATAGAGCGTGTCATATACCAATTCCAGCCCTGGGTGAATACCCCTCAAACCAGCCACGACCTTTTCCGTCCAGTCGAAATAGGCCTGTTTGCGCTCTATGGACCAGTCCGCTGGCGGTGAGGTGAGAATATCCCGCAGGTTGCTGATCTTGTCGGCCAGTTTTATCAACTGGGCTTCCGGCGAGATGTGTGGTGCATGCTCGATCTGGAGTTGCTTGCGAACATCTGGATCCAGCGTTTTGTCGTCTGTCACTTCCAGGACAATCGCAGTGATTCTGGAGCCAAACTTTTCTTCCAGCTCCACTACCTTGGTTTCCGTATCTTCAATGGTGTCGTGCAGGATCGCCGCGCACAGAACTGCTGGGTCGCTCACGCCCCCTTCATTGGCCAGCACATTTGCCAGCGCGATTGGGTGGTTGATGTAGGGCGAGGCATTGGCGTCCTTGCGGCGTTGGTCACGGTGTTTATGGGCGGCAAATGCCAATGCTTCGATGACAATGCCGATATCCTGGGAGGCGTTCTTAATGGCGTTCATTTCTTATCTCCATGCGTTTTGCGGTTACGAAGGTAATCCTTGTCCATCTCTCTGCCGTTGTTTATCTTGATCACTCAGCGAATCAATGCCTCATTGAACTTGGCATTGACTCAACAAACGCAGTTTGCCCCCCGAATTCAGCTTGCAGCAGATTGTCCATTCCGTCTGCGATCTGACAGAAATGCGCAAAGACCTGGGCAACATGAGTGCCCACGAATGGCACGGCGAAAATATCGGCAACGCCATAGACCGTACCATTCCGATAAAAGAAACGCATCAGGGTTTCATTGGCATTGACGTCATTCAGCCGGGCGAAGATGCCGGGGTTTTCCTCCACATCTTTCAGGATCGGTGAGTAAATGCGAACGTGCAGCGGATCATCGATCAGTCGAACAAATGTGATGGCACTACCATAGCGAATTGGGATGTCTCCATCGTCGTCGTATTCAAGCTCCCCCAGACCCGTTGTCTCCTTGATTGTGGCAAGTAGTCGCTGTGATAAATCTCCCTGGTTATCGGCCTCTGGCCGTTTTGCAAGCTTCAGACCCAGTTCAGGTAGCTCAATCGCTCCATCTTCCGTGTCAAAAGCCTCATATTGCAATGATCCGGGATGTGGCACACGGAGGATCTCGGCGAGGGTCCGTACCGTCAGATTCGCCACCGCGTCAAAGGATACGGGCGCCGAAAACTCCGCAAAGTAGTTCGGTGATCCGTCAGGGTCGTCCTCGGGCGTTGAATCGGTGGGATTCCTGGTTGGATCCTGCCAGCCAGCATCAATCAAGGCAGCGATCTGCCGATCATTGAGTTGTTCCTGCTTGGTCAGGTAACTGTTGCTCGTCGTCTCGACGCGCATCCCGAATGAGCCCTGGGCGGCGAACTGGACAAATCGGTTAGAACGCTTCACTGACAGGATCAGGAACTGGTCCTCTTCGAGTTTCTCAAGGACAGCAGCCAGTTTCTGTGCAAAGGGGGGCCAGGCCACGGAGAGCGCGCTTGCCGGGGCGGGTTTGTTTTTCGCAGCGGGTTTCATAGTGTTTCTCCTCTTTAGCGACTTTGCCGGTGGCGGGGGCCGCAATCTGGATCAAATCCCCCGGCCCGTTTCACAGTGGATGCTGTGGGGTGGGCCAACCCTTCAATCTCAGACTACACCACTGTAGGCTCACTGGATGAGCCTACAGTGGTGTCCAATGCAATTCACTTCAACAGGAGGGAGCCTGTTCGTTATCTTTACCCTTCTCCAAGATAACTCTACCCCGTGCCAACTGCTCCGGAGTCACGTCCTTACCCGTTAGGTCTTTGTATAACGTAGCTATACTTTCCGCATCGAAAGCTTCCTTTCCCGGAAGTAGTACCAGTTTCGGATTACCTGCCTTTCCCTTGGGATCCGCCACGCTTCCCCCGCATACGATACATTCACCCTTGGCATCAGGGTGACCAGCTTCAGCAGCAGGCTTGAAATATTGGGCAGCTTCGGATAAATCGCGGGGAGCACCTTCTCCATCCCTGTAGCAAACGCCGAGGTTGAACTGGGCAACAGGGACGTTTTGAGCTGCTGCTAGGCGATACCACTTGACCGCCTCTTCAGGGTTATAGGGAACACCCAGACCGTTAAAATACATGCTGCCGAGATTGTTCTGTCCATAGGGGTCGCCTTGGTCAGCGGCCATCCGATACCACCTCAATGCTTCTGACAGGTCGTGCCTGACCCCATTTCCTTCGCGGTAGAGGTCGCCAAGGTCATTCTGAGCGTCAGCATCCCCGGCAAGGGCATCTTCTCTGAGTGCAATGATATGCGGGGGGTAAATAGAGATTGTTGCCATGTCCATGACTCCTTTGTGAAGGACATGCCTTGTTTAGCGATATTCTTTTACGTCCCCCGCAAGTAAGGCTAAATCGGGACGGCTGGCAATAAAAAACCCGCTTTCAGCTTGAGCTAAAAACGGGCTTTTCACCGCTTTAGCTGTATGTTTAACGTGCCCGCAAGCTGAAACTTCAAATCGGCACAGCTTTAAATTTACTCCTGGAATTTGAGGGTGTCAAATCAAAATCTGAAGCATCCAGAGTACTGCTGTATTTCTAGCCAATGGCCGGTGTGCGATGCATAGCTGACTTATGTGATGCAGTATGCTAACGGCGGCTGTGGCCGATGACCTGCCCGTTACCCTGAAGATTTCATCGTCGCTTCCTCGGCCATTGCTGACGCTGGCGGATCGGCCTGTGTCGGGCGGCAATGTGGCGGTAAGCAGCCCTTCAGTGGCCGCATGGCTCGAACGTCAGCTTCTCAGTCTGGCGAATTCACCCTATCGACCCATTACGGACGTTCAATCGCTCAACGAGCATAAGTCAGCTTACCGCAGTTGAGCCGACATAGGCCCGGAAATTACCACTGCCAACTCTTCAGCCTTTCTGACCTGTTGCATTTTCAAAAGCGGCAAATCAGTAGCCAAGGGTATCTAATGTCATAATTATAACAATAGCTCGAGCGTCTGCCCTCGCTTTGTATTGGTCATGTTGTAAGCCCCCGCGCCATCCTTTCCCGCTAGCAAATCACGAACGGCCGACGCAACAGCCTCAGCCAGAGTGCAGGGGACAGCATTCCCGATCTGGCAATAAACCTTGCTCTGTGGGCCGGCAAATTGATAGTCGGCAGGAAACCCCTGAAGTAGCGCTGCCTCATCTATTGTGAGGCGGCGTAAATGTCCAGGAACCACTAGGCCTAGGGCAGAAGACTGTCCCTTCATTAAAGACGCGTGGTGTTGTTCTACCCAGCTTTCCTTGTAATCATACAGATGATGTTCATCGATAATCGGCGTCCGGTTCCCGCCCATACTTGCAGGGAGAGTGCTCGACCAACCGTCGGGGTTAAGTGGTCTGCCTTGGCCGTTGAACAACATGCCAGCGTATGGGGATTTTCTAAGTATGGGGCGCGCCGCCAAAGTAATTTTGGCCTTGCATATCCTCGGGTTTGTTTCTGAACCGGCAGCCCCCAGGTGTTGGATGATGTCGCGGACAGAAAGCGCTTTTTGCTTGTATGGCAGCAGTGTTGAGAGCTTTGTACCCTGTTTGACGTCGCGTGATCCAACAAAAAAAACACGTTCCCTGTTCTGGGCAGAGCCGTAATCTTTTGCGTTGAGAATATTCATTGAAACCGAATAGCCAAGTTCTGAGAACTGGCGGAACAGTTCCTCCCGGATTTTCTGGAATTTTTCCAGGGACGCCAGTGCCTTGACATTCTCCATGACGAAAACGCGTGGACGTAACGCTGCAACTACTTTTGCAAATGAAAATACCAATTTGCTTCTGGGATCGTTCGGGTTCATCTTGCCCGCCACAGAAAATCCTTGACAGGGCGGACCACCAAATACGACATCGACATTCCGATATGCGGCCAAACGATCCATATGCTCGTTAATGTCACCTTCGTGGAGTTTAGATTTTGGATGATTGAGCCTATAGGTCTTGCAGGCGTATGTATCTAATTCATTCCCGGCCAATATGGTAAAACCCGCCCGCTCAAATCCAACATCCATTCCGCCCGCGCCACTAAACAACGATACAGCCGTTAATTCATTCATAGATTATTCCAAATCCGAATATTTTGTGAAAGGTATCACAATGCTGACACTATGATCAACAGCAAATCGATACATACTCCTGAGTACTCCGATCTGATTGAGTGGCTTACCTGTGAACGCAAGCGGCTAGGTCTTTCTCAGGCAGAAGTCGGTGAATCAATCGGCATGTCTCAATCAGATATTTCAAAAATGGAAAATCATGAGCGGCGTATGGATGTACTCGAATTTAAACGTCTCCTCCAAGTGTATCGGATCAGCGACAACCCCAAGCTCCAACGTTACATTCAGGATTTTTTCGGGGTTGGCAATGAGAGTTGAAGAACGAACTGAACACGTTCAGTACTGGCTGAAGGCAAAGCTCAATCGGGCAAAATCGCTGGATGGTGCGCATTTCCGCAAGTTGAGAAATCATGAGTCTGTGTCAGAGACTCTTTCAAAATTGATAGAAACAAAAGCGAAAGGGTTTCGTGGTGTGGTGATCACATCCTTGGTTGGGTTTTCGATCGACAAGCGCTTTAACCCGCTGACGGATTTTTATGCCTGTAACCCACGCTCAATATTTGAACAGGCAATTTGGTATGTACTCACTGAGTACAACATTCCTTGCGGCAAGTCCGACCCGTTGAATGTGGCGAAAAACATCACCAAACTGGACTTGGATTGGGCGAAGGATCGTCGGCCAGAACAAGCTGCAATAGCTGCCGTTAATTTTCTTACGCTTTGCGTGAACGAAACGGATGAAGAACAGCGGATGCTGCTGGAAGATTATTTTTACTTCAAACTCATTCAGTACGCCAGCAAGATCGAAAACTTTGCGCTTACTAGACCGAACACAGACACAAAGTCACGTCAATGGCTAGCGGCCAGGCTTGTTGAATTTTCGCTTAAAGCGCCGGAGTCAGGCGCGACTCCGCAATTATTGGTGGCAAACTTACTGAAACAGGTATTTCAGTCTGGCGACGTGACCGTATCCGGTGGTGAAGAAAGTGTTTTCGGTACCAATACAACTTCCAAAAAACCTGCTGATATTTGGTTGGAGTTCAATGGCCTGCCGTCAGTACTTTTTGAGATCACGCTCAAGAAGGTCGATAAAAAAAGACTGGAAGATTGCATTGAATCTCACGGTGTGCTCGGGATATCGAATTTGCCACTTACGTTCATTTGCAGAACTTCCGTAGATATTGGAACGCTCAATGATGTTACTGAGAACACTCTTCGCTATAAAAACAGACAGATTGAGTTTGTCGATTATTCTGAATTTGTAAGAACATCGTTCTCACTGATAGATGACAGTGGTGCGGGCGACGTTTACGAACGCATGCGAAATTTCGTTGAGAGTGTATCGACATCTATCAAGACAAAAGACGCTTGGAACCAAACGTTTAATGATTGACTTTGATGATTAAGTCCAAAAAAAATATGGGCGCGACGGTATCTGCTTCTCCAGTAGCTAAGTGGCATCGTCGAGAAATGCTAACGACCGGAATGAGCAAACTGGCGACAGAGACGAAAACACATCAAGTGACAGCGATGGAGCTTAGACCCGTCAATTAAAAACGCCGTTTTTCGGAGGGTGTAAGAATTTTTGTAATGGAATGGACGCCCACTACCCTAAACGGCATCAAAGTGCCAAAGTAGTGGTGCAGTAAAGCCCACCAAATAGAGAGGAGCGTCCATCATGAAGATTACTACGATAGGCATCGATTTGGCAA
>JAHJGO010000010.1 GCA_018824405.1 Gammaproteobacteria bacterium
GCTTGCGAATATCCGCTTCGGCCTTGCCAAGGATATTGACCACCGATTTGTTCACGTAAATGATGTTGCGCGCGTTGTCGGCAATCATCACACCCGTGCTGACATTGTCCAGACCAATCTTGATGCGCAGGTTCTCATCGGAAACCCGTTTGGTCTCTGCAACATCGAAACCGAGCTTGGTCTGCATCGATTTTAGGCTCTCCAGCAGGCGCCCGATCTCATTATGGTGGGTGACTGTGATCTGGTTGTTGTAGTTGCCTTCTTCGATCCGCTTGAAGATCTCAATGGAGTTACCAAGGGGCCGGATGATGATGCGCAACAACACTATGCCCGAGATGACAGCCGCGATGACAGCCAGTGCCAGCAGCGTGACAGTCAGCGTAACCATGAACTGGCTACGTTTTTCCGCATTTTGTTGCGCCAGGTTCGTATCAGCAACAATGGCCTCAACCACGTCCTTGGTGCGGTCGTTCACATCTGTGTACAGCGGGTTGAGTTTTTTAATGAGCAATTCGTAAGCAGCGACGAAATTGCTGGCCTGAAGATGTTTGACTATGGGGAGAAGGCCTTCGTTAACGAAGGCCTCGCGGGCTGTGGCTGCCTCGCGGACTTTCTCCCTGACGCCATCGTGCAGATTCATCTTGTCCAGCTCAGCTATGGCTTCGCCGATCTTGGCCTTGTTTTCCTTGATGGCGTCCAGATGCATGCTGATGGGATGGTCATGCAGCTTGGCTGTGGGAGAGGCGGGATCGTGCTGCATGGCCAGGATGGCCTGGGTACGGTTTTCCGCAATCAGGTTGCGCACTCTGTTGGCCATGCGCTGGGCCTGAAAAAACTCGGCTTCTTCGGCTATGCTGTTAATGCTGTCCTTCAGATTCCATATGCCCATGGAGCCCAGGATCAACATAAGCACGAGCAGAAAGCTGAATGTGCTGAGCAATCGTGACTTGATGCTTAGGTTCTTGAACATGTCTGCCATCCTTGAAAAGAGATTTGTCCGCACAACCTGGCCGTCCCGGATACCCATGCCGGATGCTTTACCTTCTTTGAACAGTCGATAGGCATTGGATGTGGCTTCAATTTGCATTGAGCTGGGTTTGCTACGTACAGACATATAGCCGATGATGTTGCCGCCCTCGCGGATTGGGGTGGCATTGGCCAGTACCCAGTAATAGTCGCCGTTCTTGCAGCGGTTCTTTACCATCCCGGTCCAGGGCCGGCCGGCTTTCAGTGAATTCCACAAATCCACGAATGCTTCGGGTGGCATGTCCGGGTGGCGCACGATGTTATGTGAAGTGCCGATCAACTCGTCCTTGGTAAACCCGCTGACGCGCAGGAAATCCTCGTTGATATAGGTGATGATGCCCTTAAGGTCTGTCTTGGAAACGATGGAATCTGTCTCCTTGAGTACGTACTCAGTTTGGGTTACAGGCATGTTGATTTTCATGAAATTTTCTCCTATGCCGCAGCTAGTTCGACCAGTTCCATATCGCGGCTAGTCATGAGTTTTTCGATATCCACCACAATGATCATGCGCTGCTCGACTGTACCGAGGCCGAGGATATACTCGGTGTCAAGTCCCGCGCTGAATTCTGGTGCGTTTTTGAGTTGTTCAGGAGTGAGCGTGATGACGTCGGAAACGCCATCGACCACGATACCTACCACGCGGTGGGCAATGTTGAGAATGATCACCACCGTGAACTGGTTGTATTCCACATTGCCCAGATTGAACTTGATGCGCATGTCCACGATGGGCACGATGATGCCGCGCAAATTGATCACACCCTTGATGAATGGAGGCGTATTGGCGATGGTAGTCACCGCATCGTAGCCACGGATTTCCTGTACCTTGAGAATGTCGATGCCATATTCTTCCTTGCCAAGGGTGAAGGTCAGTAATTCCCGGCTACCGCTGGTCATTTGTTCTTCGTTGTCCTGCATGTTGCCTCCTAAAAATCAGGGAGTAGGGGTTAAAATTTTGCGGACTGGTTTTGTGCCATGTGCACCAAAGTGCCAATATCAAGAATCAACGCCACCTTGCCATCGCCCATGATGGTTGCGCCAGAAACGCCGGTCACTTTGCGGTAATTGGATTCCAGGCTCTTGATCACGACCTGGTGCTGGCCCAGCAGTTCGTCAACGAACAGGGCGATTTTCCTGCCTTCGGCTTCCAGCAGGACCAGGATGCCATCTTCGGGTCGTGTGACTTTGGGGGTGGTATTGAATAGTTCGTGCAGAGCGATCAGAGGCAGATATTCGCCGCGCACATGAACCAGTCGACCTTGTCCACTGACGGACTTGATGTCCTGTTCCGTGGGTTGCAGGGATTCGACGATGAAAGTCAGTGGCAGAATGTAGATTTCATTGCCAGATGCAATGGACATGCCATCCAGAATCGCCAGGGTCAGCGGGAGGCGAATAGTCATGCGGGTGCCGATGCCGAGGGTCGATTCGATTTCGATCCGACCGCCCATTGCGTGGATGTTGCGCTTCACCACATCCATGCCGACACCGCGACCAGAGACATCCGTAACCACATCGGCGGTCGAGAAGCCGGGCGCGAAAATAAGCTGCCAGACTTCATTGTCGGGCATGTTTTCAGGCGCCGGGATACCTTTCTCGACTGCCTTGGCGAGAATTTTTTCGCGGTTCAGTCCCGCTCCGTCATCACTGACTTCGATCACGATATTGCCGCCCTGATGCTCGGCGCGCAAGGTGATGGTGCCCTTGGCAGGCTTGCCTTGCGACTCGCGTTTCTCGGGTGATTCGATGCCGTGGTCGAGGCTGTTGCGTACCAGATGGGTGAGTGGGTCAGCCAGTTTTTCGATCAGGCCCTTATCCAGTTCCGTGCCTTCACCAAGCGTTTTGAGTTCAACCTGCTTTTTCAGTTTTCCGGCAAGGTCGCGCACCACGCGTGGGAAGCGGCTGAACACGAAGCTGATCGGCAACATTCGGATCGACATCACGGATTCCTGCATATCCCGCGTGTTGCGCTCCAGTTGAGCCATGCCGTTGACCAGGTTTTCATGCAGAACCGGGTCAAGCGCGGTTACAGTTTGTGCCAGCATGGCCTGAGTGATGACCAGTTCGCCCACCAGGTTGATTAGCTGATCGACTTTCTCCACGCTGACACGGATTGAAGAATCCGCAGCCTGTGCACTGGCTGCGGCCGGTTTATCGGTTGCGCGCCGCTGAGGAGTTTCGGCTGTAGTTGGCGTTGAGGAATCGGATTTTGTATCTTCTGCCGGTTGAGCGGGAGGGGCGACGATTTCTTCGAAGAAACCATAGCCCTGTTGTGCTTCAACCTGGCTCTTGATTTCCTCGATCGGTGAGAAAAATCCAAAGCCTTCATCTACGTCGGCGGCGGCAGGCGATGGCGAGTCGGAAAAAAAGCCGTAGCCAGGGTCAATTTCTTGCTGAGCCGTTTCTTCATCACTGAAAAAACCATAGCCGGGATCGTCATCGCCTGCGAAAGGCTCTAGCGCGGCATCAGTGATTGTGAACTGTTCCGGATTGGCAATGAAAGAGAAAATGTCACAAATTTCGCTTTCTTCTCTGTCAGTGGAGAGGCGCATGGTTTTGGTCGCGCCATCTCGTTCGATAAATTCGAGTTGGCCCAAACTTGCAAGTTCGGCATACAGGCTTTCCAGACGCTCCGTATTGTTAGCAGTTTCGGAGTCGGGGGTATAAGTAATCAGGAGGCACTGAACATTTTTTGTTGGTTGCTTCGTCTCTTGCGGTGCCGGAGTTTCATGCGACACATTGGACTCGTTTGCTGTAAGGCGTTTGAGACGTTCACAGATTTCGGTGATTGTGGCCGGATCCACTTCTCCGCCATTCTGGTGCGCATCAAGTTGAGATTTGAGAACATCCCCAGCCTGCAGAAATGCATCGACCATTTCATCGCGCATCGGAATTTCTTCCTTGCGCAGACGGTCGAGCAGGTTTTCCAGAATGTGGGTGACATCTGTCATGTCCGTAAAACCAAACGTGCCACTGCCACCTTTAATGGAATGGGCAGCGCGGAAAATCGCGTTGAGATCATCGAGGTCAGGGGCGCTGACATCCAGCCCGACGAGCAGACTTTCCATTTGCGCCAGGTGTTCTGCAGTTTCCTCGAAGAACACCTGATAAAACTGGCTCATGTCAATCGTCATAAAGAACCTTGGTCGGGGACGTGGGCTTGGTACGAATGCATGGGAGGCTTAAGTATCAGCCGATGACTTTTTTGACAACTTCTACCAGTTTGGCCGGGTCGAAGGGCTTGACCAGCCAGCCCGTGGCACCAGCAGCCTTGCCTTGTGCTTTCATGGTGTCTCCTGATTCGGTTGTGAGCATCAGGATAGGCACGGTTTTGTAGGAAGGCATGGCACGCAGGTTTTTGATCAGTGTCAGGCCATCCATGTTGGGCATGTTCTGGTCGGTCAGAATCAGGTTGAAGGCCTTGCTCTTGGCCTTGTTAAGCCCATCCTGACCATCCACTGCCTCGGTTACTTCATAGCCAGCGCTTTTCAGGGTAAAGGAAACCATTTGCCGGATGGAGGCGGAATCGTCCACCGCAAGAATTGTTTTGGCCATAAAAATACTCCGTCCTGAATTAAGTAGAAATAATCTGGATTTTTTAAAAAGTTCTATTACAGCAAGTGTGCTGGAAAATCTAAAACAGCTCGATATCGCCAGCTGCCATGTGCTCCTGCAACACTGGATTGTGCTTCAATTGATTGATGGTTTCGGATGCCTCGTCGATTGCTTGCTGGAAACGGGCCAGGCGCCGGCTGGAATCATCCGCTGGGTCATCCACGGCACCATTCTCTTCCATTGAAATCGATGCCAGCTTGTCGAGAACGTTTTCGATGGCTTCGACACGCCCATGAATGTGGCTAAGCAACTGGGTAGACATATCCTGAAACTGGAGCGAGGTCACAGCGACTCGAACGTCCCCCTCGACTTCATTTGCGATACTGGAAAGCTGTTCAACGGTTGATGACATCTTGTGGTTGATGCTGGAGATGTTTTTCATCATATGCTGCACTCGTGTTTTCGATTGCAGGGCGAAATTCATGTCTTTCGATGCCATGATGGTGATGGCGTTCTCCGCCTCCAGCACTGAAGTATTGACCAATGTCATGTGTTTGCCAATCAGGTCGCTGAAGCTGTTGGAACGTGCCGATAGCTTGCGCACCTCATCGGCTACAACAGCAAAGCCTCTTCCAGCCTCGCCGGCACGGGCGGCTTCGATGGCAGCATTCAGGGCGAGCAGGTTGGTCTGCTGCGAAATGGCCTGAATTTCGCCAAGCGCCCCCATGATCTTGTCAACATCGACCTTGATGTTGTCCATCATTTCAACCAGGGACATGCCGAACTTGCTGGTTTCAACCGTGGTCTGGACAAAGGTGGAAAGGGTTTCCGAGGTTTCCTGGATAAAGTCCTCGACGCTGGCATCGTCGGTTGATCCGTGGTTGCCATGCTCCGTGAGTTCCAGAGCCAGGCGCTGTTGTTCACGTGTGTGCGAGTCCATGCCGGTAAAGCTTTTGATCAACTGATTGATGGCATCGGAGAGGATGTCCTGGGTCTGTCTGACTTCCTGCTTGATGCCGGCTATTTGTTCGCTGGTCTGTTCGTTGATCTGGGTAAAAAGCTTATGCGTTTTGCTGGTGAGCGATTTGAGGTTGGCGTCGGTTTCCTGCCATTTTGGAATTTCGCGCTGTTCGACCTTGCTCAGCGTGATTTTGAAAATCAGCGCCCAGCCGAAATACACAGTACCGATCAGTACCAAATGCACAGTGCTGGAAAGGATTTTTTCATAATCATCAAAATTCCCGAGTACCCACTCAACGGTCACTGCGGCCACTAAAAGCGCGATACCCACAGCCATGGCTTTGACGTAGTAGTAATGTAGCTTGAAATTCAGACTCACGTTTTTTCGCTCTCCCTGACGCCTGCATGGCGGCTTGTTCTTAAATTATTTTTAGAATTAATCAAGAATTCAGGATAAAAACATCCGCTAAACCCTTGCCTAACAGCCTTTTAAAGAGAATATCAGAATTTATTGCTGCCGTGAAAATTCATGAAGCTCACAATAAAATCACTACCATGCGATTTTTCATTGAATCTGCAATTATTATGGTCGACTTAATACCATGCTGGAATGTAGGATATAGCTCCTGTCTTTTTTTCGTTTATCACTTAATTGAGTAAATATACGTTTGATCTTAATTGCACCCAGTAAAGTGACATGTCGCTAAATTTCCATCCTGCTCCTCGCTCTGCCGCCGCCCTGGCATTCCTGATTGTCGCGGCGTTTGCCGGTAATTATTTCCATCTTCAGCTTTTTATAGGTGCGGGCTTTCTGTATGGCAGTATTGCCACGCTGCTGGCATTGCGCCTGTTCGGGATCGGCTGGGGCTTGGTAACGGGCTTGGCGGGAGCCGCCTTTGCCTTGTTTGAAAGCAATAATTATGCATTTTCCGCTACCTTGCTGGTGTTGGAGCCAGTGCTGGTAGGCCTGGGTTTGCGATTTTCTCGTTGCCGCAATATTGCAGTTGTCGATGGCGCGTACTGGCTGCTGGCAGGGATGCCGCTGATGTGGGGAATCGGATTATGGTTTCAGCATGGCGACCATTTATCAGCCTGGTATTTCGCCATGATTCTGGGCTTCAACGGCATTTTCAATGCGCTGGTGGCTGGTTTGCTGCTGGACTATCTGCCGCTGCGCCGCTGGTCCGGGGTGATGCAGGAGGAAAAACAAGTCACGCTACAGCAGCTTACATTCAATCTGCTGGCCGCATTATTGGTCTTTTCTGCATTTTTCGTCATCGTTTTTAACGGCAAGGATGAAGTCAGGCGCACAGAGTCGTTTATTCAACAACAACTGGATGATTACGCGCTGGGAATTCATTCGCACCTGGCATCCTGGAGTGATCAGCGCCAGCAATTGGTGCAAAGACTGGCGAGCATGGCCGGAAAAGCGGATGCGATTCCGACAGAGCATCTTCAGCAATCGATGGGCCTGATCAAGATGATGGCGGGTGACCTTGAGGCGGTACACGTGGGTGGAGGGGCTGGTGTTGCCAGCGCCACTTCCTATTATGGTGGTGGCGCTTATGACGGAAAGGATCTGGATCTGTCCGACCGTCCGTGGTTCCAGGAATTGAAGCGCACTGTGCAGCCGGTCGTCTCCGATGTTTTCATCGGCAAGGTGAGTCATGCGCCGACGCTGGCTTTCGCCATGCCGCTAACGGCATCCCCTGTCGGAAACGGGGAGCTGACAGGCTATGTGGCTGTTCTGATGTGCCTTTCCGAGCTGAAAAAATTGCTCGAGATGCATGCTCGCGCCGGTGGGGAAGGGGTTGAGGTTACGCTGCTTGATCGCCAGTTGCATGTGATCGCCTCCAGTCGTGGCGATCTGACGGAGATGGCGCCTATGCCGCCGCCTGGGCAAGGTTCTGTTCTTTTGTGGGACGCAAGTGCCGGCATGACGTCCAGCGGCCTGGAATTGCAGCAGATATACGAAGCCCGATACACCAGCACGACGCGCGTTGGCCCGGACAATGCCTGGATGTTGCAACTGGAAATCCCGGTCCGGCCCTATTTCCTCGCTCTGCAGCAGCGTCTGGTGAAAAACCTGGCCCTCATATGGGCGGGTATCATTATCGCATTCCTGCTGGCCTCAGTGATCAGCCGCCGCCTGGCCAAGCCGCTGGAACGTCTGGTCGAGGCCACCACCCACATCAAGACAAAACTGCTGGGCGACGAAGATGTTCCGCTCGAACATAGTCCAGTGAGCGAAATCAACGCGCTGGTGAAAAATTTCACCGAAATGACGCTGGAACTCAAGCGCAGCTATTTTGATCTGGGCCGCAGCAACGAAACCCTGGAACAGACCGTTGCCGTGCGTACGCAAGAGCTGACCAGTGCAAACCGGCAACTCAAGCAGCATCTGGCTGAACGAGAGCAATTCGAAATTTCCCTGGCGAGGCACGCCCAGCAACTGGAGCAGACTGCAGCCGAGCTGGTAAACCAGAAATTTGCCCTCGACCAGCATTCCATTGTCGGTATTACCGATCCCCTGGGCAAGATCATTTACGCCAATGACAAATTCTGCGAAATCAGCCAGTACAGCCGGGAAGAATTGCTTGGGCAAAATCATCGCATGCTGAATTCTGGCTTCCATGATGCGTCTTTTTTCCAGGCGTTATGGGCCACGATTAGTGCCGGCAAGGTGTGGCGGGCGGAGGTGCGTAACCGCAACAAGAGTGGTGGCATCTACTGGGTGGATACGACTATCGTGCCGTTTATGGATGTGTCCGGCAGACCCTACCAATACGTTTCAATCCGTACCGATATCAGTAAACTCAAAAAAGCGGAACAGTCGCTGCTGAGAATGAATCGCTTGTTGATGGCGCTGAGTGCCTGTGATGAACTGTTGGTACGGGCTGACAATATTCTGGAATTGTTGAATGAAATTTGCCACATCATCGTGCAGGTTGGTGGCTATCGCATGGGGTGGATTGGATACCGTTATCACGATGCCGACAAGTCTGTGGAGCCGGTGGCAATGGATGGGTATGAGGATGGTTATCTGCAGAAGGCCTTTCTGACCTGGGCCGATAACGAACGCGGACGAGGCCCCGTGGGCACGGCCATTCGCACCGGTCGTGCGTGCGTAATCAAGGATATCTATGAGCCAGATTTCAAGCCTTGGCGTGAAGAGGCACTGAGACGGGGCTACCGCAGTGTGGCCGCTCTGCCTTTGTTGATCAAGGGAGATGCGATCGGTAGCCTGAATGTCTATTCCTCAGATCCAGATGATTTCCACGAAGAAGAAGTGACTCTGTTGCAGGAACTGGCCGCCAACATTGCTTATGGTATTACAGCCCTGCGCGCGAAAGAGGAAAAACGCCGTGCATCCGAACAGTTGCATCAATCTGAAGATCGGCTGCACAAGGCTTTCAATGTCAGCCCGGATGCCATTTCCATTACCAGTCTGCTGGATGGACGATTTATCGAGGTGAACGACCGCTTTACACTATTTTCAGGCTACAACCGGGAGGAACTCCTGCTTAAGACGCCAGTGGAGCTCGGCTTGTGTGCGGATCCTGCCAAGCGTGAGGCAATGATCACTTCATTGACCGCGCAGGGGCAGTTGCATGAGTATGAAATGTCTTTCCGCAACCGGGCAGGGGGAATCCGCATCGTGCTGATTTCCGCCGAGACCGTCGATATTGATGGCGAAACCTGTATGTTGGCAGTTCTGCACGACATTACTCAGCGCAAGCAGGAGGAACTGGAACTGGTCAGGGCCAGAGACGAGGCTGAAATCGCCAATCGGGCTAAATCCGAATTCCTGTCGCGCATGAGCCACGAGTTGCGTACACCGCTGAATGCGATTCTCGGTTTCGGCCAGTTGCTGGAAAGCGATTGCGATGACCCGCTGACACCGTCACAGCTAGAGAATGTGGAGCACATTACCAAGGCCGGCTGGCATTTGCTGGAACTGGTGAATGAGGTGCTGGATCTGGCGCGAATCGAGTCGGGCAAGATGCAATTCAATTTCGCCGATGTGCTGCTCAGCGAGGTGGTAGAAGAGTGTCGGTCTCTGATTTCACCGCTGGCGATAGAGCGTGAAATCAGAATCGATGATCAAATTTCTCAGTGCGAATCGCATTTTGTGCGTGCAGATCGTACCCGTCTGAAACAGGTGCTCCTCAATTTTCTTTCCAACGCGGTGAAATATAACCAAGTCGGCGGCCTTGTGATTCTGTCTTGCGAACAGTTGTCTGCTCAGCGTCTGCGGATCAGCATCCGCGATACAGGAGCGGGCATACCCGCAGCGGAATTGGAGCAACTCTTCGAAGCCTTCAACCGTCTGGGTGCAGACAAGACTGAAATCCAGGGTGCCGGTATCGGCCTGGCTGTATCCAAGCGTCTGGTAGAGTTGATGGGGGGAGAAATAGGTGTCAGCAGCGTACTGGGTGAGGGGACTGCATTCTGGGTGGATTTGCCGGAGAGCTTTCCTCGCGTTTCGGACAATGCAGCAGATTTTTATGACGTGACTGCAGATTTGGTATCGTCAGACCAGGCGGATATTCACCCACGGGGCAGGGCGCAACGCATTCTATACGTTGAAGATAACCCTGCGAACCGTACTCTGGTGAGAGGTATCCTCCGGCAGAGGCGGCCAAATCTGGAGCTGGTGTGTGAAAACAGTGCTGAGGAAGGCATTCAAACCGCATTGCATCAACGCCCGGATCTGATTCTGATGGATATCAACCTGCCCGGTATCAGCGGGCTGGAAGCCTTGGAATTGCTGTCCGAGTTTGACGATCTGCGCGATATTCCAGTGATTGCCGTGAGCGCCAATGCCATGCCTGATCAGATTGAACAATGTTTGCAGGCGGGTTTTCTGAACTATCTGACCAAGCCGATCGATGTCGAGCAGCTTCTGGCTGCGCTGGACCTCGCCTTGGACGGAGCGGAAAAGAGATTGGAGTCTATCTGATTCATGATTGACTGGAACCAAATCGACAGCGTGTTTCTGGATATGGATGGCACGCTGCTTGACCTGCATTTTGACAACCATTTCTGGCTCTCGCATGTTCCCATGCGCTATGCCGAGAAACAAGGTTTGAGTCATGAGGCGAGCCAGGACGCGCTCAACCCCCGCTACCAGAATGTGGTGGGAACAATGAACTGGTATTGCGTCGATTACTGGAGCCGCGAATTGCAACTGGATATTGCGCGTCTCAAGGAAGAAGTCGCACACCTCATCGCGGTACATCCGCATGTTGAGGATTTTCTGCAAGCATTACGCCGTGCGAATAAAAGAGTGGTGCTGGTGACCAATGCGCACCACAAAAGCCTGGCACTGAAAATGCAGCGTACCCGCCTCGCTTCATATTTCGATGCCGTTATTTGTGCCCACGATTTAGGGATTCCCAAGGAGCACGCGGATTTCTGGGAAAAACTGCAGACATTGGAACAATTCCATCCTGCTGCAACCCTGCTGGTGGATGACAGTTTGCCGGTGCTGCGTTCGGCGCAAGCTTACGGAATCGCACATCTGCTGGCGGTGTACTGCCCAGATACTCGTCTGCCGGAAAAGGATGTGGGAGAGTTTGCTGCGATTCGCGATTTTCGCGATATTCAGCTCTGAAGCTATTACTCTTTAAATTCCAGTAACAGTGCTGCTGCGACTTTACGTCCTTCCGCAGCAAGAATGTTGTAGGTGCGGCAGGCGGCAAAGGTATCCATGGCTTCCAGCCCGATGCCCTTTTGTGCCAGCGCATGAATCAGACGCGGCGAGGGAAAGTGCAGCCTGGGACCGGTGCCAAGCAACAAAATTTCCAGTTCCAGTTCAGCCAGTGCGCTGAAGTGCTCGGCTGTCATGGCATCCGGTGCAACAGGCTGCCACTCGGTGATGACTTGCTCTGGCAGCACGATCAGGCTGCGTTCGTGGCGCACGCCATTGACTGCGACGTAATCTGAATCGTATGCAGTAAACAGGTTGGTGTCGCCGGCGATTTGAAGATGCAGTTTCATTGCGGTTGTTCCAATTGCGGGGAGTGGCGCGGTCTTGTAAGATTATATCCTTTTTGGCCAAATCCGAATGTTCCATCCATTTCGGACCGTCAGGCGCCTCAAGTGGCGAGAAAACGCCACAAACGAATCAAGGACACCAAAGCCGTGCAGCCTGTACTCAAGTCTTCCAAGCTCAATAATGTCTGTTACGACATCCGTGGCCCGGTGCTGGCGCGAGCGCGGCAGATGGAAGAAGACGGACACCGCGTCATCAAGCTGAATATTGGCAATCCTGCGCAGTTCGGTTTCGAAACGCCGGAAGAGATCGTCCACGACGTCATCATCAACCTGAGCAACGCTTCAGGCTATACCGATTCCAAGGGGCTGTTTGCTGCGCGCAAGGCGGTGATGCATTACACCCAGCAGAAGAACATCCGCGACGTGCAGATCGAAGATATTTATATCGGCAACGGCGTGTCCGAACTGATCGTGATGGCCATGCAGGCGCTGCTCGACAATGGCGACGAAGTGCTGCTGCCGATGCCAGATTATCCCCTGTGGACTGCTGCTGTCACCCTGGCCGGCGGTATTCCACGCCATTACGTGTGTGATGAGGCTGCAGGCTGGCTGCCCGATCTGGACGATATTCGCGGCAAGATCACCCCAAAAACCCGTGCCATCGTGCTGATCAATCCCAATAATCCGACCGGTGCGCTGTATCCGGTGGAGTTGTTGCAGGAGGTAGTGGAGATTGCACGCCAGCACCAGCTCATCATTTATGCCGACGAGATTTACGACAAGGTGCTGTACGACGGGGCGCAGCATACCTCTATCGCTTCGCTGGCTGACGACGTGCTGTTCATCACATTTAACGGCCTGTCGAAAAATTACCGTGCAGCAGGCTACCGTGCCGGCTGGCTGGTGGTGTCCGGCGAAAAGCGCCATGCACGGGATTACATCGAGGGCCTTACCATGCTGGCTTCGATGCGCCTGTGTTCCAATGCGCCGGCGCAATATGCCATTCAGACTGCGCTTGGCGGCTATCAGAGCATCGATGACCTGGTGGCGCCGACGGGCCGTCTGTGCCGCCAGCGCGATCTGGCCTGGGAAATGCTGACCGCGATCCCCGGCGTCACCTGCACAAAACCGCAGGGAGCAATGTATTTGTTCCCGCGCCTTGACCCGAAAATGTACCCGATCGACAACGATCAGGAATTCATCCTCGAATTGCTGCTGGAAGAAAAAGTTCTGCTGGTGCAGGGCAGCGGCTTTAACTGGCCTTCTCCGGATCATTTCCGCGTGGTTTTCCTGCCCAACCTGGATGATCTGAAGGAAGCCATTGGCCGCATTGCGCGCTTCCTGGAGCATTACCGCAAGCAGCATGGCTCCGAATAATTGAATTTTGACCTGGATGTAAGTGAAACATGAAACCCATCAACGTAGGACTGTTAGGACTCGGCACTGTCGGCGGCGGCACGCTTACTGTATTACGCCGCAATGCCGGTGAAATCACCCGTCGTGCCGGACGTGAGATTCGCGTCACCATGGCGGCTGTGCGGGATCTGGAAAAAGCACGCAAGTTAGCCGGTAATGAGCTGTCTATCACCACCAATTCCATGGACGTGGTGAATAACCCCGATATTGATATCGTGGTGGAGCTGATTGGAGGCTGCACGCTTGCCAAGGATCTTGTGCTCAAGGCCATCGCCAATGGCAAGCATGTGGTCACCGCCAACAAGGCCCTGATGGCGGTGCACGGCAACGAGATATTCAAGGCGGCCCAGGACAAGGGCGTGATGGTGGCATTCGAAGCGGCAGTCGCCGGCGGCATCCCGGTCATCAAGGCCCTGCGCGAGGGCCTGTCTGCCAACCGCATCGAGTGGATCGCCGGTATTATCAACGGCACCACCAATTTTATCCTTTCGGAAATGCGCGATAAAGGCCTGGCCTTTGATACTGTTCTGGCAGAGGCGCAAAAGCTGGGTTATGCCGAGGCCGATCCGACTTTCGATATCGAAGGCGTGGACGCCGCCCACAAGCTGATGATCATGTCCGCCATCGGTTTCGGCATTCCGATGCAGTTCGACAAGGCCTACACCGAAGGTATCTCCAGGCTCACCAAGGAAGATATTACCTACGCCGAGCAACTGGGTTACCGTATCAAGTTGCTGGGCATCACCAAACGTACCGACAAGGGCATCGAACTGCGCGTGCATCCCTGCCTGATCCCTGCCAACCGCCTGATCGCCAACGTGGAAGGCGTGATGAATGCGGTGCTGGTGAAGGGCGATGCCGTGGGCGCGACCATGTATTACGGACGTGGCGCCGGTGCCGAGCCGACCGCATCCGCCGTGGTGGCTGATCTGGTGGATGTCACCCGGATGCTGACCTCCGATCCGGAAAACCGCGTGCCGCATCTGGCATTTCAGCCCGATGCGCTGTCTGACGCGCCGATCCTGCCTATTGAAGAGGTTCACACATCCTACTACCTGCGCCTCAAGGCCTTCGACAAGCCGGGCGTGCTGGCTGATGTCACACGCATCCTGGCTGATCTGGGCATCTCTATCGACGCCATGATCCAGAAGGAACCGGCGGAAGGGGAAGAGCGGGTGGACGTGATCCTGCTGACTCATCTGACGGTGGAGAAGGCCATCAATCAGGCGATTGCCAAAATCGAGGCGCTGCCGACCATTGCCGACAAGGTCACGCGCATCCGACTGGAAGAACTCAACGCATGAAATACCTGAGCACCCGCGGCGGCATGCCGCCCAAGACCTTTACCGAAATTCTGCTCGGCGGTCTCGCCACCGATGGCGGCCTGACTATACCCGATGTCTATCCCCGGCTGAGCCGGGAAGAGCTGGCGGCCATGCGCGGCATGAATTACCGCGACTTGGCATTCGAGGTGATTCGCCGCTTTGCCGACGACATCCCTGCTGCCGACCTCCGGGCGATTATCGACAAGACATACACCGCCGAAGTGTTCCGCAGTGACGACATCACCCCGGTCAAGACGCTGGAGCCGGGCCTGCACATTCTCGGTTTGTCCTATGGCCCGACACTGGCATTCAAGGATGTGGCGATGCAGTTGCTGGGCAACCTGTTCGAGTATGTACTGGAACAGGAAAACGCCGAGATCAATATTCTCGGCGCCACCTCGGGCGATACTGGAAGTGCGGCGGAATACGCCATGCTGGGCAAAAAACGGGTGAAGGTATTCATGCTCTCCCCGCTAGGCAAGATGAGCCCATTCCAGACGGCGCAGATGTTCTCGCTGCAGGAGCCGAACATTTTCAATATCGCCGTGAAAGGCGTGTTCGATGACTGCCAGGATATCGTCAAGGCGGTTTCCAATGATCTGGAATTCAAGGCCCGGCACAAGATCGGCGCAGTCAACTCGATCAACTGGGCGCGAGTCACGGCTCAGGTGGTGTACTACTTCAAGGCCTATTTTGCCGTTACCGAAAGCAATGACGAGAAAGTGTCGTTTTCAGTGCCTTCGGGCAATTTCGGCAATGTGTGTGCCGGGCATATCGCCAAGGAAATGGGCCTGCCTATCCACAAGCTGATTGTGGCGACCAATGAGAATGACGTGCTGGACGAGTTCTTCCGTACCGGGGCATATCGTCCGCGTCCGGAAACACTGCATACCAGCAGTCCTTCCATGGATATTTCCAAGGCATCCAATTTCGAGCGCTTTGTCTACGATCTGGTTGGACGCGACCCAGCGGTGGTTAAAGACTTGTGGCAGAAGGTGGAAGGCGGCGGCAGCTTCGACTTGTCGACCACACCCTATTTTGCCCGGGTCAAGGAATTCGGCTTTACCTCCGGAGAAAGCACTCATGCCAACCGTCTCGAAACGATACGGAACATGTACCAGAAATACGGCGTAATGATCGACACCCATACCGCCGATGGCGTCAAGGTGGGCCTGGAACACCGCGAAACAGGCATTCCGCTGGTTTGCCTCGAAACTGCCTTGCCAGCCAAATTCGACGAGACCATACACGAAGCATTGGGCCGCCATGCCGAGCGCCCCGCCGATCTGGCAGACCTTGAAAAACGGCCACAACGCTACGAAGTAATGGATTCAAGTGCCGATGCGGTAAAACGTTTTATTGTTGCCCATTGCGCTTGAACATTCTTTTATAGCGGAGAGCTAAAGTTTGGCAGAAAAACTGGTCATGATGTTGCTCACCCCGGATCCGGACAAGCCCCACACATGCGGCTCTCCCTTTTTTCAGGCTGCCTGCGCTGCCGCCATGGATGTCGAGGTGGAAGTCTATTTCGCCAGTCGGGCTGCACGTCTGCTGGTCAAAGGTGTAGCCGAACGCATCTACCCCAGTGACAATGCCTCCAAGACGGTGTATGAATTCATGCAGGATGCTGCCGGCAACGGTGCCAAATTCTATGTCTGCGGCGGTGCGGTGGATGCCCTGGGTACATCGGTAAACGATTTGATTCCGGAATGCAGCGGCATTGCCGGCGTTACCGCCTACATCGGGCGTGTGATGGATGACGAGTGGAAATCGATCAGTTACTGATTGAGTCTGAAACCAGCTCGGCGCATTTCACGCCGCTACGCACCGCACCCTCGATGGTGGCCGGGTAGTCACCCGCCGTATAATCACCTGCCAGAAAGAAACCTCTCAAGCCGGTTCTCTGATCCGGGCGCTCCAATCCCGCCATGCAGGCAAAAGTGGCGCGTTTTTCAACGATCACCTTGTGCCAGAGTGGCTCTGGCAATTCAAAAACCTGCTTCAATTCGGTTGCGATCCGGGTCGCCAGCTGCTCTGCCGGAACCTGCTGATATTCTCCCTCCGCGCTAATGACAACCGCTAGCAAGCCAGGTGTGCCATGCGTCTGGCCTCGATCGAAGACCCATTGTGCCCAGCCTCCATTCAGTCCCAGCATGGGTTGTGGCAGCTGAACCTGTTGCGGATATTGCAGATAAATCGTGGCGATGGGCTGGTAGGAAAATTTCTGAATCAATTCGGCTACCGACGCAAGCTCGGGAAGTTCGGAGAGCAGCGGCAGTGCGTGCTGGGGTGCCGCGGCGCAAATGACATGGGTGAAATTTTCCGCCCCGCCTTCCCAGTGCATCGTGAAACCCGGATCGGCAGTTTCAATCCGCTTGATGCGGCGGCTGGTCAGGATATTTCCACCCAGCTTGCGAATAAGGCCTGCCGCAGCATCAGGAAACAAGGCTGACAAATCAACGCGCGGTAGCACCAGGTCGCTGTCGCTGCGGGCATGGCTGAAACTGTCACGCAGCACATTCAGGAAAACCTGCGCGGAGGCCTGGTCGATAGGCGTATTCAGCGCAGCCAGACACAGTGGCTCCCACAGCAGGCGACCGATATTTTTGTCCTGGCCGTGTTTTTGCAGCAGGTCGGCTACGCTGCTGTCCTGCATCAGGCGAAAACCCATGAGCCTGAGCCTGAGGGCAAAGCGGATGGCGGAAAGGCGCTCGCCGAGCGGCAATCCCTGCGCATTCAGCAATCCCAGCAGTAGATGAAACGGGGCGGGCAGGGCAGGCGTCCGGAGCGCAAACCGGCCTGGAACCGTCAGCGCCAGCGGCAGCCGGAAAAAAGCCTCTCGCACCCCGACTCGCCCTATCATTCCAAGTGTTTCGCGGTAAGCACCGAGCAGAAGATGCTGGCCGTTATCCAGCCTGATGCCGTGATGGTCGACAACGCGGGCGCGACCGCCAAGCACCTTGCCGGCTTCGAACAGTGTTACAGGAATACCGTTTTCCGCAAGCTTCAGCGCGGCGGCAATGCCGGCATAACCGCCACCGATGACGGCGGCCCGTTTCAGCCCTTCAGCCATGTCCGCCAGGCAATCCACAGCTTGCGCAGCGGCGGCAGGGAGGTTTTCTGCTTCAGTACATGGCAGCCGTCGGCCTCGATTTCATCCAGCAGGGTCTGGTAGATTGCGGCCATGATCAATCCGGTCATCTGCGTCTTGCGGTCTTCTTCCGGCAGTTCAGACATGGCCTGGCGGTAATAGAGCCTGGCGCGTTCGATCTGGAACGCCATCAGCTTGCCGAAGGCTTCCGTTTCCCGTGATTGCAGAATATCAGCCTCGCTCACACCGAATTGCTGCAACTCATCCAGCGGCAGGTAAATTCGATTGCGCCGCGCATCCTCGCCCACATCGCGGATGATGTTGGTGAGCTGGAAAGCCAGTCCGAGATCGTGCGCATACCTGGTGGTCTGGCGGTTGCTGTAGCCAAATATCGCTGCTGCCAAGAGCCCCACCACGCTTGCCACGCGGTAGCAATACAGCTGCAAGGCCTTGAAATCGGCATAGCGGTTGCTGTTCAGATCCATTTCCATGCCGTCGATGATCTCGAGGAACTGCTCCATCGGGAGATCATAAGTGCGGATCGCGGGCAGCAGCGCCTGGCCGACTGGGTGATGCGGTTTGCCGGCATAGGTGTTGGCAATTTCCTCGCGCCACCAGGCAAGCTTGGTGCGAGCGATATGTGCATCATGGCATTCGTCGACCACATCATCGACTTCGCGGCAAAAGGCGTACAGCGCGGTGATAGCCTGACGTTTTTGCTGCGGCAGGAAGCGGAAGCTGTTGTAAAAGCTGGAGCCGCTGCTGGCAGCCTTGTCCTGGCAATACTGGTCGGGTGTCATGTTTATCTCGCCAGAATCGAACGGTAAAGCATGTAGGCCCAGTCGCCGGGCTTGAGCACGGGACGCTGGTTGAAAACATCGCCACGGGATTTGTGCAGTTTACGCAGAATGGATTCTCCACCCATGATGATCATGCGCATTTCCAGACCGATCCGCCCCGGCAGAATTTTACCCAGTGGCGCTCCTGCATTGAGCATCTTGCGCGTACGTTCAATCTGATACAGCATGAAATTTCCCCAGGCTCCGCTACTGTCGCCACGGGCAATCTGTTCCTCGCTGATCCTGTATTTTTCCATTTCATCCTGCGGCAGGTAAATGCGATCCTTGCGGTAATCAATCGCCACATCCTGCAGAAAATTGATCAGTTGCAAGCTGGAGCAGATGGCATCGGAATAGGCCAGATTTCGGCTGTCCGTGGCGCCATAAAGATGCAGCAGCAGGCGGCCCACCGGGTTGGCCGAGCGGCGGCAGTAATCCATGACCTCGCCAAAATGCGCATAGCGTTTTTTGCTGACATCCTGCGAAAAGGCATCGAGCAGATCATGAAACAGCTGCACAGGCAGCTGATATTGCGTAATGATCTCTGCCAGTTGCCTGAAAAGTTCCGTTTCCGGCGCTGAGCCGGCAGCGATTCGTTGCAACTCGGCACGGAAGCCGTCCAGCAGCGCCAGACGTGTAGCGTCGTCCAGATCGCCCTCGTCGGCAAAATCGTCCGCCTGACGCGCAAAGTCGTAAATGATGCCGACGGGACGGCGCAGACGGCGGGGAAGCAGAATCGATGCGACAGGAAAATTTTCGTAGTGTTGGGTGGTCATTAAGCAAACTGGCAGCCAGAGGCGGGATAGTTTACACTACGCATCTCGCGAAAGTGGCGGAATTGGTAGACGCACTGGATTTAGGTTCCAGCGGGTAACCCCCGTGAGAGTTCGAGTCTCTCCTTTCGCACCATCTCTAAGTTGGGGCACATCTCCCCAGACAAACTCGAAGCGCCGGCGCAGTTAAAGCGTCCGCTAAAAAAATCCCAGGTTTCCATGCAGCCAGATCAATCCGGCGCCCATGCCCAGCCCCATGGCAGCGAATCCGATTGCACAGCGTTTTGCCAGCTGCGCACCGCCGATGGTGGCGATCAGGACAAATTTGAAAACCAGATTGGCGAGGAAGGCCAGCGCAATGGCAGTCACCGCCTGTGACAGTTCCAGCTTGCCCAGTTCGTAAAGGCGCAGGCTGGAAAGGGTGATGGCATCCACATCGGTGAGGCCGGAAACCACGGCCACGGCATACAAACCCTTGCTGCCAGCGATGTCCGACAGCCAGGCGGAAAGAAATAACACCAGGGCGTAAAGCAGGCCGAATCCCAGCGCGGTGCGAATCTCGGTAGGGTTGGTCATCTCCGGCAAGGGCAGATCGGCGGATTTGGCCAGACGGCGCCACAGGACGGCGGTGCCTGCCAGTCCGAATACCAGGCCACTTCCCAGTATTGGCAATAAAGTCGGCAAGGAGCGTGGCGAGACCGCCAGGCCTTCCACCGCCAGGCGCAGGATCACCACCAGATTGGCAATCAGTATCACGATGACTGAAAGCTGCAACATGCCTGCACTCTTGCCATGGCGTGCATACACCAGGCTGGTCGCCGTGCTCGACACCAGACCGCCCAGAAAACCCAGAATGGGCGCGCCATAACGCTGGCCGACGATGCGCAGGGCAACATAGCCCGCCAGGCTCAGGCCGGAAATCAGCACCACCATCAGCCAGGTCTGGTATGGATTGAGTGTGTTGTAGGGGCCGTAATTGTGATTCGGGAGAATCGGCAGAATGATGAAAGTCAGCACGGCAAACTGGAAAATTGAGATCAGGTCGCGGCGTGACAGCCCCTGGCTCCAGCCGTGCAACTCTGGCTTGAAGTAGAGCAGGATGGTGACCGCGATGGCCAGCATCAGCGCCGGCGTCTCTGCACCGAACCACACCATCGCACCCAGCAGATAGCACACTAGTAGCGCGGCCGAAGTGGTGGTGCCCGGATCTTCACCCGGTGCATGGGGGCCGAAATAGGCGGAGACTATGATCATGCCGGTGGTAAACATCCCCAGGGCCAGAACCCATGGCGATTGCATGAGTTGAGATAGCATTGCTGCCAGGGTGCCGCTCAGGGCGATCAGGGCAAAGGTGCGCAGCCCGGCTTTGGCGCTGGGATTGCGCTCGCGCTCCAGACCGATCAGCAGGCCGATCGCCAGGCTGGTCAGGAAAGTCGGGATATGTTCGACACCATTGCCTTGCATGGATGGCAGATCCATTTGGCTTGCTCCCTTACACAGGTTCCCAGTGGTTCAAAAGCAGTTGCAGCGTGGTATTGCCGTTATATTCGTTTACATCCAGACGATAAACCGCATGCAGTTGCTCCGGCAAGGGGTCGGCATGAAAAAACAGCATGGCTTCGAAGCTGCGTCCTGCCTGCTTGAGGCGCAATTTCAAGTGTTTTTCGCCCACCACGCGCTGTTGTTCGACCTGGAATTCACCTTGAAACGCAGGTTCGGGAAAAGCCTGACCCCACACTTCGGCTCTCAGTAACTGCGCCAGTTCCAGTGACATGTCCAAAGATTCCAGAGCGCCATCGGTTTCAACCGTCCGGGTCAGCAGGGCGGGAGTGAGCAACTGGCTGCATACATCCTCGAAGGCCTTTTCGAAGCGGGAAAAATCTTCTTCTGCAATGGTCAGCCCGGCCGCCATGGCATGGCCGCCGAACTTCCTGATCATTTCCGGGTGGCGCTTGGCCACCATATCCAGCGCGTCGCGCAGGTGAAAGCCGGGAATGGAACGCCCTGAACCTTTCAGCTCGCCATTGTTGCCCTGGGCGAAAGCAATCACCGGGCGGTGAAATTTTTCCTTGAGGCGTGAGGCCAGAATTCCGATCACGCCCTGATGCCAGTCCGGGTCGAACAGACTGAGGCTGTAATTGTCCTGTACGGTGATTTGTTCCAGCGCGGCCAGCGCCTGATTGTGCATATCGGACTCGATGGCGCGGCGTTCGCGATTGAGCGCATCAAGCTGTTGCGCCAGTTCAAAGGCGCGAACGGGGTCGTCGCTGAGCAGGCATTCGATGCCCAGCGCCATGTCTTCCAGCCGCCCGGCCGCATTGAGGCGCGGCCCGAGGGCAAAGCCCATGTCCCAGGTAGAGGCGCGGCGCGCATCACGGCCAGAAACCTTGAGCAGGGCCTGAATACCTGCGCAGGCCTTGCCCGCGCGGATGCGTTTGAGGCCGTTGCTGACCAGCGTGCGGTTGAGGTCGTCGAGCCTGACCACGTCAGCCACCGTGCCCAGTGCCACCAGATCGAGCAGGTTGCCGAGATTGGGCTCAGGCTTGCCTGCAAAAGCGCCGCGCTGGCGCAGCTCGGCGCGCAGCGCCAGCATGACATAGAAAATGACCCCAACGCCTGCCAGATTCTTGCTTGGGAAATTGCAGCCGGGCTGGCTGGGGTTGACGATGCAGGCGGCGTCCGGCAGTTCGTCGCCGGGCAGGTGATGGTCGGTCACCAGCACCTGCATGCCCAGCCGGTTCGCCTCGGCCACACCCGCCACGCTGGCGATGCCGTTGTCCACGGTGATGATGATGTCCGGCTTGCCGGATGCCGCGAGATGAACGATCTCCGGTGTTAGCCCGTAGCCATATTCGAAGCGGTTGGGCACCAGGTAATCCACCTGCGCGCCGAATGCCCGCAAGGCGCGCACCGCGACGGCACAGGCGGTCGCGCCGTCGGAATCGTAATCGGCAATAACCAGCAGGCAACGTCCCGCCTCGATGGCATCGGCCAGTTGCGTTGCCATGGCGGGCGCATGGGTCAGCAGATTGAAAGGCAGCAGCGCCTTGAGATCGTATTCCAGTTGTTGCAGCGACTGGATGCCGCGTGCTGCGTAGACGCGCGCCAGCACCGGGTGCAAGCCTTGTGCCGCCAGTGCTTGAGCGGCATCCGGCTTGAAAGAGCGGGCCGTTATATCCGTCATGCTTCGGCATCCTTGGGGCGATAGTGAATCAAAGAATGTTGTCTACGCCACAGCTTCCACAAGCTGCTGCGGGTGACTGCAAAGCTTTGTGTGCAATATGGTGCTGGCGCGTGCAGGGTCAGTTCGATGGCGCCTTTTTGCAGCGCCTGCTCCAGAGGCGCAAACCATTGCTGCTCAAGTTTTTCGAGACGCTCTCGCCATGCATGCGGAGTGCCATAGCAGGCGGCAGGGCGCAGGCTGTCCAGCACCAGCAGATGGTTACCTTGGCGAGCCTGAGCCAGCCACTCCTGGGCTTTGGCAGGCAAGGCTTGATGGGGAGTATTACCTGCCACTGCGAGGCCAGTCGCCAGCGCATCATTTGCCCAGACCTGATCAAATGGTTGGCTTGAAGCCGGGGGCAGGGTGCCGCCACCCCACGGCCAGACGCTGTTGATCGGCGCTTCGCCTCTGTTTTCTCTCGCAACATTGACCGGATGCTCGAACAGCAGCATCTGCACTTCATTGATCAGGGCGCGCCAGCGCAGCTCTTCAGGGCCGCGCGGCAGGTGGGTATGGATGTTGTGCCCGGCCACCTGATAAAGTGATTGCGTTGAGATGGCGGGCGTCTGCTCCAGCTTCAGATACCAGCGCAACGGATGGGATGCGCAAAAATGTAGACCGTCAGCGGAAAAATGCTGGTTCAGCGTGGTGATCAGGTTTTCGCTTTCTGAATGGCTGAGTGCAAAAGTAGAACTTTCCGTCAGAATCAGCTGGTCTCTTTCCACCGCCAGATGGATCGGGTCAGCGCACAGCCAGTAGCCAATTTTTGCATCAATGCCATCCGCCATCGCGCTGAACGGGGCAACCGGGTAATCTTGCTGGCGTACCACGCCGAAGGTTTCGCACAGCCAGCCTTCCATGTCGTTTGCTGGCGTTTGAGTGCAAATGCCGCGCGCCAGCAGGGTTTGCAGGGCGGAAGCCTTTGCGCCATGGAGCGGATCATTTTCCCGCGTCAAAGCGGATGGAGGAAACAGGGCGGGGATGAGCAGGTGGCAATGCATAGTGCGCGTTAGTGTAACATTGGCTCGTTAGAATGACGGGTTGCCGATACCCATAATGAGGAGAACACGATGGACCTGATTCTGTGGCGCCACGCCGAAGCCGAGGATGGCTTTCCCGATACCACCCGCAAACTGACCGCAAAAGGCCAGAAGCAGGCAGCCCGGATGGGCGAATGGCTACGCGAACGCCTGCCCAAGGAGACGCGCATCATCGTCAGCCCGTCCAAGCGGACACAACAGACCGCGCTGGCACTGAAATGCAAGTTCGAAACCCTGAGGGAAATCAGTGTCGGCGCCTCGGTGCCTGCTCTGCTTACCGCTGCCGGTTGGCCGGATGCCAAAGGCGCGGTGCTGGTGGTGGGCCATCAGCCAGTGCTGGGCCAGGTCGCCGCGCTCCTGCTGGGCGGTGCCGAGGCCGACTGGAGCGTCAAAAAGGGCGCAGTGTGGTGGCTCTCCAGCCGGGTGCGGCAGGATGAAACTCAAGTCGTGCTGCGTGCTGTGATGGCACCTGATCTTTTATAAACAGGGTTTGGCGTTCCCCCTGGCTCTCGTTGTGGATATTACAAGCCCATTTTCATAGCTTGGCCGTCAGTCTTGCTGGTCTTTCAAAAGGCTGACTGTCGTCTCGGCTGTCTTTTTGTCGATTTCGAACATCACCTCGCAATATTCGGTCTGCTCGCACACAGGCGTCGGATCGTCGGCACAACAACTCCCGGAATTGATTCCAGCATAGAAAATCCCGGTTTTTGCGCGAATGGCATCGGGTGTCTCGGTGACCTTGAGAATCACCGCGCTGATATCGCTGCCACTGACGTAGTTGCTGAGCGAAAGTCCTTCCTGCAGCGGGAGCAGCGCCTTATCCAGTTTTTGTATTTCATCTTTTAATACGCGCTCGAATTCCGGGGTTTTCCAGGCTTTCAGTGCGTTAACAAGTTCAATCATTGGTGTTTCCTACGACATAAGTTATGGCTTGCTCAGCAGTTTGGCTCAACTGCGCCAGAAGCGTTTGTAGACGTATTTCGGGGGATGTCATACTGGCATTGCTTCGCGCAGAATATCGTCGCGGAAGCTTGCCGGAATATCGCCAGGCGTTAGTAGATCGATCGAAATACCTAATGATTGTTCGAGCTCGTACTGGATTGCGCCAAGATCAAATAGGGACGTTCCAGGAAGTGTATCCACCAAAAGATCGAGATCGCTGGTTTCCGTGTCAGTCCCGTGGACCACGGAACCAAATACGCGTGGATTTGTGGTGCGATGGCTCGTGACGACGCTACGGATTAAATCCCGGTTCTGATTCAACACTATTGAGGGTTTAAGCATGTCTCGTCCTTCGTCACGATTAAGCCTGCTCCAATAGTATCAAAAATTTATCCGAATAGCCGTCTGGCACGAACCTTGGTTATCCGCAGATTTCAATATCGGATGCAAAAAGCCCTGTGTTTGTTGTCATTTATGGTGGTCTGTCCCTTATTTCTTTTATGAATCGAATCTGGTCATCATTTGACCTGCCCCCATTAGAAGTGCCATCGGCGTTCTAGTAAAATCCAAATTGAAACATTAAACAATTTCCTGCTGTGATGCATCATCTTGCAGGTTCTTTCTGCGGCGTGCTGCAAACTCTGCCGGAGTCTGGTAATTCAAC
>JAHJGO010000011.1 GCA_018824405.1 Gammaproteobacteria bacterium
CTGGCAGTCGATGCCTTCTGTCAGGGTGCGCGGGTGCGGCGGGTCGCTGCGCGGAACAACTTCCGCTTCCGGGAAGGAGCGTGCAAAAAGACTCACCAGCCTCGCGTCGCATTCCACAATGACCCGTTTCGCCAAACGGATCGCATCAGGAAAAACGCTGGCAAACAGGATTTCGTCTCCTACACCCTGTTCGCCCCAGATCAGAAGGGTCTTGCCAGACAGCGATTCGCCTTGCCAGTGGGGGGAGGAAAAGGGACGTTTTTTGCTGCCGCCATCCGGTCTTTTCAGCTCGAGCCGCCAAGGGTATACCTGCCAGCCCTGCGAGAGATCGCCACTCGCCAGCAGGCAAATGGCGAAATCCAGATGCTCCTGTGCGCCATCCGGCCTCAACTTCAGCAATTGCAGGTAATAAGGAATAGCGCTCGCCCATTCGCCTTCCATGAACAAGGTGCCGGCCAGGTTGCAAATCGCATCGTCGTAAGTCGGCTGAATGCCGAGCGCACGTTCGAAGTGGGCTGTTGCCTCTTTATAGCGCCCTTCGACCTTGAATATTGCCCCCAGGTTGTTCCAGGCTTCCGCAAAGCCGGGCTGCAGGCGCAGCAGTTTCTCGTAGCATGCCTGCGCATCGTTCAGCCTGCCCGCTTCCTTATATGTTGCGCCAAGATTGTTCAGTGCGCTGGCATGCTGCGGATTCAAAGCGAGTACCCGTAGATAATGCCCGATTGCCTCCTCGAACCCCCCCTGCACCTTGAGAAGGTTGGCCAACAGAAACCGGGATTCACTGAAGTCCGGATTCTTTCTCAATACCTTTTCTGCCTGCTCCGCGGCATCTGCCAGCCGACCCATTGCCTGCAGAAGAATGGCCAGGTTGTGGCGGAACATGACTTCCCCCGGTCTGAGTTGCACCGCTTTGCCAATAAGATCCCGCGCTACATCCAGTCTTCCTGCCCCCTGGGCAAGCAGGCCGAGCAGGTGCAGGGCATCCGGATTGTCCGGTTGCACCTCCAGCACGCGACGGTAGGCCATTTCTGCCTCGCGCAAGCGACCATTCTGCTGAAGCTGGAGTCCCTGGCGAAGCAGGCCGGTCACGTCGAAAGCCGACTTGCCGGCAGAAGGATTGTTTTTACCGCAGCACTGCTTGTATTTCCTGCCGCTCCCGCAGGAGCACGGCGCATTGCGGCTAACAGTCATAAAGCAGTCAACATTAAGGAAAAGCAGGCATTTTACACCGCAGAGCGTATATTATGGAATTCCGCAGCCCGAAGCGAAGCTCGCCTTGAGAACACGCTATCAGGCGGCTTGTGATAAAATCCGGCTTCTTTCAGAAGTGTGGAACCTCATCGCGCATTGCAAGGTCTTCCCTCACTTGAAGATGCAACAAGGCGCCTCAAAACCCGACATTCGGGATGGCAGACTGTATAACCCTAACTACCAGAAGAACCGAAACCATGCTGATCATGAAATTCTTACATCGTTTATTCCTTCTACTCTTCGTAGTTCTGCTTGCCGGTTGCGCTCACTTTTCGGCCACGCCCGATGCCGGCGCGCTGCGCGAGCGGGCACAGGCCTACTGGAACGCAAAACTCGCGGGCGATCTGGTGACGACCTGGAATTTCGAGGAAAGCAGGGCACGGGGCCAGCAAACTCTGGCACAGTATGCAAAGAGCAGCGGCATGATGTTTACCAAGGTCGTAATCACCGATGTACGCATGGAATCGGATGGAAAGGGGGTGGTCACCATGGAAACCGAATATTTTGTTCCGGGCCTGAAAAGCAGGAAACCACTGCAACAAACCCTAGTTGATCCTTGGAAGTGGATAGACAATCAGTGGTATCATGTTCAGGTGCGCGCAATCCCGGGAGGGGAGATCACAAAATAGCAAAACTATCCGGAAAAATGGCGATTCCAGACAATAACAACATTAGCAGTGTGTCATTTTTGCAACATGTGACGCTTTTTTCCTAATGCATATGTTGCTTTTTAAAACATGCTGTCGTAAAGTGGCCTCGCCTGTACCTGAAATCGTAGGTGCGAGAGAATTTTTGGATCAAGCGCCACGAAGATAAGTCTCCTGGACAGGGGGAGATTTAAAAAAGTTACATTTAAAAAAGTTGTTTACTTAACCCGTAGTCAATGCAAACTAAGGAGTATTACTTATGAAAAAGCTTTCTATCGCTCTTGCTGTCGCAGGTGCTTTTGCCGCAACCGGCGCGAGCGCTGTTGTTATGGGTGAATACGATCAGGGTTGCCTGGTTCCTTCAGCCATCTACTCCGCGTCTACCAACACCGTTGTTGGCATTACCGCTCAACACGCTGGTACCGTGTACTGGACATTCTTCGACGTGAACTCCGCTCACGTTTCTGATGGTCAGTTCGCAGTTACAGCCAACGACATGTACTCCTACAGCATGTCCGCAATGGCTGGTGCATTGACATCCGGCATCCAAGGTTACCTGACGTTCTCCCACAGCTCTGCTGGCGCCGGCGTTCTGAGCACCTCCGAGTCCATCGCTTGTAATGCTTTCTACATCACCTCTGGCGATGCAGCTTACATTCCAGCAACCGCTCTGACCACTTCGGACTACACCGCAGCAGCTGCTGCTAACCTGACCACGCTGGGCGCAACTTCCATCAATGGTCTGAGCATGGGTAGCGGCTACGTTCACACTGGCGCGCCTCTGCGTGCATCCGCTTCCATGGCAACTCACATTGACTTGCGTTACTGGATCGACGGCGCCACTGGTGGTCGCGATACAGCAACCATCATCTGGACTGCAAACAATGCAATCGGTAACTACACCGTCAACATGTACGACGATGCACAGAACCGTCAGTCTGTAACTCTGGCCCTGGCCAATCAGGAACTGAACGTTTACAACCCAGAAGCTCAAATTGGCCGCCCAGCGACCTTCGTTGATGGCTTCGTGAACTTCAGCCTGAGCACCGCTCTGGCAACTGGCATCCTGTCCTACAGCGTGGTTTCCGACCCTGCTTTCGGCGCGACCCAGACTCTGATGAACGCATCCCGCTAAGTCAGCAGTTAGCATCATATTGCTGGCGGGCGCCTCGGCACTCGCCAGCAACAGGAAAAGGAACCTTCGGGTTCCTTTTTTTGTTAGAATAATTGCGTTCAAATATTCGTGACGATCCCATGATTAACCGACTGACCCGCTTCTCCACCATTCTTGTACTATTACCTCTACTGGCTGGTTGTCTTCAGGCTTCTGCGCCGGTTAAACCTGCTGGTATCGAAGGCCCGGTAGCACGTGAAATACAGATCGATGCTCCATGGTCGGCATCCGCAATCGTTACGCCTGCAGGTGAAACGTTGATCGCGGCCATCAGCCACCGCGACAATTATCTCGAAATCTGGAAACTCAACCCTGACCGCACGCTCGTGAGCCTCTCACGGGACGACGCGACCAATTATCATCCCGACTCCGTACGCTGGGCGAGCCCGACAGAGTTGTATGTAGCTGCAGAAGGCACCAGCAAGGTGCAGCGCTGGACATTCACCAATAACAAATTGAAGCTGGCGGACATTATTCCCGCCGATCACCCACCGGTTGCACTGACCCTGGGCGACCTGGACCAGGATGGGCGCCTAGAAGTTGTTTCCGGCCCTTACGCCGGAAAAACCTTGACCATCTTTTGGGGCCAGGCTGACAGGCAATTTAAAGCTCAATATCTTGCCGCGGACTTTGTTCCGCAATATGCGCGCATCGTTGACTGGGACGGCGACGGCAAACCCGACCTCGTCTGGAGCGAATATGATGCCGGCTCGATCAGATTAGCCCGCAATATGGGGCAGCGGAAATTCGAGATGACCCTGCTTCAGAAAGCAGGTCCGGGCAAAACCCGCCAACTGGCTGTGGGCGACCTCGACAACGATGGTCATCCGGACCTGGCTGTGGCACTGGAAACCGGGAAAGCGGCACGCATCCTGTTTAACGACGGCAAGGGCGGCATTCGCAGCACGCTTGAAATTCCCGCGCCACTATATGGTTATAGCGCAGTTGCAATCGGCCAAGAGCACGGCCAGCCCATTCTGGCATTGAGCGAGAATGGCAGGGTCGTTCTGGCGCGCCCCAGGGATGGCAATCCGCGCGAAGCATGGGAGAGACGCGGCCTATCTGCCGGTGCTCTGCCGCTTGACATGCAATTCATAGACCTGGACCGTGACGGGCATCTCGACCTGCTGGTAGCAAATTCGGCTGACACCTCCGTGCAGTTGATCTTTGGGCCATTATGGAAAAACGCAAAGCCGATTCCATGAAAACAATAATTATCCTTTTGGCATTTTTTTTTGCGGGTTTTACCGCCGGGCCTCTCTGGGCGGAATCGAAGCAGGATAATCCTGCCCTTGCCACCATTGGCGACAATCTGACCATAACCAAGTTCGACGTAATTAACTACGCCCGCCCGTTACCAAATCTTTATCCCTACCTGACGATACCCGGCGGACCAAAACGTATTCTCGATGACATGATCAGGACACGCCTCCTGATCATGGAAGGAGAGCGCCTCGGCATGCCTCGACCTGGACCCGAAAGTGGCGGCGACACTGCTTATGCCATTGCTGTGCGCCTGCGCCTTGCGCCACGCTGCGCTTTGCCTGATGAGCCTGTGATTCATGCGTACTACAATGCTCATCCTGAACAGTTTTCAACACCGTTATTTTTGCGTCTGAACCGCTTCGGCCTTAAATATACTTCAGAGAATCGCGAGAAGATTCAGGCTCGTCTTCAATCTCTTGCCGCTCAGCTTGTCAAAGGCGAGGTGACATTTGCTGCGATTGCTGCAGATAGCGATGATGAATTTGACAGGTTTCGTAAGGGCGACCTGGGATATGTGGCGCAAGATGACGCATCCAATCCAATCATGGCAGCGCTGGCCAAGGCGGGCACAGGACAGATTGTCGGCCCACTGGAGCAGGGAGAAATGCTTTACCTGTACCAGATCACCGGGCGTCGCGAACCTCTTCCCGAGTCTTACGAAAATATAAAAGCAGCAGTAGCTGAGAAACAGCAGGCCGATTGTTACAGACAGCGCGCGGAAGACATGTTCAACACCTTGAAGCAGCGCTGGCCGGTCAAGATTCTGCTGGACAACATCGACACCCCATTTGAAGCCAGATAGCGCGGCAGGCGCAGGCTTCACGGCTTCGGACATGGCAAACCATCTGCACGGCATCCCGGGCTTTCTGTCGGTCTACCCTGGCATCGACCATATCGGGCTGGACTGCCGCATATCAGCGTCCGTCACCATCATGAGGCACCCGTGTTCCGAGCCTCGTGCCGGCATCATTATGGGTGACCGCGTGAGCCTTTACGACCACGTGCGACTGGTTATTGGTGATCCAGCCCAGCACCCTGACACAGGCATTTCTTTTGGCAACGATGTGATCGTGAACGTTGGCAGTTATCTTTCCGGTGAGGGTGGCCTTGAAATTGGTGATGAAGTTTTGATCGGCTCTCACGTTCACATCCTTTCTGCCGGTCATGTCATTGATGGTGCCGATGCCAGCATCTGGCGCAACCCCATCAGTCATGGAAAAATTCGTATCGGCAACGGCGCCTGGATTGCAGCGGGTGCCACTATCCTGCAAGGGATTGCCATCGGTGAGGGCGCAGTGGTGGGCGCAGGCGCTGTCGTTACCCGCTCGGTCCCGCCATACGCGGTGGTTGCAGGCAACCCCGCCCGCCTGATTCGATACCGCAAAGGCTTTGAGCCCTGCAAAAAAAATGGCCTGCGGGCATTTTATGAATCAATTATCCGCAAGCTCAGGTAATATTCAGCTGGATTGTCTGTTAAAAACTGCTTTGCATTACCCCTGCCCATCCTTCCCTCGCTCGTGGGGGAAAGGGCTTTTTTCCTTCTCTCTTTTTCGCGTCGAGAGAGGACTCAAGCAATTGGTGCAGGATATTTTTTCGAATGGACAGACCGAGATTAAGATTCGTATTACGAATAACGGGAGATTTTCATGAAGCGCTTAGGATTGTTCTTGGTCATTGCATCCACGCTGCTATTTCAGTCCGGCGTGTCCTGGTCCGCCACTTATACCATGAAAATAACGATCAGCATGCCCAAGGGCAGCGCAGGTGAGAAACCTGCATCTACCCAGCCTGCAAGTACGAAATTCTCCCCCTGCAACAATGACGGCATCATTGATGCTGTCACCTTTACCATGGCCTATAACGCCGGCACCACTGTTGCGGACCTGAAGGATGTCTATATCATCCTTTACACCCCCAACGGGACCAACACAACCCTCCCCACTTATCAAATCGCCACCCGCTATTCTGGCAATACCTCCGGCGTGAGCTTTGTGCAGCGCTGGAATCTTGCTGATTTCAACCCGGCTACTGACATCTATCTGCCCAGTGAAAAGAATGTGGGGGGTGCGATTAGCGAAACACTGGTTGCCTCCTCACTGGCTCTCGAAGGCGTTCCCGTAGGCACCTGGCAACTGGTGGGGATTATCGCAGATCGATTGACGATGGATCTGGATGACCCCTCCACCTGGGAAGCTTGGGACGTCGGCACGGTCGTCCTCAGAAAACCATGGGTTGGCAATAAAAACTCTGCCTGTCTGTAAGGCGCCTCTCTTATCGAAATTTCTGCCTTACAGACATGGCAGAGTCAATTGGCAGAAATGCACCCTCTGCCCGGATTGACACGGTCGCAAACTTGCCCGTAGGGACAGCAGCAGCAACTCGATGCGCAGGAAGACCCGGTTTCTCCCGGGCAACCATTGGTGGCTTGACAACAGGATTGCGCTTGGCCACATATGCTGGCACTTTCGTCGCTGTTGTCGCCGCAGTCGTTCGAGCTATTGCAGACCTTGCTGGCACAAACCAAACTGCCATTGCCGCAGGTGAAGATGCCGGAAGTACATCCGGGTATGGTCGTCGTTACATCCGCCGGCAATGGCTTACTGGAGGAAGGCCGGGGTGTCGAGCTCATTCCCCGCTCCACCATCTTGTCTATGCAAGCCCCGCCATAAGACGTAACCACGCTATTGACGTCAGGAGCCACATCGACTGCATTGATCAGTTGCGCTCCGGCGCCAGCAACCTTGAACTGGTTATTGCGGGCATTCATTGCCGCGTTCATTTCCGCATCTGAAATCGGCTCATTCTTGATAATCTTTTCGACAACATTATCCTGTGCCGCCTGCTGGCCCTGGATTACCTTGATCATCAGCGTGCCCGCTGTTCCCACGACGGCGACAGTCACGATGAAGACCAAGAACAGTGCGCCAGCCTGTTTCTTTAGTGTTTTTAACAGTTTCATTTTGATTCTCCCAGAGTTGCACCATTCCACCAAGTGAACGGCTGTCAAGGACAGATGTTGGCCACCGTCTGGCCGGGATCAACCATTACATAACCGGCAAGCACGGTTATCACGCTACCATTCTCAATTGCAACGGATGCCGCAGGTGACTGGGCCGTCGGTTTGTAACGCAAGTAGCGAATTGTCTTTCCAGCAACTTCCTGGGTCTGCACACAGGAAGGCTGACCCATAATGGCAATGACCTGCGCCTCTGTCATGCCTGGCGTGAACTGGCTCGGCTTGAGGTTCGTTGATTGCAGCGTGGTGTGGGCGCCAACGGTTTCCTGACTGACAAAAAAACCATTCTCAAACAGAACTGATACGAAATTTGCTCCGTTATATGCCCAGGTTTCCACTCTTCTTGGTGTAGCCAGGGGAGCGGCCAGACCAAAGCTGTTGAGCTCCTCGTTTACAAAGCCCAGGGTAAAGACGTGCGGGTAGCCGCGTGCGCTTATAAATCTTGCCTGGTCAGGTGATGCGCCGGTCAGCCATCCTTGGTAGTTGGCTCCTGCCGCCGTAATATAAAACCGCGTCAGTTGCTTCTGCACGCCATCGGGCAGGGTGAGCGTGGCGGACGTGGTGCTGTTGAATTGCACGCTTACGCTACCGGCGCTTGTCGGTGCGGAAGGTGCCTTGTAGGTGCCCGTCAGGGTTTGACCATTGCGGAATTCGGACCAATTACCTTGAAAAAGAGTAGGTGAGGCCACTACATTTCCGGAGGAATACCAGACTGGGTTACCCGAACTATCGTACATATAGCCAGCCATAAACAGGGTGGAACCCTGTTTTTCTATGTAGATACCACGTCCGCTTTCCGATGCATTCCACCACCACCCAGTCTCGGGCTGGAAGCTGGATGAGCCTGAACCAAACATGAAACGTTCGATCGGGATCGTTCCTCCCGGCCAGGTGAGCGTCCCGTGTGTATCGTCCGAAAACTGCAACGAGATATTGCCCGGACTTGGGCTCGTTGGAGTGGCCGGCTGATATGCCCCCGTGAGGGTCTGGCCATTACGGTAGCCCAGCAGGCTGCCTTGGTAGGCCATCGTACTCTGCATCGCCCCACCGGAAGCCAACCAAGTTGAGCGGCCGTCGCTTTCATAAAAATAACCGGCCATAAACAGACTGTTACCCTGAATATCAATACTGAAACCTCTCCCGCTTTCCGCAGGATTCCACCACCAGCCACTCTCCGGTGCAGCCTCGGCCTGGATAGGCTGCAGGCACAAAAATCCCACCGTACACAAAGTACCTAACCATTTTGAATAACTCATCACACACCTCCTACAGATCGCAAATTCAATTGCACTGTAAATTAATATCCGCCCAACGCACCACGATGTCAATGAAGGTAACGGGGTTATTATAAAATTCTATACGGCAAAAATTGCCGTTCTGTTTGCCGTTTTCGTTGGTGTTCACACTTAGAGAGCCATTGCTGCTCATGACTTTGATTTTGGCACGTTTCATGCTTGGATCAAGCCCATGGTTGAATGATCTACATTGGGGGAAAGCATGACACTCAGCACTGAAGCAGCCGGCAGCAGTCTGGCTACAAGTATCTTGACTTCTTCAACTGCCAACAAAAATGATGTAACAGATCTGGGGTCGATTCCGTCATTTGCGCAAATCCTCAACTCGTCTCTAGCGCAGCCTTCGGTACAACGAGCAACTGAAGTAATGACGGATTTCGAAATCAAGGCATTAACGCAATCCGGCAAGACTCCTCAGGAAGTCGCGGATGCATTTATCAAAGCGGGTGCCACTATCTATGACATCGCCCGTGCAACCGGGTCAAGCGTCGATAATCTGCGCAAGCTGGCAGATGAATTGGGCATGGACTATATCGATCCTTACAAGAATACGCCGGCTCTGGCATCGGCCATGGACAAAATGAGCGATAACGCGGGGGGGTTTGTACGCATCGGTGTGGATGAAAATGGCCAATTTCATCTTCAGACTGCCGGTAGCGGGGGAATCTTCGGTTGGCAAAATATGGATCAGATCAGGATGAGTGACAACTCCTTGCCGAATCTGGTTCAGACTCCAAATGATGGCAGACTCGGGCTATTCCGACAGGACATGCTGAGCCAGCAGGAAATCGATGCGTTAACCCCATTCCTTCCACAAGCCAGGGATACTACCGTCAAATACACTACTGGCGGCAACCCTACAGCGTGGAGTATTCAGGAGTGGAATGCAGGCAAAGTCCAGATGGCCTATAATGCCATGCAAAATGAACCTGACAACTATGGCATTGATCAAAAAGCCTGATGGGCAGGCATCATGCCCCTGAACCATTCCTGCACATTTTTTGTTCGTCACTCTTGCCCCTCTATTCCCCGGCATTTTGTCATCTTTTCGTAATGAAGCTTGTCAATGGCCTGCTGCTATTTCTGGCTCTTTGTTTTTCACACAGCGCCCATCTTCTCGCCGCGCCTTCCAACGATCAAAGGAAAATTGCCGCCCCTGCTGATAATATTTACGCAATCGAACTGCAGTTCAAGCCGGGGCATTCGTCAGCTCTCGAACGCCTGTCGGAGGCTGCTCGAACCAGCCTGACACTGTCGCGCACGACCCGTACGGACGCACGGGTATTGCAACTTCCACATTCTGTACGCACTGCAGAAGCAAACCATATTCTCGCCCGCTTGCGTCTTCTGCCCGAAGTGCTTTGGGCGGAATTGATTTCTGGTGCCGCAACACCATCCAGTATTCGCAGCCGCACTCTTAATGCCCAACAAAAGCCAAGCCGTAACCAGGTCACTCTCAAACTCAGAAATTTCGACACCCTGTCTCAGCCCGTCCTGGTTCAGTTAAGCCAGGCGGCTGGTGTCGACCTTGATTATCTGCGAGCAATTTCAGGGGGCGGACATTTACTTGGAATACGAGGAGGAGTGTCGCTTAGTGAGCTGACCGCTCTGGCAAGGCGACTGGAACAGCACCCCGATGTGCTTTATGCCGATCCGGTTGTATCCGCTAAGACAAAACTCACACCTAATGACACTCTATTTCCATCGCAATGGAATTTGTTTGAAGCCCCCGGAGGAACTTTTTTTCCTGCCGCCTGGGATGTTAGCGCGGGGTCTTCCAGCATTGTGGTGGCGGTAATCGACAGCGGAGTTCTCCCCCATCCTGATCTGGCTGGAAAGCTTCTGTCCGGCTACGACATGATTACCGATATCACTTTATCCAATGATGGCGACGCTCGTGACAGCGATCCCCGAGACCCTGGCGACTGGGTCGCATCCAATGAATGCGGCCCCGGCGAACCGGCATCGGATAGTTCGTGGCACGGAACTCATGTTGCGGGCATCATCGGTGCTGTCACAAATAATAACGCAGGCGTGGCAGGAACAGGCTGGCACACCATGATTTTGCCGATTCGCGCAGGTGGCAAGTGCGGAGGCATGTCTAGTGATGTCATTGATAGCATCCGCTGGGCTGTCGGGTTGCCGGTACCGGGCACTCCTGACAATTTCACACCGGCAAGAATTCTCAATCTCAGCCTGGGCGGGGAAGGCGCTTGCTTCAGCAGCATACAGTCTGCCATCAATGATGCGCTTGCCAGCGGTGCTGTAATAGTGGTTTCGGCAGGCAATGAAGACACGAATGTTGCATTCTCCTGGCCGGCAAATTGCAATGGAGTCATTTCTGTTGCGGCAAATGGACGTGCGGGTGATGCCACCGGTTATACCAACTATGGCGCGCTGATCAAGATTTCTGCGCCCGGAGGCGATGGCCCCGATGGAGGAGGTAATGCGATATTTTCAACCTATAACGCAGGGACAACTGCACCCGCAGCATACACTTATCAGTCCCTGAGTGGAACCAGCATGGCGGGACCGCACGTTTCAGGGGTTGCCGCGCTGATGCTTTCCATCAAACCTGGCTTGAGCCCTTCCCAGATATTGTCGCTCATCCAGTCTAGCGCCACACCCTTCACCATCGGGACCTGGTGTGCGTCCTATCCTGAAAACTGCGGCAGCGGAATTGTCAACGCGGGCGCTGCCGTCAATGCAGCGAGCGGGCAATTCTCGCCTAAAACAGGCTGGTGGTGGAACCCGACTCAGAGTGGAAGGGGGTTCATGATTGAGAAACGAGGCGACAACCTCTTCATGGCCAGCTATCTTTATGAAACCGATGGCAGAGCATCGTGGTATGCATCGGGTGGCGCAACGGGAACATCATCCTATCAGGGATTCCTGACAGCCTATACCGGGGGGCAAACACTTACCGGTCCCTACATTCCACCTTTCAACGCTGGCCTGGCCGGCTCCATTACGCTTCAGTTCAGTGACAGTAGTCATGGCTCTCTAAGCTGGCCGGGCGGAACTATCCAGATCGAGCGCTTTGAAATCGTTGCGAACGGAGTCGACGCGCCACCAGCAGCTTTCCAGCCGGAATCTGGATGGTGGTGGAATTCTGCAGAAAGCGGTCGCGGGTTCGCCCTGGAAATCCAGGACGGAACCCTATTCATGGCGGGCTATATGTATGATGCTCAGGGCAAGCCCATCTGGTATTCGAGCGCAGGCAAAATGACTTCGGCAAACAGCTACTCGGGTACCTGGATACAATGGGCGAATGGCCAGACCCTGAGCGGGAGTTACAAGCCTCCATCCATTGTCAACCCCAACGTGGGCAGCATCCGTCTTCTGTTCACGTCAACCACAAGTGCCATTCTGACGCTGCCGGACGGACGCCAGATTGCACTAGCCCGCTTCCTGTTTTAAGGCACTTCTTTATCCTGTCGCGCGCCCTTACTCGCTGTATTTTGCATCTAGGCGCTGCCCCAGTGTCTGTATGCCTGAAATACGTTTCCTGATCTCGTCTGTGATTTCTCTTGACTGCTGGCTGTTGTTCGCCACGCGTGGCGTGATGAGAATTACCAGTTCGGTGCGGTTGTTCTTTTTGGTCTGATTGCCGAATAGAGCCCCCAGGATGGGGATCTCGGATAACAGCGGCACTCCGGCGCTACCATCGTTTTTTTCCTCCTTGATCAAACCACCCAGCACCATGGTTTCCCCTGACTGGATGGTCACCGTACTTTGTGCCGTACGTTTGCTGATGGTTGGTGAATCAATGCCGGAGGTCGTCGTTTTCGAAGCGTTACTGACCTCCTGACTAACTTCCATGGTCACTTGCCCGCCAGCATTGATATGTGGCCTGACTGCAAGCATCACGCCCGTGTCAATATACTGCACCGAGCTAATAACACCTGTGGTGGTTGTGGTGGTTGCCAGTGACTGTGTCTGGCTGACGGTTGGCACGCGGTCGCCAACCTGGATCTTTGCAACCTGATTATCCGACACCATGACATGGGGAGAAGAAATGATGTTCAGCTTCGAGTTGGTAGCCAAAGTATTCAATACCGCCTTGATCGCCCCGGCACTATCTTTCCATGCGTAGGAAAATCCCGGTACCAGTTGCGCGATGCCGGCAATTCCGGTGTCCAACTGACCGCCCTGGCGTGGACCATTGCTGAAATACCACTCTAGGCCATACTGATATTCATCTGTCAGCGTGACTTCCGCAATCGTCATTTCGATCAGCACCTGGCGCGGGACCACATCCAGCTTCTTGACCGCTGCTTCAATCTTTTCATATTCACCGGCAGATGAGTAAATCAGCAAAGCATTATTGTCCTTGTCAGCAATGACACGAACCTCGGATGATGGCGATTGGGATACTGTCGATGGACTGCTTCCGCTGGAAACAGGTTGAGCTGGTGTCGTCGCGAAAGGGGTGGCTTTGCTCTGGCTCGAATCAACCGCCTTCTTGTCCGTCAGTGAGGTGATGGCCTGAGAAGCGGCGGCTGTCGTTGTAAATTCCGCTAGCGCCAATCCTGGCGCCAGCTGTGGAGCGGCCTGTTGCTGAGGGCGGCTCCAGCCGAAAATGTCGCTGAGCAAGATGGCGATACTCTCGGCTTTTCCATTTTGCACCTGATAAACGTAGAGGTTACTTCCGCCTGATGTACCGCCCTGATCCAAACGTTCAACCCATATCTTCGCCTGCTCGAGATATTTTGGCTGTTGCGTCACTATCAGCAGTGCGTTCATTCTTTCCACCGGAACAATACGCAGCAAGCCCGCAACCGGGCTGGAACTTCTTTCTCCAAACAGTTTGTCCAGTTCTGTGCCTACAACTTTCACGTCCGAATGTTTGAGCGGGAAAATGCCAATGGACATGCCGGCCATCCAGTCCACGTCAAACATGTCAATGGTTTCCAGGGCGTGGCGCAACTCCGCTTCAGCGCCTGAAAGAATCAGCAGATTACGCATTTCGTCCACCCGCACTACGCCTCCGCCTCCCTCAGGAGCCAAGGGCTCCAGTATTTTGGCCATTTCACGTGCGCTGACATATTGTAGAGGCACCACCTGTATACTGTGTCCTTCTGCTAGCGCCCGGCCGCCGCCACCCAAACGAGGGCTGGACGAGCCTTTGATCGCCGCCCCTGAGGGAACAACCTTGAAGATGCCATTCGATTCACGCAGCATCGCTGCGCCGTTCATGCGCAACAACATTTCCATGGTCGGCAACAGTGTACTGCGAGCCATTGGCTTGCTTGAGCGCGCTGTTATGGAGCCTTGCACCCGGGGATCAACGATATAGCTTTCCTTCAGAACATCACCGAGTATTACCTTGACCACTTCCCGAATATCGGCGCCTTCGAAATTCAGCGTTATCTCCTGATCTGATCCGCCCACCATTGAGGATGGAATAGGGGTAGGTGCAGCCTTGACGAAAACGCCACTGCCAGGATGAATTTTGTACCGCTCGATTTTCTCTTCGTTCGCCGGTACGGTATTCTGCTTTCCGTCCATAACGGGCTGTTGCTCTGCCTTGTCCTTTTCTGTTTTGTCAGCCACCTGGCTTTCATTCACTACCACGTCATTTTTTTCCCGGGACACAAGCGAAGGGCCGCTATCTCCCGGAGTGTTTACCTGACCAGTTGTCGCGCATCCAGTCGCCAGTGCTGCAAATATCAGTCCGATGGCAACAGCAATTTTTTTTTGCTTCATTTCGTATTCCTCAATAAGGCGCAACGGCGCCAACCTTATTTTTTCCTGATTGGCTCCAACAAACTCGGCGGAATTGGGAGGAGTGGCATTCCTTTTTCTTTCCGAATTCGGTTGTTTTCCTGGTAATTCTCCAGTTGCTTCTGACGTTGACGCTCCTGTTCTTCGATGCGCTGATCATCAGTATCGAGTGGTTTAGCAGGCTCACTGACGGTAACAGAAGCCAAACCAGACGGCTTGGCGGGGATGGACGGGAGCTCTGCCGCATTCCCGCCATTTTGCTGAGGAGCAGGCGCCCGTTGTACCATGAGCACCAGTTCCTCCGTTTCATTACCCTGCTTTAGTACAATTGCTCCAGCATCCACCCGCTCCGCCTGCATACCCCTGATTTCATTTCCCTGTTCCACTCGCTCCGACTTGCCAGTCGTCACGTCACGCAATAAAGCCAGCCTTTGCCCCGGGACAATAATGACTCCACTCAGCACAAACTGGCCTTTTTTCATTTGCTGTCCACCCGTGCTGCTCGTCGGACTGCCTCGACGACTGGGGATAAAGATGGGCCGAGTCAGTGTTTCATTGTATGCAGCCTCCCTTGGGAGCAAGGCAAACTCGGGAAGCAAGGCGGCAAACACCGCTTTAGCATCCGGTTTACGCAATTTTGTGAGTTCCTGTCTGAAGCGTTCGCCCCATTGCCACTCATACGCTATCGTACCTGCAAGCAACAGGCTCAAAGCCACTGCCAGGACAGTGACTATCTTCTCGCTGCCGAGTGACGAGCTCATTGTTCGCCTTTCAAAATAGCGAAGCCGACCAGATCAAGCTGTACATAAAGTTCTGCGTCGGCTGCGTTGCGGGCTGTAGCGCTTAGTGGAGACCGGATGCTGGCATTATCAATAAAAAGATAGGGCTGCGTATTTTCAAGCGCGTAGATTACTTCATGCAAAGCCTGGAAATTTCCTGACAGTTGCACGTTGACAGTGACTTGGCGATAAGCATTTTCGTCCTTGTGCGGCAAGACCTGCATGCTGGTCAATTTGCCGCCATGCTGCTCGATCACTATTTTTGCAATGTCCTGGATCTCTGCTGCAGCCAGCGAGGGTCCACTATTTTTAAGATAGAATCTTGACGCCCGTTTGTCTTGTGCGATTTTGAGCTGCGACTCGATTTCCGGCCGCATTGCCACGATTCTGCCATAACGGGTCAGTCGGTCACCCAAACCTTCCAGCGCCACGTCATAGTGTTGGTGCAACAGCAGAACCGGTGCTGCTATGGCCAGAACAGCGAGACCCAGAAGGAAGGCCAGCAATGCTATTGCAAGAAAACGACTTTGCTTGGGTGTTAGTTCACGCATCAGCCTTTTTCCTGCCCGGTCTGGGCTTGCTGTGGTTTAACCATGGTCTTGGCAGTCTCTCCATCCTGCTGCTCTTTAATTTGCACTGAACTTTGCTGTTGCACAGCTGAAATCACGTCAACTGCTAACGGCTTGACTTCCAGCCCCAGATGAAAACGTTCGCTGCTTGGATTCTGTGCCTTGGTGAGAGGAGAACGAAAATTGGCACCGTGCAAGATCTTTGATTGTTCCATGAGAGCGATCAGTTTTGAAGAATCCCCTGTTTCACCCATGATCTGCAGTTCCTTGCCTTTCAAGTCGAATTGCTGCACCCAAGTATCATCCGGAAGTACGCGGGTTAATTCGTCGAACAGCGCCACAATCACAGGGAAATTTTGCTTTCTTTCCAACAGAAGGTTGTGCTGGGCCGTGATCTCATCCAGCTTCCGGTGCAAACCATCCGTCGCCTCGGCGGCATGTTTTGCCCGTTCCACAACGGGCGCCAACTGCAGCACGGCCTCCCTTTTAATCACAACTGGCAGGAGCAGCGCCCCCACAGCAAGGAGGACAACCAGCACCATCAAGCTACGGTTACGCTGCCCCAGAAGTGCCGCAGGCCGTGGACGGCGGGCGCGAGGAAGGAGGTTGAAGTCGCTACGAAGGGCCTCCTGCTCCGTCATCACCACTGCGCCAAACGTCACACCCCAACTGCCTAGTTGACCTACCAGACGATCCACCGTTTCGCGTGGCACAACGGCAATTTCCAGATCCATGCGGTTTTTTTGTATATCTCGGTGCAGTATCCGATAATCAAAATACACTTGCTCTGAGCTGAACGGTGTGTGCCGGTCAATCTCGAATGCCAGAACATTCTCGAGATTTTCCTCTACAGCCAGAGGAAGGAACATTTTCTTGACCAGCACAAATTCGTCTGACAGCCCGATCATCACCTTGTCAGAATTGCCAGAAAGCCCGTCCAGAAGATGTCTGAATGCAGCTCCCTGATCCGAAGGGCCGGTCGAGTTGAAATCCAGTGTTCCGATTTCCACCAGTCTCCCTTTATCGACCCGGCTTACTCGCACGCCTTGCATGGACAACTGAACCACAACCGAATTGGAAAGATCCAGGCTGGATGAACGCCACTGCGCCGGCAGCAGAGACCTCAACTCCGTAATCCACCAGCGCAGGAGTCCGGCCACCTTCGGATGTTTGAGCAGAGGCGCCAATCGCTGGCGGTAAGTGTCGAATGTGATTTGCATCTAACCTCGGTTATCTACGGGTACTTCACTTCTCTTTAACAATGCCTTCAACCCACCTAAAAAAATGATATGGCCTATTGCCGCCTGAAGTTGCCTTGACGACAGCTTCTCTCACAAACTGCGTCCCGTCTGCAAGTAAGGCTTCGGAACGTATGCCCACCACCTGCGAATTTGACTGTAGCAGATAACTCGCGGCCACAGGGAAGGGAGGCGGAGGCAAATCACGCTCCAGATTCTGTTGCCGCTGACTCAAATATGCCTCCAGTTGAGTCGCTTCCAACTGGGGTATCGCCTGCAACACTTCGCGTGATGCAAGCGCTGGATTGATGCCGGGCAATTTCGAATAAACCGTCAGTATCCCAGCAATTTTTGCGTATAGATTGGGTGTTACCCCGATTACGTGCTGCATCTCCTCCAATATTTCAAACGGGCCATTTGATGGCCTGAATTTTTTCCCGGCTGCACGGTATTCATCCTCTTCCGCACCCCGCGACCGCTTCAGGGAATCCGGGTCTCGCCAATCCAGAATCGCATCCATCACTGTAGAGACCTGTTCCTCGTTCAGGCCGCAAGATGCAAGTGCTGCTTTTAACAGTGTATCCTGCGCTGAATTGAGGTCGATTTTACCAGACTCGTCCGTCACGGTAACTGCTATCTTGGCGCCTCCCATCTCGAATTCGCGTCTTAAGCCGTCTGCTTTCCAACGCCGCAAATCTGTTTCCGGCTTTGCCAGTTCATACAAAGCCCGTTCCACTCCTGCATCGGCCAACGCCTGCGCCTTGGAAGACAACAGCAGGTTGTGCGCCAACAGCAAATCGCTGCGCATGCTGTAGGCGAAGCTTGATGCAATCACCGACAACAGGGTCACCATCCATAGAACGATAATCAGAGCCAAACCGCGCTGGCGACCAGACCGTTTATTCTCTCTCATCGCCCGTCACCCTTAAAGCCACAACCAGTTCCGGCCATTCCTGGCCAGTAGCCAGTTTGACCTGCAGGCGCACCAGCTGTGGCAATCGCTTGGTGTCATCCCAACGAGTTAGCCATTTTGGTTCACTCTGCTCGGTTTCGGCGCCAAAATAGCCAAATACAAGTTCCTCCACCCCCTCTGCAATACTGCCTGATGCAAGCACAGTTTTCTCTGCGCCCTGCATCCCGCTAAAATCACGCGTCTCGGGAGATAGTGGCAAGGACTTCAGTACCAAGCGCTGAATCCGGTCTTTCCGCTCAACCGCCAGGCTAAGCAGGTAAAAACCGTTGCGCCTGCCTCCGCCCCCAGGCAGAAAACCCACATAATGAATAACATCCGGGGCGCCGAGAAAGGCTAGTGTCTGGCTATCTGCGGGTTTCCAGAAATAAGGATAAACCTCATTCAGTTGACGCCGTATGAATCCTTCAAAAACACGAATCCTGGCTCCTTCGTCAGATGCGACCGATCCCGCATCCCAACTCTTGATACCCAGCCTCAGGCCACCAAACATAAGCGCCAGAATCAAGCCCAACAGGGCCAGTCCGATCAGCAGTTCAAGCAGAGTGAATCCTGACTCCCTGCGCCATATATTCATGGTTTGGGTGCCAAACGTAAGCTTATCAGTTCAAGACGGCGCGTATGTCCACCATCATCCCAACTCACATCTACCGTAGCTTGAAAAAGCGCAACTTTGAGAGAGTTCTCATCTGCAGTGACAGCTTCGCGGTAAGGCTGCACCGAACTCTGCCAGCGAAATCGCCTGTCAAGCTCTCCCGACATTATCCCTTCGCGCAAGGGTTGCTCCACACCAAGTACCGCAAGCCTGGACTCCGCAAGGTAAAGCGCTCGGCTGTAATCATCCGAAAGTCGAATATTGCGCAGGCCACCCGAAAAGATCTGCATGATCACGCTTAGCGTCAGGGACAGAATCACGAATGCGACCAGAATCTCAATCAACGAAAATCCCCTGCTGGTCCTTGGCCCTCTCATTCGCCTATCGTCACCCTTCCAGTCATCCAGTCCACGTCAATTTGATATATCAGATCACCCACTGCCAATGTAATGCGTCCACCGGTTGAACTGCCGTCCGGGAAAAATCTTATGCCACCAGTATGTCCGCTAAACAATTCACTCTGAGCTGCGTGCAGTTTCACTTCCACTTTGCGCGACAGGCTGAAGACGCGGCTGTCGCCGGAGATTTTGAACTTGCGCTGCTCGACATCAAGCGCCAGGAATGTTTCCCTCTTCCTGCTAATCGCCTCGCTGCGCGCCTTGCGCAGCCCGGCCGCCAATTGCCGAGTAGCCGATTTCAATTCCGCTCCGGAAGAACCCGAGGAAAACAACGGAGGTACTAGCGAATAGGCCAAACCCATTATCACCATCACCACCAGGAGTTCGATCAGGGTGAATCCCCTGTGGCGGAGTGAAATCACCAGCTCGACACGTCCTTGTTCTCGCTTTCACCACCCTCCTTGTTATCCCCTCCCAGCGATGACAGGTCGTAAGCGCCGTACTGGCCTGGGGAAACATAACGATACTCGTTGCCCCAAGGATCTTTTGGCACCATTTTTTTCTTGAGATAAGGTCCATTCCAGCCGACCAATCCGGACGGCTGTTGCACCAGCGCCTGGAGACCTTCCTGAGTGGAAGGGTAGCGCCCGGTTTCAAGCTTGAAAAGATCCAGCGAAGCGCCAAATTCTTCAATTTGCAACTTCGCGGAATCCGATTTGGCACCCCCAAGGTAGTTGATAACCTTGGGGCCGGCCAGACTGGCCAACAGGCCCAGAATGACCAGTACAACCAATAACTCAATGAGGGTAAATCCCCATTGATGCCTACTCAGTTGATTTCTTTCCATGTACGCCTCTTCTCCAAAAATTTAATAACGGCCTACATTGCCAGATCGTTTACGCTCAATATCGCCACCAGTACCGACATGATGATGCCGCCGATCACCAGGCCCAGGCCCAAAATTAGCAACGGCTCCATGAGGGCAAGCATGCGCTTGACGGCATTCTGCACCTCGCGATCGTAAACATCAGCGATGCGGGTGAGCATTTCCTGCAGTTTGCCTGTTTCCTCGCCCACCATGACCATGTGCACAGCCAACTTGGGAAACAGGCCGCCTTCCATCAGTGGCTTGCCCAGTCCCTGCCCTTCCTTGAGCTGGGTGGCAACTTCACCCAAGCCCTCCGACATCACGGAGTTACTCAAAGTTTCCTTGACGATGGAAAGCGCCGTCAGCAGGGTCACGCCATTACCGATCAGCGTACCGAGGGTGCGTGCAAAGCGAGCGACTTCCAGCTTCACAACCAGATCACCAACCAAAGGCAGCGCAAGAAAGCGTTTGTCCCATTTGTAGCGAGTTTCCGCCTGTTTCAGTTGACTTAAAAACCAGGTATAAATTCCAATCCCGCCCAAGATCATGGCCCACCAGTAGTACTGCACCGCATCGCCAGCAGCAATGACGATCTGTGTGGGCAAGGGCAGCGCCTTGCCGGACTCCTCAAACATCTGGGTAAACTGTGGCACCACCCACACCAGCAGAACCGCAACCGAGAGCACCGCCACACCAACCAGAATCGAGGGATAAATAAGGGCCGACTTGACGGTTTCCCTGAGCTCCTTCGAGCGTTCCATGAATTCGCTGAGGCGCTGCAACACCACGTCCAGCGAACCACCCGCCTCGCCAGCACGGATCATATTAAGGTAAAAACGCGAAAATACACCAGTTTGGGCTTCCAGTGCCGCCGATAACGCCGCGCCACCGCGCACATCTTCTCGCACCTGAGTCAGCAACTGCAGCACCTGCGGGTTGGCGGACATGCCGATCAGGATGCCCAGCGAACGGTCCAGCGGCAAACCAGCGCGCAGCAGGGTGGCTATTTCCTGGGTAAAGACGGCGATTTCTGCCTGAGATATTCTGTTTCTATGAAGCAGACCTTTTCCGGCTTTGCCTGGGCCAGTGCTGGCGGCAGTTTCATCGACCCGAATCGGTATGAGCCCCATTTCCTGGAGGTGTTCCACAACAACGGACTGAGCAATACCTTCCATCTCCCCCTCATGGGTTTCTCCCGTCGGCGTTACCGCCTTGTAACGATACAGCGGCAAGGCTATTCCTCCCGCGTCACACGCAAGACTTCCTCGATGGTGGTCACGCCAGTCACCGCCTTGTGCAGCCCGTTTTCATACATGGTCTGCATCCCTTCCGCGATCGCCTGCTGGCGAATTTCGCCCGCTGTGACGTGGCGCATCACCAGACTCCGGATAGCGTCTGATATCACCAGCAGCTCCACGATGCTAAGACGCCCCATGTAACCAGTGCCACCGCACTCCTCGCAACCGACAGGGCGGTACAGCATCACCGGATCGGCCCGGGTGTAGCGTTCGAGTTTCATTTCCTCCACCACTTCCGGCAACGCCGGAAAAGCTTCCCGGCAATGGCTGCACAGAGTACGCACCAGACGCTGGGCCAGGATGCCATTCACGGTGGAGGTCAGCAGATAGTCGTCCATGCCCATGTCGAGCAGGCGATTGATGGTGCTTGCAGCATCGTTAGTGTGCAAGGTGGACAGCACCATGTGTCCCGTCAGCGCGGATTGCACGGCGATTTGCGCCGTTTCAAGATCGCGGATTTCGCCAATCATGATGACATCCGGGTCCTGGCGCACAATCGAGCGCAAGGCGTTGGCGAAGGTCAGGCCGATCTGGGGCTTGACCTGAATCTGGTTGATACCTTCCATCTGATATTCCACCGGGTCTTCCACGGTGAGGATCTTAAGATCAGGGTTGTTGAGCTTGTCCAGAGCGGTATACAGAGTGGTGGTCTTGCCCGATCCGGTGGGCCCGGTGACCAGCAGGATGCCGTGCGGCTGCATCAGCACGTCCATGAAACGTTGCAGCACGTCCGGGTCGAAGCCGAGAGTAGTAAAATCCAGCGCCGTGCCACTCTTGTCGAGAATCCGCATCACCACGCTCTCGCCGTGCATGGTGGGGACGGTGGAAACGCGCAGATCGATTTCCTTGCCCTGGATGCGCAACTTGATGCGCCCGTCCTGGGGCAGGCGGCGTTCGGCGATATCAAGGCTGGCCATGATCTTGATGCGCGAAATAACGGCAGCAGAGAAACGACGCGGCGGGGATTCCACTTCATGCATCACGCCGTCGACGCGGTAGCGCACAATCAGGCGGTTCTCGAACGGTTCGATGTGAATATCGGAGGCGCGCGCCTCAAGGGCATGGCTGATGATCAGGCTGACCAGGCGGATGATGGGCGCTTCGGAAGCGAGATCCTTGAGCTGCTGCAAATCCTCGTTGCCGCCTTCTTCCTCACGGGTTTCCACCTCGCCCACGATCTGGTCCATGGAGGATTTTCCACTGCCATACAGACGCTCGAAGGCGACATCCAGCTCCGAAGGCACTGCCAGGCGGGCGATCACTTCACGATGCGTGACCAGACGAAAGGCATTGATGACATATTCATCAAGCGGGTCAGCCATCGCCAGTACCAGCTTTTCGGCATCTTCGTGCAAGGGAAGAGCTTTCGATTCCTTGAGGAACCTGACTGAAACACTCTCTTCCAGCACCGGCAATTCGGGATAGTCAGTTGCCGGCACCAGCGGTAAGCCAAGCTGAGCAGACAAGGCTTCCACCACGTCCCGCTCCGCCGTCATCCCGGCCCTAATCAGGATAGCGCCGATACGCTCGCCTCCCTCCGCCTGTTGCAGGCGCAAGGCGCGCTCAAGATTGGCGGTATCCAGCTTGCCGCGCTCTATCAGGATATCTCCCAGACGCTTGGTCAATTGCTTGGCTTTCTGTTTACAAAATAAAGCCTTGGATTCTAGCACAATTGAAATTTCACTTCGTGGGTGAGAACGTTACATTTCTTCCATGCACAAGTCCAACCCGTTTCGCCAAGTTGGGATAGCCACGCCGAATGCATGCTTTAGCTCGTTATTCGACATGACCGAATAATGCGGGCGCGGGGCCGGCAGGGGGTAATCGCTGGTCTGGATCTGACTCAGTTGCGGAGCAGGGGCCCCCGTAAGACGAACCCGATTTTCCAGAATTGCAGCACTGAAGCCATGCCAGGAAGTTTGACCGGCAGCGGTCAGGTGGTAGAGACCACTGTATTGGTCAATGAGTGACGGGGAATGGGGAATGGGTGAAAAGCATTGTGCCAGAATCTGGCCCGTAATTTCCGCGATCATACGGCTGGAGGTCGGCGCGCCAATCTGGTCGTCTACGATTTTCAGTTCATCACGTTCCCCGGCGAGGCGCAAGATAGTGAGCAGAAAGTTTTTGCCCCTGTTTCCGTATACCCAACTGGTGCGCAGGATCAGGTGGGGAATGCCGGTCGCCTGGACCGCCTGTTCGCCTGCCAGCTTGGTGCGGCCATAAACGTTGATCGGGCTGGTTGCATCAAGCTCATTATAGGGCGTGGCCTTGCTGCCATCGAACACATAATCGGTGGAATAGTGGACCATCGCGGCGCCGAGTTTTTTCGCCTCTTCCGCCATAATGGCGGGGGCTGTACCGTTCACCGCCATGGCAACTTCCGGCTCACTCTCTGCCTGATCCACAGCCGTATAGGCGGCAGGATTGACAATCAGATTGGGTTTGACTTCACGAATCAGGGCACGGATCGCATCTGGGCTCGTCAGATCCAGCGCCTGCCGATCCACCGCAACAACGTCACCCAGTGGCGCCAGGGTGCGCTGCAATTCCCAGCCAACCTGACCATTCTTACCAGTAAGTAATATTTTCATGACAGACTGAATTCTTATTTCGTTTTAAGCCCCATTTCAGGTCATCACCCCTCATGGCAGGTATATTATTATGCATATTCACCCTCCGCATTGCCACGATTGCCATGGAGCTGTTTTATTTGTTTCTGAGCTTCAACATTCGCTGGATTAAGAATCAACGCTTGGCCATAGGCATCCTTAGCCCCTTCCGTTTCACCCACCGCCTGCAATACAACACCAAGATTATGCCAACATACGCCATGTGTTGGGTTGAGCTTTACGGCATCACGATAGCTCGTAATGGCCTCCGTCAAGCGTCCTGCATCTGTCAATGCCAGTCCAAGATTGAAGCGTGCGTCTGCATCTTTGGGGCTGAGCCGGCAGGCGCACTGACCGTGCTGGATCGCCTCATTCATTCGCCCCATGCGGCGATACATCTCGCCCAGATTACGTTGATACAATCCCACCTTGCCCTCCAGCAAAATGGCCTCTTTAACAAATGCAGTCGCAACCTCATATTTGCCTGTCTGATATGCTATCAGGCCAAGCGCATGCCAAGCAGGCGCAGAATCCGGAGACACTTCCAACAATCCGCGATACAGTGATTCTGCTTCAGCTAATTTTCCAGCGGACTCTAGCTTGATTGCTGATTGTAACCATTCATGTGGCTCCGCACCCGCATAGTTCTGCAAATCAACAGGGGTTTGGCTCTCCATTATGCGTTCACGTAAAAGGTTACTGCGTCTAGCTGTGTTCAGATCTTTGTCTAATTCTTGTTTAAGCTGACGCAGGGAACTGCCTGACTTGTGTCTGGTTTCTAGTTCTGATTTTGCTTCCGGGAAATCTCTGAAAACATCCTTAACCAACTCCGAACGCAACACATATGCAGCGATGACGATATCTGTTAATAAAGCCACCAGTACGCTCATAAAATCAGAACTGCCGAAATCGTTAATCACATTCAAATGCAAATAAAAGAAAATAACGAATCCGAGGAGGTAAGACCCTATAAGAATCCCCCGGCCATGTAGCCAAACCCAGCGCATTATTCGAGAGGCCTCAGGAACCCGGTGACCGGTCGCAATTAGCACCAATAAAGAAGGCAGGTCACTCCAAATCAAATTGACATGCGCCTGCAACTCCATCCAAGGAGTCGTAGCAACATCATGGGGCATGAGTTTTGATGCCGCAATAAAAAAGAAGTGGCGAACACCATATAATATGGCACACCAAAGCAAAAACGGTATTTTGAGCTGAAGAAATTCGTCATAATTATGAGCATTGTATTTCAGCATGAATCAATTATTTCCTCTGTTTAAAATTGGCAGAATGCGGTTGCTCCACTCATTCAGACAACCACCGGGGCAGGATAAGCTATTCTGCCGATGTTGGATTGATGATATTGGTTTGCCCGGATTTTAACATTGATAACATCTTTTTTCTTTCACGCTGCCATCGGTTTCGATTTGGTCAGCGTACTGACCTGTAAAATCATGGGAACGGAGGACGAAGATGGAGATTACTGAGCACATCGAGGTATTCTACGGTCGGCAGCGGAAACAGGCACGGCTCTGTTAAATGTCACCTGCCGCATTCACGCAGCGACATTATAAAGACTTGTCAGCTGCTTGCCCGTTGGACTCTATAATTGCCAACCGCCCTCAGAAAACTGCATCAAATGATTTGAATATTTTAACTGACTGTTAATAGCTAGGAACTACTGGATGCCCATATTTATTTCCAGACTGGTACTTTACTCAAAGAATTGAACCATATTTCTTTTGCAGTTTCAGCACCTTGGGTACATAGGCCAGGGTTTCGCGGTATGGCGGGATGCTGTAGCCGTAGCGGATGACAGCGTTTTCCCCTGCATTGTAGGCCGCCACGGCCAACTCAATGTTGTTGTTGAACATTTGCAGCAGATCGCTGAGGTATTTCGCTCCGCCAGTAATATTCTGTACGGGGTCGAAGCTGTTCTCTACGCCATAGCGCCGCGCCGTTTCCGGCATGAGCTGCATTAGGCCGACCGCGCCCTTGGGCGAAACGACGCTCGGGTTATAGCCGGATTCCGCGGTGATCACCGCATGCAACAGTGCCGGATCGACTTGATGGGCACGAGCGGCGTTATCCACAATCGGTGCGAAACGCTCCTTGCCGGCACGACTGACCTGAATCGAGGTGTTCGAGGAAGCCCCAGCCGGATTGTTTCCCGCGCGTTGCGTGCCAAGGATAAGTCTGTATTTGCGGTTGTCCGGAACATTGCTGAAGTGCATGATTCCGTTGGCGTCGGTGTAGCTATACATATCCGCCATCGCAGGCGCGGAAAATGTGAACATCGCCAGCACTAACGCCAACAATCTAATATTCATTCAAAAACCTCGGCATCCGCCAATAAAAGGCCTTCCCGATCCTTGGCCGACAGTTGCGGGCTTTCCTGCATCGGCCAGTCAATGGCAAGTGCGGGGTCGTTCCAGAGAATGCAGCGCTCATGCTCAGGAGACCAGTAATCCGTTGTTTTGTAGAGAAATTCCGCATAATCCGACAATACCACGAAGCCATGCGCGAATCCCGGCGGGACCCAGGCCATACGCTTGTTTTCCGCCGAAAGTATAAAACCGGCCCACTGGCCAAAAGTGGGGGAGTTTTTGCGGATATCCACCGCCACATCGAATACCTCGCCAGCTACCACGCGTACCAGTTTGCCCTGCGGCTGTCTGATCTGGTAATGCAGGCCGCGCAGTACGTTTTTTGCCGAGCGGGAATGATTGTCCTGGACAAATCCTAGCGTTACGCCGGTCAGTTCTGCAAATTTCCGGGCATTGAAGCTTTCAAAAAAGAAACCGCGCTCGTCACCAAAAACTTTCGGTTCGATGAGCAACACATCGGGGATGGCGGTGGAAATCACATTCATCAATACACCTCTTCCTGCAGCACGTTGAGCAGATATTTCCCGTAGCCGTTCTTGGCAAGGGGCGCAGCCAGCGCTTCGAGCTGTTGCGCGGAAATATAGCCCATGCGATAGGCGATTTCTTCCGGGCAGGCAATTTTCAGGCCCTGGCGCTTCTCGATGGTTTCAATGAACATCGAAGCTTCCAGCAGGGATTCGTGCGTACCGGTATCTAACCAGGCCATTCCCCGGCTCATCACCACCACATCCAGCTTGCCCTGGGCCAGATACATCTTGTTCACATCGGTGATTTCGAGCTCGCCGCGCGGGGATGGTTGCATATTGCGCGCAATCTCGACCACCCGGTTGTCGTAAAAATACAGGCCGGTGACAGCGTAGCGCGATTTCGGCTGCGCTGGTTTTTCCTCGATGCTGATCGCATTACGATTCAAATCAAATTCCACCACGCCGTAGCGCTCCGGATCATGTACCGGGTAGGCAAATACGCTTGCCCCCTCCTTCTTTTTCGCCGCCGCCTGCAAATCCTGTGACAGTTCGTGACCATAAAAGATATTGTCGCCCAGCACCAAAGCGCACGGGTCGCTGCCAATGAAATCCGCGCCGATAATGAATGCCTGGGCAATGCCCTCCGGCTCGGGCTGCACCGCATAGGAAATATTCAGCCCCCAGCGCGCGCCATCGCCCAGCAACTGCTCGAAGCGCGGGGTGTCCTGCGGGGTGGAAATGATCAGAATATCGCGTATCCCGGCCAGCATCAGCGTGGTCAGGGGATAGTAAATCATCGGCTTGTCGTAAACCGGCAGCAATTGCTTGGAAACCGCCAGCGTCACCGGGTGCAGCCGGGTACCGGAACCGCCGGCGAGGATGATGCCTTTAGTCATGAGGTTTCCCCATATTGCTTGCCAATCCAGTTGCGATATTCACCGCTGGTCACATTCTGAATCCACTTGGCATGATCCAGATACCAGCGCACCGTTTTGCGCATGCCGGTTTCAAAGGTCTCAGCCGGTTTCCAGCCCAGTTCGTGTTCTATCTTGCGCGCGTCGATGGCATAGCGGCGGTCGTGACCGGGGCGATCCTTGACGTAGGTAATCAGGGACGCATAAGGATTGCCATTTGCCGCCGGCTGCAGTTCATCCAGAATGCTGCATACCGTATGCACCACATCGAGATTGGTTTTTTCGTTCCAGCCGCCGATATTGTAGGTTTCGCCCAAGCGTCCCTTTGCCAGCACCTCCTGGATGGCGGTGCAGTGGTCGCCGACATAAAGCCAGTCGCGAACGTTCAAGCCGTCTCCATAGATAGGCAGGGGCTTGCCGTTCAGGGCATTGAGGATGATCAGCGGGATGAGTTTCTCCGGAAACTGGTATGCGCCGTAATTATTGGAGCAATTGGTCGTCAGTACCGGCAGACCATAGGTGTGGTGATAGGCGCGCACCAAGTGGTCGGAGGCCGCTTTCGAAGCGGAATAAGGACTGTTGGGCGCGTATGGCGTGGTTTCGCTGAACGGGGCGTCATCCGGTCCGAGGGAGCCATACACTTCATCGGTGGAAACGTGCAGGAAGCGGAAGGCCTCCTTTTCCGCACCCGGCAATCCCTGCCAGTAGGCCCGCGTTTCTTCGAGCAGACTGAAGGTACCGTTGATGTTGGTCTGGATGAACTCTGCCGGGCCGTGGATGGAGCGGTCGACGTGGCTTTCGGCGGCGAAGTGGACGATCGCGCGCGGCTTGTGCTCGCGCAGCAGGCGGCCCACCAGGGCGCCGTCGCAGATATCGCCCTGGACGAAAACGTGCCGGGCGTCGCCCTGCAGGGCGGTCAGGTTGTTCAGGTTTCCGGCATAGGTCAACTTGTCGAGGTTGATGACCGGAGTCTGCTCACTGGCAATCCAGTCGATAATAAAGTTCGAGCCGATGAAGCCGGCGCCGCCTGTGACCAGTATCATGATTTTGAATTTCCTGAGTTTTTTCAGCCGGCTATTTTAACAGCCTGCGCCGCACCAGCACCAGTGCCAGATAGAATCCCCCGCCCCCATAGGCCAGCAATACGCCGACATGAGAAATGACATGCTGCGGCCATTCGCCCTGCACCAGCGGCCGCGCCAGCTGGATGGCATGGGTCAGCGGCAGCCAGTTGGCGACGGCTTGCAGGAAAGCCGGCAGCTGCTCGACCGGGTAAAACACGCCGCACAAGAGCACCATGGGCGTGATTGCCAGGGTGAAGTAGTACATGAAAAAATCGTAATTGGGCGAAAGCGCGTTCATCACCAGCGCCAGACCGGTGAAGCAGAAACCGATCAGCACCAGGAGCGGCAGGGTCCACAGCAGCAGCCAGGAATTCGCCAGGCCCAGCGCCAGGATGATGACCAGGATCGCGATCCCGGAAAGCACGCTCTTGCTCGTCGCCCAGACCAGTTCGCCTAGCATGACGTCGTCCAGTTCCAGCGGCGCATTCAGCATCGCGTCCCAGGTTTTCTGCACATGCATGCGCGAGAAGGCGGAATACAGGCTCTCGAAGGTGGCGCTGTTCATGGTGCTGTAGCACAAGGTGCCGGCGGCGAGAAAGGTCATGTAGGACACGCCGCCCACCTCGGGCAGCAGGCTGCCCAGGCCGTAACCCAGGCCGAGCATGTAAAAGGCGGGGTCGGCGAGGTTGCCCAGGATGGAGGGAATCGCCAGCTTGCGCCACACCAGGAAATTGCGCCGCCATACGGAAACAAAGCGCCAGCTCAAGCTGGGCGGGCTGTAATTTGTCTGCTGCGTCATTCCCGCAGCTCCCGGCCGGTCAGTTTCAGAAATACGTCTTCCAGGTTGGATGGACGATGCAAATAACGCAATTCGCATTGCTGCTGCAGCCGCTCCAGCAGAGCATGAGGATCGGCGGCATAGCAGAACAGGGTTTCTCCCACCTGCTCCTGGCGCTGGCACAAACCGGCGCAGTCCGGCTTCCCTTCCCCGCCATAGATCTCCACCACATGCGGCTCGATATGCTCGGCGATCAGGTCGCGCGGCGCGCCGGTGGTAACCGCCACCCCTTTGTCCATGATCAGCAGGCGGTCGCACAGGCGCTCGGCCTCTTCCATGAAGTGGGTGGTCAGCAGGATGGTCTTGCCCGCACCCAGCAATCTTCTCAGACGCTGCCACATCATGTGGCGCGCCTGCGGGTCGAGGCCGGTGGTGGGCTCGTCGAGAAAGATCACATCGGGGTCGTTGACCAGCGCGCGCGCCAGGGTCAGGCGCCGCTTCATGCCGCCGGAGAGCGATTCGATACTCGCCTCCGCCTTGCTCTCCAGCTCGGCAAATTCAAGCAGAGCCGGAATCCGTGCCCGGATATCGTGGTCCTTCAGGCCGAAATAGCGGCCATAAACCAGCAGATTTTCCGTCACTGTAAAATCCGGGTCGAGGCTGTCCACCTGCGGCACCACGCCAACCTTGAGCCGCGCTTCACGCGCATTCTCTGGAACGGGCAGGCCCAGCAGCGAAATCGAGCCGCCATCCGGCCGGGTCAGGCCCAGCAGCAGCCGCAACGTGGTGGTCTTGCCCGCGCCGTTGGGACCCAGCAAGCCGAAGCACTCGCCCGGCTTCAGCGCCAGATCGAGACCTGCAACCACTTCGCTTGCACCATAACGCTTACGCAAGGCGCTGGCTGAAAGAACAGGAATCATACCTGTCGGACTGGCCCTGGATACTGCGCCACCAAAGAATCCGCTGTCAGCAGAATAATGCCCTCAACGGTTGCCTGCGCAACAAGCAGGCGGTCAAACGGATCTTTATGCATCGAGGGCAAACTATCGATAAAAACAGCATGTTCGCTGGTAATCGCCAGTTCCTGATAGCCGTTGTCCAGCAACCCGCGGCGCAGCACCCTTGCATCCACTTGAAAATCTGCACGACCAAGCCCGCGCTTGACGGCAATTTCCCATAGGCTGGCCGCACTGAAAAGCAATTCGTTCTGCGGGTCTTCCAGCAGTTGACGCGCCGCTTCTGGCAACTTTCCAGGCGAACCGGCAGCCCACAACAGAAGGTGGGTATCCAGCAACAGCTTCATTCCTCACTTCCGAAAAGCTGCTCGATTTCCCCGCTGCCCATGCGATCAAAATCATCAGGTACGCTGATTTCGCCCGCCATGAAACCCAATCTGCGTATTTTTTCGGGGGTCGGGGTTTCCAGACGAACAACTTTGACCAAGGGCTTCCCGGCTTTGGCAATGATGAATGGCTCACCCTCTACCGCCTGCTCTATTAATCGCGATAATTGGGTTTTGGCTTCATGAATGTTTACGGTGTGCATAAGCAGCCTTGATAAACTTAGTTCAATTGGCTTAGTCTATCACTAAGCAAGTGATGCAAGCGCCCTGATATCTTCAGATCTTCAAGCGTTCCACCACCTTGCCGCCGACCAGGTGGCTGTCGATGATTTCATCGATGTCCAACTTGTCCACGTAGGTGTACCACACCGCTTCCGGGTAGACCACCAGCACCGGCCCCTCGCCGCAGCGGTCGAGACAGCCCGCGCTGTTGACGCGCACCTTGCCCGGCCCATTCAGGTCCAGCTTCTTTATCCGCCCCTTGGCATGGTCGCGCATTGCCTGGGCATCATGGTTGGCGCAGCACGGCTGACCGTCCTCGCGCTGGTTGGTGCAGAAAAATACGTGTTTTTCGAAGTAACTCATGGATTTTCCTACTTCCTTATAAAAAGGCATATTAACCGCGGGGGACACGGGGCGCACGGGGAAGACCAAGGGTTTATTAAAGTCACATACCCCCGTGTTCCCCGTGCGCCCCGTGGTTAATCGTTTTTCAACTCATTCTGGCGCCGGATACTTGGCGGCATTGATCACCAGCTTGTCCCGCGCAGCATCAAGCAGGTCGATATCCAGCATGTCGGCAAAACGGGTGAGGTAAATCAGGATGTCGGCGCATTCCTGGCGCACGGATTCCAGCTTCTCGGCGTCGGGATTCTGGCTCTGTTCGGGCGTCAGCCACTGGAACTGCTCGACCAGTTCGGCGGCCTCGACGATCAGGGCCATGGCGAGGTTTTTCGGGGTGTGAAACTGCTCCCAGTCGCGCGCGGCGGCAAATTTCCGCAACTCGTCGCGCAATGCATCCAGACCTTGCCCCTCCATCGCAGAACCCCCGGTAAAAATGTGTATCATATCAGTCCATGAGCACTTTTGACGTCTTCAATGGCGACGCCGACGGCATCTGCGCGCTGCATCAGCTGCGGCTCGCGGAGCCTTGCAACAGCACCCTCATCACCGGGGTCAAGCGCGACATCGACCTGCTGAAGCAGGTTCAGGCCCAGGCGGGCGACCGGGTCACCGTGCTCGATATTTCACTCGACAGGAACCGCGCAGCGCTGCAAGCCCTGCTCCAACAGGGCGTGGAAGTGGTTTACGTGGATCATCACTTTGCCGGCGACATCCCCGCTCATCCAGCCCTGCATGCGAACATCGACCCCTCCCCCGCTACCTGCACCAGCCTGCTGATGGACGCCATGCTAGGGGGGCGCTTCCGTGCCTGGGCGGTGGCAGCGGCGTTCGGCGACGGCCTGCCGGAGAGCGCCCGGACAGCCGCCATGCCCCTCAACCTGTCCGAAGATCAATTGACGGTACTGCGCGAACTGGGCGAATGCCTCAACTACAACGCCTATGGCGACAGCGTGGACGATCTTTACTTTCACCCGGCCGAGCTTTACTGCCGTCTGCATGCCTACGCCGACCCCTTCGATTTCATCGCCGGGGAAGCGGTCTTTACCACCCTGAAACAGGGCTGCTCTGCGGACATGGCGCTGGCCCGGTCGCTCCACCCGGAACGGACCTTGCCCTCCGGGAGTGTCTATCTGCTCCCCGACCAGCCCTGGGCGCGGCGCGTCAGCGGCGTATTCGGCAACCTGCTGGCGCAGGACGAGCCTGCCCTCGCCCATGCGGTGCTGACGCGAAAATCCGGTGGCGGCTATCAGGTCAGCGTACGCGCACCGCGCGTCAACCCGAGCGGAGCGGATGAACTGTGCCGCCAGTTCGAGACTGGCGGCGGGCGCAAGGGAGCGGCCGGTATCAATCACCTGCCGGAGAGCGAACTGGAACAGTTTATGACGCGCTTCAGCATGGTATTCAACAGCGAGCATTTATCTTGAACGAACTGATCTTTCCCTATGGCGGCCAACTGGTCGAACTCATGGCGGGGGACGCGCACCGCGAGGCCCTGCTGCATGAAGCTGCGTCCCTGCCTGCCCTGACACTGAATCCGCGCCAGCTGTGCGATCTGGAACTGCTGCTGAATGGTGCGCTGTCGCCGTTGCAGGGTTTCATGGGACGCGCGGATTACGAGGGCGTGGTGGCTGACATGCATCTGGCGGATGGCTGCTTCTGGCCCATTCCCATCGTTCTCGACGTGACGGAGGGACTCGCCGCCGGCAGCCGGGTTGCACTGAAAGAACCGGGCGGCGCTTTCCTTGCCATCCTCAGCGTGAGCGAATGCTGGCAGGCCGACCAGATGCAGGAAGCACGCCAGGTGTATGGTACCGATCAGGCCGGGCACCCCGGCGTGGTCTTTCTGGATTCCCTCGGCAAACATTATGTGGGCGGTACGCTGCAGGGGCTGAATCTGCCTTCCCATGGCGATTTCACTGCACTGCGCCTGACCCCGGCGGCAACACGTGCGCAGCTTGCTCAGGCCGGACACAGCCGGGTGGCGGCTTTTCAGCCCCATCACGTGATGCACCGGGCACAGTTCGATTTCACCCGCCATGTCGCGCAGGAGAACGATGCCGGCCTGCTGATCCAGGCCATCGCGGGGGTAGCCGCATCCCCGGATCACTTCACCCGCATGCGCTGCTACCAGGCCCTGCTGCCGCATTACCCACACGGGATCGCAAAGCTTTCCCTGCTGCCGCTCTGCCCGCGCCCCGCAGAAGTCCGCGAAGTATTGTGGCGGGCCATCGTGGCGCGCAATTATGGCTGCTCCCACTTCATCGTCGGCGGCGATGCCGGGCCGGGCGAAATCCGGCGCGGCAACGATGCACTCACGCCGGAGCGTGTGGAGTGCATGGCGGAACACTTCAACACCATCAGCGTGGAGCCCCTCTTTTTTCCGCGCATGGTGCATGTCCCCGAACTGGGACAATACCTGCCGGAAGAATATCTCCCTCCCGGCCAGGCCGCGCAAAACCTCTCCGCGGAGGAACTCCAGCAACGCATCCGCGACGGCCGCGAAGCTATCCCGGAATGGGCCTCCTTCCCGGAAGTGGTGGCGGAACTGCAAAAGCGCCAGCCGCCAAGAATCGAACGCGGCTTTACCGTCTTTTTTACCGGCCTGTCCGGCGCCGGGAAAACCACACTGTCAAAGGCACTGGAGCTGAAACTGATGGAGCTGACCGGCAGGCCGGTCACCCTGCTCGATGGCGACGTGGTGCGCACCCTGCTGTCCAGCGGACTTACCTATTCCAAGGCGGACCGGGATCTCAACATCCGCCGCATCGGCTTTATCGCTGGCGAAGTCACCCGCCATGGCGGCATCGCCATTTGCGCGCCGATCGCGCCCTACCGCGAGACCCGGTTGGCGGTGCGGGACATGATCGAACCCATGGGCGGTTTTTTTGAGGTGCATGTCTCCACGCCGCTGGAAGTATGCGAGGCGCGCGACCCCAAAGGTCTTTACGCCAAGGCGCGCGCCGGCATCATCAAGGATTTCACCGGCGTCAGTGACCCATACGAGAAGCCTCACGCGCCGGAAGTGAGCATTAACACCGGCCATCTCCATGTCGCGGAAGCGATGGAGCAAATCGTCCGCCGAATCAGGACCGACGGCTACCTTGCCTGACTTCCCGCTCCCGGAGGGAGAGGTGGGACAATGTCTGTGAAGGTCTATCAACCTCCTGGCAGCTTGACCTTACGACTTTTGGCGTTAAATTCGCTACCGGCGGGCAGGACATGCAGCCGGATATCGCTGGCTTTGGCCAGTGGCCCATCATCGTCGATGATGTGAGCACGGCGGGCATCAAAGACCTTGACATAGTACTTGCCCAGTACTTCCCAAACGCCATCCGATCGAACCAGGAGTGCAGTTTCCTCATCGATTCCCACCCCTATCAGCTGAGGATGATCCAGTACGGCGCTTAACAGCCGGTTGTAACGGGCTCGCTTCATGAAATGCTGGTCGATGATTGCACCTTTCATGATGCCGAACCCCTTCGCGACCTCCTTCATGCCCTTGGCGATATTCAACTGCTCGGCTTCTTCCTCATTGTTCGGGCTTCTCCATCGTCCTGTCAGCATGACACTCGACATAACCGAGGCACCAGCGGAAGTGCCCCCTATCATCGCGCCTTCCTGGTGGCGCCGCACAATGGTATCAAGTGCGGCAGTTCCGACAAGAACACTGGATAGCCGTGACTGGTCGCCACCAGAGAACCAGTAGGCATCGAATTTCCCAAGCTGTTTGGCGATCGTTTCATTCTGCGCATCGGCGTAGCTCAGGTTCAATATCTGAGTCTCGGCTCCCAGTCTCCGGAAGTCCTCCATGACCTCATTGACTTCCTCGTCGAACTTCGTGCTCGCCATGGGCAGGATGGCAATCCTGGCTTTGCCCGGGCCACCGGATAAGGTGACAAACCGCGCCTGCACCTCAGAAGGAGTATCTCCGCCCCCGACAATGATCAGGTTGCCTTTGGGTGGCGAAGCAAAGATATCCAGCAAGCCAGCATGGGCGGGGACGACAAACAGAGTCCAGACGGCAAGATTCAATAGCCAGGGGATCAGTGATCCGGCCGAACGACCAAGATCAGCCAAGTTGTAATGAGAGCCGGGATCGCCCATCAATTTACTTCCTTTTTTCGTTGCATTCTCTTATTGCCCCTCATCTTGATGCTAAACATCAAGTGGATTTCCCGCACTACTTGAAGCTGATCCTTCAACCGCTGCACGGTAAAGCCACTCATGAATCCGGAATCGACCATCTGCCTATCCGCAGATGACAGCGAAGATCAGATGGCCTTTTGATGATCTCACAGCGCATAGGCCTGAAATGTGTTGAGTAAGCAGCCTCAGTTCTGGTCCAGGGCGTGTTAACACGCCCTGGTTGCCTCAACGACCTCAGGCACAACCGAGTCCTTCCCTTATCTTGCCCGGATTATTTTTCCACGTGATGCTGCGGATACGCTGCATGATGATGCAGCTCGGCATGAGCTTGCGACGGCGGCGTGGGTTTGCCGACGAAATGGGGCAGCAGGGAGCCGGCCAGCATGCCGGTCACACTTGCCAGCAGGCCGACCAGTTGCGGCGGCCACAGGCCATCCGGATTGAAAATTTCCAGCAGCAGCCAGCTTGAGAGTCCGGCAGCGATGGCGAACAGGGCGCCCTGAGTGTTGGCGCGCTTCCAGTACAGGCCGAAGACCAGCGGCACGAAAGCCATCACCAGCGTCACCTTGTAGGCGTTGCTCACCATATCGTAAATGCTCGCATTGGATTTAAGCGCAAACAGGGTGACGATCACCGCAAAGCACACCACCACCAGGCGCATGGTCCACAGGAAATGGCGATCGCTCTGCTGGCCGATGATGTTTTTCAGGATGTTCTCGGTGAAGGTCACCGAGGGGGCAAGCAGGGTGCCGCTCGCCGTGCTCATGATGGCTGACAGCAGCGCGCCGAAAAACATCACCTGGGCCAGAAGCGGCATGTGGTTGAGAATCAGGCTGGGCAGGATGAGCTGCGGGTCTTTCTCGATCAGCCCGGTCACCATGGCCGGGTCCACCAGGCTGGCAGAGTAGGCCAGGAACAGGGGGATGAAGGCGAAGGCGAAGTACAGCACCCCTCCCAGGATCGCCCCGGTCACGGCAATCTTCCCGCTGCGCGCCGACATGACGCGCTGAAATACGTCCTGCTGGGGAATGGAGCCGAACATCATGGTAACCCACGCGGCGATAAAGGCCAGCACGTCCCGGGTCTCAAGCACCGGCCAGAATTCGAATTTTCCTGCCGTGTGCGCATGCTCCACCACCCTGCCGACGCCGCCCGCCATGTCGCTGACCAGATAGGCGATATACAGCAGGCCCACCACGATAATGCTCATCTGGAAAAAATCTGTCAGCGCCACCGACCACATCCCGCCGAACAGGGTATAAACCAGCACGATTGTGGCGCCGATGATCATGCCCTCGCTGTTTGAAATGGCACCGCCCGAAACAATGGAAAAAACCAGCCCCAGCGCGATGATCTGGGCCGAAACCCAGCCCAGATAGGAAATCACGATGGCCATGCCGGTCAGTATTTCCACCGTGCGGTTGTAACGCTGGCGGTAATAGTCGCCGATGGTCAGCAGGTTCAGCTTGTACAGTTTGGCGGCAAAGAACATGCCCACCAGAATCAGGCACATGCTGGCGCCGAAGGGGTCTTCGACGATGCCTCTGAGGCCTTCCTGAACGAATTTGGCGGAAATGCCCAGCACCGCTTCCGAGCCGAACCAGGTGGCAAACACCGTGGCGGTCACGATATACAGCGGCAGGTGGCGGCCGGCGACCACGTAATCGCGCGCACTGTGAACCCGGGTGGCGGCATACAGGCCGATGCCGATGGAAACCAGCAGGTAAAGAACCAGATACCAGATCAGCATGATCCGAACCTATTCCAGAAAAAGCAGGGCCCAGGGCAAGGTCTGCGCCAGCAGAACCAGCGCCAGCAGCACGGCCAGCAGCCAGAAACGGCGCTGTTCGCGGCGCTCACGGGCTGTCATCTCGGCGCGCAGGCGCAGGAGATCGCCTTCATGGTCGCGGTTTAGCGCAGCATGGGCGAGACGCGGCAGTTGCGGCAGGATGCCGGCCCAGTTCGGCGCCTCGGTCTTGAGTGCGTTCACCAGCCCACGCCAGCCGATCTGCTCCGACATCCAGCGCTCCAGATAGGGCTTGGCGGTCTGCCACAGGTCGAGCTCGGGGTCGAGCTCGCGCCCCAGCCCCTCGATGTTGAGCAAAGTCTTCTGCAGCAGCACCAGTTGCGGCTGGATTTCCACGTTGAAGCGGCGCGAAGCCTGAAACAGCCCCATCAGCACGCGGCCGAAGGAAATCTCCTTGAGCGGCCGGTCGAAGGCCGATTCGCATACCGCGCGGATGGCCGACTCGAACTCGTCCACGCGGGTGTCGCGCGGCGCCCAGCCGGATTCGATATGGGCCTGAGCCACGCGCTTGTAGTCGCGACGGAAAAAGGCGAGGAAATTCTGTGCCAGGTAATTGCGGTCCACGTCGGTGAGCGTGCCCATGATGCCGAAATCCAGCGCGATGTAGCGCCCGTCCGGCGCCACCAGTATATTGCCGGGGTGCATGTCGGCGTGGAAAAAACCATCGCGGAACACCTGGGTAAAGAAGATTTCCACCCCGGCGCTGGCCAGTTTCGGGATATTGATACCCTGCTCGCGCAGACGTTCCATCTTGCTGACCGGCGTGCCGTCCATCCACTCCATCACCATCACATGGGTGCCGCAATAATCCCAGAACACTTCCGGCACCAGCAGCAGGTCCGACCCTTCGAAATTGCGCCGCAGCTGCGAAGCATTGGCCGCCTCGCGCATCAGGTCCAGCTCGTCCGCCAGATGCTTCTCGAATTCCGCTACCACTTCACGCGGCTTGAGGCGCTTGCCGTCGGACCACAAGGTCTCGATCAGGCCGCCGCCGACATACAACAGGGCAATATCCTTGGAAATCAGCGGCGCGATGCCCGGGCGCAGGATCTTGACTGCAGCCTGGCGTCCATCCTTCAGCACCGCGCGGTGCACCTGCGCTACCGAGGCGGAAGCAATCGGTTGCATATCGAATTCTGCAAACACTTCCTGCACCGGCTTGCCATATTCGCGCTGCAGGGCAGCCAGGGCGGCTGCGGTGGGGAACGGCGGCACCCGGTCCTGCAGCTTGGCCAGCTCGTCGGCGATATCGAGCGGGATCAGGTCACGGCGGGTGGAAAGCAGCTGGCCGAATTTGACGAAAATCGGCCCCAGCGCTTCCAGCGCGAGGCGCAGGCGCTCGCCGCGCGGCGCATGGATGGGGCGCCAGAACAGGCCCAGCTTGACGATAGGACGAATGATGCGGAAGCGCTCATGGCCGAGGAAAAACTCTTCCAGCCCGAAGCGGAAACCCACATGCAGGATCTTGATCAGCCGCAGCAGGCGCATCAGGAGCCTGACCGCTGCAGCAGGCGAGCCACACGCTTTTCCAGGCGCTCGGCATCATCGCGCAACTGGTCCACCTGCTGCACGAAACCTGCAACGTGCTGGCGCTTGGCGAGCAGCGGGCGCTCCTCGGTCCAGTATTCGGTGAAATTCGCGGCCAGGTTGAGGGCTGCCTGTTTCTGCTGCGCGAACAGGCCGGCGCCGAAACTGGCAATTCGATGCCCCAGCACGTCGCCGAAAACCTTGCTCAGGTCTTCTTCTGCATCCCAGCGCAGGTTCTGCAGGACGTTGCCGAAATCCACCGCCATGGTGGAATCCCCGGCGGTATGCACCAGTTCGGAAGGCATCGGGCTGCCCGCCAGCACGTGCAGCATGGACAAGGGGGAAACGCCGAGTGTGGCATCTGCGATGCTGCCGTCTGCCGCCACTTCCACCTGCCCGTCCGTATTGACGGTCAGCAGGAAAGACAGGGGCGGCAGATTGAGTTGCAGGGTTTTGCCGGCATGGCGCTGCAAACGCTGCTGCGCGAAAGATTGCTGCAGCAGCAAATGGTTGAATGTCGCCGCGAAGGCCTGGGCAGTCAGCGGAAGGCGGGGTTCGGGTATTTCGGTTGCGGACGCCATAGGCTCAGAGCTTGAAGCCCTTGTGCAGTGCTACCACGCCGCCCGTGAGATTGAAATATTCGACCCGCTCCAGTCCTGCCTCTTCCATCATCTGCTTCAAGGTATCCTGGTCCGGGTGCATGCGAATCGATTCAGCCAGGTAGCGATAGCTTTCCTCGTCGTTGGCAATCAGCTTGCCCATGGTCGGCAGAATCTTGAAGGAATACAGGTCATAGAGTGGGCGCAGCGGCGCGGCGACCTTGGAGAACTCCAGCACCAGCACCCGGCCTCCCGGCTTGATGACGCGACGCATTTCGCGCAACGCCGCATCCTTGTGGGTCATGTTGCGCAGCCCGAAGGCCACGGTGACGCAATCGAAGTAATTGTCCGGGAAAGGCAGTTTCTCGCCATCGCACTGCACCGCGGTGGGATTGAACCCGCCGTCCAGTAGACGGTCACGCCCCACGGTCAGCATGGAACTGTTGATGTCGGTCAGGATCACCTGTCCACTGGGGCCAACTTTTTTGGCGAACTGCAGGGACAGGTCGGCGCTGCCGCCAGCCACGTCCAGCACCCGGCCGCCGGTACGCACGCCGCTTTGCTCGATGGCAAAGACCTTCCACAGCCGGTGCAGGCCCACCGACATGACATCGTTCATCAGGTCGTAGCGGCTCGCCACGGAGTGGAACACTTCGGCAACCTTGGCCGCTTTTTCTTCCTCGGCGACGGTTTTGAAACCGAAGTGGGTGGTCTTGTCAGTCATGAAAGTCTTTCAACTCCGTCTTTACTTGCTGCCGCAGCCGCCTGAACCACATCCGCCAGAGCCGCAGCCGCCGCTCTTCTTGGGCGCCATCGGATTGTCGGTAACGGGGTCGCGGTTGGCACCGGCTTCTGCCATGCGCGCCAGATAGCTCTGCCACAGGGCGTCATGGTTGTTGCCGAGATCATAGAGATAATCCCAGGAATAGATTCCGGAATCATGGCCATCGGAAAACTGCAGCACCACGGCATAGTTGCCGACCGGCTCGATGCCGTTGATTTCGACGCCTTTTTTGCCGACCTGCAGGGTTTCCTGCCCGGGACCGTGGCCGCGTACTTCGGCGGAGGGCGAATAGACGCGCAGGAACTCGCACGGCAGACGGAAGCTGCTGCCATTATCAAAAGCCAGCTCCAGTTCGTTTGATTTCTGGTGCAGCTTGATTTCGGTAGGACGTGGCGTATCTTGGTTTAAACCGCTCATTCGGGGTGTTCCTTTTCAATAGTGGTGAATCATAACCGAGAACCGGGGGTGCCGCCAATCATGCAGCGCCCAACTTAAATGGGATCATTCATCACAATTTCCAGTGCCATGAATTTGGCATATGATCCGGTTGCAAGGCTTTCTGTCGTTCGAATGGTTATATAAGGAAAAATCATGAGAAAAACGAAATTTGCTTTGGCAATCTCCCTGATGTTTGGCGCTCTGCCTTCACTGCAGGCGGCAGACAAACCCCCGGCGGCATACTGGATGAGCATCTCTACCGAGGTTGGCGGCGCTTTTGGCATGGGCGGCATGCCCAGTGCCGGAGAGATGGTCTCGGAGGGGTTGTTGGGCGGCATGTTCGGCGGCAGCAAATCCGGCGCCGGTGAATCGGGCGGCGCCCGACGCGCCATCCTGCTGCAACTGAGCGGCGCGGAGACACCTTCCGACCCGAAGGCCGATCATTTCATTCCGCCCGGACAAAACATGGGCGAATCCCTGCCCCTGATTTCACCACGCACGGACAAGCTCTCCCGCCATGAAGCTCCGGACGAAGCACAAGAGCCGGAAAAACCCAAGGGCAAGATACTGATGTACTGGGGCTGCGGAGATAAAATTCGCGCCGGTCAGCCCAAAATTCTGGACATGGCGAGCGCCTCGCCGCAGCAGTATGTTTCATTCTTCAAAGCCTACAATGTCAGCGCCCCGCGCGGTCCGCGCCCGGCCAACGGCTGGACCTACGCCCGCTGGCCGAATGAAAAAGACAACCAGCCCGTTCCTAAAGACAGCTCGCTGGTCGGGCCACAGACCATCAAGGCCAACTACGCGCCGGAAATCCGTTTCGACATTCCCCGCGCGCAGGATTTCCTCGATCCGGTGGTGTTCACGGAAATGGGCAGCAACCTTGAGGAAGCCGTATCTTTCCGCTGGAAATCCATTCCCAACGCGACTGGCTATTTCACCATGGCCATGGGCGGACGCAACGATAATGAAATGATCATCTGGGTCTCCAGCGAAGCACCACACATGGGCTGGAGCCTGATGGATTATGTGCCGACCGGGGAAGTGCGCAGGCTGGTCAAGGAACGAGTGATCATGCCGCCCTCGAACACCGAATGCAAAATCCCCCAGGGGGTGTTCAAGGATGCCGGCGCCATGCTGCAGTTCATCGCCTATGGTCAGGATCTCGACCTGTCGCACCCGGCACGGCCTAAAAACCCTCCCAAGGGCTGGATGCCGGACTGGAACGCCAAGGTTCGGCTGAAATCAACCACCATGACCATACTGGGCCAGGATGAGCGTGGAAAATCGGCTTCCGAAGCAGAAGACGAGCGTGATTCCGCCTCCCCGCAGCACAAGAAGGGCGGCACGGATATACTTGAAAAACCGCTCAAGTCGATCAAGGGCATCTTCGGCCTCTAAAAACAATCGGACTCGGACACCACCAGGAACCCCGCGCAGCTTCTTGCGCTGGCGTTTTTCTTCATCATCTCGTGCCTGCTAGCAGAATGCAGGCACGTTTACCAACCCGTTTCCCCTGGCTGCAGGCGCGACAAAATCTTTTCAACCCGAAGATAGCCGTCGCGCTGGCTCCCGTCTCTCCCTGAAACACCCTTAGGGAACCCCTGAACAAGTCAAACGTGGATCGCGTTACATCGAAAACAGGCTTGCGCATACCCGCAAGGGGCATCCCCACCGCGAGCGGCGGCAAAGCCGCTCGCTCTGGCGAGAAGGCGCGCGACGCAGGTCGTAGCCGAGCTACGATGCCAAGGAGTGCAACGCGGCGCAAGCCTGTTTTCGATGTAACCCCTTAGGGACGGGGCATTGCGGGCGCCATGCTGCGTCGGGAGTTGCTTGTGCAGGATGCACTGCACTACGCACCTCTCTTCTAGCCTGGCATCCCGCAATGCCCCGTCGCGACCATGTTTGACTTGTTCAGGGGTTCCTTAGTACGCGCTGCTTATTGCTGGCTTGCCCAGATATAGGTAAAATCGAGCACTTTTCACTTGAGTTTTTGAGGTAGGTTTGGCAATGGACAGACAAGGCTGGTTGGACGGCACGCTCTATCGTCCCGATTTTGAGCAGGACAGTTGCGGTTTCGGCCTCATGGCCAACATGGACGACAAGCCCAGCCACTGGCTGGTGCAGACCGCGATCAATTCCCTCGCCTGTCTGACGCACCGTGGCGCCGTCGCGGCTGACGGCAAATCGGGTGATGGCTGCGGCCTGCTGTTCAAGAAACCGGATGCATTCCTGCGCGCCGTCGCGGCTGAAAACGGCCTCACCCTTGGCAATCTGTACGCTGCGGCGCTGGTGTTTCTCAACCGCGACGCGAAACTGGCTGATACTGCCCGCACCACGCTGAAAAACGAATTTGCTGCACAGGGCCTCACCGTGGCGGGTTTCCGCGCCGTGCCCACCAACAATTCAGCGCTCGGCGAATATGCCCTGCAGACGCTGCCCACCATCGAACAGATTTTCATCAATGCGCCCGACGGCCTGGATGACGCTTCCTTCGAGCGCAAGCTGTACATCGCCCGTCGCCGCGCCGAGAAAGCACTGTCTGCCGACAAGACCTTCTATCTGCCGACCCTGTCGTCCAAGGTCATGTCCTATAAAGGCCTGGTGATGCCGGCCAATCTGCCGGTGTTCTATTCCGACCTCCAGGACGAGCGCTTTGCCTCCAGCCTGGCGGTGTACCACCAGCGGTTTTCCACCAACACCTGGCCGGAATGGCGCCTGGCGCAGCCTTTCCGCTATCTTGCCCACAATGGCGAGATCAACACCCTGCGCGGCAACCGCAGCTGGTCGAGAGCACGCGAACACACCTTTGCGACCCCACACATTCCCAACATGGACGATGTGCGCCCTATCGTCTCGATGACCGGTTCCGACTCCTTCAGCATGGACAATATGCTGGAAGGCCTGGTGATGGGCGGCGTCAGCCTGTTCCGCGCGCTGCGCCTGATGGTGCCGCCGGCCTGGCAGAACGTGCAGACCATGGACCCGGATCTGCGCGCCTTCTACGAATACAACTCGATGCACATGGAGCCGTGGGACGGCCCCGCCGGCATGGTGCTGACCGACGGCCGCTACGGCGTGTGCGCACTGGACCGCAACGGCCTGCGCCCGGCGCGTTTCGTGGTCACCAAGGACCGTCACGTCACCATCGCCTCCGAAATCGGCGTGTGGCCCTACAAGCCGGAAGACGTGGTGCAGAAAGGCCGTGTCAAGCCGGGCCAGATGGTTGCGGTGGACCTGCAGGAAGGCAAGCTGCTGCTGTCGGATGACATCGACAGCCAGCTCAAGAGCGCCCACCCCTACCGCAAGTGGCTGAAAGACAACGCCCTGCACCTGGAAACCGGGATCGAGGACGACGGCCACCTGCAACTGATGGATGCGGATCACGCACTGGTTTATCAGAAGCTGTTCAACGTCACCTTCGAGGAACGCGATCAGGTGCTGCGCGTGCTCGCCGAGGAAGGCCAGGAAGCCATCGGCTCGATGGGTGACGACACCCCGATGGCCGTGCTGTCGCAGAAAATCCGCAGCCCCTTCGATTACCTGCGCCAGCAGTTCGCCCAGGTGACCAACCCGCCGATCGACCCGATCCGCGAAGCGGTGGTGATGTCGCTCAACACCTGCTTCGGTTCCGAGCGCAACCTCTTCGAGCAGACGCCCGATCACGCCAAGCGACTGGAAATCAGCTCCCCGGTACTGTCCCCGGTCAAGTTCGCCAAGCTCACTTCGCTCAGCGAGCCGGAATACCGCAGCATCACCCTCGAACTCAACTATGACCCGGCCAAAATCAAGCTCAAGGCCGCGCTGGAAAGTCTTGCCCAGCAGGCAGTGGATGCCGTAAAGGCCGGCCACGTCATCCTGGTGCTGTCCGACCGCAATATTGCCCGGGACCGGCTGCCGATCCACGCGCTGTTCGCCACCGGCGCCGTGCATCACGCCCTGATCAACGCAGGCCTGCGCTGCAACGCCAACATCATCGTCGACACCGGCACTGCGCGCGACCCGCACCACTTCGCCAGCCTGATCGGCTATGGTGCTACTGCAGTGTTCCCGTATGTCGCCTACCAGGCCATCAGCGAACTGATTCGCGACGGCGAAATCAAGAATCACACCCTGAATGACTCGCTCTACAAATTCCGCAAGGGCATCAACAAGGGTCTGCTGAAGATCCTGTCCAAAATGGGCATTTCCACCGTTGCCAGCTATCGCGGTTCGCAACTGTTCGAGGCGGTGGGCCTTGGTGAGGAAGTCATCAGCCTGTGCCTGTCCGGCACGGTGAGCCGCATCAAGGGTGCGGGATTCGAGGATTTCGAAAGCGACCAGCAGCAACTGGTCAAATTTGCCTACAACCCGATGGAGCCGATCTCCCACGGCGGCCTGCTCAAATTCGTGTTCGACGGCGAATATCACGCCTACAACCCGGATGTGGTGACGGAACTGCAACGCGCTGTGCAGAACGGCGACCGCGAGGCCTACAAGCGCTTCGCTGCGCTGGTCAACGAGCGTCCGGTAGCGATGTTGCGCGACCTGATGAAGGTGAAGCTGGACGTCAACACCATTCCACTCGACCAGGTCGAGCCGCTGGAAGCCATCCTCAAGCGCTTCGACTCCGCCGCCATGAGCCTGGGCGCACTTTCGCCCGAGGCCCACGAAGCGCTGGCGCAAGGCATGAACCGCCTGGGCGGCCGCTCCAACTCCGGCGAGGGCGGCGAAGACCCGGTGCGCTACGGCACCGACAAGATGTCCAAGATCAAGCAGGTGGCTTCCGGTCGCTTCGGTGTCACGCCGCACTACCTGGTCAATGCCGAAGTACTTCAGATCAAGGTCGCGCAGGGCGCCAAGCCAGGCGAAGGCGGGCAGTTGCCGGGCGACAAGGTGTCGCCCATGATCGCCAAGCTGCGCTGCTCCAAGCCCGGCATCTCGCTGATCTCCCCGCCGCCGCACCATGACATTTACTCCATCGAGGATCTGGCGCAGCTGATTTACGACCTCAAGCAGGTCAATCCGCGTGCGCTGGTCTCGGTCAAGCTGGTCGCCGAGCCAGGTGTGGGCACCATCGCGGCCGGAGTGGCCAAGGCCTATGCCGACCTGATCACCATTTCCGGCTATGACGGCGGCACCGGCGCCAGCCCCATCGCCTCGGTCAAGTATGCCGGCACCCCATGGGAACTGGGCGTGACCGAAGCCCAGCAGGTGCTGCGCGCCAACGGCCTGCGTTCGCGTGTCCGTCTGCAGACGGACGGCGGCCTGAAAACCGGCCTGGACGTGATCAAGGCAGCAATCATGGGTGCCGAGAGCTTCGGCTTCGGCACCGCGCCGATGATCGCGCTGGGCTGCAAATACCTGCGCATCTGCCACCTCAACAACTGCGCCACCGGCATTGCCACCCAGAACGAGCGCCTGCGCAAGGACCATTTCATCGGCCTGCCGGAGATGGTGATGAACTATTTCACTTTCGTTGCAGAGGAAACCCGCGAGCTGATGGCACGCCTGGGCGTGAGCGAACTCAACCAGCTGATCGGCCGCATGGACCTGCTGGAAGTCCTGCAGGGCGAAACCGCCAAACAGCAGAAGCTGGATATCCGCGTGCTGCTGGATCAGGGCAGCATTCCGGACAGCGAGCCGCGTTACTGCACCGAAGCCACCAACCCCTCTTTCGACAAGGGCGAGCTGGCGGAGCAGATGGTCAGGGACGCAATCGGCGCTATCGAGAACAAGCAGCCGCTGCAACTGTCCTATCAGGTACACAATACCAACCGCTCCATCGGCGCGCGCCTGTCAGGCGAAATCGCTCGCATCCACGGCGCGGAAGGGCTGCCAGCAGACTGCCTGACACTGAATCTTTCCGGCAGCGCCGGCCAAAGCTTCGGGGTGTGGAACCACAAGGGCCTGACGCTCAATCTGGAAGGCGACGCCAATGACTATGTGGGCAAGGGCATGGCGGGCGGTCGCGTCGTGATCTACCCGCCAGCAGGGTCGGCCTTCGTGGCGCAAGAAACCACGATCATCGGCAATACCTGCCTGTATGGCGCCACCGGCGGACAGCTTAACGCCGCAGGTACTGCCGGCGAGCGCTTCGCAGTGCGCAACTCCGGCGCCATCGCCGTGGTCGAAGGTGCAGGCGACCATTGCTGCGAATACATGACGGGCGGCATTATCGTTGTGCTGGGCGATACCGGCCTCAACTTCGGCGCCGGCATGACCGGCGGCTTTGCCATGGTTTACGACGAGCACGACCAGTTCCAGAACCGCTACAACAACGAACTGGTGGACATCAACCGCATCAACACCGAATCCACCGAACAGTACCGCCACTTCGTGCGCGAACAGCTGGAGCAGCATGTCAAGCTCACCGGCAGTGTGCGGGCCAGGGATCTGCTCGACCAGTTCTCCGACGTCATCGGCAAATTCTGGCTGGTGAAATCAAAAGCGCTGCATCTGGACAGCCTGCTTAAGGATTGAAATGGGAAAGAAAATGGCTGACGACGTATTTCAATTTATCAATGTAGCGCGCCGCGACGGCGACAAGAAGGCCGCCGACCTGCGCAAACAGGAATTCCGCGAGATTTATGCGCCTTTCGAGGTGGAACAGGCCAAGGAACAGGCTGCGCGCTGCCTCGCCTGCGGCAACCCGTACTGCGAGTGGAAGTGCCCGGTGCACAATTACATTCCCAACTGGCTCAAGCTGGTCAAGGAAGGCAATCTGTTCGAAGCGGCGGAGCTGTCCCACAAGACCAACTCCCTGCCGGAGATCTGCGGCCGCGTGTGTCCGCAGGACCGTCTGTGCGAAGGCGCCTGTACTCTCAATAGCGACTTTGGCGCGGTAACCATCGGCCAGGTGGAAAAATACATTTCCGACGAAGCCTTCAAGGCCGGCTGGCGCCCCGACATGAGCAAGGTGGTGAAGACCGGCAAGAAAGTCGCCGTAATCGGCGCCGGTCCTGCGGGCCTGAGTTGCGCCGACGTGCTGGTGCGCAACGGTGTGCAGCCGGTGGTATTCGACCGCAACGAGGAAATCGGCGGCCTGCTGACCTTCGGCATTCCCGAATTCAAGCTCGAGAAGGAAGTCGTCAAGCAACGCCGCGCCATTCTTGAAGGGATGGGAGTGGAATTCCGACTCTCCACCGAAATCGGCAAGGATATGCCGTTCCAGCAACTGCTGAACGAATTCGATGCCGTATTCATGGGCATGGGCACCTACAGTTACATGAAGGGCGGCTTCCCCGGAGAAGACCTGCCAGGCGTGCTGGAAGCGCTGCCATTCCTGATTTCCAACGTGCGTAACTGCCTAGACCTGCCGGGCGAGTTCATCTCCATGCAAGGCAAGCGTGTCGTCGTACTGGGTGGCGGCGATACCGCCATGGACTGCAACCGTACCTCGATCCGTCAGGGTGCAGCCTCGGTCACCTGCGCCTACCGCCGCGACGAAGCGAACATGCCCGGCTCCAAGAAGGAAGTGCTCAACGCCAAGGAAGAAGGCGTGCAATTCCTGTGGAACCGCCAGCCAGTGGAAGTCGTCGGCAACGGCAAGGTCGAAGGCGTGAAGCTGGTGACGACCCAGCTCGGCGCCCCCGACGCGCGCGGTCGCCGCACCCCGGAAGTGATTCCGGGCAGCGAAGAAATCATTCCCTGCGACCACGTCATCGTGGCTTTCGGCTTCCGCCCCAACCCGCAGCCCTGGTTTGCCGAATTCGGCATCCATACCGACCAGGCCGGCCGGGTCGTGGCCAAAGGAAGTCAGCACGCATTCCAGACCGGCAACCCGAAAGTGTTCGCCGGCGGCGACATGGTGCGCGGCTCCGACCTGGTTGTAACCGCAGTCAATGAGGGCCGCCTGGCCGCAAAAGGCATCCTGGAATTTCTTGACGTTTGAACATTAACCACGGGGCACACGGGGAGCATGGGGAAACCCTTCAAGCCCCGTGTTCCCCGTGCTCCCCGTGGTGAAAAAACAATGACCAAACTGAAAAACGACACCTTTCTCCGCGCACTGATGCGCCAACCCACCGAATACACGCCGATCTGGATGATGCGCCAGGCCGGACGCTACCTGCCGGAATACAACAAGACGCGCGAACGCGCCGGGGATTTCCTGTCGCTGTGCAAGAACACCGATCTCGCCACCGAAGTGACGCTGCAGCCGCTGGCGCGCTTCCCGCTCGATGCCGCGATTCTTTTTTCAGACATTCTTACCATCCCTGACGCCATGGGCCTGGGCCTGTATTTTTCCCAGGGCGAGGGGCCGAAATTCGAGCGCCCGCTGCGCGACGAGTGGGAAATCCGCGACCTCAGCGTTCCCGATCCCAATGTCCACCTGCGCTATGTGATGGATGCTGTCAGCCAGATCCGCTCGGCGCTGGATGGCTCGGTTCCCCTGATCGGCTTCTCAGGCAGCCCATGGACGCTGGCCTGCTACATGGTCGAGGGCGGAAGCAGCAGCGACTTTACGCTGATCAAAACCATGCTTTACAGCCGCCCCGACCTGCTGCACCGCATCCTCGATATCAATGCCCAGGCGGTTACCAGCTACCTTAATGCCCAGATCGAAGCTGGCGCCCAGGCAGTCATGATTTTCGACTCCTGGGGCGGGGCATTGTCCCATGCGGCCTATCACGAATTTTCCCTGGCCTACATGGAGAAAATCGTCAGCGGCCTGACACGAGAAAAAGATGGCGTCAAGATTCCAGTCATCGTGTTCACCAAGGGCGGCGGACTATGGCTGGAAAGCATCGCCAATATCGGTTGCGATGCAGTTGGCCTGGACTGGCCGATCGATATCGGTGAAGCTCGCCGCCGCGTGGGCGACAAGGTCGCGTTGCAAGGCAACATCGACCCTAGCGTGCTGTTCTCCAATCCCGAAGTGATTCGTACTGAAACAGGCAAGATTCTGGCTTCCTACGGCAAGGGTTCCGGTCATGTGTTCAATCTTGGTCATGGCATTTCCCAATTCACTCCGCCCGAGAATGCAGCCGCACTGGTCGAATCCGTGCATGAACTAAGCCGGCCATACCACAAATAAGCTTGTGAATGGCTAAATACCGGGTGAATTATGCACAGTTCGGAAAAAGTTCCCAGCGTCAATAGAGATGCCACATAATTGTTGACGATTATCAATAAGGCATTGTTTTATATCATGTTAAAACAATCGCCCAAGAACCGCTCCGAAACAAATAATCCTTTCCCGCCAAGCAATTAATCCACTTGGCAGTAGCTTACTCACAGAGTTATTCACAGATTCTGTGAGTAACTCAAATTCCCCAAGCATGACAGCCGCTTACGCTGAAAAGGTAAAGTTGGCCTCAACTCCTGGCGAGCCTGAAAGCGGTATTTCATTAAGCGCCGAGACGCGAAGACGCCGGGTAAAAAAGGTTAAACTGGCGCTCACATGACCCAGATTCTCAAGATTGCGCTCGATATTCCCCTCGACACCCTGTTTGACTACCGTGCCGAAGAAGTCAGCACGGAGGATGTCGGCCGGCGAGTATTGGTATCCTTCGGACGCAGAAAGATGGTCGGCCTGATTGTCTCTCTGGCAAACCTCTCCGACCTTCCGGCCGCAAGCATCAAGCCGGTATTGAAAATATTCCGCGATACGCCAGCCCTTGCGCCGGACATCCTCAAACTGCTGCAGTTTTGCGCCAATTATTACCATCACCCACTGGGTGAGGTGATTTTTACCGCCCTGCCTCAGCGCCTTCGTTCTGATCAGGCAGCGGCATTTCCACAGCAGATCAGTTACGTCCTGAACAAAGCTGCGCCACATCTGGATGATTTGCCCTTGCGTGCTGTTGTGAAACGCAAGTTGCTGACGCATCTCTGCCAGGATTCAGGCATAGCACGTGAAGCCCTGCTCGCACTCTCGCCCAGTGCAAGCAAACATATCAGGGAAATGCTCACAACCGGCTGGATCACACAGCAGCAGGAAAACCGCCCCAAACTTCTTGCCCCCCCCGTTTCAGGCCCTCTCCCGCAACTTCCCGCACTCAACGCCGAACAGGCCGCCGTGATCGATGGCTGCTCACCTGCCGGTTTCTCGGCCACGCTGCTGCTGGGCATTACCGGAAGCGGCAAAACCGAAGTGTATCTGCGCCTGACCGCAATACAGCTGGAACAGGGCAGGCAGGTGCTGGTGCTGGTGCCGGAAATCAATCTCACGCCGCAACTGGAAGCGCGCTTCCAGAGCCGCTTCCCCGACGTGCCTGTGGTCAGCCTGCATAGCAGCCTCAATGACAGCGAGCGCCTGCGCCACTGGCTGCTGGCACAATCCGGAGAGGCCCGCATTGTCCTCGGCACGCGCCTGTCCGTTTTTACGCCCATGCCGGAACTCGGACTCATCATCGTCGACGAGGAACATGACAGTTCGTTCAAACAGCAGGATGGACTGCGCTACAGTGCGCGCGACATGGCGGCAGCGCGCGCCAAGCAGCTCAACATTCCCATCCTGATGGGCTCCGCCACCCCGGCGCTGGAGAGCTACCATAACGCCCTGGCCGGACGTTACCGCCTGCAGCGCCTGTCCCGGCGCGCGGTTGAAGAAGCGCAACTGCCATCCATCCGTTGCGTGGACATGCGCAACGAGAAGCCGGATGATGGTCTGTCTGCCACACTGCTTCAGGCACTGGAAAAAAACCTCGAACATGGCAGCCAGAGCCTGGTGTTCATCAACCGGCGCGGCTATGCTCCGGTGCTGCTATGCAACCAGTGCGGCTGGCTGGCGCCCTGTCCGCGCTGCACCAGCCGGCTGGTGGTGCATCTGCGCGAGCGGCGCCTGCGCTGCCATCACTGCGGTCACGAAGAACGCATTCCTCGCGCCTGCCCGGGATGCGGCAATCCCGACCTGGCGCCTTTAGGCCAGGGCACGCAACGTCTGGAAGACGCCCTGGCACAGCATTTTCCGGCTGCCCGCATCCTGCGCATCGATCGCGACAGCACGCGGCGCAAGCATGCTCTCAGAGAGATGTTGCAGGACGTGCACGAGGAGCGCGTGGACATTCTGGTCGGCACCCAGATCCTCGCCAAAGGCCATGATTTTAAGCGCCTGACCCTGGTCGGCGCTCTGAACGTGGACGGCGCGCTGTATAGCGCCGATTTTCGCGCCGCTGAGCGTCTGTTCGCCCAGCTGATGCAGGTTGCAGGTCGCGCCGGGCGCGCAGCTGAGCCCGGTACGGTGCTGATTCAGACCCAGTTTCCCGATCACCCGCTGTTCGATGCCTTGCGCCACCAGGACTATGATGCCTTCGCCACAACGCAGCTTGTGGAACGCAAACAGGCAGGATTCCCACCCTTTTGCCACCAGGCTTTGCTGCGCGCCGAGGCAACGCATCTGGAAACGGCTTTGGCTTTTTTGCACCAGGCAAAAAAAATGGCCTTGCCAATTCCTGCTGCGATCACGCTTTACGACGCCGTGCCAGCCCCCATGGCCCGCCTCGCCGGGCGCGAACGCGCCCAGTTGCTGGTGCAGGCGGATGAGCGCCGCGACTTGCAGCAATTCCTGCGCCACTGGAATGCGAATCTTAACAACCTCAAGGCACGCCAGGTACGCTGGTCGCTGGACGTGGATCCGCTCGATTTCTAGCCGCTGACCGCAGAAAGCTTTAGAATATGCGGTTTTATTGCTTGTTCTGAGATATTGACTTGAAACAACATCTGACTGATTTGTTTGCCCAGGCGCTGCGCGCTGTCGCTCCGGAGGCAACCGATGCCAGCATCGTTCTGGAACGCCCCAAGCAGCTTCAGCATGGCGATTACGCCTGCAGCCTGGCGATGCAACTGGCGCGATCGCTCAAGCGCAATCCGCGTGAAATCGCCAGTGCGCTGCTGGATGCGCTACCCGCTTCGCCATGGGTCGAGAAGGCCGAAATTGCCGGCGCCGGGTTCATCAATATTTTCCTCAGTGCAGCCTCCAAACAGCGCGTTATCAGCACGATTCTGCAACAGGGGCCGGAATTTGGTCGCGGACAGGCAGGAAAAGGCAAAAAAGCCCAGGTTGAATTCGTCTCTGCCAATCCTACCGGCCCGCTCCATGTCGGCCATGGCCGAGGTGCCGCCTTCGGCATGAGCCTGTCCAAGGTGCTTGCGGCTGCAGGTTTTGAGGTCAAGCGCGAGTACTACATCAACGACGCCGGGCGACAAATGGATATCCTGGCGCTTTCTACCTGGCTGCGTTACCTGGAATTGAATGGCATCAGCGTACCCTTCCCCGCCAATGCCTACCAGGGGCAATACGTGCGCGACATGGCAGCGGAAATCCAGCGACTGCATGGCGACCGCTATGTGCATCAGCCATGGACTCTGCTGGAAGGCGTACCGCCTCGCTCCACCGAAGAAGAACTGGAACAGGAAGAAAAGCGGGCCAAGCAGCAGAACGAGCAGCATCTCGACGGCCTGATCGCCAACGCCAAAAAACTGCTTGGCGACGACTACGCCTACATTCATGATTTCGTGCTTACCGAACAACTGGGCGACGGCCGCAACGATCTGATGGAGTTCGGCGTCAGTTTCGACACCTGGTTTTCCGAAAAATCGCTATTCGACAGCGGCCTTGTGCAGCGTGCCATCGAATCCTTGCAGAAGAACGGTCACCTCTACCAGCAGGACGGCGCGCTGTGGTTCCGTTCTACTGCCTTTGGCGACGAAAAGGATCGCGTGGTGCAACGCGAGAATGGGCAGTACACCTATTTCGCGTCCGACATCGCCTACCATCTCAATAAATTCGAGCGCGGCTTCGACCACATCATCAATGTCTGGGGCGCTGACCATCATGGCTACATCTCGCGCGTCAAAGGTGCACTGAAAGCACTGGGGCTGGATGAATCGCGCCTGGAAGTGGCGCTGGTGCAATTTGCCGTGCTTTACCGCGGCGAGGAAAAGGTTTCCATGTCCACCCGCAGCGGCGATTTCGTCACCCTGCGTGAACTGCGTCAAGAGGTCGGCAACGACGCCTGTCGTTTCTTCTATGTCTTGCGCAAGAGCGACCAGCACCTGGATTTCGACCTCGAACTGGCCAAGTCTCAGAGCAACGACAACCCGGTCTACTACATCCAGTATGCTCATGCCCGCATCTGCAGCGTGCTCGCGCAGTGGGATGGGGATGTACACGATCTCGCGCAGGCCGACCTGACATGTCTCAATCTGCCACACGAACTGGCACTGTTGCAGCGTCTGGAAGACTATCCGGAAACAGTGGAAAGCGCAGCACGGGAATTTGCACCTCACCTCATTGCCTATTACCTCAAGGATTTGGCCGGAGAACTGCACAGCTACTATAATGCACAGCAATTCCTGGTCGAGGACGAAGCCATCAAACTTGCACGCCTGGCCCTTGTCACCGCAACACGAGAAGTGATCCGCAATGGCCTGACACTGCTTGGCGTAAGCAGCCCGGAGAAAATGTAAATTGAGCCGCGACTACAAACCCAGCCCAAGGGGTCAAGCAAAAAAATCAGGCAACCCGATGCTGGTCGGCATCATCATCGGCACCTTTATCGGCCTCGCCATCGCCCTGGCAGTGGCCATCTTTATCAAGGGCAGCCCAAGCCCATTCGTGGAGCGCAGCAAACCCCAGACGGTACTCGGCAGCGAACAGACTGCACCAGAACCCGCCCCCAGCACAGAGCCCTCCGCCGAAAAACCGAAGAATGCCGAGAAACCGCGTTTTGATTTTTATACCATCCTGCCCGGCACCGAGGAACCTGCGACCGAAAAGGACATCAAACAGCATGACCCGGCACAAGCCGTCAAAAGTCAGTATTACCTGCAGGCCGGGGCATTCCAGAACGAAGCCGACGCCGACAATCTCAAAGCCAAGATGGCTTTGATGGGCATCGAGGCCAGCATTCAGACTGCGTCCGTTCCAGACAAAGGTGTATGGCATCGGGTGCGGGTTGGCCCATACGACAACGTGGATGATTTAAACCGGGTTCGCAGCACGCTGACTCAAAATGGCATTACCGCCAGCCTGGTCAAGGTGCACGACCAGCCGGCGGCGCGCTAGACCTTCGCGCATTCAAAACTTTAGGAGACTTTCGGTGAAGAAAATGAATTTTGCATTTCTGCGTGTGATGTTTGCCACACTTTGCCTCAGTGCGTTGTGGAGTACATCAGCTCAGGCTGAACTTGAACTGGGCAAACAGTATTCCCTGGTTTCGCCGGCACAACCGACGGAGACCGGCAAAAATATCGAGGTGCTGGAATTTTTTTCTTATGCCTGCCCGCATTGCCATGACCTTGAGCCGGTATTGAATCCGTGGGTGAAGAAACTACCCGGCGATGTGACTTTCCGCCGCCTGCCCGCAGTCTTCAACGATAAATGGGCGATTCTTGCTCGGGTCTTTTATGCTGCCGAAGCACTGGGCCAGCTGGACAGGCTGCATCCTGCCATTTTCAATGCCATACATGTCGAGCGCCTTGACCTGACGAACGAGAAAGTCCTTCAGGAATGGGTAGGGAAAAATGGCGTGGAAAGCAAAAAATTCATGGACACGTATAATTCCTTCTCTGTAGTCGGCCGGGCCCAGCGCGCCAAGCAGCTTACCCGCGCTTTTGCGATTACGGGCGTTCCGGCAGTGGTGGTGGATGGCAAATATCTGACTTCCGCCTCCCAGACCGGAAGCAACGAAAAACTCCTGCCAGCGCTTGACGAACTGATCAAGAAGGCCCGCCAGGAACGAGGCAGCAAGGGCTAGTCCCGTTTAGCCGAACGCAATCCATGCCCCTCTCGATCATTCTGATAGATGACCACCCCCTGTTTCGCAAGGGTCTGCTGCATCTGCTGGAAAACCGCCCGGAAGTCACCATTTCCGCACAATTTGCCAATGCTGCCGAGTTGCGTGAATGGCTGCAGCAGGACGGACGTGCCGATGTTGCCTTGCTTGATCGCACGCTGGGTGAAGTGGATGGGCTCGATCTGGTTCCAGAGCTGCATCAGCGCAACATCAAAATCATCATGCTGACCATGGCGGAGGAAGACCACGAGATCCGTGACGCGATGGAAAAAGGGGTGGATGGCTACCTGCTTAAATCGAGCGAGCCGGATCAGATCATCCAATCCATCATTGCCGTATCCAAAGGGAACAGCATTTTTCCGGCACAGGTCCTGCAAAAGATCGCACGCGGCGAACTGGGCCCAAGCCTCGCCAGCAGGCTTTCCCAGCGTGAGCTTGAAATCGTCAGCTATGTCGCGCGAGGCTTAAGCAACCGCGCCATCGGCGACACACTTGGACTCTCCGAAAATACGGTACGCAATCATCTGCGCAGCATTCTGGAAAAACTGGAGTTTGATAATCGGGTGCAGGTAGCGACTTTTGCACTGGAGCATGGCCTGGCAAAACGCACCGACTGAAACTGACCCTGGCGGCAGAAAAGGACCATCTTGTCTGGTTACAAAAGACTATTTTTGTCAGGCTGTTGTGCTATACTGGCTGCGCAAGTGTGATGCTTGTTTCTGTTCAATATATTTGGGCCCCGTTCTCGGGGCCTTTCTTTTTTGTTTTGCCGGGGCGCCGCTAGTTCTTCTTCAGCACCTCAAAACTCGCTCTCAGCCAATCATCCCCTTTCTCGATCACCCTGCCTAATACGATGGAATAGCTGCGACTGCGCGCACTCAGTTCAAAACGCCGGCCTGCTGCATATTCCACACTGTCGAGAATCAGGCTCACACCGCTTTTATCCTCGTCATTGGCGGCCAGGTACAGAGCACTCACCGGCAGCACGACATCCACAGCATCCACACCGTCGATGGTATAACCACTATGACGAGGTTTCGTCGCCTTGAGCGTGACCGTGACCGGCTTGCTGGACAAAACCTCGATACCGACATTGCGCTGCCCGGTCTCAAGCGAAGCCAGGCGTCGCACCACGCCAATCACCCAGTTCTGACTGCGTTCCGGCCGCAGGCCAACCAGCTTTCCGAGACGGATCCAGTCATTCTCCACGGCATCCACGGTGGCACCGAACCCGGTCGAGCTTTCATTTTCCATCAACCAGCGCTCATGATGTGCTTCTGCCCGTACCGGCTGCGCAGAGCCGTTCGCCTGACGGCCTGCCTGCTCCAGCTTGTCTTGAGTACGCTGGGTGACGAAGCCATACAGTCGCACATCGAGCATTTCCTCGTAACTGATTACCGCTTTCTGCTCGTCCTCCTGATGCTTGGGGGACAGCGCTTCATTGTCCTGTTTGACCATGACGCAGATTTCGAGGTAATCCTTGATCACATCTATCAGCTTGACCTTGGATACCCGCGCCTGTTTGCGCCTAGCGCGGCCCTCGCCTGAGGGTGACCACTGCTGGGTGATGCGGTCAATAAACTCGAGACATGTGGGCAAACGACAGTCCTCACTGAGGCCAAGTTTTGCCGGTGTTTCTCCGCTTTGCAGCGCTTCTCTGACCTGTGACACCCGCGTTATCAACTCATTGCTGCCCCAGCAGCGCAACATGCCATCTGCCACGGGCCTGCGCGCCCTTTTTGGCCCCTTGTCCTCACCCAGATTGACGCAGAATACATGCCGTTCCGGATCATACGTTCGCTCCAGCTTCAACGTAGCCGCCCAGCTATCCAGCCATAAATCCACCATCTCGATCTGTTTCGGAAACAGGCTGTTGGTGTTGAGCACATCGAGGCTCAACAACTGTAGATATTCCTCTGCACAGGTGGTGTTATGTTGGCACTGCGGATAAAGAAGCAAGGATTTGCGATCGAACTCCTCATATTCAGCCAGCCGATAGAGGTTGTGAACATGCTTCCACAGTTTGGCGCCAATGGCTTCATAGCGAAAATAACGCCACTTGGCCTGCATGGCAAAATGGCGGATAGCACGTGCCGTAATCAGCGGGATCTCGCGCCGGATCCCGCTATTATTGGGGTCCCCCACATAGGCCATGATGAAAATGTGATAAGCCCGAGCCATCTGCCAGTTAAAGGCAAAAATCACATTCCACAGGCGACTCTCCATCTGCCGTGACATGCGAGGGTTGAGAAGGTATTGCTGGACCAGGCTATGCTGCAACTCCTGAGCGCCATCATCGATATGCATCAGTACCTGCAGGCGTTCAAGGCTGGGCAATTCGGATTTTTCGTTGAACTCATGCAGCGCTTGCACCACCTTCTCGTGCGCAGCAAACGTATTCCCCATGGGCAGTTCCTGCATCCATACGGTGGCGCCCTTGAGATTGCTCAAAGGGTCGGCAGGGGTCTGTTTTTTTCGGCCAAAAGGCAGAAAGTCGAGCATTCCAATTCCCATAACGTGCTAATAATTTCGATATTAAACAGCAATCTTCATGCCAGTTCTAGAACAATCATACATGACATGGATTTTTAGAGCATTCCAGCCCAAATGGCCGGCCTGGCGTTTCTTTATTGCCCCGGTAAAGGCAGGTATACTCCCCGGCAGAAAGATTCACGCCACTCGAGGTTTCTCATGAGTCCCTCCCGCTTCAACCCCTTCGCGCTCGACAATGATACCGACTACCTGAACTGGCGCGCTTGCAAACTGGAAAATTACCCGGCCAGTCACACAGATCTGATGGTGCAGATCAACGACCCGCGTCAGCTAACGCCGGACGAGCACGATGCCATATTGGCACGCTGCCGCAAAGCCAACATGGCAATTTACAGCAGCCCGCTGGGAAACGTGGCTGACAAGGAAATTACGCGTCAACTCGGCCTTCAGTTCGGCCTCAACCGGCTGGACCGCAACATGCTGGCGGACGATGACGGCATCACCACACTCGCGGTTCATGCCGAGGGCGAGCACAAGCACTACATCCCCTATACCGATCGTGCCATCAAATGGCATACGGATGGTTACTACAACCCTCATGACCGTCAAATCCGGGGAGTGCAGCTGCATTGCGTACGTAGCGCCGCCACAGGCGGAGACAATGGTTTGCTGGATCATGAAATCGCCTATATCCTGCTGCGCGACGCCAATCCTGACCATATTCGCGCACTGATGGCGCCGGATGCCATGACCATCCCCGCGCGCATGGACGAAGACGGCATTGCACGGCCGGACGAAACCGGCCCGGTGTTTTCCATCCACCCGTCCAGCGGCGACCTGCACATGCGCTATACCGCACGCACGCGCAGCATCCGCTGGAAAAAAACGCCTCAGGTGGAAGCTGCCGTCGCCTTCCTCGATCAGCTATTGAACAGCGACTCGCCCTACATCTTCCGTTGCTGCCTGGAACCTGGCATGGGCCTGATCTGTAACAACGTGTTACATGACCGCAGCGCATTTAGCGACGATAAGGACTGCCGCCGTTTGCTGTACCGTGCTCGCTATTTTGACCGCATCAAGGGCACGGAGCTGATAGCCGCGTATCCAGCCAAGTAACTTAAACTGTATTTTGGAGGCAGATGTATGGAAGCATGGTTTGTTTGGCTGGTGCGGCTGATGTTTTTGGGTATCTTTCTCATGGCCGGCGGGATGCTTTTCCGTGCCTGGGCAATCGCCGTGCGCAAGGATTTTCGCTACGTAGCCGACTGGCGTGGCAGGAAAATCGGTGAAGGCAAGACGTGGGGGCTAACCGTTCTGACGGTGAACATTCTTTGCGGGACCGGTTTGCTGAGCGTGGGAGTCTCGGTTTTGTTGCTGGGCCTGGATTTGGCCATATGGATGGGATTGGCAGCCTTTGTCCTGTGGACTTACTATTTTGCACTGCAATTGGCGTCTCAGAAAGCGAATCGCCTATCTCGATGATTTTTTGAAGTTTAAGCTCGACATTCGATATGCCATGTCAATATATATGCTGCGCTTCATCCCCCGCTCCAAAGCTGAATTCAATAATTAAATGCAACAGCCAGAACCGGCAGAAGCGCTGCTGGCAGATCATTTAGATAAAAAAAATATACAGGATTTAGTGTAGACTCCCCGTTTGTTGGATTGCAGTAAAAAAAACATGGTGAGCGAGTAATAATTATCCAAAGTTCGCATCATTCAAGAGGAGAGAAAAAATGTCGAGTCCGCAAAGCTTTGACCCCAAGGCGTATTGGCGCGCCACACTGAAGCTGCTTGTCACAACCCTAATCATCTGGTTCATTGTTTCATTCGGCGCAGGCATCCTGTTCCGCGACGCTTTAGATAGCATCCACCTCGGCGGTTATCCACTGGGCTTCTGGTTCGCCCAGCAGGGTTCCATTTTCATTTTCGTAGGCCTGATTTTCTGGTACGCCAAGCGTATGGACAAGATCGACCGTGAACATGACGTCCACGAAGACTAAGGGGAATACAACATGGATCTGAAAACTCTGACCTTTATCGTGGTGGGCCTGTCGTTCGCCCTCTACATCGGCATCGCCATCTGGGCGCGTGCCGGAACCACCAAGGAATTCTACGTCGCCGGCGGCGGTGTACACCCTATCGTCAACGGCATGGCGACCGGCGCCGACTGGATGTCTGCGGCCTCCTTCATCTCCATGGCAGGCCTGATCGCCTTCCTGGGTTACGGCGGTTCCGTCTACCTGATGGGCTGGACCGGCGGCTACGTGCTGCTGGCCGTGCTGCTGGCTCCGTACCTGCGCAAATTCGGCAAGTTCACCGTGCCCCAGTTCATCGGCGACCGGTATTACTCGCAAACAGCGCGCATCGTGGCGGTGATCTGCCTGATCTTCATCTCCTTTACCTATGTCGCCGGCCAGATGCGTGGCGTCGGCATCGTGTTCTCCCGCTTCCTTGAAGTGGAAATCACCACCGGCCTGATCATCGGCATGGGCCTGGTGTTCTTCTATGCAGTGCTGGGCGGCATGAAGGGCATTACCTACACCCAAGTGGCCCAGTACATCGTGCTGATCTTCGCCTACACCATTCCGGCGGTATTCATCTCTCTCCAGATCGCTGGCAACCCGTTCCCACAATTGGGCCTGGGCGGCCATACCGGCGACATGTACTTCCTGGACAAGCTGAATCAGACCGTGACCGATCTGGGTTTTGCCGCCTATACCTCGGGCAACAAGAGCATGATCGACGTGTTCTGCATCACCCTGGCACTGATGGCCGGCACCGCAGGCCTGCCGCATGTGATCGTGCGCTTCTTCACCGTGCCCAAGGTGCATGACGCCCGCCTGTCCGCCGGCTGGGCGCTGGTCTTCATCGCGCTGCTCTATACCGCAGCTCCCGCAGTTGGCGCCATGGCTCGCTACAACCTGCACGCTACGGTGAATTCTGCCGTGGCTACGGGTGGCGACGTGTTTGCCCCAGAGGCCAGCATCCAGGGCGAATCCCGTCCGGAATGGATGAAGCGCTGGGAGAAGACCGGCCTGATCAAGTGGGAAGACAAGAACGGCGACGGCCGCATCCAGTACTATAACGAGAAGAGCAAGGACGAGGCCTTCCTGGCCAAGGCCGAGGCTGCTGGCTGGAAGGGCAATGAACTGGGCTCCGACAAAAAGGGCAAGTTCGATGGCACGGTCGACCGAGACATCATGGTGCTGGCTAACCCTGAGATTGCCGGTCTGCCGAACTGGGTGATCGCCCTGATCGCCGCAGGCGGTATTGCTGCCGCACTGTCCACCGCCGCCGGTCTGCTGCTGGTGATCTCCTCTTCCATCTCGCATGACTTGCTGAAGGGTGTGTTCACCAAGAACATCTCCGAAAAAGGCGAACTGCTGGCAGGCCGTATCGCCGCAGCCGTCGCGGTAGGTATAGCCGGTTACCTTGGCTATAACCCGCCGGGTTTCGTCGCCCAGGTGGTGGCGTTTGCCTTCGGCCTGGCCTGCGCATCGCTATTTCCAACCATTGTGCTGGGCATTTTCAGCAAGAAGATGAACCGTGGCGGCGCCATTGCCGGCATGCTCACCGGCCTGATCTTCACCATGACCTACATCGTGTATTTCAAACGCGATGTACTGCTTGGCATGGATAAAGTGCCTGACAGCGAATGGCTGTTTGGTATCTCTCCTGAAGGTATCGGCGTGATCGGCATGCTGCTTAACTTCGCCATCTCATTCATTGTGATGAAGATGACCGCCCCGTGCCCGGATCACATCCAGCACCTGGTGGAAGATATTCGCTACCCGCGTGGCGCTGGCACTGCCCAGTCCCACTAAACCGGATTTCCCGGAATGCAAAAAACCCCGCCTAGGCGGGGTTTTTTGTTGCTGGGAATGGTTCCTCTCAGACCGGGTGGGTCTGATGCCGCCGCTCGCGCTCCAGATCGCGCAGACCCTGAAAACACATAGCCTGGCGCGCTTCCAGCTGGGGGCGCAGGGCAAGCAGTAGTTCTGCGGTAGCCTGAGCATCAGCCAGGGCGCTATGACGTGCGTAGTTGCCGATCCGGAAGAGCGCCATCCACTGGTCGAGTGAGCGATAGCTGCGCGCCAGCTGCGGGTAGAGGGCCGGAGCGACATAGGCCAGATCGGCCCATGCGTGCTCGAATTTGTAACCTAGATGCAGCTTCAAGGCCCGGCCGATCATGGCCTGGTCGAAGGCAACGTGGAAGGCAAGCAGCGGAGATTTCCCCAGATATTCCAGAAAGGCGAGCAGGGCCTCGGCTGGTGGCATGCCCTGGCACTGCGCCTCTCCGCCGATGCCGTGAATCAGGATATTGTCCTTTTCGCTGACCTGGCTTTGTTGCAGCACGATATCCAGGCTGTCGGCCAATACGATCCTGCCGTTCACCACCGAGACCGCGCCGATAGCGATAAGGTGGTCCTTGCGCACATCAAGTCCGCTGCTCTCGACATCGACCACCACCAGCCGGCTGGCATCAAATGGAAGCCGGGCATCCGGTTCTGGCAGGCTGCGCCATTCCTGCAGGCGGTTTTCCTGGTCGGCCCCAAGCTGCGGCTTCGCGCCGAACAGCCGTTGCAGCAGGTTCATACCTGGTAATCCAGGCCCAGCTTGGTCTGCAGTTTGCGCGCCTGGCGAAACGCTTCTTTGAGAATGCGCTGGTCAAGATTGTTGAGATTATCCGGATCTACCCTGTTGGTAAGCTTCTCGCCACGCTGGGTCTGCTCGTGATGCAAACGCAGGCGCAGAAGCTGGATAAACAGGAAAGCATCGCAGTAGGCGTCGGCATCCTGAGGCTTGATATTGAGTGGCTCGGCAATCCCGCGCAGACGTTGCAGGGTGTTGGTCTCGGCTATGCTGTGTGCCAAGCTGTAGATACGGGCGGCATCTACAAAAGGGGTAATCCCGTTGAGCTTGAGATCGAGAGTGTGGCCCTCGCCGATGACAAAGTCACGCACCATGCCCAGCGGCGGCCTGTTTTTCAGGGCATTGGCCGCCAGTTGGTGCAGGAAGCGGGAGTTTTTGCTCGCCTCGACACTCAACCACTTGCGCAGCGAGTCGGCCAGGTGCTCAGCGCCAAACAGGTGGCGAAAGTCGAAGAAAATGGTGGAATGGAGCAGATCCATCGGCGCGCCGTGGTAAATCCATTTGTCGAAAGTGTCCTTCCATTCATCGAGTGAAAGACACCATTTGGGGTTCGAGGCCATGACATCTCCACCGCACAGGGGAAAGCCGCATTCGGCCAATGCGTTGTTGATGCGTTTGGCAAAGGGCAATAACCGGGCTCGCACTTCTTCAGCGCTGCTGCCCATCGGCACGCTGAAGATAAGACCATTGTCCTGGTCGGTGTTCAGGGTCTGCTCTATCCTCCCTTCTGAACCAAGAGCCAGCCAGCAGAATTCGATGTCAGCCAGTGCATTGTCACGCAGTTCCAGCTCGATGATGCGGTTGGTGAGCACGTCATTCAGGGTGGATATGATCTGGGTCAGCTGTTCGGCGGCAACCCCCTGGGCCAGCATGTTATGAGCCAGCTCGCGAATATCCAGTGCCGACTGCTGCAGGCATTCGAGCCGCTCCGCGTTGCGAATGGCGCCGCTGATCTGGCGCAGGCCAACCCGCTGCAGACTGAAAAGATCCTTCTCTGAAACCAGGCCCTTCAGGCGGCCATTTTCCACCATCAGGATATGCCGGAACCCGTGTTTCGCCATTGCCAGAGCCGCCTCGTGCACCAGGGCATGGGGCGGCAAAGTAAAGGGGTCCGGACTCATAACACTGGCCAGCGGCGTATCCAGATTCAGCCCTGGCAACGTGACGCGGGCAAGCACATCATGGAGGGTGAAAATACCCACCGGCCTGTGATTGACATCGACGGCAACCATGGAGCCAATCCCGAGCCGCTGCATGGATTCCAGAACTTCGCGCAACGGCGTCTGGGGATCGCAGGCAATAGGCTCACGCCGGATGATGGCCGAGAGCGGGCTGGACATGGATTGCTGCTCGGCGCTGGACTGGGAATACTGGGCCTGAATGATATGCTTGGACTGCTCCAGCAGATTTGCGATACGGCGGGTACAAAAATCATGAAAAGCTTCGCTCTTATGCGTCAGGGCGAGGAAATCCTGTGCCTTGAGCTCATAGCAGAATACATCTTCCTGCGCCCGGTACACGCTGGTGACGGGCCGCTTGGAAAGCAATGCGCCAAGCGGAAAGCACTCCCCTTCGTGCAGCTCGAGCCAGGCGGCATCTTCCTGCGCCTGGACAACACCCTGTTCGCCCTGAACTATGCCCTGCTTGATGAGAAAGAAGGTATGCGCTTCACCCTGTTCGGGCGAAAGCACAATTTCACCTTTGGCGTAGTAGCCAACCTCCAGTCGCGAGGCCAGCCATTCCAAGTGCTCGCTCTCCATCCGGTCGAACGGCGCGAAGCGGGTCAAGTGATCGAGCGTGGCGAGGATCAGGGCATTGGGGGGTGAACCGGGGTGACTCATAAAATCCTCACTGGAAACCTGCAAATTATCATAGTCTCAGCGCACGGATTTCGTCAAAAGCAGGAAAGGGACAAGGTTTCGTGCATTGTTAAATCCGCCACGCAAAATACTTTATTTTTTCCTTTCTGGCTTATTCATTATGCGTCGATCCTGCCGGAACCAGGTCTGAAAGGGGCTTCATGGCAGCATCTTTATCGCCTCCCTCAATTGTATCGAGTAATCGGGCGAGGCTTCTGTTCAGGTCATCCAGTACTTCTTCCGGAAGCCGATTGAGCGCTTCCGGGAGGACGCCCCGCGCCGGACCGGGGGCACTTGCGACAATTCGCATGCCTTCATCGGTGAGAAACAGGCGGACGATCCGCTGGTCAGGGTCGTTGCGCTCCCTTCGAACCAGGTTACGTTTGCTTAACTTGTCGAGCAGGTTACTGGCCGTCGACAGATGCACGGACATGGCCTTGGCGAGATCGGAAACCCGACGCCCTGGATGCCCTGCCACCTCCCTCAGCGCCCACAACTGGGCCCCGCTCAGCCCGCACTGATCTTCGATCCGGCGAAAATGCTGCTGTGCCGAACTGAAGATTTGACGGAATTTTTTCAGGGCTTCAAGCGAACTCTCTCGCATGCCGGTTTCCTGCTTAGCCCCCATTGGGGCCGGAGAAGATTTATTTTCCAAGGGGATATCAATACATTTGTAGGAAATAGCTTTTCACAATGCCCAATTTTTGAGTATTCCTCAAGCCTTTTTCAATCAGGAAAAGGTGTTATTCGTATATCAAATTTGTTGGGGCATGCCATAATCTTTTACCCATTCATCATCAGCGATGCATAATTTCCCGGAGATATCCATGAAGCTGCTGCCTTTTTCCAGACAAGGTTTTGGCCTGATCCCCCTGCTCATATTGATCGGTGTTGTCGCAACTGCAGCCGGGCTGGCCGTAAAACAGCCGTGGAAAAGTGAGGCGCAGGCAGATTCGGCGGGTAATTTCACGCTGGTGGAAGTGGCCAACCGGGATCTGGACGGTTCGCCCGCGCTGGCTGCCACCTTCACCTTGCCGCTGGACCCGAAACAATCCTACGATGAATTCGTGCAGGTTTTTGAAATGCCCGCCCGCCCGGGCGAAGCCCAGCCGCGCAGCGATGAAAACGCCGATGAAAGCATGGAGCAGGATGAAGACCCCCGCGGAGCCGGCACCTCGGTGAGCACCAGCGACGTAGATGTGGAGATCAAGGACGGCAAACTGGTCAAGGGCTCCTGGGTTGTGGGGGAGAACCCGCGCCTGTTGTTCTTTCCGCACATCAAGCCGCAAACCCGCTATGTGGTGAAAATCGCTGCCGGCCTGCCGGAGCTTGGCGGCAAGAAGCTGGATGCCGAGTCACGTTACTCGGTGCGCACCGCCGCAGTTTCTCCCGCCTTTTATTTTGCCAGCCGGGGCATGGTGCTGCCCGCCAGGCAGAATGGCGGCCTGCCGGTAATAACGGTGAACGTGCCCGAGGTGGACGTGCAGTTCCTGCGCGTCAAGCCAGACCAGTTGCCGCGCTTTCTCGACCGCGTCATCAGCGGCCCGCGCCCCGCCCCGCGCCAGCACGATGCCAACGAGGAGGGCGACTACGAGCAATACGACTGGCGCGCTACCGACCTCAAGGGTGCGGTCAACAACTGGTCGCTGGATACCCTGCACAAGATGACCGAGAGCGCGTATATCGGGCGCTTCGTCACCGAGCAGAAAGTCAATAAGCGCAACGTCACTTTCCTGCCTGTCGAGGAGATCAAGGAATTGCGCGAGCCCGGCATCTATATCGCAGTGATGAGCCAGCCCAACCGCTTCCGCTACGATTACCAGGTCACCTATTTCTATGTCAGCGACCTGGGCTTGAGCACGCGCATTTTCACCAAGGGCGCGGATGCCTACGTCAGCTCGCTGACCAGCGGCAAGGCGGTTTCCGGCGTAGAAATAAGCTGGCTGGACGAAAATGCCAGGGTGCTTTCGCGCGCTGAAACCGACGACGAAGGCCGCGCGCCTTTTGCCGAACGGCCCGCTAAGGCACGCGTGATCGTGGCAAAAAAAGGTGCCGAATTATCGCTCATCGCCCTCAAGGAGCCAGCGCTCGACCTCTCCGAATATGACGTCAGTGGCTTGTCCGGCAAGCCCGTCAGCCTGTTTGCCTATTCCGGGCGCAACATTTACCGTCCCGGCGAAATTTTCGACCTCTCTATCCTGGCACGGGATTCGGATGGGCGGCCCATCCCCGCACAGCCGGTGCAGGCCATACTCAAGCGGCCGGACGGCAAGAGCCAGTTCACCGCGATCTGGCAGCCGGAACAGAAATTCGGCGGCTATTACCGTCACGCCATCGAGATTCCGGGCGATGCGCCGACCGGCTTCTGGACCCTGGAACTGCGCGTGGACCCGGCTGACAAGCGGGCGACGACCAGCTTCCGCTTCGGCGTGGAGGAATTCATGCCGGAACGCATGAAACTGGACATTTCCTCTTCCCAGAAAATCCTGAATGTGGCGCAGCCGTTCAAGCTGGCCGTACAGGGCGACTACCTGTACGGCGCGCCAGCGGCAGGCAACCGCCTGCTGGGCGTGGCGCAGTTCGAGCGCAACAAGAATCCCCTGACACAGAAGCTGCCCGGATTCGAATTCGGCGACAGCAATGAGGATAGCCAGAAGAAGCGCGTCGAGCTGGAAGAAAGAACACTGAACGATGAGGGCCATGCGGATATCGACATCGATCTCGGCCCGGCCAGCGGCAAGCGTTCGCCCTATACCGTGCGCGCCACCCTGAGCCTGCTGGAAAGCGGCGGGCGGCCGGTGATCCGCAGCATCGAGCGGACCCTGTGGCCCGCCCCGGTACTGGTGGGCATCCGCCCCCTGTTCGTCGGTGAATATGCGCGCGAAGGCAGCATGGCGCAGTTTGAGGTGGTGCGCAGCGACGCCGAGGCCCGGCTGTTTGGCGCAAATGCGCTGCCGGTGCGCCTGTTCCGCGAAAACCGTGACTATTACTGGCGCTTTGACGACCAGCGTGGCTGGCATTCCGGATTCGCCGAAAGCGACGAACTGGTGGGTACCTTCAAGGTCGACGTTCCCAAAGGCGCACGCGGCAAGCTGGGCGTGCCGGTCAAGTACGGCCGTTACCGCGTGGAAATCACCGACCCGGAAACCCAGCAGACCCTGAAATACCGCTTCTATGCCGGCTGGAGCGCACGCGCGGACGAAACCCAGGGCATCCGCCCCGACCGCGTGGCACTGAAGCTGGACAAACCTGCCTACAAGGAAGGAGAAATCGCGCGCCTGACCCTGACGCCGCCGCATGCGGGTGAAGCGCTGGTCACCGTGGAGGCCGACAAGACCCTGTGGGTAAAACGTATTTCGATCCCGCGTGAAGGTACCACGCTGGACATTCCGATCAGCAAGGAATGGAAGCGCCACGACCTGTACGTTTCAGCCGTGGTTCTGCGCCCCGGCAGCGAGGGCGAGAAGGTCACGCCAGCACGTGCGCTGGGCCTCCTGCATCTTCCGCTGGACCGCAGCGACCGCAAACTGGCTGTGAGCCTGGAAGCGCCCAAAAAGATGCTGCCCTCCACTCGCCTCAAGGTGCGCGTAAAAGTACCGGAAGCCAAGGGGCAGCAGGCCGTGGTAACGCTCTCGGCGGTGGATGTCGGCATTCTCAACATCACCCGCTTTGCCACGCCGGATCCTTTCGGCCATTTCTTCGGCAAGTTGCGTTACGGCGCCGACATGTATGACGTCTACGGCAGGTTGATCGAAAAGCTGGGCGGCCAGAAGGGCAAGCTCAAATTCGGCGGCGACAGCGCGCCCAAGGCCACCCGCAGCCTGCCCAAGAAAGTACGCCTGGTGGACCTGTTCTCCGGTCCGGTGGCGCTGAATGCGCAGGGCGAGGCCGAGATCGCGCTGGATGTACCCGATTTCAACGGCACGCTGCGGCTCATGGCGGTGGTGGCCACGCCCGACCGTTTCGCCAACGCCGAGAGCGAGGTGGTGGTTGCGGCACCCCTGGTGGCCGAGCTGCTGACGCCGCGCTTCCTCACCATCGGCGATCAGGCGGTGGTTGCGCTTGACCTGCATAACCTGTCCGGCATCGCGCAAAAGCTGAAAGTGGCGCTGATCAACCGGGACGGGCTCAAGATCCACAACGCCGAGCGCGAAGTCGCCCTCAAGGATCAGCAAAAGCAGACCCTGCGTTTCAATCTCGAAGCCGGGAGCGCCTTCGGCCTGAGCGAAGTCATGCTGGCCGTGACCGGAGTGGATGGGTTCAAGCTGGAACGCAGCTTCGGTCTGCAGGTGCAGGCGGCCACGCCCAACCAGCAGGTGGTGCGGCGCTATACCGTGAATCCCGGGGCCACTCTCGAGCTCAAAGATGGCGAGTTGTCCGGCCTGATGAAGAGCAGCGTGCAGGCGCACCTGCAAATTTCCGACAAGGCGCCGATCGACGTGCGCTCGGCCATCAGCGGCTTGCTCACCTACCCCTACGGCTGCGCCGAGCAGACCACCAGCACGGCCTACCCGCACGTCTTCGTGGACGAGGATGCCGCGCGCCAGTTCGGCCTCAAGCCCTATACCCAGGCCCAGCGCGCGGACATGCTGGAAAAAGCCATCGCCCGCCTGGGCGCGATGCAGGCGCCCAACGGCGGCTTCAGCCTGTGGGGCAACGTGGCCGAGTACCAGTACTGGCTGTCCGCCTATGTCAGCAACTTCCTGCTGGATGCGCGTGAACAGGGCTTCAAGGTGCCGGAGAACATGCACAAGAATGGCACCGACTTCCTGCTCAAATACCTGCAGGAGGGCGTGGCCGGTCTGCCCAGCGGCAAGGTGACTTATAACGAAAGCGGTTGGCAGGACTACCGCTACGCCGGTGGCGGCCGCTTCAGCGTGCTGGCCTATGGCGCCTACGTGCTGGCGCGCGAATCCAGGGCGCCGCTTTCCACCTTGCGCCAGATGCACGAACTGCGCGGCCAGGCGCATTCCGGCCTGGCGCTGGTACACCTGGGGCTGGCGCTGAAGCTCATGGGCGACGACAAGCGCGCCATGGAAGTGCTCGCCGAGGGCATCAGGAAACCGCGCGACAGCGGCTACTGGTGGGGCGACTACGGCAGCCCGATGCGCGACGCCGCCCTCTCCTACGTACTGCTTGAACGCCACAAGATCAAGCTCGACGGGCAGGACAACCTGGTCAGCCTGGCGGCGGACGAGCTGGAAAAGAACCGCTACACCAGCACGCAGGAAAAACTCGCCCTGTTCCTGCTCGGGCGCAATTTCGCCAACGTTAAGGAAGGCAATGCCTGGAGTGCGGAAATGTCCCTGCGCGACAAGCCCGAAACCCTGAGCGAAAAAGGCTCGCGCATCGTGTCCCTGAGCGCGTCCGATCTCATCAGCGGTCTGCGGATCAGAAATACCCACAAGGAAAAATTGTATCTGCAGCTCAGCCTCTCCGGCCACCCCGTCAAAATGCCGGCCGCGCGGGACGACATGATCGAACTCAAGCGCGACCTGTTCGATATGGAAGGCAAGCCCATCGGCAGTCGCGGCTTGCGCGTGGGCGAAACCGTAATGGTGCGGCTGAGCGTGAATCCGCGCCGCCACATCACCACCGGCATGGTGGTGGACCGGATTCCGGCCGGACTGGAAATCGAAAACCTCAACATCGTGCAGGGGGAAGGACTGGGTGGAGTGAATATCGAAAACATCAACCCGGCGCAGGCCATGCTGGATGCGCGAGTCCAGCATGTCGAGTTTCGCGATGACCGCTTCGTGGTGGCCGCGCGCCTGCATGGCCGCCTGACCCTGTTTTACCGGGCGCGGGTGGTCACGCCGGGCAACTTCGTCTTCCCGCCTCTCTACGCCGAGGATATGTACCGTCCTGATGTCTACGGCCTGGCGCTGGGCGAAGGCAGCCTGAAGGTAAGCGACGGGAAGGAATAAGGGTAAAAGCATTTAAACCACGGGGGAACACGGAGAAACGTGAGTCGGGAAGCGCCGATTCATTACACGGCAGGTTTTTTGCAATCCAGAGGTTTTACCCCGGAATCCCCGTGTGCCCCGTGGTTAATGTATCGTTGTTAAGATGACTCTTGCCCGGATACTGAAATTTCTTTCCGCCCGCAGACTCTGGCTGCTTTGGCTGCTGGGCGGCATGCTGCTGGCGCTGATCGTCCTTGACCGACTGTTCCCGCCGCCGGTGCCGGGGCGCAACGCGCCGCATGCCCTGCTGATCGTTGCGCGCGACGGCACGCCTCTTCGCGCCTTCCCGGATCGGGATCACGTGTGGCGCCATCCGGTCACGCTGGCGGATGTCTCGCCGCGCTACATCGAAGCCCTGGTCCGCTATGAGGACCGCGCCTTCCGCTGGCATCCGGGGGTGAACCCCGTAGCTTTGCTGCGAGCCGGCTGGCAGTGGCTGCAGCAGGGCCGGGTAGTGTCGGGCGGCTCCACGCTGACCATGCAAGTGGCGCGCATACTCGAACCCTCGCCGCGCACCCTGGTGGGCAAGACCAGGCAGATCGCGCGCGCCCTGCAACTGGAATGGCGCTATTCCAAGGATGAAATCCTCACCCTGTATCTCAACTACGCACCCATGGGCGGCGTCCTGGAGGGAGTGGAAGCGGCGAGCCGGGCCTATCTGGGCAAGCCCTCGAAGCGCCTCTCCGATGCCGATGCGGCTTTGCTGACGGTCCTGCCGCAGGCGCCATCCCGCTACCGGCCCGACCGTCATCCCGAACGGGCCCGTGCTGCGCGCGACAAGGTGTTGCAGCGCATGGGCGGCGTGTGGAGCGAAGCGGCCTTGCGCGACGCTCGCCAGGAGCCGGTGGTGGCGCGCACCTTGCGCGATCCGCTGCTCGCCCCTTTGCTGGCGGAGCGTCTACGCAAGGAAGCGCAGGGTCGTCAACGCATCGACACCACGCTCGATGCGCAAGTCCAGCAGAGCGTCGAACTGCTCCTCGCCAGCCGCCTCAATGTCCTGCCGCCGCGCGTCTCCATGGCCGCGCTGGTGGTCGACAACGCCACCCTGGAAGTCCGCGCCTACGCGGGCTCGGTCGATTTCACCGACCAGCAGCGCTTTTCCCATGTCGACATGGTGCGCGCCTCGCGCTCCCCCGGCTCCACGCTCAAGCCCTTCCTCTATGGCTTGGCGCTGGACGAGGGGCTGATCCATTCCGAATCGCTATTGTCCGATGTGCCGCAATCCTTCTCCGGCTACCAGCCGGGCAATTTCCAGCAATCCTTCCACGGCCCGGTCAGCGTGTCCGAGGCGCTCACCCTGTCGCTCAACGTGCCGGCGGTGGAAGTGCTGGATCGGCTCGATCCGGTACGCTTCGTTTCCCTGTTGCGTCGCGGTGGGCTGGTGCTCGATTTTCCACAGGGGGCGTCACCCAACTTGTCCGTGATCCTGGGGGGCGCCGGCACCTCGCTTGAACAATTGGTCGGCACCTATACCGCGCTGGCTCGCCAGGGGTTGGCGGGAAAACTGCGCTACACCCCAGACACCCCGTTCGAGGAGCGACGCATGATGTCCGCCGGCGCGGCCTTTATCGTACGCGATGTGCTGGAATCCGGCGGCCCATCCGGACGCGCAGTGGAAAGCGGGGCCGGGATCAAGCGCGGCATCGCATGGAAAACCGGCACCAGCTTCGGCTTTCGTGATGCCTGGTCGGTGGGCGTGTCGGACTTGTACACGATTGGCGTCTGGATAGGACGGCCAGATGGCACGCCAAACCCGGGCTTCTTCGGCGCCAATATCGCCGCACCCTTGCTGGTCGATATCTTCGACGCCCTTGGCCCGCAACCGCGCACCTACCGCGTCCCGCCAGCCTCGGTCAGCCAGTCGAAGATATGCTGGCCACTGGGAGAGCCATACCAGCCCGACGACGATGCCCTGTGCCACCAGCAGCGCACTGCATGGCTATTGAACGATACCGCCCCGCCCACCTTCCCCGACCGCATCCGACGCGGCGCGGTACGCCTGTCCTACGAGGTGGACGAAATCAGCGGATTGCGCATCACCTCAGACTGTTTCAGTGGCACACATCGCACCGTCGAAAATGCACGCTGGCCAGCTGTGCTGGAACCCTGGCTGGAGGGAAAAACCAAGAAAACAGCCCAGCTTCCGAACTGGCATCCCGCTTGCCAATCCCATGCCGGCCATCTGAACAGCCTGAAAATCCACGGCATCAGTGAAGATGAAATCCTGCATCGCCCGCACCCGGAAACCCCGCTCCTGCTCAAACTTGAAGCCAGAGGCGTGGAAGGTGAAGTGTACTGGCTGATCAATGGCCGGATGATCACCCGCCAGAACGGGAAGAAACCGTTCTACCACCGGTCGGAAAATCCCGGCCGCCTGTCCATCACCGCGATGGACGAATTCGGCCATTTCGACAGGGTGAATGTAAGCGTGCGCTAGCCGCCGAACAGGGAAAGGAAGCGCCCACTATCGGAGGTGAGCGGGAGTTTCTGGCGGTTTGCTCGCCGATATTTATCACTGCGGCATACGAGGGTCTGGAAGCAACGTTGACGCGATGCGTCAACGCAAGGCCTGATCCCGCACTTCGGTTTTTCAGAAGCCTGTAAACCTTGAATTCCAGCGAGCAAATCCGCTGCATTCCCAGCCGTCAATCAGGGCCCCTGGCGCTTTTTTTCCTCCTGCTTGATTTTCTTGGCTTCCTTTTTCTCCTTCATGGTTTTGGCGGGTTCCTTCTTGACCGCTTTCTTCGCATCCTGGCCTTTGCTCATGATCATGCTCCATCGTTAGAAAATTGATTACGTCATCGTTGATCCGGTAACGCTGCGTCCATTTTGGCATGCTGGATTCTACCGCGGTAACGCGCCGCCCAAAACAGCATGCCGTCTTCTGACGTCGAAGTATGCACTTAAATGTTAGAATAATTGCCAAATCAGGCCAGAATAATCATGACCGTAAATTAACGGGGAGTCGTAAAAATGAATCTAGAAAAAGTAATCTTCGCGTTTTTTATCGTCCTTGCGCTGACCCTTAACTTCGGTTTTTTTGTGGGCAGCATCGACAACCCGGTTCATCACAGCGTTTATGAGCTGTTCGCAGCTATCGTCGTCAGCCTGATTGCCACCATCCTGAAATTCGGCGACCGGACCCACCTTGGCGCAGTTCTTCTTGCCACCAGCCTGGTGGCCGACTTGCAGCTGATTACGGCAGCGGTTGTATGGGCGGTGACGGAACATGTCACGCATGTAGGGCTGACCCCGCACATCATGGCGATCATTGTTTCCCTGTCTGGCGGCGCTCTGCTGGCCAATATCACCTCGGTCATACTCCTGGTGGCAGAAACCATCGCGGTGCGCCGCTAGCAGGCTGGAAAGAGCCCGCCATGCACAATCTCGTGTATGTCCTGCTGCGGCGTATCCATGTTCCGCTGATCGTGCTGGTATGCGTATATGCCATATCCATCCTGGGGTTTGCCCTGATTCCCGGCATGGACGACAAGGGCAACCCGTGGGACATGGGTTTCTTTCATGCCTTCTATTTCGTCAGCTTCATGGGTACCACCATCGGCTTCGGCGAAATTCCCTATCCGTTCACCGACGCGCAGCGGCTCTGGGCTACGGTCAGCATATATGCCACTGTTTTCGCCTGGCTGTACGGCATTGGCGCAGCTCTCTCACTGCTGCAAGACCCGGCCTTCCAGTCGACCCTGCGGGTGAATGCCTTTCGCCGGGCAGTCAATCTGATTACCGAGCCGTTCTATCTGGTGTGCGGCTACGGAGACACCGGCAGCACCCTTGTGCGCGCCCTGTCCGAGGCGGGCTACCGCTCGGTGGTGATCGAAATTGATCAGAGCCGCATTATTGCTCTGGAACTCGAAGACCTTGGAATGCCCGTGCCCGGACTTTGTGCCGATGCCGCCGAACCCAAGATCCTGGTCATGGGAGGCCTGAACCGCCCCAACTGTGTTGGCGTGATCGCGCTGACCAATGTGGATGCCGTCAATCTCAATGTCGCGATTACCGCCAAATTACTTCGCCCCCGCGTTGCCACTATTGCAAGGGCTGAGTCGCACTCCGTAGAAGCCAATATGCTTTCGTTCGGAACCGACCAGGTGCTCAACCCCTTCGATACTTTTGCCGGGCGTCTCGCTCTTGCGTTGCACTCCCCTGGCATGTTCCTGCTTTATGAGTGGATGACGGCAGTGCCGCACGAACCGCTACGCGAGCCGCTGTTTCCACCACACGGGCGCTGGGTTCTGTGCGGATATGGCCGCTTCGGCAAGGCGGTCTATGAAAAACTGATCGCGGAGGGCGTCCAGGTAACCGTTATTGAAGCCATGCCCGAAATCACCAATGCACCACCAGGTACAATATCAGGTTCGGGTGCCGAGGCCAGCACGCTAATCGAAGCCGGCATCAAAAGCGCGGTGGGGATTGTGGCTGGCACCGATAATGATGCGAACAACCTGTCCATCATCATGACGGCTCATGAGCTCAAACCCAGCCTTTTCATGGTCGCACGCCAAAACCAGCATCAGAACAGCATTACTTTTAAAGCTGCCAAGCTTGATCTCACCATGAAGCGCGGCACCGTCATCGCCAACAAGATTTTTGCCCTTACCTCTACGCCGCTCCTCGCCGATTTTCTGCAAGCGGCCTGGCGAAATTCCAACGAATGGGCAAACCAGCTGGTAAGCCGCATCGGCGGCATTTCCGGAGACGAGGTTCCGCAGACATGGACCATTGAGATCACGCCGGCAGCTTCACCGGCACTGTATGCCGGCATCGCGAGGGGACGACGGGCCTGCATCGGCGACCTTTGCCGCGACCCGCGCAACCGTGATGAATGTCTGCCATGCATTGCACTCATGATCAAGCGCGAAGACACCGTAATACTTCTGCCCGAGAACGAGGAATTGCTACGGCGCGGAGACCACATCCTGCTATGCGGCCACTTTGGCGCAGCCCAGCAAATGGAGTGGATTGCGCGGAACCACAACGTGTTCGATTATCTTTATTCCGGCGAAGAGCGGGCCAGCGGCAGCGTTTGGCGCTGGCTCACGCGCGAAAAAAATCAACCGCCAGTCAGTACGCCTAAACCCTGATTGCTCCTAAGCCTGTGCCGTAATGCTGTTCTGGGTAATATGCAGCGGTGGTGCCGTACCGTCCCGGGCTTGGCCGGCATAAACAGTCAGGTGCGGATAGGGGATCTCAATACCGTGGAGATCGAAAGCCCGTTTCAGTCTGAGCAAATATTCCCGCCGTATTCCCCATTGCTCCAGGGGCAATACCTTGAAGCGACAGCGCAGGATCACGGCTGAGTCATCCCATCTTTCCACTCCGGCCATTTCCATCGACTCCAGTACCTTGATGCCAATGGTCTCATCCGCGAGTATTTCGGCGCCGACCTGGTGCATCACTTCCATCACCTCTTCCAGGTTTTCACGGTAGGCAACGCCGATGTCGATCACCGCGTAGGCGTATCCCCGACTCATGTTGGTGACGGTGGTAATGCCACCATTGGGGATAAAATGGACATTGCCGGAATAATCTCGCATCTTGATGTAGCGCAGGGTGACTTCCTCCACCAGCCCGGCTTTGCCGCCCGCTTCCACCACATCGCCCTGCCTGACCTGGTTTTCCAGCAGCAGGAAGAACCCGTTGAAGTAGTCCTTGATCAGGCTCTGAGCCCCGAAACCCACCGCTATGCCCAGCACCCCGGCGGTAGCCAGGATCGGAGCGATTGAAATACCCAGTTCGCTCAGCACCACCATGCCGGAAACTACATAAATGACTACCGAGGCGATGTAGCGGAACACTCGGCTCAGAGTTTCTATCCGCTTCAGCTCTTCCAGATTGTTGTCGGCATGGCTGCGTAAGTACTCCTTCAACATCCTGATCGCTTTTCCGGATAGACGCAGCAGTATCCAGGCCAGGGTCAAAATCACAAGAATATTCATTACAGACTGGGAAAACAGTAGCAACTCCTTCAGATTTTCCAGACCGAAACCGGTTGTTAATTTGTCCATGGCTATTTCCTTAGTATTATTTGCTGGGATGCCGTCACCACTGATTTTCCCAATCATGGGTGACGCATAAGTGGTGACTATCTGCAGTCAAGTTGCAGCTTTCTCCTGCCCCTGGCGTATTCGCACAGATTATAAGGGCGCTCGGAGGATGTTTTTCCTGTAATGGAAGGCGCCAGAGAATTTCCCATTTCTCCAGATGCGACGGATAGAAGCCCGGTTCTTCGATCTGTTTTTACCAGGCACATGCGGGACGCATCCACCCAACATCGAGCAATCAGAAAAAATGTCCGCCAGAATTTTTCCAGACAAAACAACGGTTCGGCCTGCCACAGAGCCTTGATTAACAGCTTGGGAAGAGTGTTTCCTGACTTGTAACTACAGGGACGGCGTGCCGTCATCCATCTGACAAGATGATATTGTACAAAACTATTTCCCTGGCGCCGAATTTATCTGATATTAATGATCTCAAGAAGTTCCACGACCTGCAGGCTCGCCAGGTCTCGTTCTGGGTTCTGCCCACTTGCAGCCCATAATGACACTCTCAAAGGTAACGCAGATAAAGATAAATGCTAGCTACGGCGATGCTCGCCAGCATCAGCGGAAAGGCCATCAGCATGAAGGGCAGAAAGCGGATCGGCTGACCGGCACGCTCGGCGAAACCAGCCACCACCAGATTAGCGCTAGCACCCACCAGGCTGCCATTACCGCCAAGGCAGGCGCCAAGGGCAAGGGACCACCATAACGTGGTCAGATTCTCTGCGCCAAATGTTGGCGCCATACTCTGAATCACGGGAATCATGGTGGCAACGAAGGGAATGTTGTCCACAATGGCGGAAAAAATGGCCGAAACCCAAAGAATGGTGAGCGCAGTGGTGTTGAAATCGCCGTCGGTGAGCTCGATAAGTTGTTTTGCCAGCAGGTCCAGTGCGCCGGCTTTTTCAATGCCCGCCACGACGATGAATAGGCCAATAAAGAAAAAAATGGTGATCCACTCCACCTCGCTGTAGATTTTATGCGTCTCATGGGCCTGTTCTTCCGGATTCTTGCCGAGCGCCTGCAGCAGCAGCAACATCGCGCCGCCAAACATGGCAATGGTGCCGGGCTCCTGATGAATAGAATGTGCAAATACAAAGCCCAAAATGACCAGGAACAAGACAAAGAGGGATTGCTTCAGCAAGCGAACATCGGTAATGGCTTCACGTTCATCAAAGGCCATCACCTGTTCGCGATCCTCAGGCGCGGCATGAAGCGTGCGGCCCCAGATAAAATATATCGGGATCAGGGTGAGCATGAACACAACTGCGGCAATAGGCGCCAGATTGAAGAGAAAATCATTGAATGTCAGTCCGACTGCCGAGCCAATCATGATGTTGGGCGGGTCGCCAATCAGGGTGGCAGTGCCGCCAATATTAGAAGCAAATATGATGGAAAAAAGATAAGGGTAGGGATTGATCCTGAGCGCGTCAGTGATCAGCAAGACTACCGGCGCAATCAGCAATACCGTGGTGACGTTATCCAGCAAGGCAGAGAACACCGCAGTGACAATGGACAGCATTACCAGCAGTCCCCAGGGATCAGCCTTGACCTTCTTGGCAGCGACAATGGCAACATACTGAAAAACACCGCTTTTCTGCGTAATCGCCACCAGCATCATCATGCCGGTAAGCAGGGCCAGCGTATTGAAATCGATACCGGCAAAGGCCTCACTCTGCTGCAGCACCCCGGTAAAGACCATCATGCCCGCGCCTAATAACGCCACGATGGAACGATTGATCTTTTCAGTAATGATAATGGCGTAGGTAATCGCAAAAACCGCCACTGAAATCAGCAGCGGACTCAGGCCAAAAATCACCTGGGTAGCGGAAGGCGTCATACCATGCATGCTATTTCTCCGCCATTTTGGCCAGTTGTTCCAGCAGGCCGCGGCGGCTCAGCATACCAAGCAGTTTTCCGGATGAGTTCACCACGGGCAGCGGCGTTGGACTACTGCTCAATAACAGCGCAGCCTCCAGCAAGGGGCAATTTTCTTCCAGGGGACGCGCATGGTTGAGAATTTCACTCACTTTTTTCTCACGCAGAAGACTGAAATGAGAAACCAACAGGCGTGAAGCGTCACCCGCAAATTTGAGATCAGGCAAACCATGTGGCGCCCACACCCCGATAGGCAATAGCTTCTGAAGGATGTCGTTGACGCTGATCAGGCCGACATAACATTCGCCATCGCAAACCGGCACATGATTTGTCCGGTTATCGATCATGATTTGCAGCGCTTCCATGACCGTCGCCTGAGGTGTAATAGTGGAGGCCGAGGTCACAATGGACAGGGAGCGAATGGTCATCTTGTTTCCTTCTGGGGCCAGAATAAAGGCCAGATTGGACTATCGTCAGAGGGCAATGGGGTTCGACTAATTTGTTTTATAAGGCTGCCAAGCGATATTCATCATATCGCGTATGTATCATAACTTACGTCAAATATATTGCCCAGAGCAGTGAAATAGGGGCTATCGTGCCGCCAGTGAAAAAGAGTATTGTTGCCATATTCTTAGCATGAGTTTAATGCGATGAGCCCGACTGTCCAGATCATTCTGGCCCTCCTCACCCTCCTGTTTCTGTCCATCATCACCCATCTCGCCGCGCCGAAGCTGCGTGTGCCTTATTCCGTGCTGCTAGTGGCCGTCGGATTACTGCTCATTCCTTTGAGCAAAGTACCGGCCTTTTCGTATATCACCAGTTTCCAGCTTACTTCGGAAATCCTGTTTTTCATTTTTCTCCCTATCCTGATTTTCGAGTCAGCCTACAGCATGAACATCCGCAGAATAAGTGAAAACATTGGTGCTATTTCCGCTCTAGCCATCGTTGGTCTGCTGGTATCGGCTTTCACCATTGCATTCGCTGGCTACTTTGGGTTGGCGGCCATCGGCTTTGAGATTCCCTTCATCATCGTGCTCCTTTTTGGCGCACTGATCTCCGCGACCGACCCGGTTGCCATTCTTGCCCTGTTCAAGGATTTCGGCGCACCACGTCGCCTGGCGATGATTTTTGAGGGAGAGAGTCTGTTCAATGACGCCACCGCGCTGGCCCTTTTCCTGATTGTGCTCGAGTCTGTAAGCGCTGGGTTTCAGGGCGCAGTCTCGGTATTGCACGGACTTTTCATTTTTATTTCCATGCTTTTTGGCGGCGCTGTTTTTGGCTTTGTGATGGGATGGGTCTTTTCCAAACTGCTCCAGATCGCCCGCCACGAGCATCTTCAAATCACCCTGACCATGCTCGCCGCGCATACCACCTTTCTTCTGGCCGAGTTCCTCTCCCATGCGCTTACACTGATGGGCAAGCCGATCCATGTTTCCTCCATTCTCGCCACCGTTATCGCCTCGCTGGTTATCAGCAACTATGGCCGATTCAAGATCATGCCCGGGGTTAAGGAATATATGGCGCACTTCTGGGGCTACGCGGCATTCGTCGCCAACTCACTGGTCTTTATCCTGCTGGGCCTGCTTTTCAGCACGCTGTCTGTCAGTCTGCTGGATATTCTTCCCGCGCTGATAGTGATCATCCTCGTAGTTATGGTGGCGCGCGCCCTTTCAGTGTATCCCGTCATCGGCGTGATGAATACCGTTCGCCTGGAACGGCACATCCCGCTTTCCTGGCAGCACCTCATGGCCTGGGGAAGTTTGCGCGGAGCGCTTGCGGTCACCATGGTGCTTATCATCCCCGATACATTAAGCCACCCGGAATGGAAGCAGGCCTATTCCATCAAGGAATTCATTCTGGCACTTACGATCGGCTGCATTTATTTCACGCTTTTTATCAAGGCGACAAGCATGAACAGCGCCATCCGTCGCTTTCGCATCAACGTCTTGCACGGGCTGGAGCCAATGGAATATCTGGAGGGCAAGGTTTATGTTTATGCGCAATCCCTGTTGCGCCTGCTGTCCCTGCACGATCAACCGCATGTGGACAAAAAAGCCCTGCAGGCTTTGCAGGCGAAATATACCGGCCTTTACCAGGAAGCCTTCAGGGAGCTCTCCCGCAACGCCCATGATTCCGCAGCGATGTTTGCCCGTGTCCTGCGCATTCACGCCATCGGGGTCGAGAAACACACGCTGGAAGAACTCTATGCCGGCGCAGAACTTTCTGAAACTGCCTACCGCAGAATACTGGGTAAGCTTGAATTGCAATTGGAACTGCTGGAGCAGGGACTATCTGGCGCCATAAATTTCAAGGTCATGCGCGGAAAACGTCACGGGCTGCGATTACGGCAATTACTCGGCGTGTCAACGGACAGGTTGGCGGATCCTGCAGATAAGTATTTTTACTATCGTGCCTTGGCCATCAGCTCGCAAAAAGTGATCACCTTGCTGTCACAGCTTGCGACTCACCCTGGGCTTCGGGTATTCGAGGCAGATGCTGTATTATCTAAAATCATCGAGCAATACAATGATTTCAGAATTCAGGCGCTAGACACGGCGACGGTACTGCTGAATCAATTCCCCTTCCTTGAAGCGCGACAGCTTCAGATACTGGAGCAGGAACTCCTGAAGGCCCAAACTGTATCGCTGGAAGAGCTGGAGAGCAGCGAGGTCATTACCCCTGCTGTAAAATCGGTTTTATATGGAGAGCTTCAGCATCCGCGCAAACCAGAACCCTAGCGGGTGTCATTTTTTAAATTATGCCCGACTTGCCTGGCTCGACGTGAGTCAGCGGCACCCCTCTGTTTCTATAGATTAGAATAGGGCAGTTGAGTAAAGGCCGGAAGCCACGTAGAATTTGGCTGCTCTGGCGGGTGTAGCTCAATGGTAGAGCAGAAGCTTCCCAAGCTTACGACGAGGGTTCGATTCCCTTCACCCGCTCCAGTCCCTTATTCCACCGTCACCGATTTTGCAAGATTGCGCGGCTTATCCACATCCGTTCCCTTGCACAGAGCTGCATGATAGGCCAGAAGCTGTAGCGGAATGGTATGTACGATCGGGCTCAATGGCCCCGCGTGCGTGGGCAACCGCAGTAGATGCAGACCCTCCTGCTCGCTAAAATGACTATCCTGATCCGCAAAGACATAAAGCTCCCCACCTCGTGCACGAACTTCCTGCAGGTTGGATTTGAGTTTTTCCAGCAAGATATCATTGGGGGCTACCGCCACGACCGGCATATCCTTATCCACCAGCGCCAGCGGACCATGTTTCAGTTCTCCGGCAGGATAAGCTTCGGCATGGATATATGAAATTTCCTTGAGCTTGAGTGCGCCTTCCTGTGCGATGGGGTAATGCACCCCACGACCCAGGAAGAGGGCGTGATGTTTGTCCGCGAAATGTTCAGCCCAGGCCGTAATTTCGGGTTCCAGCGCCAGTGCCTGTTGCACCAGGCCGGGTAATTCGCGCAGCTGATCCAGCCAGGATTTTTCCTGTGCCTCGCTTATTCTGCCGTGCAGACGCCCTAGTACCAATGTCAGTAAAAACAAAGCGACCAGCTGGGTAGTAAATGCCTTTGTGGAAGCAACGCCGATTTCCGGACCGGCCCGAGTCAGAAACTTGAGGCCCGAGGTGCGTACCAGAGCACTTTCCGGCACATTGCAGATCGCCAGGCTGTGCTTGTGCCCCAATTTTTGGGCCTGGATCAGAGCATCGATGGTGTCGCGCGTTTCGCCGGACTGGGAGATGGTCACGATCAGCGTATCGGGGTTGGCCACACTCACACGATAACGATATTCGCTGGCAATTTCTGCGCGGCACGGCAAGCCGGTCAGGGATTCGATCCAGTATTCCGCCACCTTGGCGGCATGGAAGCTGGTACCGCACGCCAGGATTCGCACGCCATTAATCTTGCCCAGCACATCCTCCGCCTGCGGCCCGAAAATTTCGGGCGATACTGCGCCAGAGGACACACCTGCAAGCAGGGTGTCGGCTATGGCGCGCGGTTGCTCGTGGATTTCCTTCTGCATGAAGTGTCGGTAATTACCCAGTTCCGCCATATCGGCTGAAAGTTCCGAAACATTCACTGCGCGCTCGACGGGATTCCCGTCGACATTGAAAATGTTTACGTGGAGCAGGCCGATATCGGCAATATCGCCTTCTTCAAGGTAAATTACTTTCTGCGTTACCGGCAACAAGGCAGACACATCGGAGGCAATGAAATTTTCCTCTATCCCCACGCCTACCAGCAGGGGGCTGCCGCGACGAGCCGCGACCAGCTGATGAGGCGCTTCTGCACAGACCACACCGATTGCATACGCCCCATGCAATTCGGAAACTGCAGCGCGCACGGCTGCAACCAAATCCCTGCTTGACACATAGTAATGGTGGATGAGATGAACGATGACTTCGGTATCGGTTTGCGATGTAAATACATAACCCAGGTTTTTCAGCTTTTCACGAAGTGCTTCATGATTTTCGATAATGCCATTGTGTACCACGGCGATGGTATCTGAGCTGACATGCGGGTGGGCATTCTCCTCGGTTGGCCCGCCATGCGTTGCCCAGCGGGTATGCGCAATACCAAGGTGGCCATGAGTATCCTGGCGCACGGTCTGAGCGGAAAGCTCGGCCACGCGACCAGTGCTGCGCGCGCGCTGCAGGCCCTGATTGATCACCACAAGTCCGGCCGAGTCGTAGCCACGGTATTCCAGTCGGCGCAAACCTTCCAACAAGATGGGCACGACATTGCGCTGCGCGACGGCACCGACAATTCCACACATAGATTTACTCCTTGGCTTTCTTTACAGGGCGCTGCCATCCACGAATTGTGAGCTGCTTGGCGCGGGAGAGTGTCAGTTCCTCCCCGGGCGTATCCTTGGTGATGGTTGAACCCGCGCCGATGGTTGCGCCCTTGCCTATCGTCACGGGTGCTACCAGCTGAGTATCGGACCCGATAAATGCGCCATCTTCAATCACAGTTCGGTGCTTGTTTACGCCATCGTAATTGCAGGTAATTGTTCCCGCACCGACATTGACCTTAGAACCCACCGTAGCATCGCCTATATAGCTCAGGTGATTGATCTTGCTGTTGATGCCGACTTGGCTATTTTTAACTTCAACAAAATTTCCGATATGCACTTCTGCGGCCAGTTGGGTACCCGGGCGAATTCTTGCAAAAGGTCCGACACGGCATTCCGCACCTATTTCAGCTTGCTCCAGCAGACTGAATGGCGCAATGAGGGAACCGCTTTCAATTTTGACATCACGCAGAACACAGTTAGCGCCCACTCTCACCCTGTCTCCCAGTTCTACAAGCCCCTCAAAAACACAATTAACATCAATGACGACATCTCTGCCACAACTGAGAATGCCGCGTATATCAATGCGAGCCGGATCGATAAGGGTGACGCCGCTGCTGAGTAGCTTGTTTGCCATCTCCTGCTGGTATATGCGCTCCACCTGGGCCAGCTGACTCTTGCTGTTGATTCCCAGAACCTCATGCTGACGGGAAGGGTGAGCCGTTGCCACTTCGATGCCTGCACGTACGGCGAGATCGATCACATCTGTCAGGTAAAATTCTTCCTGCGCATTGGTACACTTCAGTGCCGCCAGCCATCCGGTAAGATATTGATTTGGAAGCACCATGATGCCGGTATTGACTTCGGTCACACAGCGCTCCGCTGGCAACGCGTCTTTTTCTTCGACAATTCGTCTGACTTTACCGCCCTCGCGTATGATTCGCCCGTAACCTTGAGGGTTTTCCATCTCTACCGTCAGCAAAGCAACTTTGCCGCTCTGTGCGATGCGGATCAGCGGGAGCAGGGTTTCTCTCAGGATCAGCGGCACATCGCCGTACAGCACCAGAGTAACGTGCTTGCCGTCCAGATGCGGTAGCGCCTGCTGAACCGCGTGACCCGTACCCAGTTGCGGCTCCTGTTTTACCATCCTGAGTGAAGCATCGGTAATGGTCTGCGGCACCGTTTCTCCGCCATAACCGTAAACAACACAAATTTTTGCTGGGTCAAGTGATTTTGCAGTATCTAGCACGTGCTGCAGCAACGGCTTTCCTGCCAGTTTGTGTAGCACTTTGGGGCACTCGGAAAACATGCGAGTGCCCTTTCCGGCCGCCAGAATTACGACATCAAGAGCTTGTGCCATGGTTTTATTACTGAATAAAACGACATTATAAATAGAAAAGGCAGCCTGAGCTGCCTTTTCAAACCTGCATCATAATGCCATTAGTGCCGTGAAATCTTTCGAAGTTGATCTATTGCACGGATTTGCGCAACAGCTTCCGCGAGTTCGGCTTCCGCTTTCGCGTAATCCATCAATGCAGAACGATCTTTAAGCGCCTCTTCAGCCAGGCGTTTGGCATCTAGCGCTTTCGCCTCATCCAGGTCTTTGCCCCGCAAGGCCGTATCGGCAAGAATAGTTACAACCTGTGGCTGTATCTCCAGAATGCCGCCAGAAACGAAAAAGAGTTCTTCCTCTTCACGATCGGGTACTTTAATCCTGACCGTTCCTGGCTTCATCCTCGAAATAAGCGGAGCATGGCGTGGGTAAATGCCCACTTCGCCGCCCTCTGCCGGCGCGGCAACAAACTCCGCTACTCCAGAATAGATGGACTGCTCGGCACTTACTACGTCTACATGTATCGTCATTGCCATGGCTGGCGTCCTTTACTGGATGGTTTTTGCTTTTTCCACGGCTTCTTCTATGCCGCCCACCATATAGAACGCTTGTTCCGGCAGGTGATCATATTCGCCGTTGACAATACCTTTGAAACCGGCAAGCGTGTCTTTGAGTGAAACGAATTTTCCAGGACTACCGGTAAACACTTCCGCAACGAAGAAAGGCTGCGAGAGGAAACGCTGGATTTTACGCGCACGGGCCACGGCCAGCTTGTCTTCAGGTGAAAGCTCGTCCATACCCAGAATGGCGATAATGTCGCGCAGTTCCTTGTAGCGTTGCAGCGTGGACTGCACGGCACGAGCCACGGTGTAATGCTCTTCTCCCACCACCAGCGGGTCGAGCTGGCGTGAGGTTGAATCGAGCGGATCCACGGCAGGATAAATACCTAGCTCGGCTACCTGACGCGAAAGAACCACGGTTGCATCCAGGTGGGCAAAGGTCGTCGCTGGCGAAGGATCGGTCAAATCGTCCGCAGGCACATACACGGCCTGGATTGAGGTAATCGAACCTTTCTTGGTGGATGTAATGCGCTCCTGAAGGCGACCCATTTCTTCCGCCAGTGTTGGCTGGTAACCCACCGCTGAAGGCATACGTCCCAGCAGCGCAGATACTTCCGTACCGGCCAGGGTATAGCGGTAGATGTTGTCGACGAACAGCAGCACGTCACGGCCTTCATCGCGGAAGAACTCGGCCATGGTGAGGCCGGTCAGCGCAACACGCAGACGGTTACCCGGCGGTTCGTTCATCTGGCCGTAAACCAGGGAAACTTTGTCCAGCACGCCGCCTTCCTTCATCTCGTGGTAGAAGTCGTTACCTTCACGAGTACGCTCGCCCACACCGGCAAATACCGAGTAACCACTGTGCTCGACCGCAATGTTACGAATCAGCTCCATCATGTTCACGGTTTTGCCCACGCCGGCGCCGCCGAACAAGCCCACCTTGCCGCCCTTGGCAAACGGACAGATCAGGTCGATAACCTTGATGCCGGTTTCCAGAAGCTCGTTGGAAGCGGCAAGCTCGTCGAAAGCAGGTGCCTGGCGATGAATACCCCAGCTGGTCTCGTTGCCGATCGGGCCCATATCATCGATCGGGTTGCCCAACACGTCCATGATGCGGCCCAGAGTCTTGGTGCCGACCGGAACCGAAATTGCAGCGCCTGTCCCCGTGACGGGCATGCCACGACGCAAACCGTCGGTGGTACCCATAGCAATTGATCGTACAACGCCATCACCCAACTGCTGCTGCACTTCCAGCGTGAGGCCCACTTCTTCCATCTTCAGGGCGTCATATATATTGGGAAGAGCGTCGCGTGGGAACTGTACGTCGACCACTGGCCCAATGATTTGTACCACTTTACCTTGGCTCATTTTCTATCCTCGATACTGTTGTTTCTGTGTTCCGCTTGATAATTCAAGATCGTTTATACGGCAGCCGCGCCGGCAACGATTTCGGACAGCTCTTTGGTAATTGCCGCCTGACGGGTTTTATTGTAGATCAGCTTGAGCTCGTCAATGACGTTACCGGCATTGTCGGATGCGGCTTTCATCGCCACCATACGTGAGCTCTGTTCGGAGGCCATGTTCTCAGCGACTGCCTGATAGACCAGTGCCTCGATATAACGGCTCATCAATTCGTCGATAACCGATTTTGCTTCCGGCTCGTAGATGTAATCCCAGTGCCCCTGTGCGGCGCCAAGCTCTTCTCCTGCGAGAGGCAACAGCTTTTCCATCACCGGTTCCTGCTTCATGGTGTTGATGAAGCGGGTGTAGCACAGATGCAGTTCGTCGATTTTGCCTTCCATGTAGGCGTCCAGCATGACCTTGACAGGCCCGATCAGCTTCTCCAGATGGGGCGTATCTCCCAGTCCGGTGACGTGGGACAGCACGTTGCCACCCATGCGCTGCAAAAAACCGAATCCCTTGCCGCCCAGCGCGCAGGCATCCACCTGTTTGCCAGCCGCTTCCCAGGCTTTCATCTGGCCCAGCACCATGCGAATCACGTTGGTATTGAGCCCACCGCACAAGCCCTTGTCGGAAGTCACCATGATGACGCCGACCCGTTTTACATCGTTCCGGGCAATCAGGAACGGATGCTTGTATTCGGTATGGGCGTGACTAAGGTGAGCCGCCACATTGCGTATCTTTTCGCCGTAGGGACGAGCAGCACGCATCCTCTCCTGCGCTTTGCGCATTTTGGATGCAGCCACCATTTCCATGGCGCGAGTAATTTTCTGTGTATTCTGGACACTTTTGATCTTGGTCCGAATCTCTTTTCCGCTCGCCATTATTGAGTCCTAAGTCTATGTTCCACGACGCTTTAGTAAACCGAGCTGGCCTTGAACTCGTCAATTGCGCCCATCAGGGTTTTCTCGCTCTCGGCGCTTACATCACGTTCGCTCTCGATAGTGTTCATCAGGGCGCCATGTTTGCTCTTTATAAATGCCTGCAGAGCAGCTTCGAAGGCCAGGACTTTTTTCACTTCCACATCATCCATGTAGCCCTTGTTTACGGCATACAGAGTGACAGCCATTTCGGAAATCGACATCGGGGAATACTGGTTCTGCTTCATCAGCTCCGTCACCAGCTTGCCGCGTTCCAACTGCTTGCGGGTGGCTTCATCAAGGTCAGAGGCAAATTGCGCGAATGCAGCCAGCTCACGATACTGGGCCAGAGCCAGACGAATACCGCCGCCCAGCTTCTTGATGGCCTTGGTCTGCGCAGCACCACCGACGCGAGACACAGACAGGCCGGCGTTGATCGCAGGACGAATACCGGCGTTGAACAGATCGCTTTCCAGAAAGATCTGGCCGTCGGTAATCGAAATCACGTTGGTTGGAACGAAAGCAGACACGTCACCCGCCTGGGTTTCAATCACGGGCAGCGCGGTGAGTGAACCGGTCTTGCCTTTGACGGCGCCATTGGTGATCTTTTCAATATGGTCGGCATTGACGCGTGCTGCACGCTCGAGCAGGCGGGAGTGCAGATAGAACACGTCACCAGGGTAGGCTTCGCGGCCCGGCGGACGGCGCAACAACAGGGAAATCTGACGGTAGGCCCAGGCCTGCTTGGTCAGGTCGTCATAAACGATTAGCGCATCTTCACCACGGTCACGGAAATATTCGCCCATAGTACAGCCGGCATAAGGTGCAATGTACTGCATTGCGGCCGGATCGGAAGCCATTGCCGCCACCACGATGGTGTGGCCCATGGCGCCGTGCTCTTCCAGTTTGCGAACCACGTTGGCAACGGAGGAAGCCTTCTGCCCCACGGCAACGTAAATACAAATGACGCCAGTGCCTTTCTGGTTGATGATGGCGTCAACGGCCACCGCCGTCTTGCCGGTCTGACGATCGCCAATGATCAGCTCGCGCTGACCGCGGCCAATCGGCACCATAGCGTCAACTGACTTGAGGCCAGTTTGTAGCGGCTGGGAGACGGACTGACGAGAAATAACGCCAGGCGCCACTTTTTCGATTGGAGAGGTTTCGCTTGCAGCTATAGGGCCCTTGCCGTCGATCGGTTGACCCAGTGCGTTTACAACACGGCCGATAAGCGCCTCACCAACTGGCACCTCCAGAATTTTACCGGTGCACTTGACGGTATCACCTTCACTGATGTGTTCATATTCGCCCAGAACCACGGCGCCGACCGAGTCGCGTTCGAGGTTGAGCGCCAGACCAAAGGTATTGCCTGGAAACTCCAGCATCTCGCCCTGCATCACGTCGGAAAGACCATGAATACGCACGATACCGTCTGTAACAGAAACGACCGTACCCTGATTGCGCGCTTCTGCGGCAGTAGCAAAACTTTCGATCTTGCTCTTGATCAGATCGCTGATTTCTGATGGGTTTAACTGCATTCTTATATCTCCTAGCGCTTGAGCGCAAAGGTCATGTTATTGAGCTGGCCGCGCACGGATGCATCGATCACCACGTCACCAGCATTAATTTTTACGCCGCCAATTAGTTCTGGATCTACGCTTACCTGAGCTGTAACTTTTCTTGAAAAACGCTTTTCGAGCATTCCCACCATCTCCTTAACTTGTTCGTCAGAGAGAGGGAAGGCACTACTGATGGCGGCTTCAAGCAAGCCACTTTGCTCCGCCTTGAGCTTTTCGAACTGGGCGGCTATTTCTGGCAATATCGTCAAGCGTCCATTTTCAAGGAGCAAACGAATAAGGTTTTGCCCTTCTTCATCAAAATCCTTACCCATGACATCCAGAAAAACCCGCTCCACATCGGCGCGCGTGAATTTAGGACTGGAAATAACATCATGCATGGCCGAATCACTCGCCACCACGGATGCCATTTCAAGCTTGCTCGACCACTCCGCCACTGCACCTTTCTGGCTTGCCAGACGGTACAAAGCTTCGGCATAAGGCCTTGCTATCGTAACGATTTCCATAGAGTTGCCGCCTAGATTTCGTTCTTGAGTGCAGTCAGCAGGTCAGCGTGAGCCTTGGCGTCCACTTCACGACGCAGAATTTTCTCTGCACCTGCGACAGCCAAGTCGGCCACCTGTTGGCGCAACGTTTCGCGCGCACGGTTCACTTCCTGATCGATTTCAGCCTTGGCGCCGGCAACCAGTCGATCACCCTCTTCCTTGGCAGCAGTCTTCGCTTCATCAATAATTTGGGAAGCGCGCTTTTCAGCCTGGGTAATCACTTCTGCAGCTTTTTGCTTGGCGTCATGCATCGACTCGGTTGCACGACGGGAAGCCAGTTCCAACTCATGCTTTCCGCGCTCACCTGCAGCCAACCCATCGGCGATCAACTTCTTACGCTCGGTCAGTGCCTGCATGATGGGTGGCCACACAAACTTCATACAGAACCAGACGAACATGATGAACATGATCGTTTGAGCGAGAAGGGTTGCATTGATATTCATGCACGAACCTTTCTAGAGTTATTGATTTCTGCTGGTTTAGCCAGCTACTGCGAAGAGGATGTACATGGCGATACCAACAGCAATCATCGGAACCGCATCTACCAGACCCATCACCACAAAGAACTGTGTACGCAACATCGGAATCAGCTCCGGCTGGCGTGCAGCGCCTTCAAGAAAACGGCCGCCCAGAATACCAATACCCACAGCTGCGCCCAGCGCACCCAGACCCATCATGATTGCGCCGGCGATAAAAAGCAGTGCGTGTTCCATTTATTTCTCCTGTTAATTTAAAAGTAAAATTGCTAATTAAAAATCTTAATGGTGTTCCTGATGCGCCATATCCATGTAAACAATGGTAAGCGTCATGAAAATGAATGCCTGCAGCGTAACGATCAGAATATGGAAAATTGCCCAGCCGAGAGACAGTACAACCTGCGATCCAAACAGCAGCGTACTGCCAAAGGTAGCGCCTGCCCATGACGCACCCATCAGTGCGATCAGGATAAAGATCATCTCGCCTGCGTACATGTTGCCGAACAGACGCAGCGCAAGAGAAATCGGCTTGGCGATCAGGTTCACGCCCTCGAGAAAAATATTGGCGGGCAGGCCGAATTTGCCGAAAGGCTGCAGCGTAAGTTCGCCGACAAAACCACCCAGACCCTTCATCTTGATACTGTAGAACACCACCAGCACGAAAACCGCTAATGACATGCCAAATGTTGCATTGGGATCTGTGGTCGGAACCACTTTCAGGAAAGGAAGGCCTGCGGCGTGGGCAATGAGCGGTAGATAATCGATAGGCACCAGATCCATCAGATTCATCAACAGTACCCAGGCAAATATTGTCAGGGCCAGCGGAGCCACCATGTCGTTTTTGGCAGTAAATGAACCACGGACACTGGTGTCGATGAAATCAACAACCCACTCGACAAAATTCTGCAGTCCGGTCGGCACGCCAGCGGACGCCTTCTGCGCAGCCCGGGCAAAGAAAAACAGGAAGATCGAGCCCAGCACAAAAGCAATAATTGTTGTATCCAGATTGATCGCCCAAAACCCCATTTCCTTGGCCTGTTCTGCGCTATGGGCAATTCCCCAACTTCCATCTGGCAGCTGGCCATAGGTCAGGTTTTGCAGGTGATGCTTGATATATTCCGCGGAGGTTTGCGTTTCGCCAGACATTTATTGTTTCTCTATTCCACTGATTATTGTTGAAACCACCAGGGTCAATTGCCCCAGGGCGAAGCCGGCCAACAAGGGCAGCGGCATCAGTTTCATCCATCCCAGCCCCACCGCGATAAGCAGAGAGACCACAAAAAAACGCTCCATACTGGAACGAAAAAACTTGGCCAATTCGCGGCGCGGATCCTGCGCGTCATCACGAGCCGCACTACGCATGCGCCAAACCAGCAGCATCGTATTCGACATCGCCACCATACCACCAAACCAAGCAGCAATTACCGCAGCCTCACCCATGTAAACGTAAGTCAAAAAAGCGGCCATTGCCGCGGCCACAGCCTGATACATCATGATACGGTTTGCGTACACGGCCGCTCGGCACTGCGAAAAATCAGTAAATTATAATATGCCCTTTTTTGGCCGTCAAACCTTTATTTATGGTCGAATAAGTTGAGGTTATAGTCGAAAATCTGCGTAATTTTCTTCAAAGCCTGGCGATGATGCTATCGAGCTGCTCCAGATTTTCATAGTCAATGACCAGACGGCCCTTGCCACCCTTTCGTGGCGTCAGGGTCACGCGGGCGCCGAGTTTCTCCGCCAGCTCTTCCTGCAAGCGCATAACATCGCGGTCCGGTGATTTTTTGTGTTCATCAAGAGGCTTTACCAAGCGCTGAGCTAGTTTTTCCGCTTCTCGCACAGACAAACCCTTGTTTATGATTTCGTGCGCAGCATCAATCTGGTTTACCTGAGTAAGCCCGAGCAAGGCGCGAGCGTGCCCCATGTCGAGCAGATTCTGCATCATCATTTCCTGCACACGCGGGGTCAGGTTCAGCAAGCGCAGCAAGTTCGTCACCGCGCTACGAGAGCGGCTCACGGCATCTGCAGCCGCCTGATGTGTCAGGTTGAACTCGTTGACCAGACGTTGAATCCCCTGCGCCTCTTCGAGGGGATTGAGGTTTTCTCGCTGGATATTCTCGATCAGGCCCATTGCCAGCGCCGCTTCGTCCGGTATCTCTCGGACCAGCGCAGGGATTTCGGTCAAACCCGCCATCTTGGAAGCGCGCCAGCGCCGCTCACCGGCAACGATTTCGTAACGAGCCCCTGCGATTGGCCTCACCAGCACTGGTTGCATCACTCCCTGAGCCTGGATCGAGTCCGCCAGTTGCTGCAACGACTCGGGGTCCATGTGCGTACGGGGCTGATATTTTCCTGGCTGCAATACACCAATTGCGAGTTGCCGCAAAATTTCTCCCGTTTCGCCATCATTTCCCGCCAGCAGCGCATCCAGGCCGCGCCCCAATCCCTTGAGTTTTACCATGCTTATATATCCCTTTTATTTCGCATCTACAGTCTCAGCGCTGACGCGTTTGCCCAGCATCTCTCCTGCCAGCGCCAGATATGCTTGGGCTCCTTTTGATGCCTTGTCGTGATAAAGCACCGGCACGCCAAAGCTGGGCGCCTCGGCCAAACGTACGTTGCGCGGAATCACCGTACGATAGACCTTATCCCCGAAATGTTGCTGCAACTGGTCTGAGACCTGTTGCGCAAGCGCGTTGCGTGGATCAAACATGGTGCGCAGCAAACCCTCTATTTCCAATTGCGGGTTGAGATGCGTGCGTACCCGCTTTATGGTCTTTACCAGATCACTCAGGCCTTCCAACGCGTAATACTCGCACTGCATGGGTATCATCACTGCGCTTGCCGCACACAGGCCATTCACGGTAAGCAGGTTCAGCGCCGGCGGGCAGTCAAGCAGAATAAAGTCATATTCGGAAGTCACGCTTTCCAACGCTTTCTTAAGCCGCCATTCGCGCGCGAGTTCCTGCACAAGCTCCACCTCCGCCCCCGCCAGATTGCGATTGGCCGGGATTACATCATACTTCCCGCTGGTCGACGTCACGAGCACCTCGTTTACCGTATTCTGCTCCAGCAGGACATGATAGACCGTGCGCTCCAGGCTATCTTTCTCCACGCCGCTGCCCATGGTGGCATTCCCCTGCGGGTCGAGATCCACCAGCAATACCTTGCGCCGGGTTGCTGCAAGACTTGCGGCAAGATTGACGGTAGTTGTCGTCTTGCCAACCCCGCCCTTTTGATTGGTTACCGCAATGATTCTGGCCATTATTAAACCCTGAGAATTACCAAATTCCGTTGCGCCTCGAGTCCAGGCACGTTGAGAGCGATGATTTCATGCTGATCAAACTCGTGCGGTAGTTGCGCCAGTTCATCGTAAGGATAGACCCCCTTCATCGCCAGCAACACTCCGCCATCACGGCACAAGCGGGCCGAAAGCCGAACAAACTCGGTCAGATCGGAGAAGGCGCGTGAAATCACCATGTCAAATAGCGGAGTTGGCTGATAGTTATCTACTCGCAAGCATTCCACTTTTACATTCTTAAGCCCCAGCTGTATGCAGGCCTGGCGCAGAAACGTAGTTTTTTTCTGGTTGCTGTCGAGCAAGGTAATATCCAGTTCCGGCCTGGCTATGGCCAGAACGATGCCAGGCAAGCCCCCTCCGGTCCCGACATCCAGCAGGCGGCCGGCACCTACATATGGCAACACAGCAAGGCTGTCTAGCAGATGCTGATAAAGCATATTTTCCGGCTCGCGCACGGCGGTAAGGTTGTAAACCTTGTTCCACTTCTGCAACAAGGCAATATAATCCAGTAAGGCTTGCTGCTGAGATTCCGACAGCGAAAGCCCAAGCTCGATGAGGCCCTCTGAAAGTTTTTCAGCCAGACTCATGCGCTCTTCTTTTCCGCCCGGCCCTGTTTACGCTTGAGGTAAACGAGCAAGAGGGATATTGCCGCTGGCGTCACACCGGAAATACGTGCAGCCTGACCCAGCGTTTCCGGCTTGTGTTGTGCCAGCTTCTGTTTCACTTCGATCGAAAGGCCGTGAACCTTGCTGTAATCCATATCAGTTGACAGACGCAGCGCTTCATAATGATGGTGACGCTCGATTTCTTCCTGCTGACGCTCTATGTAGCCCTGGTATTTGGCCTGGATTTCCACCTGCTCTGCTACCTGTGGATCGCTAACACCCAGCCCAGCCCCTGGCAGGGTCAACAGGGACTGATAACTGACCTGGGGGCGTCGCAGCAGGTCCAGCAACGAATACTCACGCTCCATGGCTTGGCCTAGTACCCGTTCCGCACTGGCAAGATCCACCATGCGCGGGTTAACCCAGGTATTCTTGAGCCTTTCCTTTTCCTGAGCCACGGCATCACGCTTGACTGAAAAATGAGCCCAGCGCACATCATCCACTACGCCCAACTCGCGCCCGATTTCGGTCAGACGCAAATCAGCATTGTCTTCCCTGAGCAGCAGTCGATATTCAGCACGGCTGGTAAACATGCGGTAGGGTTCCGACACCCCGCGCGTAATCAGATCGTCCACCATCACACCGATATAAGCTTGGTCGCGACCGGGGCTCCATGCCTCTTTTTCCAAGGAGAGAAGGCCCGCATTGATGCCCGCCAGCAAGCCCTGGGCCGCTGCTTCCTCGTAGCCGGTGGTGCCGTTGACCTGTCCTGCGAAGAACAATCCTTTGATAGCCTTGGTTTCGAGAGAACTTTTAAGGCCGCGCGGATCAAAATAATCGTATTCAATAGCATACCCGGGTCGGGTGATGTGCGCATTCTCGAAACCACGCATTGAACGTACTAAAGCATATTGCACATCAAAAGGCAGACTGGTGGAAATTCCGTTTGGGTAGATCTCATGCGTGGAAAGCCCCTCAGGTTCGACAAAGATCTGATGCGTATCCTTGTCGGCAAAACGCGTAATTTTGTCTTCGATAGAGGGACAATAGCGCGGCCCAACCCCCTCAATCACGCCTGTATAGAGTGGCGATCGGTCAAGTCCATTACGAATGATGTCGTGCGTGCGTTCATTTGTATAACTGATCCAGCAAGAAACTTGCTGTGGATGTTGACTAGCAGATCCAAGATATGAAAAAACAGGCGCCGGGTCATCTCCAGGCTGTTCCGTCATCGCCGAATAATCCAGGGAGCGACCATCAATACGGGGCGGAGTCCCCGTTTTGAGTCGGCCTACCGGCAATTTCATTTCACGAAGGCGGTGAGCAAGGCTAATGGCAGGGGGGTCGCCTGCACGACCAGCCTGATAATTTGACTGGCCAACATGTATTAACCCTGCGAGAAAGGTGCCCGCAGTCAAAACCACAGAACGCGCCTCGAAGCGCAAACCCAGCTGCGTAACCACCCCTGTGATCTGATCACCTGTCAGCGTAAAATCATCCACCGCCTGCTGGAACAACCACAGATTGGGCTGGTTTTCCAGGCGACGCCTGATCGCCTGCTTGTACAACAAACGATCGGCCTGCGCGCGAGTTGCCCGCACCGCCGGCCCCTTGCTGGAGTTCAGGACGCGAAACTGAATTCCGCCTTCATCCGTGGCCGCCGCCATGACGCCACCCAAAGCATCTATCTCTTTCACCAAATGGCCCTTGCCAATCCCGCCGATAGCGGGATTGCACGACATTTGACCCAAGGTTTCAATATTATGGGAGAGCAGCAGGGTTTTGCGCCCCATGCGCGCAGCGGCAAGCGCCGCTTCGGTGCCCGCATGACCGCCGCCAACAACGATCACATCAAATTGAGTGGGGAAAAGCATGGGGTTCCGGACTACAGTTTCGAGACCGTGAATGATACGACAAATAGACTCACGCGTCAGCTTGAAGAGGCAAGTTTCACGTGAAACAACTAAATTATTATTTTATAACAATCACTTGCCTATACAGAATCGGCTGAAAATCTCACCCAGCAGGTCATCGGCACCGAATTCACCGGTGATACTACTTAAAGCATTCTGGGCCAGTTTAAGTTCCTCGGCAAAAAACTCCAGTTGATGCCAGTTATCAGCTGCACTTTCGAGATTAAGGTGCGCCTGTTTCAGCGCGCGCAAATGCCGCTCACGTGCCATGAAGGCGCCTTCGCCGGTTTGCTCCCAACCCGCCAGCCGCAAGAGGCTTTGTTGCAGCAAATCCATCCCGGCTCCATTCTTGGCGGAAACATAAATGCGGGTTACGCCCCCTTCTTGCTCCATCCCGGATTCGCGCGGCACCAGATCAATCTTGTTGTATATTCTCAGCACCGGCAACTTAGGCGGCAAACGCCCAAGAATCGCCTCATCCTGTGGGGAAACACCCTCCCGGCTGTCGAGGAGAAGCAGTGCCAGGGATGCTTTGCTCACCGCAGCCCAGGTGCGGGCTATGCCGATCTGCTCCACTTCGCATGAGGTATCGCGCAGGCCGGCCGTATCGATAATATGGAACGGAACGCCCTGAATTTCGATCTCTTCGCGTACAGTGTCTCGAGTCGTACCTGCAATTGCGGTAACGATGGCGACCTCATCCCCAGCCAGCTGATTGAGCAGGCTGGATTTCCCAACGTTGGGCTGCCCTACCAGCACCACATGCACCCCTTCGCGGAGCAAGCTGCCTTGCCTGGCTTTGGCAAGCAGGCTCTGAAGTTGCGATTGGATATGTGACAGCTTTCCCGCGGCATCTGCGGCCTGCAGGAAATCAATATCTTCGTCTGGAAAATCTATGCTAGCTTCCACCAGCAGACGCAGATCGATCAGGCGCCCTACGATTTCCCGCACCGCATGCGAAAACTCACCCTGCAGCGATCTAACTGCACTTTTGGCCGCCTCTTCACTAGCAGCATCAATCAAGTCGGCGACGCTTTCCGCTTGTGCAAGATCGAGCTTGTCGTTGATAAATGCCCGCTTGGTGAATTCACCCGGCTCTGCCAGACGTGCACCCAGTGCAAGGCAACGCTTCAATAGACGCTGCATCACAGCGTTTCCGCCATGACCTTGCAACTCCAGTACGTCTTCACCAGTGAAGGAATGTGGAGCGGGGAAATATAGAGCGATGCCCTGATCGATGACCGAGCCATCTTGATCATAGAAATTGCTCAGGGAAGCGAAACGCGGGCGAAGCGGTTTCCCTACGATGGCATTGGCAACATCTTCAAGGCCATAGCCCGATATCCTGACTACTCCGATGCCGCCACGCCCAGGGGCGGTGGCGACAGCGGCAATCGTATCAGCTCTTGCCATGCCCTTTCGCGGCGTGCATCTGCTCCATTTTTCGAGTTATCTGCCACTGCTGAGCGATTGACAAAACGTTGTTCACAACCCAGTAAAGAACCAAGCCAGCGGGAAAGAAGAAAAAGAAGATGCTGAATGCAAACGGCATTACCATCATCACCTTGGCCTGTATCGGATCGGGTGGAGTGGGATTAAGTTTGGTTTGTATGATCATGGTGATGCCCATGATTATGGGCAATACATAATAGGGATCAGCCGCAGACAAATCTTGGATCCAAAGGGCAAAAGGTGCATGCCGAATCTCTACGCTGGCCAGCAACACCCAGTAAAGTGCGATGAATACCGGGATTTGCACAATCACTGGAAGGCATCCACCCAAGGGATTCACCTTCTCTGTTTTATACAGTTCCATCATGGCTTGGTGCAAGCGTTGGCGGTCATCTCCATAATGTTCCTTGAGCTTCTGGAGCTTCGGCCCCAATACACGCATGTGCGCCATGGAGCGGTAGCTCTTAGCTGCCAACGGGTAGAATGCCAACTTGATCAGCACCGTTAGCAAGATAATGGCAACGCCCCAATTATTCACCAAGCTTTGAATTTTGGACAGCACCCAGTATAAGGGCGCGGCAATAATCGTCAACCAACCATAATCCACGGTCAAATCCAGTCCAGGAGCTAGTTTGCTCAAATTTTCCTGTTCCTGGGGACCCGCATAGAGAGGGACTGAAATCACCCCACTTGCACCTGGAGCGATTGTTCCAACCGGTAGAATAACGCCCGCAGCATAAAGTTTGTCGCCCATTGGTTTGGTATAAAACTCACGCGCCAAACCATTATGTGGCAACCAGGCTGAAACAAAATAATGTTGCAGCATCGCTACCCACCCATCATTACTCTGTTTCTGAAATGTAGCCTTGCCTTTTTCAATGTCTGAAAAAGCTACTTTCTGGAATTTTTGCTGGTCGGTATATATAGCGGGGCCTGCATACGTACTGATGAACATCGAATCACCTTTGGATGCCGAATCATCTCGAACCAGCTGGTAATACGCGTGCGGGCTGATCGAATTGCCACTACTGTTCCGGATCTGGTATTCCACATCAACCAAATAACTATCGCGATAAAAGGTAAAAATCTTATCTACCTGCACACCACCAGTAGCTGGCGTGCTGAGTTTTAGTTTTAGTTCCTTGGCCCCTGCTGCCATTGAAAAATCGGAGCCCTGCGAAGAATATATGGTTTTGTGGTTAGGCAAAATATCGCCAATCAACCCGGATTGCGCAATATATGTGTTCGGTTTCTGATCACTAAATAAGACGAAATTCTTGCTTTTATCTTCGTCACTATGATGTTTAAGCAGTTCAAGGCGCCGAATATCACCGCCAATGGTATCAATTTCCACGTACAGCGCATCAGTATGTACCTTGATCCGTTGGCCACTTGCAATATGTTGCGTTGGATCTGGTGCAGCAACAGCATGTGGAGCCGATACACTTGCATTCGGCACCGGAACTCCATTTTGTGACGACGCAACGGTGGTAGGCGTGGTTTGTGCAGGCTGAGGATGTTGTTCCTTCTGCCAGGCATCCCATAACATCAGGATGGAGAAGGAAAACACGACGAACATTATGAGTCTTTGAGTATCCATGGATTACCTAAGGTAAAGGATCATAGCCGCCATCATGCCAAGGATGGCAGCGGGCAACACGCTTAACACTCAACCAGAAACCCTTAGAAGCACCATATTTTTTCAGCGCTTGCACTGCATATTCAGAGCAAGTGGGCGTATATCGGCAAGAGGGGGCAAGCATCGGGCTAATTGTGTATTGGTAGGCTTTTACGAGAAAAAGCAGGATTCGGGTCATGAGGCTTGCCGCTTTTCGTCCTGTGAAAATTTCTGGAGAATCCGATTCAATTGCGTCCGTAATTCCTGCTCAATCTCTGCATATTCTGCAGAGGAAAAACTTCTGCGTATGCGAATAACTATATCAAGACCAGCAAGCTGGTGTTGCTGCAAGCGAAATATTTCTCTAGATACCCGTTTTACATAGTTACGCGCAGTCGCCAATCGAGCCGTTTTTTTGCTGACAATTACAGCTATGCGAGCAAATTTATATATGCCAGGTTTTGCAAGAACCTGGAAATGATCACTGGAAATACGACTGTTAAAACTAAAAACGGATGAAATTTCATCCGTTTTTACTAAATGCTTGACTTTACAAAAGCCATAGCCGCTCACTGCGCCGCCTTCCTGCCTCAAACAGCCAGACGCGTCCTTCCGCTGGCGCGACGTGCGTTGATGATGGCGCGGCCAGCTGGTGTTTTCATCCGAGCGCGAAAACCGTGAGTACGCTTGCGCTTTACCACGGAAGGTTGATATGTGCGTTTCATGTTTCTTCCTCTTGCTTTTTACACAGACTGTGAACCCGTAATTAGATCACTTTGAAACATAATATGTCAACCACAATTAATCTTTTTGCCTGTGGATAAGTGTCTGGAATCAGACTACAATAATTAGCTCTACACGTTATATTTCTGGACTGGATCTTGGGTAATTAATGGAAACTTTCTGGCAGGCCTGTTTGAGCCATTTCGAGCAAGAACTTACTCCGCAACAATTCAAAAACTGGATCAAACCCCTGCGCTTTGAAAATAAAGCTGATGTGTTACATATTGTAGCGCCCAATCGTTTTATTCTGCAGTGGGTTCGTGACAAATTTCTAAGTCGATTCGAACAGATCGGGCAAGATCATTTTTCTCGCCCAGTTCAATTTTCATTGACTGTTGCGGAAAGTACCGACAATAAAGAAAAAAAATTACCCCCTGTAGCGACTGCAAACATAATTTCTTCTATTCCTGTTGTTAGGCAAGGAAGAAACGAGAAAACCGGCCTTAATTCTTCCTTCACTTTTGCCAATTTCGTCACCGGTAAGGCTAATCAGCTTGCGCGTGCCGCAGCTCTGCAGGTGGCTGAAAATCCTGGTACTGCTTATAATCCACTGTTCGTTTATGGTGGTGTTGGTTTGGGTAAAACTCATCTTATTCAAGCTATTGGTAATTACATTCAGGAACAAAATAGCAGTGCTAAAATAAGCTACCTACACGCTGAACGTTATGTATCCGACGTAGTAAGGGCTTACCAGCACAAGGCATTTGATGATTTCAAGCGCTATTACCATTCACTTGATCTTCTTTTGATTGATGATATTCAATTCTTTAGCGGCAAGGCGCGGACACAGGAAGAATTTTTCTATGCATTCAACGCTCTTATTGAAAGCAAGAAACAGGTCATCATTACGTGTGACACGTATCCCAAGCAGATATCGGGCATGGAAGATCGTTTAATTTCTCGCTTTGGCTGGGGTTTAACAGTTGCCATCGAACCCCCTGAACTGGAGATGCGCGTCGCCATTCTGATCAAAAAAGCTGAAGCAGAAAATCTTGATCTTGAAAGCGATGTCGCTTTCTTCATTGCCAAGCATATTCGTTCTAACGTACGTGAACTAGAAGGTGCGTTAAAGAAGGTCATTGCCTATTCACGGTTTACCGGCAATGCAATCAGTCTGGATCTTACCAAAGAAGCATTAAAAGATTTGCTGGCCGTTCAAAACCGACAAATTTCTATAGAAAATATCCAGAAAACTGTTGCTGATTACTACAAAATCAAAGTAGCAGAAATGTATTCCAAGAAACGAACCCGTAACGTAGCGCGGCCACGACAGGTTGCCATGTCTCTGGCAAAGGAATTAACACATCTTAGTTTTCCTGAAATTGGTGATGCTTTTGGCGGGCGTGACCACACGACTGTTATGTATGCATGTCGCAAAATTGAAGAATTGAGGGTTAGCGAACCATCAATGACACGCGATATCAGTGTTTTATTACAGGTATTACGAAGTTGAACAATATATGTATAAATTGGGGATAAAGCGCATAGTTGGCAGTCTTCGAAATTTTGCCCACAAACCGTCCACAACCAATTCCATACTTTATACAGAATCTGTTACTTACATTATCATTTTGAATTAAATAGTTTATTTTTGGTTATACAAAAAATATGCGCACATTATCTATTAGTATCAAGGTATATATATGTTATTAATGAAAATCAATAAGGAAGAATTTCTCAAGCCATTGCAGTCAGTTGCAGGTATTGTTGAACGACGACATACACTTCCAATCTTGTCTAATGTACTTATTCAAATTGGAAATCAAAATATCGCATTTGTTGCTACTGACCTGGAAATTCAAATCACAGCAATGCTTGAAAACAAGCAAGATAATAATGAGTCTGCAATTACAGTATCGGCCAAGAAACTTCAGGACATCGTAAGAGCCCTCCCTGAAAATTCTGAAATCTCTTTCTCAAGCAAGGACAGCAGGTTGCAGCTACGAGCAGGAAAAAGTCAATTCAACCTGCAAACTTTGCCAGCAGAAGATTTTCCAAAGCTAGCCTTATCTGATGAATTGGTTTCCGAAATTTCAATATCTCAGACCATGCTCAAGCAGTTGTTCAATCAGGTGCAATATGCAATGGCACAACAGGATATACGTTATTACCTGAACGGTTTATTGCTGGTTCTTGAACCCGGATTTGTAAAAGTCGTAGCAACGGATGGGCACAGATTGAGCCTTGCAAGCATGAGTAAGGAAACAATAAATCAGTCAGCAGAAGCTATTCTTCCGCGCAAGACTGTTACTGAATTGATCAAATTGCTTGGTGATACGGAGGAGGAAGTAAAAATTAACCTCGGGAAGAACCTGGTTACATTCACATTTGGAAATATTAATCTTGTTTCAAAAGTAATTGAAGGTAAATTTCCCGATTACAACAAGGTTATCCCTTCAAACTATAATAATCATGTTGTGCTGGATAGACTTACAATGCTGCATGCCATGCAGCGCGCTTCGATACTTTCAAATGAAAAATTTCGAGGTGTGCGTATGGTCTTGACGCAAAACAGCATGCGCGTTATTTGTAATAATACTGAGCAGGAAGAAGCAGAAGAAGAATTGGAAATTGAATATGTCGATGAACCATTAGATATTGGATTTAACGTTACTTACTTGTTGGATGTGTTAAATAACATCAATACCAAGGAAGTGGATTGCTCGTTTGGAGATGCAAACAGCAGTTGCCTGATCACTGTTCCTGGAGATGACAGGTTCAAATACGTCGTTATGCCGATGCGGATTTAATATCTTTTACGGACGAATGGAATTACTGTTCCACGTGAAACCATAGGGAAAAGAATGAGCGAATACAATTCCGACAGCATCAAAATTCTTAAAGGCCTGGATGCAGTGCGCAAGCGCCCTGGTATGTATATTGGAGATACCAGCGATGGGACCGGCCTGCACCACATGGTTTTTGAAGTTGTCGATAATGCCATTGATGAGGCACTAGCCAATTACTGCGACGATATTCAGATTATTATTCATGCTGACAGTTCGATCAGTGTTGTGGACAATGGTCGGGGAATACCCACCAGCATCAAGGAAGACGATGATTTAAAACGCTCGGCTGCCGAAATCGTGATGACGGAATTGCATGCAGGTGGAAAATTTGATGCTAATTCATATAAAGTTTCGGGTGGTTTGCATGGTGTAGGCGTGTCCGTGGTCAATGCATTGTCAGAATGGCTGAAACTCAGAATATGGCGTGATGGAAAAGTACATCAAATGGAATTTCGTCATGGCGATGCAGCATCACCATTGAAAATAACCGGAGATACAGAGCGTCGCGGAACGGAAGTCCATTTTATGCCGAGCGTGGAAACTTTTGGAAAAATAGAGTTCCACTACGAAATACTGGCAAAGCGTTTACGTGAACTTTCGTTTCTGAACAATGGCGTCAAAATCGAGCTATTCGATCAGAGAGATGGAAGAAGCGAAAACTTTGCTTTTAGTGGCGGGGCTAAAGGGTTTGTTGAATACATAAACCGTACAAAAACTGTATTGCACCCTAAAGTTTTTCATGCGATTGGTGAAAAAGATGGCGTAACTGTAGAAGTTGCGATGCAATGGAATGATTCGTACGCAGAAACGGTTCAGTGTTTTACCAACAATATTCCGCAGCGTGATGGTGGTTCACATTTAACGGGTTTACGCTCGGCGTTAACTCGAACGCTGAACAATTACATTGAACAGAATGAAATAGCAAAAAAAGCAAAGGTTGACACTTCCGGCGACGATATGCGGGAAGGACTCACATGTGTTCTTTCTGTGAAAGTATTTGAGCCAAAATTTTCATCCCAGACCAAAGATAAACTGGTATCCAGCGAAGTATTGCCGGTAGTTCAGGAAATTGTATCGGCAAAATTGTCTGAATTTTTGCTTGAAAATCCTGCGGATGCGAAGATTATTACTGGAAAAATTGTCGAGGCAGCTCGTGCGCGTGAAGCCGCGCGTAAAGCGCGAGATATGACGCGCAGAAAGGGTGTACTGGACAGTATGGGATTGCCAGGAAAGCTGGCTGATTGTCAGGAAAAAGACCCTTCTCAATCGGAACTATACCTGGTAGAGGGAGATTCTGCAGGAGGATCAGCAAAGCAGGGGCGGGATCGTAAATTTCAGGCGATTCTTCCCCTCAAGGGAAAAATACTGAATGTTGAAAGGGCGCGTTTTGATCGCGTTATTTCCTCACAGGAAATTGCAACCCTGATCACGGCCTTGGGAACAAGCATCGGTAAGGATGAATACAATCCGGATAAACTCCGTTACCACCGCATTATTATCATGACGGATGCCGATGTGGACGGATCACATATACGTACTCTGCTGCTGACATTCTTTTACCGGCAGATGCCGGAACTTGTCGAACGTGGACATATATATATCGCTCAGCCCCCGCTTTACAAAGTCAAACATGGCAAACAGGAGCGGTATATCAAAGATGAGCACGAATTAAAGCAATATCTTCTGCAAAAAGCCATGGAAGATGCAAAACTGGTGACCGAAGCAGGTAAAGACCCACTAAGTAAAGAAGCTTTTGAAGAAATATCCAAGGAATATTTGCTAGCAGAAGCCGTGATTGATCGGTTGTCGAGAGTCATTGATCGTGAAATATTACAGGCATTGCTTAAGAACATTATTCTTGATCTTTCAACTTCAGAGCTAGCAGCTAATAGTGCGCTTTTATTGGCCAAACTGTTACCAGGCGCAGAGTATCAAGTAGCTAGTCAGTACGATGAGCGTACAGAAAGCCTCAGATTGGTTGTGCAGAAACAGGTTCATGGCAATATGCAGACTAGTCAGATAGACCAGAATTTTGTTGAGGGCGGGGACTATATTCAGTTGCGGAAAACTGGCCTGGTTTTACACGATTTGTTTGGTAAAGGCGCATATGTTCAGCGTGGAGAACAAAAACAAGCCGTTACAGAGTTCAAAGAGGCTCTTGACTGGCTATTGAACCAAGTCAAACAGGGTATGGCGGTCCAGCGCTATAAGGGCCTTGGAGAAATGAACCCCGAGCAATTGTGGGAAACGACAATGGACCCAAATGTGAGACGCTTGCTAAAAGTGCAGATAGAGGATGCAATTGGAGCAGATGAAATTTTTACCACATTAATGGGAGACCAGGTCGAACCGCGACGTGCTTTTATTGAATCAAATGCATTGATTGCACGAAATATCGATATTTAGAATTCTTGTTGAAGCTACAGAAAGTTAAGGCTCCTCCCGGAGCCTTAACTTTTGTAGGTTGTTACTCTGGTGCGGCAATCTGTTCCACAAAGCCACACTCTTTTTGTGGGCACACCTTCTCTGTGCCTCTGCGTTTGGTGATTTTGATTGTCAGGATGGGCCATCCGCATTTTGGGCAGGGTTCGTTGATGGGGGGATTCCAAGTGGCGTACTTACATTTCGGATAGCTGTTGCACGAATAGAATAGTTTGCCGTATCGACTCTTGCGTTCGATCAGAGCGCCTTCCTTGCATTCAGGGCAAGAGACACCTGTATCCTTGGGTTTTTCCAGAGGTTCAATAAATTTACATTTTGGATAGCTGGTACAGCCAATGAATTTTCCGTAAGGCCCTGCCTTGATGACAAGTTCACTATTACATTGGGGGCAGAGTCGCCCTTCCACAATAACTGGCTGAGTGGATTCTCCAGGATCACCATCCATATTGCGGGTATAGTCACACTCCGGATAGGCAGAGCAGCCAATGAATTTTCCACGCTTTCCTAGTCGTGCAGTTAAAGGTTTGCCGCATTTTGGGCAGGCCTCATCCAGTATTTCGACGCCAGGACGATCAACATCTTTTTTCTGTTCCAGTTGTTGACTGAAGTCCTTCCAGAATGAGTCCAGCACTGGAATCCATTCACGTTTACCGGTAGAAATCAGGTCAAGTTCATCTTCCAGTTGGGCGGTGAAATCGTAATTTACATAGCGAGTAAAGTGCTCGGTAAGAAACTTATTGACTACTCTGCCCACATCCGTTGGATAAAAACGTTTCTTGTCCAGCAGTGCGTATTCTCTGGCTTGCAGGGTGCTAATAATACTGGCATAAGTCGACGGGCGGCCAATGCCATGCTCCTCTAGCGACTTGACCAGGCTGGCTTCAGAATAACGTGGTGGGGGTTGTGTGAAGTGCTGTTCGCCGGCGATCTGGTCTATCGCAACTTGCTCCCCTTTTTCGAGAGGAGGCAATTTGTTTTCGCCTTCTTCTTCGCTATCGTCCTGATCTTCCTGATAGACCGCGATGTAGCCGGGGAAAACCATGGTCTGACCGGTGGCACGGAACAAGTTTTCATCACTGCCAACGGCCAGATCCAGGCTGACCGTATCGAATTTCGCCGCACTCATCTGGCAGGCTAGAGTACGTTTCCAGATCATTTCATAAAGTTTGATCTGCTCTGCACTGAGATATTGTCGGACTTCCTGAGGTGAACGCAGGATGGAAGTCGGGCGAATCGCTTCGTGCGCCTCTTGGGCATTTTTTGATTTGTTTTTATAGCTTAGCGCGGTTTTTGGCAAATAGTCAGCGTCAAAATTGCTGGTGATATAAGCGCGAATTTCTTCAATAGCCTCTTGTGCGAGATTGACAGAATCAGTACGCATATAGGTAATCAGGCCGGTGGTTTCTCCACCGATATCGATGCCTTCATACAGTTGTTGCGCGACTTTCATAGCACGGTCAGTTGTAAATCCGAGCTTACGCACAGCTTCCTGCTGCAAAGTGGACGTGGTGAAAGGTGCCGCAGCGACGCGTTGTTTGCGTTTCTTCTCGACCTGAGTGACGGTGGCTTTGTTTCCGCCGGCTTGCAGCAGTCCAGCAACAATGGCGGCCTGTTGCGCATCGTTATTGACGCTGAATTGAGTCAGCTTCTCGCCTTGGTACTGAAACAGTTTGGCATTGAATTTTTGTCGGCCCTTGTGGCTGTCGAGGTGAATACTCCAGTATTCCTGAGTCTGAAATTTCTCGATTTCAAGTTCTCGCTCGACAATCAGGCGTAATGCCGGACTTTGTACCCGACCTGCAGATAACCCACGACGAATTTTGCGCCAAAGCAGCGGAGATAGGTTGAAACCCACCAGATAGTCCAGTGCGCGCCGGGCTTGTTGCGCGTTGACCATGTTCATCTCAATTTCGCGCGGTTCGGCAACTGCTGCCTGCACAGCAGATTGCGTGATTTCATGGAATACCACGCGCTTCAGGATCTTATTTTTGAGTAGCTTCTTGGATTTCAGTATTTCCGCCAGATGCCAGGCAATTGCTTCTCCTTCGCGGTCCGGGTCGGTTGCGAGATAGATGATATCGGCTTCCTTAACCGCTTTAGCAATGGCATCTACGTGCTTGCTGTTGCGCGCGATCAAATCGTACTTCATGGCGAAGTCGTGTGCGGTATCAACTGCGCCCTGCTTGGGCACAAGGTCACGCACATGCCCATATGAGGCGAGGATTTCAAAATCCTTGCCCAGATATTTTTTCAGGGTTTTTGCTTTGGACGGGGATTCAACAATCAGCAGGAAGGATGACATAAACAGTATATGGTGGCGCCGAAGGCTATCAGCGATTGGATGGGGTTGAGAAGATCAGTGCATTTGCGGCGTATTATCACCGAACAGCAAGTCTTCCATGAACAGGTAATCATCGGCCTGGCCCTGGCTCCACAAAACGATCAGGACAATCCATTTGACTTGCTCGATACTTACATCGCGGTCGTTCAACGCAAGAATGCGGTCGATCACCCATTCCCGCTGTATCGGATTAATAATCTTGGAAACTTCAAGGAAAGTCAGAAAACCACGGCTTTCTGTGTCTATCTTTTTCATTTCAGAATCCGAGTAAACACGTGTAGATATACTATCTACCAGGCTTTCCGGATAAGTGGCATGAGACAGCTTGTCTAGGTCGTTGAGCCAGTCGAACGCGAGATTGATTTCTGAACTATCAAAACCAGCAGCCGAGAGTTCCTTTTCCAAGGTGCCCTGGTCAGGATGAAGGTTGGCTTCGAAGTAGTTTTCGAACAAGTAAACAAGTATGTCGAACATTATTAATTGGCTTCGCTATTAAACTTTTCCATTGCGCTGGTATAGGCCACCCGGCAGACAGGTGATATAGCCAGCCAATTCCATGCTTAACAGAATGGCGCAAACGGTATCACTCGTCAAGCTGCTGCAGGAAACCAGGGCGTCAATTCCGACCGGGTCGAAGCCGAGGCATTGCATCAGCCTTGTTTCTTCCTTGTTCCGGGATATGGGCTCAGTGGTGCTGGCCGGTGCGGCAATGGCAGGATAACCGAGCTCATCCAGAATGTCCTGAGTGGTTTCAACCAGTTTGGCTCCCTGTTTAATCAGGAAATGGCAACCTCTGGCCAGTGGCGAATGGATGGAACCAGGAATGGCAAATACCTCCCGCCCTTGCTCGCTCGCCAACCGTGCGGTGATCAGGGATCCGCTCTGGAGTGCTGCCTCCACAACCAGACAGCCTCGAGAAAGGCCACTGATCAGACGGTTTCGGCGTGGAAAGTTCTGGGCTTTTGAAGGGGTGCCTAGTGGAAATTCTGACACCAGCGCGCCTTTCTGTGCCAATTCATGCGCTAACTCGCGGTGGCGAGCAGGATAAACAATATCCAGGCCGGTGCCAACTACGGCAATGCTGCTTGCCTGGCCTCGCAACCCGCCACGATGGGCTGCGCCATCAATTCCTAATGCCAGTCCGCTGATAATACATAAGCCACTATTACTTAGATGGTGTGCAAAGCTCTCCGCATTGACTAAGCCTTGAGGGGTGGCGTTGCGACTTCCGACAATGGCCAGGGCCGGGAGATTGAGTCGATGCCGCTGTCCCTTGAGATAAAGTAGCGGCGGGGGGTCGGGGACTTCCAGCAAGGCGCGAGGGTAGTCTTCATCCGCCAGGGTGACAATGTGGTTTAGCGGTTCCTCGAGCCATTCAAGCGTCGAAGCCAGTCCTTCTTGCTCGGGGCCGGCGCTGATAAGGCGTGCTACGGGTGCACGCACAACTTTTTCCAGGGCGGAATGCCCTGCTGTGAAAATATTCTCTGGGTCACCAAAGGTTTTAAGAAGGCGCCGATAGCTCTCCCCGCCCAAGCCATGAATCAGGCTTAGGGCGACCCAGAGGGAAAGTTCGTGTTGCTTGTCGATCAAGGATTCTTGACAGCGTCCAGCAGATATACCGGGCGGTTGGCGCTCATGACCAGAGCGTATGAAACACGGTCAAATACGCGATAAACGAAAACCAGGCCGGTGCGACTATCAGGCAGGGTGATCTCGCTTGCCCCTCTGCCGGGTCGGCAGTGTAGTTTGTAAACATCTTTGGGGTTGAAAAACTGGTCAAAACTGATTTTTGCACCCGGCTTGAGGCAACCGATATCGGAATAAGTGATTTCCTTGCCTGGCGTGTCGGATGCCTGCTGATCAGCACAGGGCTCGAGCGTTTCCTTTGGGTCGTAAAACTGGTCGAAACTGATGCTTTTCCCGGGCTTAAGACATTCCTTGTCCTTATAACGCCAAGCCCTCTTGCGCGGCTCCCCCGGTTTGCCTGCAACGGTGCGGCCTTTGCTGTATACGGCAAGCACGTGCCCCACTTCCACGCCATCCTTGCGCCCCTTGTTTATTAGCACCGTACCATGTTTTCCGGCATCTGAAATTGCGCCATAGGCAGAAATGATCTGGCCATTGATTGCCTGTTCCGGGGCATGCGGGACGTAATTGAACTCGCCATTGCTGATGCTGGGTACCAGGAGGTCTTCACGGCGAATTTCCAGAACAGAGCGTGTAATTGCCAGTTCCATCAAATCATCTTTGTTGTCATTCAGGACCCTGGCTTCTCCAACATATTCACCTTCATGCCCAATAGGTTGTTTGCTATCGGGGTCATGAAGCAACTTGCCCTTGCGGAAAATGCTCCAGTCCTTAACGCTGCTGTCCTTGGCATTGGCGGCATATACGCGGTCCCCTCGTCCCATGATGACCCGGCTTTCATCAGTGCCGACAATATAAGGGGCATTATCCAGATCGCCTTCCTCGATAATCAATGGTTTGGTCAGGAAAGGGCCGATTGCGGACAGGGGAATTGACGGTACCCCCTGTGCCTCAAGCATTTGAGAGCGGACGTGCGGGCTCAGCTTGATGACTTGCTCGCCCTTGACCAGTCGTAATCTTGGGTTTCCACTCTGCATATCGAGTACAACCACGTCACCAGGGTAAATCAGGTGGGGATTCTTGATCTGTTCACGATTCATTTGCCACAGTTGTGGCCAGCGCCAAGGGTCTTTGAGAAACTTGGAGGATATTCCCCACAGAGTATCGCCTTTCACCACCACATGCTGTTGGGGTGGATTGTCTTGCAGCTTGATGTCTTCCGCGCTTACTGCGGAGGAAATCAAGCCGGAAAGGGAAAGCACAGCTATAATAATAGGCTTACGCATGGGCGCCTCGCTCTGGTGAAGAACTTTTCTGCTTTGTTATTAATCAGAAGTTCAATATATCGGCCAACCCGTCTGGCCGGACTTAGGTTTTAAATTAAATTCTGCATGTAATTAATTAAATAGGCAAGCAATTATGGCCCTTTTATCGATCCTGCATTACCCCGATCAGCGCCTGCATACCATCGCTTCTCCGGTCAAGGAGGTCAATGCGGAAATCCGCAGGCTGATCGATGATATGGCACAGACCATGTATGCCGCGCCAGGCATTGGCTTGGCTGCGACTCAGGTGAACGTCCACAAGCAAGTCATTGTTGTCGATATCTCCGAATCCCATGACAAGCTGATGGCACTCATCAATCCCAGAATAATTGATCGTGAAGGCATAGAAGAGCGTGAAGAGGGGTGTTTGTCCGTTCCGGGTATCTACGAAAAAGTCACGCGTGCCGAGCGCATCGCGGTAGAGGCGCTTGATCGTAGTGGAAAGCCATTCACCTTGAACGCCGAAGGCTTGCTGGCGGTATGCATACAACATGAAATTGATCATCTGCAGGGGAAAGTGTTTGTTGAATACCTTTCCCGCCTCAAGCAGACGCGAATCAAGATCAAGCTGCAAAAGCAGCAGCGCGAGACCATGTAATGAAACTGATTTTTGCCGGGACGCCGGAGTTTGCTGCTCAGGCATTGCAGTCCCTGCTGAATGCCGGCCATGAAATTGCATTGGTGCTGACGCAGCCGGATCGGCCTGCCGGGCGGGGGATGAGCTTGACCATGAGTCCAGTCAAGCTGTTGGCGCTGGCCAATGGCTTGAATGTACTGCAGCCGACCAGCCTGAAACAGGCGGAAATTCAGGCGCTTCTAGCAGACCTTAAGGCCGATGCCATGATCGTCGCGGCTTATGGACTGATTCTGCCTCGCGAAGTACTGAGCATCCCGCGTCTGGGCTGCCTCAACATTCACGCCTCATTACTGCCGTGCTGGCGTGGCGCGGCCCCTATTCAAAGGGCGATTCTGGCTGGTGACAGTGAGACTGGTATCACCATTATGCAGATGGATGCAGGGCTGGATACCGGACCCATGTTGTTGCATTTCCCCGTTCCCATTGAGGGGGGCGAAACAGCCCAGACTTTGCACGACAAGCTCGCAAAGCTTGGTGCTGAAGCCATTATTTTGGCACTGCAACATCTACAGCATGGGGCTTTGCCAGGCATGCTGCAGGATGACGGCTTGGCCACTTATGCGGCCAAGCTCAACAAGGCGGAAGCACGGCTTGACTGGTGTCTCGCGGCGCGGGTGCTGGAGCGCGCGGTGCGTGCTTATAACCCGTTTCCCGTTGCCCAGGGTGTAATTAATGGCGAGATCTGGCGCATCTGGCAAGCGGCGGCGAGAGACGAAGAGTCTGGCCAGCCGGGAGAAGTGTTGAGAGCTGATCGCGCGGGGGTGCTGGTTGGCTGTGGCCAGGGCGCCCTGCTGCTGCAGGAGATACAAAAGGCGGGCGGGAAGCGTTTGTCTGCAGCGCAGTTTCTGCAGGGCAACCCGGTTACGGCGGGTGATCATTTCGATCTGGCTTGAATTTGCCGTGGTATTCCCCCATTTTAAATTGGGGAATACACGGACAAGAGGGACGGCAATGCTGGGGAACTGGTTTAAAACGACAATCCTGATGGCTGCCATCGCGGCCCTGTTCGGCATGATAGGTGCGATGCTGGGTGGCCGGTCTGGAATGCTGCTGGCCTTGGTGTTCGCTGGCGGAATGAATATCTGGGCCTACTGGTTTTCAGACCAGGCCGTGCTAAAGATGTACAACGCCCGGGAGGTGGATGAAAGTAGCGCGCCACAGTTTTACCGCATGGTGCGTGAACTGTCGCACTCTGCTGGGCTGCCCATGCCGCGCGTGTACGTGATCGACGAAGACCAGCCCAACGCCTTTGCCACCGGACGCAATCCTGAGCATGCTGCCGTGGCGGCCACCACCGGCATCATGCGCGTGCTGTCTGAAAAAGAATTGCGTGGCGTGATGGCCCATGAACTGGCGCACGTCAAACATCGAGATACACTAATTTCGACAATTTCTGCCACCATCGCCGGTGCTATTTCTGCCGTTGCTCAGTTCGGCATGCTGTTTGGCGGCAGCCATAACGGGGAGCGCAACGTGCATCCGGTAGTGGCAATCCTGATCATGATTCTGGCACCGATTGCCGCCGCTCTGATTCAGATGGCGATTTCCCGTTCGCGTGAATTCGAAGCGGATCGCGGCGGAGCAGAAATTTCACGTGACCCGCAGGCACTGGCGGCTGCGCTCGACAAGATCCACCGCTATGCTCAGGGGTTGCCCATGCCCACAGCAGAACAGCACCCGGAAACAGCGCAGATGATGATTATCAACCCACTTTCTGCAGACGGCATCAAAAGTCTGTTCAGCACCCATCCCGCTACCGAAGAACGGGTCGCACGTCTGATGGCCATGGTGCGCGGCTTTGCGTGACGCTCAGCCTCTGGCGAGTGCTACAGTTGCCCAGGTTTTTGCTGGGCGCAACCTGAATCAGGTGCTGCAGACGACATTTGAGCGAAACCCCAAGCTGACCCCACAGCAGCGTGCACTGCTCCAGGATTTGAGCTATGGCACGTTGCGCCACTATGGCCCGTTGCAGGACATACTTGCGAGGCTGCTGCAAAAACCTTTGAAAGATGAAAGTGTTCGCTGTCTGCTGCTGGTGGCGCTTTACCAGTTGGTTTACACGCATGCTCAGCCACACGCTGTGGTGGATCATGCTGTCAAGACGACGCAGGTGTTGCGCAAGACTTCCGCCAAGGGCCTGGTGAATGCCGTGCTGCGGAACTTCCTGCGGCATCGTGAGCACTTACTATCAGGTGTCGGCGTCGCCAGTGAAGAGGGGCGCTTTTCCCATCCCCAGTGGTGGATCGACAAAGTTCGCCATGAGTACCCGGATGCATGGGAGAAAATCCTGGAGGCCGGCAATCAGCATCCGCCCATGACCTTGCGGGTGAACCGCCGCAAGATCGGCGTCGCGGCCTATCTGCAGCAGCTTGCCGAAGCCGGGATTGGTGCACAAGCTGTGGGGGTCTCCGGTATTCTTTTGGAGCATCCACTTGGGGTCGACAAGTTGCCCGGCTTCAGCCAGGGTCTGGTCTCGGTTCAGGATGGCGGTGCGCAGCTTGCCGCAAGCCTGCTGGATGTGAGAGATGGCATGCGGGTGCTGGATGCCTGCGCAGCGCCCGGCGGCAAGACGGCACATTTGCTGGAGCTGGCCGATGTGGCACTGACTGCGATGGATCACGATGCCAGCCGTTTGCAGAAGGTGGAGCAGAATTTGAGCCGCCTTGGCTTGCCGGCCAAATGCGTTGTGGGCGATGCGGCGCAACCGTCTCAGTGGTGGGATGGCCAGACATTCCAGCGCATTCTGGCAGACGTGCCATGCAGCGCTTCCGGCGTGGTGCGGCGTCATCCCGACATCAAATGGCTACGTCGCGAGGGCGATATTGCACAGTTTGCCGAGCAGCAGGCTCATATCTTGGAAGCTTTGTGGCATTGCCTGGAGCAAGGTGGTAAATTGCTGTACGTTACCTGCTCTGTCTTTGCCGAAGAAAATCATCAACAGATCAAGTTTTTTATATCGCGCCATGGAGATGCCCGGCTTCTGTCTTTGCCGGGACTTGCCGAGCAGGATCTGCAACTATTACCCGACCGTGAACATGATGGCTTTTACTACGCCCTTCTTGCCAAAATCTAATTTTCTGCGCTTGCTTGTCATGCTGCTGTTTTGCATGGCGGCCAGCGCTCGTGCGGAAACCGGGATTCAGGTCAAGTCAGCGGAGCTGGACATGGTGGAAGAGGTGTACCAGCTCAAGGCGGATTTTGAACTGAATTTCAGCCAGGCAGTCGAGGATGCCCTGAACAAGGGAGTTCCGCTCAATTTTGTGATCGAATTCGAGCTTAATCGTCCTCGCTGGTACTGGCTGGATGAAAATATCTCCAGTGTCCAGCGTCAGCTACGTATCAGCTATCATGCGCTGACCAAACAGTACCGATTGCAGCAGCAAGAACAGCAAAAGAGCTTTGCCTCCCTGGCCGAACTCAAGGGCGAACTGGGTCATATTCAGGAGTGGCGCGTGGTTGAGCGGCCCCAGCTCAGGAAGCGCTACAGCTACGAGGCGCGGTTACGCATGAAACTGGATACGTCCCAATTGCCCAAACCGATACAAGTGAACGCCCTGGCGTCCAAGGACTGGAGCCTGGACTCGGAATGGTTCCAGTGGGCATTAACACCTTGAACATATAAATGAAATATGTAGTATTTCTGGCGGTTGCTCTAGGTACGGTACTGCTGTTTCTGCTCTCCCGCGCCAGTAGCAACACAGCCGCTTTTTCCCAGAATTACACCCTGCTGTTGGTTCTCAACCTCGGTGTTGCGCTTGCATTGATGGGCCTGGTGGGCTATCAGCTGTGGGTCTTGTGGAAAAAGCTCAAGCGGCGCGTCTTCGGCACCAAGCTGACTCTTCGCTTGTTGTGGATGTTTGCGCTCATGGCGCTATTGCCGGGCGCTCTGGTTTATGGCGTGTCGGTACAGTTCCTCAACAAGAGCATCGAGTCCTGGTTTGACGTGCGTGTAGATAATGCCCTTGAAGGCGGTCTGAGCCTGGGACAGAGCGCACTGGAGAATCTCTTGCAGGACCTCGTGAAGAAGGGTGAAGTGATGGCGCTATCGCTGGCGGATGACCCGGTCAGCGAACATCTGACCCAGCTTAACCGCTTGCGCGAACAGGTCGGGGTGCAGGAAGCGGCGCTGTTCAGCTCGCGAGGTAAGGTGCTGGCCATTTCCGGTGGCGAGAAGTCGAGTTTCCTGCCGGACATGCCAAGCGCCTCCGTCCTGCGGCAGGTGCGCCAGCAGCAACCGTTCAGCGTGATTGAGCCGATTGCCGACAAGGGGCTTTATTTGCGCGTGGTGGTGCCCGTCAATGTGCTCACCTTGAGCGAGGATATGCGTATTCTGCAGCTATTGCAGCCGGTACCCAAGCGATTGGCCAGCGACGCGGAAACAGTGCAGGCGGTCTATCGCGACTATCAGGAGCTCTCCTATTCTCGCCTTGGTCTGAAGCGCATTTACGGCATGACCCTGACCCTGACCCTGTTGCTGGCGCTGCTTTCAGCCATCGCTCTGGCGTTTGTGCTGTCGCAGAAGCTGTCTGCGCCTTTGGGTTTGCTGGCGGAAAGCACGCGCGCCATTGCCAAAGGGGATTTTACCCAGATCAACCCGGTGCAAAGCCGAGACGAGTTGGGAGCGTTGACCCTTTCTTTCAACCGCATGACTCGCCAGCTGGCCGACGCGAGCGCGGCGGTTGAGAAAAAACAGCTGCAGCTGGAAGCCGCCAAGGTCTATCTTGAAAGCATCCTGGCGCATCTCTCATCCGGGGTGCTGACTTTTGATGAAAAGCTGCACCTGCGCGGCGCAAATCCGAGGGCGGGCGAGATTCTGGGGTCGGATTTGAGCGCTATGCGCGGCTTGCCCTTGCTTTCCTGGGGTAGTCGCGACAATGTTCTTCAGCCTCTGGCAAACGCGGTTGCGCAGCATTTTGATGCTTCCGACAATCAGGAGTGGCAGCAACAGATCGAGTTCACCGGCGGTGCCGGCAGTCAGGTTTTATTGGTGCGTGGCACACGTCTTCCTGGCACGGTGGACAATGGTTACGTCGTGGTTTTCGATGATATTACCCATCTGCTGCAAGCTCAGCGCGATGCGGCATGGGGTGAGGTGGCCCGGCGGCTGGCGCATGAAATCAAGAATCCCCTGACGCCGATTCAGCTTTCCGCCGAGCGTCTGGAGCGCAAACTGGCAGACAAGCTGAATGCAAGTGATGCCGAAGTGCTGTCCCGCTCCACACAGACCATCGTGAATCAGGTGGCGGCGCTGAAAAGCATGGTGGATGCCTTTGCTGAATACGCACGCTCGCCCCAGCTTAATCTGACGCGTCTGGATTTGAATCAGCTGGTGCGAGAAGTGCTTACACTTTATGAATCTTCGGGCGTACATATCGATGTCGCGCTGGCACCGAATTTGCCCCCGGTGAATGGGGATGCCGCCCTGTTGCGCCAGGTCATGCATAATCTGATGCGCAATGCGGAGGATGCCCTGGCCGATCTGCCTCAGGCCGAGATCAGAGTGCGCACTGAACTGGTGGATGAATCCTCGGTGCGTTGGTCGATCGAGGATAATGGTAAGGGCTTTCCGGAGGTGCTCATGGGTCGTCTGTTCGAGCCCTATGTGACTACCAAGTCGAAAGGTACGGGGCTGGGTCTGGCGATTGTGAAAAAAATCGTGGATGAGCATCAGGGCCGGATTCTGGCCCAGAATATTGAGCCGCACGGGGCGCGAGTGTGCATCCAGTTACCGTGTGCAGGAGAGGTAAGCTAAATGAACACCAATCAGATTCTGGTGGTGGATGACGAGGCGGGCATTCGCGAGTTGTTGCGCGAAATTCTGGAAGATGAGGGTTATCAGGTCAAACTGGCGGAAAATGCCACCGCTGCACGCGAGATTCGTGCGCAAGGCCGCCCAGAACTGGTGCTGCTAGACATCTGGATGCCGGATAGCGATGGAATTACTCTGCTCAAGGAGTGGGCGAGCTCCGGTCTGCTGACCATGCCGGTGGTGATGATGTCGGGCCACGGAACGATTGACACGGCTGTTGAGGCCACACGAATCGGCGCCTTTGATTTCCTCGAGAAACCCATTGCCTTGCAGAAGCTGCTGTCGACCGTCAAGCGTGCCTTGAAGCGCGGTGAGGCAGAGATTCACAGTGGGATTGGCTTGTCCAGTCTGGGAAAAAGCGCAGTAGTGCGTGATTTGGAGCGACGACTTGAACAGGTGGCAAACCTCAGCGCGCCCCTTTTACTGCTGACGGAACGGGGCGGCGGAGTGGAGTTGTGCGCGCGCTTTTTGCATCGCCCCAATACCCCCTTCGTGGCGCCTGAAAGCACGGACTGGCTGACAGGCGAACCGCTTGAAGTATTATCACAAGCCCGCGATGGCTTGCTGTTCATGGCGGAAATCGCCTTGCTTAACAAGCAGGAGCAAAAGGGTCTGCTATTTGTTCTGAGCAAGCTGGAAAAAAGCAATGTACGCCTGGTGTGTGCTGCGAGCGATGCTTTGACAAGCTTGGTGGAACAGGGGGTTTTCGATGCCGGACTGTACCAGGATCTGAGCGGCCTGACCTTGAGCATGCCCTCTTTGCGCGAGCATTGTGAGGATATTCCTGATCTTGCCAATCGAATACTGGCAAAATATGTGGAGTCGAAAGAGGCTCCGCCGCGCCATTTCAGTGTTGCCGCGTTGAACACTCTGCGCAATGACAATTGGCCGGGCAATCTGGCGCAACTCAATAATGTGGTGAAAACCCTCGCGTTAACCTGTTTCAATGAGGAAATCTCACATCAGGACGTGATCCGGGTGCTGGCTCAGTTCGGCCCCACCGAAGCGACCGAGTCGCAGTTGGGCTTGCCTCTGGATATGCCCTTGCGTGAGGTGCGTGATATTTTTGAGCGCGCCTATTTTGAGCACCACATCGCCAAGGCAGGAGGGAACATGAGCCGAGTGGCAGAAAATGTCGGTCTCGAGCGAACCCACCTGTATCGCAAGCTGAAACAGCTGGGTGTGAAGTTTTCCCGCAAGGAGTAGCAAGCCGCTGGCTGTCTTGTTATTTAAGGCATAAAATCCCTCTCTCTCCTTCTCTCCAGGTATTTCACCCGTGAAAATCGTGATTCTTGGCGCCGGCCAGGTGGGCGCATCCGTAGCAGAAAATCTGGTGCGGGAATCCAATGATATTACGGTCGTGGATATCGATGCTGCCAAGCTGCAGAATTTGCAGGATCGCTTCGATTTGCGCACCGTGCATGGCTTTGGATCTCATCCTGCGGTTTTGCGTCAGGCCGGTATTGAAGACGCCGATATGCTGCTGGCGGTGACGCAGAGCGACGAAACCAATCTGGTGGCATGCAAGCTCGCCGCTACGCTGTTCAATACACCCACCAAAATAGCGCGTATCCGCTGTACCGATTACCTCCAGCAGAAAGACAGCATTTGTTCCACGGATAGTTTTTCCGTGGATTACATCATTAGCCCGGAAGAGGTGCTGACGGATTACATCTACAAGCTTATCGAATATCCGGAAGCATTGCAGGTCCTGGATTTCGCCGGGGGCAAGGTGCGCCTGGCTGCCGTCAAGGCTTTCCACGATGGCCCGCTGGTGGGCCACGAGTTGCAGTACCTGCGCAAACATATGCCACACATTGACACGCGCGTGGCAGCCATTTTCCGCAAGGATCGCCCCATCATCCCCGAGGGTAAAACCGTTATCGAAGCGGATGATGAGGTGTTTTTCGTCGCGGAAGGGGAAAACATTCGCGTGGTCATGCGAGAAATGCGTAACCTCGACAAGGCAGCAAAACGGGTGATGATTGCCGGCGGTGGAAACATTGGCCGGCGTCTGGCCAAAAGCCTGGAGCAGCGTTACCAGGTCAAATTGATCGATCACAACAAGAAGAACAGCGAACGTCTTGCCGCTGAGCTCGACAGTACTCTGGTTCTGTTTGGAAACGCCACCGACCCGGATCTGCTGCAGGCCGAAAACGTCGAGGACATGGATGTTTTTTGCGCGCTTACCAACGATGACGAGACCAATATCATGTCTGCCCTGCTCGCCAAGCGCATGGGCGCGCGCAAGGTGATCGCGCTGATCAACCGAAGCGCCTACGTGGATCTGGTGGAAAGCGGTCGAATCGACATTGCCATTTCTCCTGCCCAGGCTACCATCGGCAGCCTGCTGGCCCATGTGCGGCGCGGCGACATGGCGGTGGTGCATTCCCTGCGCCGTGGTGCAGCGGAAGCGCTGGAAGCGGTTGCCCATGGCGACGCCAAAACCTCCCGAGTGGTGGGCAAGAGCGTGGAGGAGATTGACCTGCCACGAGGGGCGACCATCGGGGCCATTGTGCGAGGAGAGCAGGTTATCATCGCGCATCACGATACGGTTATCGAGAGCGAGGATCATGTGATCCTGTTCGTGGTCAACAAGAAAATGATTTCCAAGGTCGAAAAGCTGTTCCAGGTGGATATCGGGTTCTTCTGATGAACAGGTTGTTCCCTATTGCGCATGTGCTGGGCATGGTCACCATGCTGTTCAGCCTGACCATGCTGGCGCCTTTGATACTTTCCTGGTGGTTTCAGGATGGCGCGATGGCGGCCTATGACGAGGCTATCGTCACGACCTTTCTTGCCGGCTTGCTGACCTGGTGGTCGACTCGCCGTGCCAAGCGCGAGCTTAAAATCCGCGATGGGTTTCTTCTGGTGGTTTTGATCTGGTCCTCTCTTGCCGCATTTGCCACGATTCCCCTGATGGTTTACCTGCCCGAACTGAGTTTTACCGATGCCTATTTTGAAACGATTTCCGGCCTTACAACCAGCGGGGCATCGGTACTGTCGGGGCTCGATAGCCTGCCCCCCTCAATCAACTTCTGGCGGACAGAACTGGTCTGGCTGGGGGGTATGGGCCTGATCGTGCTGGCCGTGGCGGTGCTTCCGCTTCTAGGTATCGGCGGACGTCAACTTTACAAGGCAGAAACGCCGGGGCCGATGAAAGATAGCCAGCTTACGCCGCGCATTACCGAAACGGCCAAGGGGCTGTGGCTAGTATATGCCGGCATTACCGTGGCCTGCATGCTTTCATTTCGCTGGGCCGGAATGGACTGGTTCGATGCCGTGATCCATGCTTTTTCTACCATGGGGCTGGGCGGGTTTTCTTCCCATGACGCCAGTTTCGGCTATTTCGATTCTCCCTTGATCGAATCTGTAACCATCGTGTTCATGCTTATTGCCGGCATCAACTTTGCATCTCATTTCATGGTCTGGCGTAGTAAAAGCTTCGCCCCTTATCGCCATGATCCAGAGGCCAGGCTTTTCCTGGGCGTGATCCTGGCAAGCGTTGTGGGCCTGGCCGTCTATTTGCAACTGATGGGCGTCTATCCGGATTTCCTGACAGCCCTGCGCTTCGCCGCTTTCAATACTGTGTCGATCGCGACTACAACCGGTTTTGCCAACACGGACTACAATTTATGGCCAATCTTTGCGCCATTATGGATGTTGTTTCTGTGTAGCTTTGCCTCCAGTTCTGGATCTACTGGCGGCGGCATCAAAATGATCCGTGCTCAGATTCTTTACAAGCAGGTTTATCGGGAAATGAAAAAACTATTGCACCCCAATGGCGTCATGCCTACCAAGCTGGGCGGCATGGTGGTGCCGAACAAGATTATCTACGCGGTGTTGGCTTTTCTGTTTATTTATGTGGCAAGCATCGTTTCTCTGACGCTGGTCATGACGGCCTCCGGGCTGGATGTGATTACTGCTTTTTCGGCCATTGTGGCCATGATCAACAATACCGGTCCGGGCCTGAACCAGGTGGGGCCGGCGACGAACTACGCCGTGTTGACGGACTTCCAGACCTGGGTATGTACGTTTACCATGCTGCTGGGGCGACTGGAGCTGTTTACCCTGCTGATCCTGTTTACCCCGGCTTTCTGGCGCAAGTAAGGACTTCATGACTACAGACATCATTCAGAATCTGGAAAAAATGCTGGCGGCGGGCAAGGAGAGCGCTTTGCTGCGCTTCAGCCTGGGCAGCGAATATCTCAAGGCGTCGCAAGCAGATGCTGCGGCCACTCATCTGCAGCGCGCGGTCGAGCTTGATCCTGCGTATTCTGCCGCCTGGAAGTTGTTGGGCAAGGCGCTGCTGGCTGCGGAGCGGAAAGCGGACGCGCTCGCCGCATACCGGCAGGGAATAGAGGTTGCCGAAAACCGGGGCGACAAACAGGCGGCCAAGGAAATGACGGTCTTTGCCCGGCGCATCGAGAAAGAGCTGGGTGCGACCTAAAGAACCTTAGTGCGCCTGTTCCCAGTTGGCGCCTTCGCCCATTTCCGCCAGCAGCGGCACGGCAAGGGTCGCGACATTGCACATCAATCCGGGCAGCACCCTGCGGACTGCGGCCAGTTCGTCCTGCGGCACTTCCAGCACCAGTTCGTCATGCACCTGCATCACCAGCAGCGTTTTCATGCGGTTTTCCTGCAGCCAGCGATGCACCGCGATCATGGCCAGCTTGATCAGGTCCGCGGCCGTGCCCTGCATCGGCGCATTGATGGCGGCGCGCTCGGCAGCCTGGCGGCGAGGCCCGTTGCCGCCCTTGATGTCGGGCAACCACAGGCGGCGGCCGAACACGGTTTCCACATATCCCTGCTGCTTCGCCATCTCTCGGGTGCGTGCCATGTAATCGGCTACTCCGGGATAGCGGGCGAAGTAGCGGTCCATGTAAGCTTGCGCCGCGCTGCGCTCGATACCGAGCTGGCTTGCAAGGCCGAAGGCCGACATGCCGTAGATCAGGCCAAAGTTGATGACTTTGGCGTAGCGGCGCTGTTCCGGGGTGACTTCCAGCGGGGTGCAGGTGAATATCTCAGCCGCGGTGGCGCGGTGGATGTCTTCGCCCGCGGCGAAGGCGCGCAGCAGGCTCTTGTCGCCCGAGAGGTGCGCCATGATGCGGAGCTCGATCTGTGAATAGTCAGCCGAGATGATGCTGCTCCCCGCCGGCGCGATGAAGGCTTCGCGTATGCGCCGCCCTTCTTCGCTGCGCACCGGGATGTTCTGCAGGTTGGGGTCGGTCGAGGAGAGCCGCCCGGTGACCGCGACCGCCTGATTGTAGCTGGTGTGCACGCGCCCGGTGGCAGGATCGACCATGCGCGGCAGCTTATCGGTGTAGGTTGATTTGAGCTTGGCCAGCCCGCGGTATTCCAGCAGCAGTTTAGGCAGCGGATAATCCTCGGCCAGCTGCAGCAGGACGTCTTCATCGGTGGAGGGCGTTCCGCCGGGGGTTTTTTTCTTGACCGGCAGGCCGAGCTGCCCGAACAGAATTTCCTGAATCTGCTTCGGCGAGTTGAGGTTAAACGGCTGCCCGGCGAGCTGGTGGGCGCCCTGCTCCAGCGTCAGCAGCTTTTCTCCCAGCAGCCTGCTTTGTTTTGCCAGCAGGTTGCTGTCGATCAGCACGCCATTGCGTTCCACGTGAAACAAAATCTGCGATACAGGCACTTCAATTTCCCTGTACACGTATTCGAGCCTGGCATCCGGGCTGATCTGTGGGTACAGGGCATGGTGCAGCTGCAGGGTGATGTCTGCATCTTCCGCCGCATAGCGGGTAGCGGTTTCCAGGTCGACTTCATCAAAGCCGATCTGTTTGGCGCCTTTTCCTGCCACTTCTGCATAAGTCAGCGTTTTTACGCCGAGGTGTCGCGATGCCAGTGAATCCATGTCGTGCGGCTTGTGGCTTTCCACCACATAGGATTGCAACAGGGTGTCGTGTTCGATGCCTTGCAGGGCAATACCATGATTGGCGAAGACGTGCGTGTCGTACTTGAGGTTCTGGCCCAGCTTGGCTCTTGACGGGTTTTCCAGCCAGGGCTTGAGGCGCTGCAGGGTATGCTCGAAATCGAGCTGCGGCGGCACGCCGGCATAATGATGTGTCAGAGGCAGATAGGCTGCTTCGTGGGGGGAGACGGCAAACGATATACCCACCAGTCGTGCGCGCATCGGGTCGAGACTGGTGGTTTCGGTGTCCACGCTGACCAAATCGGCCTGCTCCAGCCGGACCATCCATTGCTCCAGTTGCTCCTCGCTCAGGATGCATTCATAGCGCGCCTCTACCGCCGGTTTTTCAATGGCGGGGTTGGCTTCACTGCTGCCGGAATTTTGCAGTTCCCGCAGCCAGGTTTTGAATTCGAGGCGCTCGTATAACTGAGCCAGCTTCAGTGCATCCGGAGGAGCTGCGGTCAAGTTTTCCAGTTTAAGCGGCAGGGGTACGTTGCAGCGTATGGTGAGCAGCTCTCTCGCCTTGGGCAGCCAGTCCAGCGCCTTGCGCAGGTTATCGCCCACAACGCCGCTGACCTCGTTGGCATGAACCACCAGGTTATCGAGGGTCTGGTACTGCGACAGCCATTTAACGGCTGTTTTTGGCCCGACCTTCTCCACTCCCGGAACATTGTCCGCACTGTCGCCGATCAGGGTCAGGTAATCCACGATGCGCTCCGGCGGCACGCCGAATTTCTCGGTTACGCCAGCCTCGTCAAGTGCCTCGTTTGACATGGTGTTGATCAGGCTGACGTGGCCGTTAACCAGCTGTGCAATATCCTTGTCTCCGGTAGAGATCACTACGCGCATACCGGCCTGTGCGCCAATCTGTGCCAGCGTACCGATGACGTCGTCGGCTTCCACGCCTTCCACTGCCAGTAACGGCCAGCCCATGGCGCGGATGCTGTCATGCAGCGGTTCGATCTGTGCCGCCAGGTCGGGCGGCATGGGGGGTCTGTGGGCCTTGTAGTCGGGATACAGCTCGTCACGGAAGGTCTTGCCTTTTGCGTCGAACACACAGGCGCTATAATCGGCCTGGTAATCCTGATGCAGACGGCGCAGCATGTTGAGAACGCCGTAGATTGCTCCGGTCGGTTCGTTATGCCGGTTGCGCAGGTCTGGCAGGGCATGGAATGCGCGATAAAGGTAAGAAGAAGCGTCAACCAGCAGCAGCGTTTTCATAAGCGAGAAAGACCATCACATGAATGCAGAAGAAAAACTACCCAAGCCCCTGGACCCGGAGATCCTGTCGCAGTCCTACTCGGCGCGGGAGTCGTGGCGAGTGTTCGAGATTATGGCAGAGTTTGTCGAATCCACCGAACGCCTGAGCTCGATCCGTCCTGCAGTCAGCATCTTCGGCAGTGCGCGTACCCCTCCAGACCATCCTTATTATCAGTTGACAGAACAGATCGCCCGGAAACTGTCGGATGCCGGGTTTTCAGTCATTTCCGGCGGCGGCCCGGGCATCATGGAGGCGGCCAACAAGGGCGCATTTTTTGGTTCTTCTCCCAGCGTTGGTCTTAATATCCAGCTTCCACATGAACAGCATACCAATCCTTATCAGGACATCAGCCAGACTTTCCGCCATTTTTTTGCGCGCAAGGTAATGTTCGTCAAGTTTGCCACGGCGTATGTGGTGATGCCCGGTGGTTTTGGCACCCTGGATGAGCTGATGGAAGCCCTGACACTGGTGCAAACTGGAAAAACCCGCCGCATGCCTATTATTCTGGTGTGCGAGGCTTACTGGCGCGACCTGGTCAACTGGTTTGGCAAGACGCTGGTAGAGGAAAAAATGATCAACCCCGAAGATCTTGATCTGATCAAAGTGATTGATGATCCTGATGCCATCGTTGCGGCGATTTTCAAACACTACGAGACCAGTGGCTTCGAACCAACCGCTGCCGAGCAGGAGATTCAGCTCCGCCTGTGACAATTATTCCGCTTCGAGTCATTAAGATGCTTATCGGCTACGGCGGCAAGCGCTATAATTCGTTTTCATCCTTTCCTCCAGGAATTTGCTATGCGCCGTTTCCTTTCCCTGCTGTTGCTGTGCGCCCTTCCTGCTATTGCGGATAGCGTGACGCCGCCTGCCGGGCTGCAGCCGCTCCCTGAGCCCCCGGCACCTCCGGTCGGCTATGAGCCCGATTTGTCCCTCGAGCCGCAGGTAACCATTACCAAGCGTGGCGAGGACAAGGTCGAGGAATTTCGCATGCACGGCAAGCTCTACATGATGAAGGTTACGCCGCCGCATGGCGTACCTTACTTCCTGATCGACGAAAAAGGCACTGGCAATTTTGTGCGTCAGGGTGAAGTCAGCCCCAGCATTCTGGTGCCCATGTGGCTGCTCAAATCATTCTAGCCTAAAGCAGCCCCAGGGCTGATCTCCTCATGTCCGTTTTTACTACCGTTACCCCGGAGCAGCTTGAAAGCTGGCTGCATGGCTATGCCCTCGGTACCCTGCAGGATCTGCAGGGTATTTCCGCAGGTATCGAAAATACCAATTATTTCGTCACCACCAGCCATGGCCGCTATGTGCTGACCTTGTTTGAGAAGTTGACTGCTGACGAACTGCCCTACTTCATCAATCTGATGGCGCATCTGGCTGCGCATGGCATACCCTGCCCCGCGCCGGTGGCCAATCTGGATAATGGCTACCTGGGGCAGCTAAATGGCAGGCCAGCGTGCATCGTCAGCTGTCTTGAAGGCAGGTCGCTGCTTGAGCCAGGCGCTCATCATTGTGCAGAAGTTGGTGAAATGCTTGCGGCTATGCATCTGGCGGGCAAATCCTATCCTGCGCAAATGCTTAACCCGCGTGGCCCTCGCTGGTGGAATGCAACCGCGCCACAGGTGATGCCTTTTCTGTCGCCAGAAGATGCGGCTCTGTTGAGCGATGAGTTGCACTTCCAGTCCTTATACCGCTTTGAGGACCTGCCGCGCGGCGTGATTCATGCCGACCTGTTCCGCGATAACGTGCTGTTCAAGGGCGATGCCGTTGGTGGCCTGATTGACTTTTACTTTGCCTGCAACGATGTCTGGCTTTATGACCTGGCTATTACTGTCAACGACTGGTGCGTAGCGGCAAACGGCGAATTCGATGAAGAACGCATGATGATCATGCTGCAGGCCTACCATTCGACCCGCCCGCTAACACCGATAGAGCACGGTGCTTGGCCGGCAATGTTGCGAGGGGGCGCGCTGCGCTTCTGGCTTTCGCGCCTGTATGATTTTCATTTTCCTCGCCCTGGTGAGCTGACCCAGGCCAAGGACCCAGCACATTTCCGCCGCATTTTGCAGCAACACGTGTCGCGCCACGACCAGCTGCAGTCTGCCTGGGTAAGGTAAATTATGACAACAGATACTTTGGTGGTCGCACCTGAGCTGCGCAAGGTGGCATCAATCCAGGGGTGGCGCTGGATTACTGCCGGCTTCCAGCTGTATGGCAAGAACCCGCTGATCTGGATTGTTTTTTTTCTGATATACATGGTGCTTGCACTGTTGATGGCCTTTGCCATCCCCATCTTGGGGGCCATCGCATCGGCGCTGCTGGACCCTATCCTGATTGCCGGATTCATGGCGGGGTGTCGGGCGCTGGAGCTGGATGAAGAGCTGGAACTCAGCCACCTGTTGGCGGGCTTCCGCGCCAATGTCTGGCAACTGGCTGCGGTGGGCGGATTTTATCTGGGCGGGAAAATGCTGCTGATCACGGTTTCCATGGGGTTGGCGGGTATTTTCATCGGCCCCATGCCAGATGTGGACTTTTCCGCTCTGGAAAGCATGGAGCCAGCCCAATTGCAATTGCTTGCACAGCACTTCATGGTCATGGGTGCGCTGTTCCTGAGCCTGCTGATACCCTTGCTCATGGCGTTCTGGTTTGCCCCGGCCCTGGTTCTGTTTGATAATTTGACTGCCAAACAGGCCATGACGTTGAGCTTTACTGCCTGCCTGCGCAACATCGGGCCTTTTTCGGTTTATGGCCTGGCCGGCGGCCTGCTTTTTCTGCTGGGCGCGATACCCTTCGGTCTGGGGCTTTTCGCCGTCATCCCGGTGCTGTTTGGCACCTCCGTTTACACCGCATACCGGGATATCTTTGTCGCCGGCACCAACGTGATAGAAGAGGCCTGAGCCGGCTCTACATCGCCTCCAGTTTGGCGTATTCCAGCGCCAGCCATTTCACACCGGAGTGGCTGAAACTCACCTGAACTCGCGCATCGGTGCCGCGTCCCTCGCTGTTGACAATGACGCCAGGCCCGAATTTGGCATGTTTGACCGCCTGTCCGACATGCCATCCCGATCCTGATTCTGCTCCGTTGCCCCTGGTTGTCATGGGCTGCATCATGGGTTCTGCGCTTCTGGTTGGCGCGCGATTCAGACGCTTCAGCAAGGCCGGAGGGAGTTCATCGAGGAAACGCGACGCAATGCCGTAGCGCAACTGCCCGTGCAGCATGCGGGTGTTGGCGAAACTCAGATACAGGCGTCGTCGTGCGCGGGTGATGGCGACGTACATCAGGCGCCGCTCCTCTTCCAGTCCATCGCGTTCCTGAGCCGCATTTTCATGGGGGAACAGTCCTTCCTCCAGTCCGCTGATAAACACTGCATGGAACTCCAGTCCCTTGGCGGCATGCACGGTCATCAACTGGAGTGCCTCCTGCCCTGCCGCGGCCTGGTGTTCTCCCGCTTCCAGCGATGCATGAGTGAGAAAGGCCGCAAGCACATCCGGTGAGGCATCGGTTTGGTCCGTGCTGTGTTCCAGCACAAAGCCGGCGGCAGCGTTGATCAGCTCGTTCAGGTTTTCCAGCCGATCGGCGCCTTCCTTTTCCGCCTTGTAGTGGGCGATCAGTCCACTATGTTCCTGCATGTGTTCGATCTGTTCGGGCAGCGGCAAGCTGCTACAGGTTTCGCGCAGGCCGTCGATAAGCGAGATGAAGGCGGTAATATTATTACCGGCCTTGCCGCCCAGCCGACCAAGCTGGGCCGCCCGCCAAAGGCTGAGATTTTCCTGACGAGCAACTTCCTGCAGTTGTTCCAGGCTGCGTGCGCCGATGCCCCGGGTAGGGAAATTGATGACCCGGAGCAATGCGCCATCGTCGTCGGGGTTGGCAACAAGGCGCAAGTAAGCCAGTGCATGCTTGATTTCCTGGCGTTCGAAGAAGCGCAGGCCGCCGTAGACACGGTAGGAAACGCCGGCATTGAAGAGAGCATGTTCCAGCACCCGGGACTGGGCATTGGAGCGGTAAAGCAGGGCCATGCTGGATAGTTCGACACCTTCGCGCTGCAGCGCCCGGACTTCATCCACGATAAAGGCGGCTTCTTCATAGTCGCTATTGGCCTCGAACAGGCGGATCGGTTCGCCCGAGCCTTCCGCTGTCCACAGGTTCTTGCCCAGGCGACTCTGGTTGTGATGAATGAGGGCATTGGCGGCATCCAGGATGTTTCCATGCGAGCGGTAATTCTGTTCCAGGCGGATAATCTGGCGCACCTGGAAATCGCGCTCGAAGTCTGCCATGTTGCCCACGCGCGCTCCGCGGAAGGCATAAATCGACTGGTCGTCATCACCTACTGCAAACACGGCAGCCTGCTCTCCAGCCAGTAGCTTGAGCCACAGGTATTGCAGCTGGTTGGTGTCCTGGAATTCATCCACCAGCAGATAGCGGAAGCGCTCCTGGTAATGGCGCCGCAAATGGGCTTCGCGCTGCAGCAGCTCATAACAGCGCAGCAGCAGCTCGGCGAAGTCCACGACCCCTTCGCGCTGGCACTGTTCGTCGTAGGCGCCGTAGAGTTCCTGCTGTTTGCGTGTGTAGGGGTCGAAGGCTTCGATCATGTGGGCGCGCAAACCCTGTTCCTTGGCGCCGTTGATGAAGTGTTGCAGCTGTTTGGGGGGGTATTTCTCATCATCGATATTGAGCGCTTTCAACAGCCTCTTGATGGCGCCCAACTGATCTGCCGAATCAAGAATCTGAAACAGCGCCGGCAACCCGGCTTCACGATGGTGGGCCCGCAGCATACGATTGGCCAGGCCGTGGAAAGTACCGATCCACATGCCGCGCGTATTGATCGGCAGCATTGCCGTTAGGCGTGTAAGCATTTCCTTCGCCGCCTTGTTGGTGAAGGTGACAGCAAAAATATTGCTGGGGCCGGCCTGTCCGGACTGGATCAGGTAAGCGATGCGGGTAGTCAGCACGCGGGTTTTGCCGCTGCCGGCACCGGCCAGAATCAGTGCGGATTCGTGCGGCAGGGTGACGGCAGCAAGCTGTTCCGGATTCAGTCCATGGAGCAGAGTTGAGGTCATGAGATTACCAATGAAAAAGGCCGGCATAAACCGGCCTTTTTGTTTTCAGAGCAAGCCGGATCAGGCTTTTTTCTTGTTCTCGATCAGGTTGTGAATCATCGGAGCCAGAATCACTTCCATGGCAAAACCCATCTTGCCACCAGGCACCACGATGGTGTTGCGGCGAGACATGAATGAGTCATGGATCATGTTGAGGTAATAGGGGAAATCGATACCCTTGGGATCGCGGAAGCGAATTACCACAAAGCTTTCATCCGGCGTCGGAATGTCGCGAGCGATGAACGGATTGGATGTGTCCACGGTCGGCACACGCTGGAAGTTGACGTCGGTCTGGGAGAACTGCGGCGTAATGTAGTTCACGTAGTCGGGCATGCGGCGCAGGATGGTATGCACTGTGGCTTCAGCCGAGTAGCCGCGCTCTTTGCCGTCGCGGTGGATTTTCTGGATCCATTCCAGGTTGACGATAGGCACCACACCCACGCCCAGGTCGACGTATTGTGAGGCATCAACATCGCCATCCTTGACCAGGCCATGCAGGCCCTCATAAAACAGCAGGTCGCTGCCGGTCGGGATGCCTTCCCAAGGGGTAAACTCACCTGCCTTCAGGCTGGTTTTCAGGCGCGCGTTCAGCTCTACAGCTTCAGCATCAGAGTGAATGTAATAACGCTTCTGGCCGGTGCCGGTTTCGCCATAGGTTTTGAAGGTTTCAGCGATTTTTGCGAAGTGGTTGGCTTCCGGGCCGAAGTGGCTGAAATGGTTGTTGCCGGCTTCTTCTGCTTTTTTCGAGGCTTCCTTGAATTCCACGCGACCGAGCGAGTGCATGCTGTCGCCTTCGATTACAGCGGCGGTAATTTTTTCACGCTCAAAAATGTGCTGGAACGCGACTTTAACGGTGGTGGTGCCGGCGCCTGACGAGCCTGTAACAGCGACGACTGGGTGTTTCTTCGACATGGTGGAGATCCCCGAAAATAAATGACACGAATGTTTCAGTATAATCTTGATGGTGCGGTCTTGTCACTATCTGGCAGGGGCATGGGGCATCGGGTTTCAGCGTATAATCATCAGCTTTTCTACATAATTTTTTGTCAAGAACCATGGAAAACCTCTATAACCCTGGCGCGGTGGAAAAGCAGGCGCAGCAGCACTGGAACTCGATTCAGGCATTCCGGGCTGAAGAAATCCCGGGCAAGCCCAAGTACTACTGTTTGTCCATGTTTCCCTACCCGTCGGGCAAGCTGCACATGGGCCATGTGCGCAATTACACCATCGGCGACGTGCTTTCCCGCTATCACCGATTTCAGGGCTTTAACGTGCTGCAACCCATGGGCTGGGATGCATTCGGCCTGCCCGCAGAGAACGCGGCTATTGCCAACAACGTGGCGCCTGCTGCCTGGACCTATTCCAACATCGATTACATGCGCGGCCAGCTTCAGTCGCTTGGCCTGGCCATCGACTGGTCGCGCGAACTGGCCACCTGCAAGCCGGACTATTACCGCTGGGAACAGTGGCTGTTCACCAGGCTGTTCGAGAAAGGCCTGATTTACAAGAAACTGGCAACGGTGAACTGGGATCCGGTGGACCATACCGTGCTCGCCAACGAGCAGGTGATAGACGGGCGCGGCTGGCGTTCCGGCGCGCTGGTGGAAAAGCGCGAAATTCCGATGTATTTCATGAAGATCACGGCCTACGCAGACGAACTGCTGAGCGAACTGGATAATCTGCCGGGCTGGCCCGAGCAGGTGCGCACCATGCAGAAGAACTGGATCGGCAAGAGCTTCGGCGTGCGCTTTGCCTTTCCCTGTGAGCTCGAAGGCAAGCCGGAGCAGTTGTGGGTCTACACGACTCGTGCCGACACCATCATGGGCGTGACCTTCTGCGCCGTGGCTGCCGAGCACCCGCTGGCGACACATGCGGCGAAAAATAACCCGGCGCTCGCGGCCTTCATCGAGGAATGCAAGCAGGGTGGCGTGGCAGAGGCCGATATCGCCACCATGGAAAAGAAAGGCATGGCGACCGGCATCTCCGTCACCCATCCCTTGACCGGCGAACAGGTGCCGGTGTGGGTTGGCAATTACGTGTTGATGAGTTATGGCGAAGGCGCGGTGATGGCGGTACCGGCCCATGATGAGCGCGATTTCCATTTTGCCAGGACCTACGGTCTGCCGATCAAGCAGGCTATTCAGGTTGAGGGCGAAAGCTTTTCCGCCGAGAACTGGGCCGAATGGTATGGCGACAAGGAAAAGGGTCGCTGCATCCATTCCGGCAAGTACGACGGTCTCAGTTACAGCGAGGCAGTGGAGTCCATTGCCGCCGATCTCAAGGCCAGGAGCCTGGGCGATAAACAGGTGCAGTACCGCCTGCGTGACTGGGGCATTTCGCGCCAGCGCTATTGGGGCTGCCCGATCCCGATCATCCACTGCGCGAGTTGTGGCGACGTGCCGGTGCCGGAGAAAGATTTGCCGGTGGTGCTGCCGGAGGATGTGAAAATCGACATCGGTTCGCCGATCAAGAAAATGCCGTCCTTTTACCAGACCAGCTGCCCGAAATGCGGCGGTGCGGCCGAACGTGAAACCGACACCATGGATACCTTTGTCGAGTCGTCCTGGTACTACGTTCGCTATGCCAATCCGGACAACGCCCAGGCCATGGTCGACGAGCGCGCGAAATACTGGCTGCCGGTGGACCAGTATATTGGCGGCATCGAGCATGCCATCCTGCATCTCCTGTATGCGCGCTTTTTCAACAAGCTGATGCGCGATGTCGGCCTGGTGGAATGCAATGAACCCTTCACCAAGCTGCTGACTCAGGGCATGGTGGTGGCGCCAACTTTCTACCGCGAACTTGGCGAGGGCAAAAAACTGTACATCAACCCGGCCGAAGTGGATGTGCTGCTGGATGAAAAGGGCCGGCCTACTGGCGCCACGCTGAAAGCCGACGGCCAGGCAGTGGTGATCGGTGGCACGGAAAAGATGTCGAAATCCAAGAACAACGGCATCGACCCGCAGGCACTGATCGACATCTATGGCGCAGATACCGCACGTCTGTTCATGATGTTCGCAGCACCCCCTGACCAGCAGCTGGAATGGTCGGATTCTGGCGTGGAAGGCGCTTTCCGTTTCCTCAAGCGGGTATGGAAAGCGGTCACCGACCACGCCCAGCAGGGCGTGGTATCTGCCAGCAGCGCTGACTTGAGCGCAGAGCTTAAGGCGTTACGCTTCCAGCTTCACAGCACGATACAGAAAGTGAGTGATGACTACGCCCGGAGGCAGCAGTTCAACACGGCTATCGCTGCGGTGATGGAGTTGATGAACGCACTTGGCAAGAGCAGCGATCAGACCACATCGGGCCGTGCGGTGACGCAGGAAGCACTGGAAGCGGTGGTGCTGCTGCTCGCCCCCATCGTGCCGCACATCAGCCATGCCTTGTGGATGGAACTCAAGCCCGGGAGCGATATTCTGGACGCTCCGTGGCCCAAGGTGGATGAAAGTGCGCTGGTGCAGGATGAGATCGAGCTGATGCTGCAAGTCAACGGCAAGCTGCGCGGCAGTATGACCGTGGCAAAATCGGCCAGCAAGGAAGAAGTGGAGAAGTTGGCGCTTGCTAACCCCGGCGTGCTCAAGTTTACTGAGGGTCAGGCGATCAAGAAAGTGGTGGTTGTGCCTGGACGCCTGGTTAACGTGGTGGTGTAAAAGATGAAAAATCTCCTGCTTCTGATTCTGGTGCTGCTGCTCGGCGCATGCGGCTTTCACTTGCGCGGCTCGGCCCAGCTGCCGTTTGACACGATCTATGTGCAAGGCGGCGGCAATCAGCTGGGGCCGGATCTGCAGCGTTATCTGCGCTATGGCACAAGCGTGAAGGTGGTGCAGACACAGAATGAAGCCCAGGCTGTATTGCATATCCTTGGCGAGGGCCGCGAGAAGCGCATCCTGTCTCTCACGGGTGGTGGCCGGGTGGGGGAGTTCGAGCTTTACTACCGCCTTTCCTTCCGCCTTCATGACGGCAAGGGCGCGGAGCTGATGCCGGCTCAGCAGCTGGAGCTGAAGCGTGTCCTGTCGTTCAGCGATGCCCAGGTGCTGGCCAAGGAACAGGAAGAAGCCCTGTTGTACCGTGAAATGCAGAATGACGCAGTGCAGCAGATCATCAGACGCCTCAGTGTGCTGAAAAAGTAACGGATTTTGGTTGATGCGGATTAAGCCGGAGCAGCTGGACCAGCATTTGATCAAGGGGGTGCAACCGCTGTACCTGCTTTTTGGCGATGAAGCATTGCTGATCCAGGAAGCGGCCGATGCAATTCGTGGCTGGGCACGTCAGGAGGGCTGCGTCGAGCGTGAGGTGTTCACGGTAGAGCGGAGCTTCAACTGGCAGAATTTGCTTGTCAGCGGCAACACTCTGTCTTTGTTTTCTTCGCGCCGTCTGGTGGAGGTGCGCATTCCGTCAGGCAAGCCGGGCAATGACGGCAGTCTGGCGCTGCAGACGTATTGTGCTCACCTGCCAACGGATACCGTGACTCTGGTGATCTGCCCGAAGCTCGACAAGGCCGCCCAGGCGGGAAAATGGTTCAAGGCCATGGAGCAGGCCGGCGTAGTGCTCCCCTTCTTCCCCGTAGAGCGCGCCCAGTTGCCGGCATGGATAGGCGCACGCCTGGCGCGGCAGAATCAGCGTGCCGAACCGGTGGTGCTGCAGTTTCTTGCCGATCAGGTGGAAGGCAACCTGCTGGCAGCTTTTCAGGAAGTGCAGAAGCTGGCGCTGCTGTTTCCTGCCGGCGTGTTGTCCCTGGAGCAGGTCCGGGGTGCGGTGGCGGACGTGGCGCGCTTCGATGTGTTCAAGCTGGGTGACGCCCTGCTGGCGGGTGACGGTGCTCGCGTTTGCCGCATTCTGGATGTGTTGCGCGGGGAAGGAGAAGACCCGGTGCTGATCCTGTGGGCGCTGACGCGCGAGATTCGCGTCTTGGCCAAGCTGCGCGGCGGCCTGCGCCGTGGCGGCAGTCTTGCGCAATTGATGCGTGACGCATGGATCTGGGAGTCACGCCAGCGCCTGGTGGAGCATGCCGTGAAACGCACTTCAGAAGCGCATCTGTTGCAGGGGTTGAAGAGGGCGGCAGGAATCGACCGCATGATCAAGGGCCTGGCCAAAGGCGATGTTTGGGATGAATTGCTGCAACTCGGACTGACAATGGCCAGAGCCTGATCGACAGGATTCACGGGATTGCTTTAACATCGGGCAATCCTGTCTTTAAATTACGGAGTTGGAGAATCTGATGGACGTCAAAGCATACATGCACAATCTCGGCCAGCAGGCGCGCGCGGCTTCCCGTGCCATGGCCCGTGCCGACACCAATGCCAAAAACAAGGCGCTCACCGTGATGGCAAACGCGATACTGCGCGATAGCGCCAAGCTGGTGGAAGCCAATGCCAAGGATCTGGCAGCAGCCAGGGCCGCGGGCCTGGATGCTGCCATGCTCGACCGTTTGACACTGACGGAAAAAGGGGTTGCTGGCATGGCCGAGGGGCTGCTGCAGATTGCCGCCCTGCCCGATCCAGTAGGTGAAATCAGCGGCCTGAACTACCGCCCTTCCGGCATTCAGGTGGGCAAGATGCGCGTGCCGCTGGGCGTGATCGGGATCATCTATGAAGCGCGCCCCAATGTGACGGCGGATGCTGCCGGGCTGTGCCTGAAATCCGGCAACGCCTCTATTCTGCGCGGCGGTTCGGAAGCGATTCATTCCAACCAGGCCATCGCCGCCTGCGTACGCGAGGGGTTGGCCGCTGCCGGCCTGCCGGAAACGGCGGTGCAGGTGATCGAAACCACCGACCGCGCGGCAGTGGGCGAGCTGATTACCATGCGCGAATTCGTCGACGTGATCGTGCCTCGCGGCGGCAAGGGGCTGATCGAGCGCCTCATTGCCGAGGCGCGCATCCCGGTGATCAAGCATCTGCATGGCGTGTGTCATGTCTACATTGACGACAAGGCGGACCAGGCCAAGGCGGTGAAGATCGCCGACAATGCCAAGACCAGCCGCTACGGTACCTGCAATACCATGGAAACCCTGCTGGTGGCAGAAGGGGTGGCCAGGGAAGTGCTGCCGCCGCTGTGCAAGATTTATCAGGACAAGGGCGTGGAACTGCGCGGCTGTGCCGCTTCCCGCGCCATTGTGCCGGCGATGAAGGAAGCCACGGAGGAAGACTGGCATACTGAATATTTGGCGCCGATTCTCTCGGTGCGGGTAGTAGCAGGCATGGATGCGGCAATCGAGCACATCAACACTTACAGCTCGCAGCATACCGAATCCATTGTGACGGAAGACTATGGCCGTGCGCGGCGTTTTCTGCGCGAGGTGGACTCCAGCTCGGTGATGGTGAATGCGTCTACCCGCTTTGCCGATGGCTTCGAATATGGCCTTGGTGCGGAGATCGGCATTTCCACCGACAAGATCCACGCGCGCGGACCGGTCGGGCTGGAAGGACTGACCTCGCAGAAATTCATCGTGCTGGGCGACGGGCACGTCAGGGGGTAATCTGGTGACGCCGATCGGTATTCTCGGCGGTACCTTTGATCCGATTCACTTCGGTCATCTGCGGCTTGCCGAGGAGGTGGCGCAGCAACTGGCGCTATCCGTGGTACGTTTCATTCCATCGGGGAAGCCGTGGCATCGTGATCCCCCCGGTGCAACGCCCGAGCAGCGGCTGGAGATGGTCCGTTGGGCCATCGCCGGCAATCCGCATTTTGTGCTCGATGAGCGCGAAGTCAGGAAAAACTCGCCGGGCTATACGGTGGAAACATTGACCGAGTTGCGCCGTGAAATTGGCGGTGAGCAGCCCATGTGTCTGCTGCTTGGAGCCGATGCTTTTCTTGGCTTGCCCACCTGGCATCGCTGGCGTGAGCTTTTTGAGTTGACGCATGTCGTGATAGCGCACCGACCCGGGTTTTCGCTGCTGCAGGAACAGATGGACTGCCTGCTGCGCGAGGAAATTGAGCCACGCATGAGCACTGGTGCCCTCTCTTTACACGGCCTGTCAGGCGGACTGGTCATGACCTGCCCGATTACCCCGCTGGCCATTTCCGCTACCATTATCCGGGCCGGAATCGGCGCAGGACGAAGTCCGCGCTATTTGCTCCCGGAAAGCGTTCTCGATTATATTCAGACGCATCAACTCTATCGTTAAGGAAAATATGGAACTGGAAGCAATGAAGCAAGCCGTAGTTTCGGCTCTGGAAGACATCAAGGCAAAAGACATCGCCGTGCTTAAAGTCTCGCATCTGACCAGCATGACGGATTACATGATTGTCGCCACGGGTGATTCCAACCGCCAGACGCGGGCGCTGGCCAGTAACGTGGTGGAAAAGCTCAAGGAACGGGGCGCAGAGGTGCTGGGCGTTGAAGGCGAAGATAGTGGTGAATGGGTGCTGGTAGACCTTGGCCAGGTTGTGGTTCACATCATGCAGCCCAGCACGCGAGAACATTACAATCTCGAGCAGTTGTGGGGTGAGGGTCGTCGCCATGGCCCGAAAGCCACAGAACTGGGATGATGGCCATCCTGCATCGCAAAGCCGCATGAAATTATGGATACTTGCCGTCGGCAACAAAATGCCGGGCTGGGTCAGCGAGGCGTTTGCCGAATACGCAAAGCGCATGCCGCGGGAAGCGCGTATCGAACTTCTTGAAATAAAGCCGGAAAAACGTGCCGGCGGCAAAACCGTGGAACAGATGCAAGAATCCGAGATGGGGCGGATTCAAGCTGCGCTTCCGGCTGCGGCCATGCATGTCATGCTGGATGAGCGCGGCGCTGAAATGAGCACGCTGGAACTTGCCGGCAGCATGAAATCCTGGTTGCAGGACGGCCGGGATGTGGCTTTTGTCATCGGAGGGGCAGATGGATTGCATCCCGCGCTGCGCCAGAATGCCGGCAAACTGTGGTCGCTGTCGCGCCTCACCCTGCCTCATGGCATGGTGAGGGTGCTGCTGGCTGAGCAGTTATATCGTGCCATGTCAGTGATTCAGGGGCATCCTTACCATAGGGAATAAGCATGGCGAATCCGTACCAGACCATTTATCTTGCCTCTGCGAGTCCGCGCCGGCGTGAACTGCTGAAGCAGATCGGGGTGCGATTCGAGGTTTTGTTGTTGCGGACATATCCCTCCCGTCTCGATGTCGATGAAACGCCGCAAGCAGGGGAAGACCCCCATGAGTACGTGCTACGCATGGCCCGTGCCAAGGCTGAAAACGGCAACATGGCTTGTCGTGTCCGTCACCTGCCCGCACACCCGGTGCTGGCGGCAGACACTACAGTGGTAGTGGATGGCGCCATCATTGGAAAGCCGGTTGATCGCATTGAGGCAGAGTCCATATTGAAACGCCTGGCAGGGCGACGCCATGAGGTGCTGACTGCCGTGGCAATGGCCCTTGACGAGCGAATCGAGGTAAAGCTGAGTACTTCTTATGTCGAATTTGTCCCGCTCGACGAGCAGACCATCAAACGCTATGTGGGCAGCGGAGAATCCTATGACAAGGCCGGCGCTTATGCCATACAGGGGAAGGCTGCGGCCTTTGTGGCCCGGCTGGACGGTAGTTATTCCGGCGTAATGGGTCTGCCACTGTGCGAAACTACCCAACTATTACAAGAATTTGGTATCGAAGTGTTATGAGCGAAGAAATTCTGATCAATGTGACGCCCCAGGAAACCCGGGTGGCGGTTCTGCAGCAAGCCGTGGTGCAGGAGTTGCACATCGAGCGTGCCAGTGCGCGCGGCCTGGTGGGGAATATTTATCTCGGGCGGGTGTGCCGGGTGTTGCCCGGCATGCAGTCGGCATTTGTCGAAATTGGCCTGGATCGTGCTGCTTTTCTTCACGTGGCGGATATTTGGGCTTCTCCGGAGGAGGAGCCGCGACCCATTGAGCGCTTGCTCTATGAAGGGCAGACCATCATGGTGCAGGTTTTCAAGGACCCGCTCGGCACCAAGGGCGCGCGGCTTTCAACCCAGATCGGTCTGGCTGGCCGATTTCTGGTTTACCTGCCGCAGGAAACGCATATCGGCATTTCCCAGCGCATCGAGGACGAGGCGGAGCGTGAGCACCTGCGCGAAAAGTTGCAACATCTTTTGCCGGATGAGGATCATGGCGGTTTTATTATCCGGACCATGGCAGAAACGGCGACGGACAAGGAACTGCTCGATGATGTCGAGTACTTGCGTAAAGTGTGGAGCGACATCCAGGCCAACGCCAAGGGCGCTCCGGTGAAAACCATGCTCTACCATGATCTGGATCTGCCGCTGCGTGTCCTGCGCGATTTTGTCACCGATGAAACCGACAATATCGTAGTGGATTCACGTGAAACATTTACTCGCCTGCAAGGTTTTGCGCAGGAATACACCTCGGGCGTGGCAGAAAAGCTCTCGCACTATCAGGGAGCGCGGCCCCTGTTCGATCTGCGCGGCGTTGAGGATGAAATTGAAAAGGCGCTGGCGCGGCGCGTGGACCTGAAATCAGGGGGTTACCTGATTCTCGACCAGACCGAGGCACTGACCACTGCTGACGTGAATACGGGCGGTTTTGTCGGCGGGCGCAATTTCGATGACACCATTTTCAAGACTAATCTCGAGGCTGCACAGACCATTGCGCGCCAGCTCCGGCTGCGTAATCTGGGCGGCATCATCATTGTCGATTTTATCGATATGGATAATGAAGAGCACCAGGCAGCGGTGTTGGCCGAATTCAAGAAAGCGCTTTCAAAAGATCGTGCACGCATCACCATCAATGGGTTTTCCGCCCTCGGACTGGTTGAAATGACGCGCAAGCGAAACAGAGAAAGTCTGGCGCATATCCTGTGCCAGCCTTGCCCGATTTGCCAGGGACGGGGCGAGCTCAAGACAGCCCAGACGGTGTGCTATGAAATCCTGCGTGAATTGCTGCGCGAAGAGCGCCAATTCGATGCGCGAGAATACCGGATTCTGGCTTCGCAGCAGGTGATCGACATGTTCCTCGACGAGGAATCACAAAGTCTGGCCCAACTCGGTGATTTTATTGGCAAGCCGATTTCCCTGTTGGTGGAGACCCAGTATTCGCAGGAACAGTACGACGTCATCCTGATGTGAAATAAGCTGGACGCCAGTCCAGTGCTTGTTTCTATGTCGCCTTGAAAGGGTGAACCGGCGGTGGCATACGGATAATGGTGCTTATTCTCTCGATCACCACCTTCTGAGCAAGCAGACGCTCCTGCTCCCGGATCAGTTCATGGATCCGCTCGTCAAGCGTGTCGGTGTTGTCGTGAATTTGCTTCACTGTGGCCACACGCTGTTCAATCTGCCCCTTGTGATCCTGGATCTGTCTGGTCAGCGGGCTGAGTGAGGCGCGCAGCCATACTTCGCTCTCTATGCGCGCTTGTTCGAAGAGAAGTTGCGCAGAAGCGACCAGGCCGTTGTAAAACTTGCGGATGAGAAAGTGTTTCTCGGTCATGACATTCAGCGGATCGTCGCAGAACTCCGTGGTCTGTTGCGCAAGGTTCTGCAACCCCCGTTTTGCCTGTTCCAGTGTTAGCGGAGGCGGAAAAAGAAGCTCGAAACCGTGCTGTTCATGAAAGCGCTTGTAAGCCGCATCCACCAGTCCCTTGATCTGGTCGGCGTGGTGGTGGATGCGCTCGAACTGCTGAGTTGCCTGGCCAAACAGGGATTGCATGCTGCGCAACAGGCCGCTGGTGGTCCAGCTGTCTTCGATGGCGGTTCGGCTTTTGGCCAGCATTGCGTCCAGCCTGTCGCTATCCAGGCTGGTCATAAGTGCCCTGCCCTGCTGTGAAATCACGCTGCGTGTGATGTTGAAACTCTTTACCGTCTGTTCATAGAGCATTTTGTCTGCCTGGAGTTTATCCAGTAGCTTCTTGATAACCGAGCGGTTCTTGCCGGTTAGCGTAGTCAGTTCTTTGAGTTCATGCCGCACGGAGGCAAGCTGGCCCAACACAGACTTGCTGGAAGTCGCCACCATGGCGCCGATTTCGTTGAGTACCGAGGCACGCAGAATCTCCTGTTTGGCAGGGATGATGTGGTTTGCCAGCATGGCTTCCACTGTTTGAATGCCGCTTTTTTTCAGCAGCATCTCATCGCCGCGCACGCGCGCCAGCAATGCCTTCTGGGCTGAAATTGCAAGCACGTTGCTGAGCGGCAATTCCAGCAGGCGCGCGGTTTCGTAGACCTGGTGCTGGATGGCGAGCTGAATCTGATCCCAGGGTTTCAGGTCGTCCCACAGTATGTCGACCTTGTTGAGCACTGCCAGGCGATGGGGAACGAATTTCTGGATGTACTTATGCCAGATGTCGATGTCGGATTTGGTCACCCCGGTGTCCATGGCAAGCAGAAAAAGCACGGCATGGGCATTGGGAATCATGGAAAGGGTCAATTCCGGCTCGGTTCCAAGGGCATTCAGGCCAGGGGTGTCCAGAATGACCAGACCGCTGGTCAGCAACGGATGCGGATAATTGATCAGCGCATGGCGCCAGGCCGGAATTTCCACAGTTCCATCCTGGTTCACCATATCCTTGAGGTCAGGATCGGTGTCATCCCACAGGCCCATGGCGCGGGCTTCAGACATTGGAACCGCTTTTTTCTGCGCCACGTTGCGCATGGCCTCCTGCATTTCCTCAGGCGAATCCAGATTAAGCCGTATCTTGCACCATTCGATGGGCAAACGCTTCAGGGTTGCAATGCTTTCATCCCGGAAACGGGTTTCGATTGGCAAAAGGCGGATACAGGGTGCTTCTTCCGGGTCATGAAAAATCTCGGTCGGACACATGGTGGTTCGTCCCACGTCCGATGGCAGCAGGCGCCGCTTGAAGTCGGAAAAAAACAGGGAATTGATGAGTTCGGTTTTGCCGCGCGAGAATTCGGCCACAAAAGCCAGCACCAGACGATCTTTTTTAAGGCTTTCCACCAGATCGAAAAGGCGCAGTGAAAGCTGGGCATCCACTTTGCCTGTGCTATCCAGCCAAGACTGGTACGCGTTGACAGCGGCAACGATGTCGTCGCGCCACTGGCGATAATGTTCAACCTGCTGTTCGAGCTGTGCACTCATGGGTGCGCTAATTTTTCCGTGAGACTGTTAAGCAGATCGTCTGGCGCACGTAGAGAGCCATGAATTTCCACAACTTTACGCCGTCCTCCGCTACCCTGCTTTAATATCACCTGGCTTGACGGCACGTCAAATGCTTTCTTGAGGAAATCCAGTAGCCTTGCGTTGGCCTGCCCTTCAACCGGGGGCGCAGCAATCCTGATTTTAAGCGCTCCATCATGAATGCCGACAATCTCGGTGCGTTTCGCACCGGGTTGTATGTGCAAGGACAGAATGGTGCGATTGCCATCGATGTGATACCAGGAGGCGGATATTGCGATCAAAACAGGCTTAGGGCCATTTGTTCCAGCCAGGCAACGGGCAGCATCAGGATTAGTTGCCCAATCAGAATCAGCGCCAGGGGGGAGAGATCGACACCACCCATGGTGGGGATAAATCTTTGCAGAGGGCGCATGAAAGGACGCACCAGGCTGCCGGCCAGGGCATTCATCCAGTGGTATGGCTGTACCCAGCTCAGAATGGCGCTGATAATGGTGATCCAGATCAGCAAGTTGACCCCTAGCCCCAGCAATTTGACCAAGGACAGGAAGGCGATGCCGCCGATTGATGCGGGAAAGCTTATGACGTGGCCGAGAAGCAGGAAAGTGGCCGTGACCAGGACTAGTTGCGTTATCCATGCCGCCACCAGCGATGCCCAGTCCAATCCCAGTGCGCCGGGTATGATACGGCGCAACGGCTTGACGGCGAAGTCGGTTGCCGCCAGCAGGAACTGTCCCACGGGGCTGCGAAATGGCGCGCGCATGAGCTGCATCTGGAAACGCAGCAAAAATGCAGCAGCAACCAGCGTCAGCAGCGTATTGAGCAAAAAAAGCAGGGCCTGATTCAGCATGATAAGGTCTCGTTAGTGAATCGTTTTGACGTGAGCTGGCGCCGAATTTTTATTCTTTCCCCAAGGCGTCGCCGAGTTCGCGCGAACGTTCGGCCGCGGCATGTATGGCCTGGATAATGGCGGGTTTCACGGATGATTCTTCCATGGCGCCCAGGGCGCGCTCGGTTGTGCCGCCCTTGGAAGTAACCCGTGCACGCAGGGTGGCGGCATCCTCTTCGCTGTGGCTGGCGAGTTGCGCTGCACCGAGGAAAGTTTGCCGGGTCAGCTTGCGAGCCTGCTGGGGAGAAAATCCAAGTTCCTCAGCCGCGGCCTGCATGGCTTCCATGAAATAGAAAACGTAGGCTGGGCCACTGCCGGAAACGGCGGTAATGCCGTCCATCTGCTTTTCGTCATCCAGCCACAAGGTCATGCCCACGGCCTGCAACACGGTTTCAGCCTGATTCCGCTGAAATTGCTCGACTTCCGGAAGGGCATAAAGACCGCTCATGCCGGCAGAAACCATGGCCGGGGTGTTGGGCATGCTGCGCACCAGTTGGCGATAGCCGCCCAGCCAGCGGCTGAGGTCTGCGGCGCGTACACCGGCAGCGATAGAAATGACCAGTTGCTGGCGCAGCAAGGGCGTCAGGGTAGACGCAACTTCGCGCAGCTGTTGAGGTTTCACGGCAAGGACGATGACTTCGCTGGCGACTGCATTTGCGTCGATGGCACTATAAGTCTGCACCGGGTAGCGCGCCTGCAGGGCTTCTCGCGTTTCAGGCGAAACGTCGACCACACGGATATGCGAGGCATCAAAACCTTGTGCGACAAGACCGCCGATCAGGGCGGAAGCCATGTTGCCGCCGCCAATGAAGCTGATATTCATGGTTGTTTGGGTCCGATGCTTTAAAATGAAGGAATTATAAGGCTAACCGTATTGGTGATGAAAATCTTTGGGCCATCCGCGCGCATAAGTGGTTTACAGCTCTGTCATATGGGATTAAAGTAATGAAAAATCCTGACGTTATAGAATACAGTTAAGAATAAATGGAGGACTGGCTATGAGAACGAAATGGTTTATAGCCTGCTTGCTGCTTTCTTCCTCGATCGCAGTGGCGGAACCGGCCCACAAAAAAACAAGTTACAGCAAGACCGGCAAGGCAAAAGCAGTCAAAGTGACCAGAACGGTCAAGCCCGTAAAAATGCATGCGGCGGCTGAAGATGGAAATTTGCATCTGGGATCCGCGGTGGCCATGATTGTCGATCAAAAAAGTGGCGAGACCCTTTTTTCACGCAACGCAGCCAACCAAGCGCCGATCGCTTCAATCACCAAGCTCATGACCGCGATGGTGGTGCTGGATGCCGGCCTCAGCATGGATGAGGCGATCACCATCAGCGAAGCGGATGTGGATTCGCTGCGCAATTCAGGATCCCGTCTACGGGTGGGAACGACTCTGACGCGGCAGGAAACCCTGCATCTTGCTCTGATGTCTTCGGAAAATCGCGCTGCTGCCGCGCTGGCTCGGACCTATCCGGGTGGGACTGCACAATTTGTCGCAGCGATGAACCGTAAGGCGGTAGAACTGGGCATGCGTCAGACCCATTTCGTGGATTCAACTGGCCTGCATAGCGAGAACGTGTCCACCGCAGAAGATCTGGTGAAAATGGTCAGGGCCGGCTATCACTACGATCAGATTCGTCAGATGAGCACTTCCGAGAATTACGACGTGGTGAATGACAACGGACATCGTATTCCGTATAAGAATACCAACGCGCTGGTGAAGAGTCCTGCCTGGGATATCGGCCTGTCCAAAACCGGTTTCATCAATGAGGCAGGTCGCTGCCTGGTGATGCAGGCGCAGATCGCCAGCCGGCCGGTCATCATCGTGCTGCTGGATTCCGCGGGTAAATTCACCCGTATTGCTGACGCCAATCGCATCAAGAAATGGCTTGAGTCCAGCCGCCCCATTCTAGCCGCACACCTTGGCTAATGCCCTGTTAATTCAGGGTTTCTGATGCCAGCCTGGTGTTGACCTTGTCTCAGCGGCGCGCCATGCGCCGCTTTCGCTGGATAGCCTTTACCCTCCTGATTCTGGCCTACGTGCTGGCCTTTTTTCATCGCATGGCGCCAGCAGCGATTGCCGGCGAACTCCAGCTCGCCTTCAATGCCAGCGGCGCCGCCCTGGGTGTGCTGGCAGCAAGCTATTTCTACATTTACACTCTGATGCAGATACCTACCGGCGTGCTGGTGGATACTCTGGGCGTGCGCAAAATCGCCACGCTTGGCGGACTGGTGGGCGGCGCAGGGTCCATGCTGTTTGCTTATGCGGATACGCTTGGTGAGGCTTCACTAGGGCGTTTGCTGGTTGGGCTTGGGGTTTCCGTGATGTTTATTTCCATCATGAAACTCAATGCAGTGTGGTTTCACGACCGGCATTTCGGCACGGTTGGCGGCCTGACCATCCTGCTGGGAAATCTTGGTTCGGTGCTGGCCGCTGCACCCTTGGTATGGGCGCTCAATTTCACTTCATGGCGCAGTATTTTCGCTGTTTTGGGCGTGATTTCCATCGTGCTGGGGGTGCTGACCTGGTCTTTGGTGCGCAATCATCCGGGTGACGCCGGCTTTCCTTCCATGCGTGAACTGGATGGCGAACTGCCACATGCGTTTCACTCCGGGCACTGGTACGACGGATTGGTGAAGGTCGTTAAGAATCGGGCTACCTGGCCCGGTTTCTGGCCCAATTTCGGCATCGGAGGCACCCTGTTTACCTTTGCCGGACTGTGGGCGGTGCCTTTTCTGCATGATGTTTATGGTATGTCGCGCGCACTCGCGGCTGGTCATACCTCCCTGTTGTTGGCTGGATTTGCGTTGGGTGCGTTGCTTACCGGGGTGATTTCAGATCGGATTGGCCGTCGCCGCCCGGTCATGGTGGCGGGTATAGTGCTGTATCTATTGTGCTGGTTGCCGTGGCTGGGTCTGCTGCAGCTGCCCCTGGTCGCCAGCCTGGGATTGTTTTTCCTGATGGGATTGGGGGCGTCCGGCTTTACTCTGGCGTGGGCCGTGACCAAGGAAGTGAATCCTCCGGCCCTGTCAGGCATGGCTACCAGCGTGGTGAATACCGGCAGCTTTCTTGGCGCCGGCTTGCTGCAACCCCTGGTTGGCTGGGTGATGGATCTGGGCTGGGACGGCCAGATATCCGAAGGCGTGCGCGCATATGCCGGAGAAAACTACCGGATCGGATTGCTGCTGCTGTTTCTGTGCGCCCTGCTCGGGCTGCTCGGTGCGCTCAGATCCAGAGAGACTTTTTGTCGCTATAGTTGACCTGTACATTCGCAAAGCAGAAATCTGTGCTCCAAAATGGATAAAGCTACCGCCGCAATCAAGAGTAAAGCCTGGCAGCTGACAAGTGCTTGCCATCATTGATTTTTTCGATCCTGTGCAGGAAATATGGAAGGTTGACTGCTTCGGGGGAGTCGATTTAGACTAAGTCTACAGCCTGAGGAAATTCATGTATATTTACTCACGCTGTATCATCAATTTAACCCCCCTCATTTTTAAAAGTGGAGGCACAAATGGCTAAAAATTCAATATTAACCCTGGTTGCAAGCGCTGCTTTTGCAAGTTCCCTTTCGGTTGCCCACGCAGCAGAAAACCCCTTTGCCATGAAAAGTATGGAAAAGGGCTATATGGTTGCTGAATCTGGCGATAAGGCCAAGGAAGCCAAGTGCGGCGGTGACAAGAAGGCTGTTGAAGCCAAGTGCGGCGGCGACATGAAAGCCAAGGAAGCCAAGTGCGGTGGCAGCAAGAAGGCTGTCGAAGCCAAGTGTGGCGGCGCCAAGTAAAAACATAATGGGTGCTTTCAGCATCCACGGTGCGGGCCTGGGCTTGAGGCGGGAGTTGATCCCCGCGCTCAAGGCCGGAGGCCCTTCCGTAATCGATTTTTTTGAGATTGCGCCCGAGAATTGGATTGACCTGGGTGGCGCCCTTGGCAAGGAGTTACGCTGGTTCTCCGAGCGTTATCCGCTGGTTTGTCATGGCCTGTCCCTTTCCCTGGGCGGCCCGTCTGCCCTGGATGAAGTGCTGCTGAAGCGCATCAAGGCCTTCATGCGTCAGCATCGTATCGAGCTTTATACTGAACACCTTTCGTGGTGCAGCGATGACGGCCATCTTTATGACCTGCTGCCCATCCCTTTTACCGAAGATGCTGTGAAGCATGTTGCAGCGCGCATCCGTCGTGCCCAGGATATTCTGGAGCAGCAAATCGCGGTGGAAAACGCGTCCTATTATGTCGCCGCGCCGATAAGCGAGATGAGCGAAATCGAGTTCATCCGCGCAGTGCTGGAGGAAGCGGATTGTCTGTTGCATCTGGACGTCAACAATATCTATGTCAACAGCGTCAATTTCGGCTTTGACGCGGGCGAATTTCTACGCGCCCTGCCAGCACAGCGGATTGCCTATATGCATACTGCCGGCCATCACCGCGAGGCGGATGACCTGGTGGTCGACACCCATGGCGCCACCGTAATCGATCCGGTATGGGCGCTGCTGGATGAGGCGTATCAAGTCCACGGTGTTTTCCCCACCCTGCTGGAGCGCGATTACAACATCCCGCCGCTCGCTGAACTGGTGCCGGAAGTGGGGCGTATTGCAGCGTTACAGCAAAAATGGCAGCCACAGCGCACAGCTGTCCATCATGGCTGACGTCATCCCTGCGTTTCAGCGCTATCAGTACGACTTTGCGGCGCATATCCGCAACCCCAAAGCGCATCCCCGCCCGCAAGGCGTGCCGGTGAAACGCATGAAGGTTTACAGCGAGCTGCTGTACAACAATCTCGAAGGTTTTCTGCTGGCCTGCTTTCCAGTGCTGCGCAAGGTGCTGGGCCAGCGGCGCTGGGGCAGGTTGGTGCGCGATTTTTTCGCCGATCACCGCAGCCATACCCCGATTTTCCGCCAGATACCGGAAGAGTTTGTGCTCTACCTCAAGGAAAAGCGCGGTCTGCGTGCTGGCGATCCGGTTTTTCTCGCCGACCTGGCGCATTACGAATGGGTCGAGCTGGCACTTTCTGTCTCTCCCCTGGAGATAGACTGGAGCGGTATCGAGCGTGATGGCGACATGCTGGCCGGGCAACCGGTTTTGAATCCGGTGCTGGCCTTGCTGCGCTACCCCTGCCCTGTTCACCTTATCGGGCCAAAATTCAAACCGGCTCAGCAAGTTGAAGATACGCATATCCTGGTCTTTCGCGATCTCGACGATCAGGTACGTTTCACCGAGCTTAACCCGGTCAGTGCGCGCTTGGTGTCGTTGCTGCAGGAACAGTCAATTTCCGGCAAGGAGGCCTTGCTGCGCATTGCCGGCGAGTTGAACCACCCAGATTCCCAGGGGGTGGTCACCGCTGGCCATGCCATTCTGGCAAACCTGAAATCCGAACAGGCAATTCTTGGTATTTCAGCGCATTCAATGGGTTGAATACGCCACCCTGGCGGGTGAAAAGCCGTTAATATCCTTTTAACAACAACAGGAGAATGTCGTTATGAGCATGATCAAGGAATTCAAGGAATTTGCAGTCAAGGGAAATGTGGTGGACATGGCCGTCGGTATCATCATCGGCGCGGCTTTTGGAAAAATCGTTTCATCCTTTGTCGGCGACGTGATCATGCCACCCATCGGAGTGCTGCTGGGCGGGGTGGACTTTTCCAACCTGGCCTTTACCCTTAAGGAAGCGGAGGGCAGCGCGCCGGCGGTCGTCATCAGCTATGGTAAATTCCTCCAGACCGTTATTGATTTCACGATTATCGCTTTTGCTGTGTTCATGGGAATCAAGGCGATTAATTCGCTAAAAAAACAGGAGGAAGCAGCCCCTTCCGCCCCAACCGCCCCTTCTGCGCAGGAAGTGCTGCTGGGTGAAATCCGCGATCTCCTGAAGGATCGCAAGTAAAACGCTCTCTGACCCGCCCCGGGTTAAGTTTCCCTTAAGAATCGGGCGCTACAGTTCACCTTACGTTGTTCATAAGGAGAACTGTAATGACCCGATTTGCTTTTCTGTTTGCCGGCCTTTTCGTCTGTAGCGCGGCCCAGGCAGCCCCCCAGGATCTTCTCCAGAGCTATGCCGTTCAGGCAAAGCAGGAAAACCCCCAGTTTCAGGCTTTTTCAGCCGCCCGCGGCGAACAGCTTTATCACGCCAAGCGTACCCACAGCAGCGGCAAAATGCTGAGCTGCGCCAGCTGCCATACCGACAATCCCAAATCAGCAGGACGCCATGAAAAAACCGGAAAAGCCATCCAGCCGCTTGCGCCTATAGCCAACCGCGATCGCTTTGCCGATACCGCCAAGGTGGAAAAATGGTTCAAGCGCAACTGCCAGGATGTGCTGGAACGCGCCTGCTCAGTTCAGGAAAAAGGCGATTTTGTGACCTACCTGCTTTCGCTCAAATAGGAGAAAGAGATGAAACGTTCACTGATTGTATTTACCCTGCTGCTTAGCGGCGCCGCCTGGGCAGATGGCAATGCGAACCTCGCGCCTGCCGTCAGCAACCTTAAATGGAAGACGGAATGCAGCGATTGCCATATGGCCTACCCCCCTGCCCTGCTGCCGGAGCGCTCGTGGCGCAAGATGATGGCCGGGCTGGGAAGCCACTTCGGCCAGGATGCCAGTCTGGATACGGCCACGGCAAAAGAGATCACTGATTATCTGGCCAACAATAGCGCGGAGCGGGCTGGAGGCAAACGGGCAAAAAAGGTGCTGGGCGCCCTCGGCCCCAATGAGGCACCGCAACGCATCAGCGAAACCGCCTGGTTTGTGCGCGAGCACGACGAGGTGGCGCCGCAAGTCTGGAAGCGCGCCAAAATCGGCAGCCCCGCCAATTGCAATGCCTGTCATCAGGGCGCCGAGCAGGGCAACTATGCCGAAAATCAAATCCGGATTCCGCGTTAAGGAGGTGATATGAAGATCCTTGTATGGGATATACCCACCCGTCTTTTCCACTGGTTATTTGCCGGGGCGTTCACGCTTGCCTGGCTGACCTCAGATTCAGATAGCTGGCTCAACGTGCATGTTTTTTCCGGCTATCTGATGCTGAGCCTGCTTGGTTTCCGCCTGATCTGGGGTTTTATCGGCGGGCGTTATGCCCGTTTCACTTCTTTTCTCTACAACTGGAAGGAAGGTGTCGCGTATGTGCTGCAGGTAGTGACGGGCAACGCCAAACGCCATATTGGACACAATCCGGCTGGCAGCTGGGCGATTTACCTGTTGCTGACGCTCGGCTTGCTGGCCGGCCTGAGTGGCATGATCACGCTGGGCGGACAGGAAGGCCAGGGTCCGCTTGCCCAATGGGTGCCCTACTGGGCCGGAGAGGCTTTCAAGGAGGTGCACGAGGCAGTCGCCAGCATCATGCTCGGCGTGGTCGTCCTGCATCTCGCCGGCGTGGCGCTGGAAAGCTGGCGCCACCGCGAAAACCTGCCGCGTGCAATGGTCACCGGCTTGAAGGACGGAACGCAAGGCGATGCCACTCCTTCGCGCCGCCTGCTCAGCGCACTGCTCTTGCTGGCGGCCATCGGCGCGGGCACGGTGTGGTATTTCTCCGGCGCGCCAATTACGGGCGGAGAACATGATGCGGGCTACAAAATCAGCCGTTCGATTGATTCACGTGAAACACCGCTGCGCATCACCGAAACCCCTTACTGGCAAGGCAAGCATCACGACATTGCTGCGCAGGTGTGGAATCGGCCGCAGGTCGGTTCGCGCGCCAATTGTGTGGCCTGTCACCGGGATGCGGAGCTGAACGTGTTTGCCCCGGCAAAGCTGCCCCGTGCATAGCCATATCTGATCGGTTAGACTGGCCGCCATGCTGACAACATTACAAAATCATGCGCCTGCTGCTGGTTGAAGACGATCCGCTGCTCGGAGACGGCATCCGTGTCGGCCTGCAACAGTCCGGCTTTGTCGTGGACTGGGTGAAGGACGGGCTGGCCGCGAAACTGGCGCTGGAAGCAGAGGCCTATGCGCTGGTGGTGCTGGACCTCGGCCTGCCGCGCCTGTCCGGAACGGATCTGTTGAAATGGCTGCGCGCTACGGGCAATGACACCCCGGTGCTCATCCTCACTGCCAGAGATGCCGTGGGGGACCGGGTTGGCGGTCTCGATGCTGGCGCTGATGATTATCTGATCAAACCCTTTGATCTGGATGAACTGTCGGCCAGAATCCGCGCCTTGCTGCGGCGTGCCGGCGGACGTGCCACACCCCTGATTGTGCACGGCCAACTGGAAATCGACCCTGCATCCCGCCAGGTGACGCTGGCGGGCAAGCCGGTCGAGCTTTCTCCTCGGGAATACGCCATCCTGCTGGCGCTGCTGGAGGGGGCTGGCCGTGCCCTGTCGCGCGAACAGCTGGAGCAGGGTTTATATGGCTGGGGCGACGAAGTGGAAAGCAACGCGGTGGAAGTGCATATCCACCATCTGCGAAAGAAACTCGGTGCCGAGCTGATCCGCACCATTCGCGGGGTGGGCTATCTGGTGGACAAGGCATGAAATCCCTGCGCGCCAAACTGCTGCTGCTGCTCCTTGCCATCATTTCGGCTGCCTGGATCGTGACCGCCGGGTTCATCTATTTCGACGCCCACCACGAGATCGATGAGCTGTTCGATGCCCAGCTTGCCCAGTCGGCCCTGGTGCTGCTGGCCCAGGCCGGGCATGACCTCAAGGATGCGCGCGAGGACGATGACGGCATTGCAACTGAAATTGCCGGCGCCGGCCACAAATATGAACGCAAGATCGCCTTCCAGATCTGGGATGAGCATGAGCGCCTGCTGTTGCGCTCCGCCAGCGCGCCGGCGGAGCCGCTGGCAGCGAGGAAGCGTGGTTTTGCCGACAGCATGATCGAGGGCAAGCCATGGCGGGTTTTTACCCAGCATGATGAGGACGGCGAAATCCGGGTACAGGTAGGTGAGCGCCATGAGGTGCGCAATGAACTGGCCGCCTCCGTGGCCCTGCGCCTGCTGCTGCCCCTGGGTATTGCCCTGCCGGTGCTGGCCTTGCTGATCTGGTTCGCTGTTGGCAAGGGCTTGAGCCCCTTGCGGCGCATCGGCAGCGAAGTCGCGCAACGCGATCCCGCCAATCTTGCGCCGCTGGAGGAGCGCACCGCCCCGGCCGAAATTACGCCCCTGCTGCATGCACTCAATGCGCTGCTGGGCCGGCTGGATACGGCGCTGGAAAGCGAGCGGCGTTTTACTGCCGATGCCGCGCACGAACTGCGCACCCCGCTCGCCGCGCTGAAAATCCAGGCGCAGGTTGCCCGCCGCGCCGAAAATGAGGTTCAGCGCACCGCAGCTCTGGACAACCTGATTTTGGGCGTGGATCGCGCAACCCATCTGATCGGACAATTGCTGACCCTGGCGCGGCTTGAGCCCACGGGCGGCAGCGCTGTCCTCATGGCGGACTGCGACCTGGCGGCTTTTGCCCGCCAGACGCTGGCCGATCTGGCTCCGGCAGCGCTGGACAAGGAAATCGGGCTTGACCTCTCCGGCCCCGATTCGGCCATGATCAAAGGCAACGCCGACATGCTCGGCATCCTGCTGCGCAACCTGGTGGATAACGCCATTCGCTATACGCCCAGAAAGGGGCAAGTAAGCGTTTCCCTGCAGGAGGAGCAAGGCCGGGTACTGCTCGAAGTGACGGACAGCGGTCCGGGCATCCCGGAGCAGGAGCGGCAGCGGGTGCTCGACCGCTTTTACCGCATCCTTGGCAGCGATGCCGCAGGCAGCGGCCTGGGGCTTTCCATCGTAAAACGCATTGCAGATTGCCACGAGGCGTCGCTCACTCTGGGAGATGTTGAGCAAGGTGCAGGCCTTAAAGTGAGTATGGCGTTCTCTTTGAGCTGAATTTGCCAATCAGCACCCATTGTGAAACTGGTACATCATGGGTAAGCGCGGCAATAAAGGTGGGAAATTCCTTCTATACCTACAAGGCTCGTTCCAAGTGTGTCAGCACCCATTGCCAAATGTAGTAAGTATCCAACCGGCTTGCAGACGCGGAAGCTGAAATATTTCGGGAGCTAAATATTTACCCTGATAATTCCGGGAAACAGGGTTCTTCTACACTGTCAGCACTGAAATGAATGTTGGGCGACATTCGCGGCTGACCCCCCACTACTTAGTTGAGCCTGACTTCACGCCCCCGATTCCACGGCATGTGCTTAAGTACCAGCGCTATGCTGCAACGCCCGAAGAAGGTCACCATGATGGTCCCCAGCAGAAGGATGATGTAGATGAATATCCGCACCTCAGGCCACAGCCCAAAGAGCGTAAAGGCAAAATAGACAAGCCGGATCTGGGTCGGAAATGCACTCAGACTTTTTTCCTGCGCCAGAAAGAAAATAACCTGCACCGCGCTAATGCCTATCACAGCGTAATAGCCCGGGGGCCAGCCCGCGATTGCAGCAACAATGAAAGCCAGCGTTGCCGCCCAAAACCACCAGCGAATGTCTGTCGCGTTAATTTTTAGTTCCATGATTCCTCCCTGGTATGGTTGTTGAAGATTGGCCAAATTCTATTCGCCCAACGATTTACAAAGCCGACGAAAATTGCCATATCGCGGGCATTCAGGATGATGGAAGGTCTGCGTACTGAAATGGCATATGCGGTATGGATTAAATGCTTTATTTTCATTTACGGCAAGTTTGCCTATGGCGCATCGAATGAGTGCCGCAGAATTCCGGGCAAAAAAAGGGCGGCTTGCGCCGCCCTAAATCCACTCCGGGGGGAGATGGATGGAGAGAATTACGAAGTGCCCTGCGGATGCCGGATTCGGCATCCGTAGGATTTTCTATCAGTCCACACGCTCGCCGTGCAGGCTGACGTCGAGACCTTCGCGCTCTTCCTCTTCGGAAACACGCAGGCCGATTACCATGTCGATCACCTTGAGGATGATGTAGGAGGCGATCGCGGTATAGGCTACCGTGGCGGCAACCCCGACCAGCTGGGTGACGACCTGAGCGCCATTGCCTTCGATCAGGCCGGAGGCTGCGTCGCCGCCGATGGCCTTGACTGCGAACACGCCGGTGAGCAGTGCGCCGACGATACCGCCGATGCCATGCACGCCGAATGCGTCGAGCGAGTCGTCATAGCCCATCATGCGCTTGAGGGAAGTGGCACCCCAGTAGCACACCACACCTGATATCAGGCCGATGATCAGCGCACCCATGGGGGCGACAAAACCGGCCGCCGGGGTGATTGCAACCAGGCCGCCCACGGCACCGGATGCGATGCCCAGCACGGAAGGCTTGCCCTTGGCCAGCCACTCGGCAAACATCCAGGCCAGCGCTGCAGCTGCTGCGGCGATCTGGGTTACTGCCATGGCCATGCCGGCACGGTTGTCAGCAGCCAGGGCGGAGCCGGCATTGAAGCCGAACCAGCCTACCCACAGCATGGCTGCACCGATCAGGGTGAGCGTCAGGTTGTGCGGTGCCATCGGCTCTTTTCCGTAGCCGATACGCTTGCCCAGCATGATGGCGATGACCAGACCGGCGATACCGGCGTTGATGTGCACCACGGTGCCGCCGGCGTAGTCCAGAATGCCCTTGGTGAACAGCCAGCCGGTGCCTTCCCATACCCAGTGGGTAATCGGTGCGTACACCACCAGCGACCAGATACCCATGAACCACATCATGGCGGAGAACTTCATGCGGTCGGCAAAGGCACCGGTGATCAGGGCCGGAGTGATGATGGCAAACGTCATCTGGAAGATCACGAACACGGTTTCCGGAATGTTTGCGCCCGCTACACCGGTCAGGGAATCAAGATTCACGCCGTTGAGGAACATCTTGTCCAGGCCGCCAATGAAGCCGCTGCCGGGGGTGAAGGCCAGGCTGTAACCGGCCACCATCCAGAGGACGGACATCAGGGCTGCAATCGCAAAGCTTTGCATCATGATGGCCAGCACGTTTTTCTTGCGCACCATGCCGCCGTAGAACAGCGCCAGGCCGGGAATGGTCATGAACAGCACCAGAGCGGTAGCAGTCAGCATCCAGGCGGTATTGCCGCTATCGAGCTTGAGTTCAGGATCAGTTGCGGCTGCAGCTTCGGGTGCCGCGGCCGGTGCAACAGCTTCAGGCATCGCAGGAGCGGTTTCGAGCGCCGGCGCAGTTGCTGCCGGTTGATCGGCAAGCGGCGCGGCGTCTTCCGCCATCACCGGGCCAGCCAGCCCCAGGACGCCCAGCAGGGCGATCATGCTAAACAGTTTTTTCATGACTTGCTCCTTTTACAAAGCTTCTGGACCGGTCTCGCCGGTACGGATACGGACCACCTGTTCCAGGCTGGAAACGAAGATTTTGCCGTCGCCGATCTTGCCGGTCGAAGCGGACTTCTCGATGGCTTCGATGACCTGATCCAGCAATTCAGCCCTGATGGCTGCTTCCACTTTGACCTTGGGCAGAAAGTCCACCACGTATTCCGCGCCGCGATACAACTCGGTATGGCCCTTTTGGCGTCCAAAGCCTTTGACTTCGGTCACGGTGATGCCCTGTACGCCCACGTTGGACAGAGCTTCCCGCACCTCATCCAGCTTGAACGGCTTGATGATTGCTGTTACCAGTTTCATTTTTGACTCCTTTATCGGCGCGGATCGATCTGGCCGATCCGCGCTTGGACAATAAATTTAGAATGCTTTGGTGACGGATAGAACAAAGCGGCCATCGGCAATCTTGCTACCCTTTACCGTATACAGATTGTCGTCCGCATTGGTGTCGATATACGCTCCAGTGACGCTCAGGCCGCCGCCGAAATCCTTGGTCACGCCGACCTTGTAGTCGGTGTAACTGAAATCGGAGTAGTTCTTGATTTTCTGGTGGCCGGCATGCAGGCCGAGACTGAAGCCGCTGCCCAGATCAAAATTGGCGCTGGCATCGATGTAGCTGGAACCCTTGCTGTTGTCGTAACCGAACAGGTTGGAAAGGCTGTGGGAGTATTTCAGGGTGAACATCTTGTAACTGCCCGCGACATAAAGCTCGTCGGTATTGGGGCTTACAAACCCGGCCGGGTAGCTGCCGGGATATTCATAGCGCAGGTAACCGACGTCATAGCTGAAGTCGTCGTTGATCTTGCCCTTGTAGCCGCCGTAGAGATCAATCTCCACGCTGCTGCTGGCGCCTGCGCCAACATCTTCCAGCCAGCTGATGTTGGAGCCCCAGACGCCGGCGTAGAATCCACTGGCGTGAGCATAATCAAAGCCGCCTTGCAGGGCCATTTTTTCACGTGTCTGAGAAATGCCGCGATAAACGTATTCGGAAGCCAGTGTCACGTTTGCGCTGATGGGGGAAGCAGCAGCGGCCTCTTCGGCCATTGCAGATGTGGAAACCATCAGGCTGGGGGCACTGACGACACCGGCAATCAACAGCATTTTGGTCAACTTGCGCATTTTCTTCTCCTTGAAATATTGAACTGAAATAATCAAATCTATTACCACGACTTCTCTTAAGCACGTACTGTGCCAGATTGTTTCATACGTAAAATCAACACCATACAATTACTTTCAAATGAGTGATAAAAAAATAGGCACAAACTCGAGGCGATGCACCGGCTTGGTGCACCAATGCTGTGCATGCTCTACCCGCTATTGCGTGGCGGAGCAGAAAAAGGGTGATTTCTGGTAGACTTCGCGCAACAGGAGGATGTCATGCTCAACCATAAAGTACTCGATGAAATCAACGCCAAAATCAGCCAGGTGCTGGCTGCTTCGCCCGCGGGGGATGTGGAGAAAAACCTGCGGGCTTCCTTGCAGGGTCTGTTTTCCAGGCTGGATCTGGTGACGCGGGAGGAGTTCGAGGTACAGCAGGCGGTGCTGGTGCGCACTCGTGAAAAACTGGACCGGCTGGAGGTCCAAGTGGCTGCCATGGAAAAGCAATTCCGGACAGAGTCAGTCAAACAACAGTAAATATCCACCCATCGCGGCAATGTGCTAAAGAAGGCAAGGATTCACTATTGCGGAGAGGTGCGAGCAACAGCGCACCTGCCTGCTCGCATCTCTACGATTGGATATGGCCGCTCAGGCCGAGCCTCACACCTTGATGTAACCCCAGCCCTGCTTCAGGCGCAGGGTGATCTCGCCCAGGGCGGAAGGCGCAACGCCGGTATTGGGCAGCAAGTGAACATTCACCCCTTTTGCGTGCAAATTCCTGATGGTTTGGCCGCAAGCCATTAGAGAGAGCGCGGGGTACTTTTCCTGCATCAGGCTGATTCGCTGCGCAAAGGGTGAAACATCCGCACGCAGTAACTCCAGTCCTTTGCTGTTGGCTATGATTTCCACCTGGATTGTCTGGTTTGCGTGCATGGCGTTGGCGAGCAGGTTTTCAGCCTCGTCCAGCGCGTTTTTCAGCCGGACCTGGTTGGACGTGCCAACATGAATCATGAGTTTATGCGAATTAGCTCCGATGTCGTTGCGCTGCACGGTTTGCAGCGAACGCATGATTTCCTGGTCGGAACCGTAACCGACCCAGTGGTGGGCAAACCAGCCGGACATGTTGCCGATCACCAGCAACAGGCAAGCAGCAAGAGCCTGAGGATAGGGCGTGCCACTCAGCCAGCCTTTTTTCTGCGTATGCGCAGGCTGGGGCGGGTGCAGGTAGGCATGCTGCACTTTTTCCTTTAGCCCGCGCAGTTCACATACACGCTCCTTGAGTGCTTCATCATGCTCGACCAGATCAAAGGCCCGGCTTTTCTCGGCCGGCTCAAGCTGATCGTCCACAAAAGCGTTCAGGAACTCGTCCGAAATGCTTTGATCCTGCTTCATTTGACCCTCCTAAGCGGGGTAATTTGCTGAGTCTGCCGTGTGGGCGAGAGCTCCTGCAGTAATTCCTTTAACGAACGCCTGGCGCGGCATAAGCGGCTCATTACGGTGCCTGCTGGCACGCCCAGTATGCTCGCGACCTCGGCATAGGAAAATTCTTCAAGATCCACCAGCGTGAGTACCTGGCGCTGCCCAAAAGGAAGCTGGGAAATAGCAGCCCTCACTCGATCAACGATCTGGTTCTGTGCATGCGCATCTTCCGGTGTGTCCGTGTTGGCGTAGCGAAAATCCTCGATTTCATCAATGTCATCCATTTCCCGATGCTGGCGGAAATGGTCATGCCAGCAATTATTGAGAATACGGAACAGCCAGCTATTCAAAAGCTCGGGATCGCGTAGTTGGCCCACATTCTTCAGTGCCTTGGACAGGGTTTCCTGTACCAGATCGTCGGCCAGTGCCGAATTGTGACACCAGGAAAAAGCAACCCGATAGAGCTTCGTACGGCTTTGCTCCAGCTGTTTGCGAAGGTCGCGGGTGCGGCAGATCAGGGAAAGGATTTTCATCGTACCGGGATGTCGACCTGAAAATTGAACTTAAGTATACGACGCGACAACCAGCGAAAATATTCCATATTTCGCAATTATTTAATTTGTTGGAAAGTGGAATAGATGCCATGAGCCTGACGTCTTTAATTGCAGTGGCAAGTCATCGCCACTATACAAAAACTACTTAAGGAGACAACAAGCCATGAAACCTATTCATCAATTCCGCACACTCGCCACGGCCATTGCCTTGGCCCTTACGTTCGCATCAACAGGTGTCCAGGCTGTCGATGCGCCTACCCCGCAAGCAGAGATGGAGAAACAAAAAGTGGTGTTCCAGGTGAGCGCGAGCGACCCGAAAATCTGGAACCTTGCGCTCAACAACGCGAAAAATGTGCAGCAGGAAATCGGTGCCAAGAATGCGGAGGTTGAAATCGTCGTTTATGGCCCGGGAATCGGCATGCTCAAGTTCGATTCGGCGGTGGCAAGCCGGATTGACGAGGCGGTCGGCGACGGCGTCAAGGTCGTTGCCTGCGAGAACACCATGAAGGCGCAAAAACTCAGCCGGGACGACATGCTGGCTTCCGCCGGCTATGTACCAGCTGGGGTGGTCGAGCTGATGAAAAAACAGAAAGAAGGCTACGCCTACATCCGCCCCTAGAACGGCAGAGTACGTAGACCGGCAATAACAGAAGCATAAAAATCACACCACCTCAGGAGAGGATCATGAAAAAAACTCTACTGGCGACCATTACGGTCGCCGCTTTTGCGCATGCGCCGACATCTTTTGCCACCAACTGGTTTCAACTGCAGAACAATGAGCAACCGGGTGCTGCATTCTATAAATTCTGGGGTTTCATCCAGCCAACTTATATGTACAACGAAGGGGGCGCAGTCAACGGCATTCCCGCGACTGTCGTTTCGCCGGTAAACGGCGCCAATGTACCGGTGCCGGCAGGGTTGAGCGCCTACAATGGACAGGCTGCCCTGTTCAATCTGGTGGGGCCCGATCTCGACCATGGCGAACAATTGCAGATGTTTCGCGCACGCCCCGGAGTGCGCGGCGTGATTCCGGGAACGGGCGAGAAGATCAATTATTTCGCGCTGGCAGAATTCGGCAACAACGCCTTGACCCGCGAAAGACAGGCTGTTCTGACGGACGCCACGGTGACCTTTAATTACATTCCCGGAGCTCGCATCCGTGTTGGGCTGGGCCGTCTCCCGCTCGGCGAGGAAGCCATGCAGGGCGTCCAGATCATGGATTACATCAATTTCACCACGGTCACCGACCAGTTGCTCAACGAGCGTTTTGTGCAACCCTACGCCAATCCGTCGCGTACCCATGCCGCCGTTGTGGGCGCGCCCATGGCAATGTCGCAACTCAATGGCGCTTTTGGTGGCTTCCGCGATGTCGGTGTCGAGGTTTATGACTGGTTTAACCGGGGCAGGTGGGAATATACCTATGCGGTGATGGCCAGCCAGGCCAATGGAATCAGTTTCAGCGACGATCTCAATCCCGGTAATCACGATGTAACGGCACGCCTGCAGGCCACCTACGTGTTTCAGGGTGCCGGCCCGAAACGGGAGGATGTCACAGCCTACGCCTGGCATCAGGAAGGCAAACGCGCTTATGGCAGCAGCGACTACACTCGCATGCGCGAAGGCATTGGCGCCAAATATTTGAACCATGGCCTGAGAGTGAGTGGTGAGTACATACGCGCTAAAGGCATGATTTATGTCGCCCCCACGCCGCAATTCAACGACATCGGCTCCCCCGCCTTCGAGCCAGTTGATTATGTGGCGCTGGACTCCAGCAACAAGGCTGATGGCTACTATCTGGATATAGGATGGAAATTTGCCCCCAAATGGGAAGTGGATCTGCGCTATGACGAGCTCAGCAAAATGACCAATTCGGCCTACGACGAACGCAAAGTCAGCGCCTGGACTCTGGGCGGGCAATATTTCTACAGCCCCAAGATCCGCTTCGCCTTGAACTATGAAATTCGTGACATCAAGGTCGTTAACCCTGAGGCGCAACTGACCAACGGACAAAAAATCCAGGGCACTGCCGCTGGAATTATTGGCGCTTCAGCTGGCAACCGGATTAGTGCGCAGATGACCTGGGTTTTTTAAGACTTTTGTTGTCAATAGCTTGGCCGCACGATGCGCCCATTTTTTGCCTACAATTTCTCAAACTGGTTCGCATCGGCCAGGATGCCCTGACCCGGGTCAGGGCATCCTCTTATTTGTTGATAAACACGAAGGTGCCATCCCATTCAGGGTCGGGCGGGTTGGAGCGGAAATAGACAATGCGTTGCAGATATAACCGGTAAACCGTGTCATGCGGGAAAGCATTTTGCAAATTGAGAAAGCAGGCTTCAGCCAGTTCCCACTTCTGGGCACGATAAAGCTCGATCGCTTGCTGAAATTGCTGAAGCTCGTTCTGCATCGTTGGGGCAATCTTTTCGGCCAGGCCAAGTGGTTCATAAATGCTGACGGGTATGTCTTTACCTTTGACCCTGACCTTGTCGAGTTCGCGAAAAACGATGTCGGGCAGCGATTTTTGTGTCTCTCCACTCACCAGGATGCCGACTCCATATTGCTTGGTCAGCCCTTCCAGACGTGAGCAGAGGTTGACCGCATCGCCCATGACGGTATAAGCCATGCGGAACTCCGAGCCCATATTGCCCACGCTCATCATGCCGGTGTTAATGCCTATGCCTATGCGGATTTCAGGCAATCCGCCGGCGACGAACTGCGGGCGCAGCGCGGCAAGCGTTTCCTGCATTTCCAACGCCGCCATTACAGCATGACGCGCATGCTCCGGGTCTGCAAGCGGGGCGCCCCAAAAAGCCATGATGGCATCACCGATGTATTTATCTATGGTGCCGCGGTGTTGGTGAATGACATGCGTCATCGGTGTCATGTATTTGTTCATGAGCTTCGATAATGTTTTCGGATTCAGTCCTTCCGAAATTCTGGTGAAATTGCGTACGTCTGCGAACAGTACCGTCATTTCCCGGTTTTCGCCTTCCATGGTGAAGGAATCTGGATTTTCGCTCATCTCGTCCACCAGTTCCGGCGGCACGTATTGCCCAAAAAGGCCGGAAATCTGGCGTTTGGTGTGCGCCTCGATATAGAACCCGTAGGACATGCCGACTCCGAACTGCGTGACGATCATGGTGACCGTGGCCGCGAGCGGCATGACCATGTTGGCGTATTGCCACAGCGCGAAATTGGTGCCGATGACCCATAGCAGCGCCGCCAGCGCCAGGAAAGAGGCCTTCACGGGGCTGAGCGAGGGCATGAAAAATGCCAGCAGGAGGCCGATCAGCAGCATCTGGGTGAAGTCTGCTCCCTGCATGTATGCGGGCTTTTCCTTAATGTTATTGTCCAACATGCCGGCGATAAGGTTGGCGTGTATTTCCACGCCCGGATACACCGCGCCGACGGGGGTGGAACGCAAGTCCATCAGGCCTGGCGCCGTGGTGCCGACCAGTACGATAGCGCCAGCCATCGCTGCGACATCGGTACGGCCATGCAGTACATCGCTTGCAGAAATGTAGGAGAAGCTGCCCTGTCTGCCACGGTAAGGAACCAGGGTGCTGATATTTTTGTCCAGCGGTATTTTCAGCTTGTCAGTGCGCAGCCATTCCAGCGCTTCGCCGCCACTGTCCTTTTCGGTCACGGCCCTGATCGGGGAGGCGCCATAAAATGTCTGCACGACGGCCAGGGAGAAGGCCTCATAATATGCACCGTCGTACTCGATCAGCATCGGCACGCGCCGGGCAACGCCATCGAAATCGGTGTACGGGTTGAAATGTCCAGCAATGTTTGCGGCGTTTTGAAATTCAGGCAGATTGGCGCCATATCCGCTGGCGGCGACAAAGGCGGAACGACTGTTTTTGAACGCGCCAGCCGAGAATGTCGGAGCTGGCAGCACCCCGGAAACCCTGTCCTGGAAATTTGTAAAATAGTAGCCCAGCACGACCGGGTGTTCTGCCAGTGTCCGGGCGAAGAACTGGTCATGATCCAGTTGCGGACGCAATCGAGCCAAACTGGACTGGAATTGCGGGATATTTTTCAACTCGTCGCGGCCAAGCTGTTCCAGCGTTTTCAGTCCCGAACTGTCGTCCTTTTCCGCAAACACAATATCAAAGCCGACAACGGCCACCTTGTAGTGGCTGAACAAATTGTCCAGCATGATAGCCAGTTTGTCTCGGCCCCATGGCCAGCGCCCCTCCTCTGCCAGGCTTTTTTCATCGATATCGACAATTACTATGCGTCGATCCAGTGTTTGCGGCATCGTGAGGCGAAGTCGCTCGTCATAGCTTATGGCCTCTAGATTCTGCATGAACGGGATGGCAATGATTTTTGCCGTATGCATGAGAAAGACAAACAGGATCAGCATGCCCAGGAGGATAGGACTGGCATGTTTGCGTAGCGTTTTTCTCATTCTGTCTTCATGTGTAAGGCAGGGCTGGATGAAATGTGTCGCCTGGCAATCATTTGAAATGAACCGACATTGTATCCCTTGAGGCAGGACAAGGTCAGGGGGAAGAGAAAGACATGTTCGTCAGTATTCATGAGCCACTTGGCTCGAGCCAATAGTTCATCCATTGATGCCGGGCGGATTTCGGCCATTCCCGCAAGTCATCACGAGCTTTGTCGCATCAAGGGCAGGATCAGCCGCATACGGACAGTTCACGTTGCGTGAAGGAGAAAGATATCCGTTTAAAAGTAATTCGCGTCACCGATTGAATAGCCAAAGACTGGTACAGCTCGCAAGAGAACCTATATTGCTGTTCCAGACTGCTGCAGGCGTGCCTCCTGAGGATTTACAGGCAACCGACCAGTACGTCTGGATGAGACGAAGCCCTCACTGCCAGTGGTCGTCAAGCCGCGGCGGTGAGGTGAGGGCAATATTACGGTTAGCCAGTAAAATCGTTTACAGCTTATTATCAAATAAAAGGGTGACCAGGTGTTTCCGGCGGTGGCACTACTACTGGTGGTGGCACTACTACTGGTGGTGGCACTACTACTGGTGGTGGCACTACTACTGGTGGTGGCACTACTGCTGGTGGTGGCTCTACTACTGGTGGTGTAGGCGTCACAACAACGGCACTGCTTCCCGACTCATTCATGTTCTCACTTGCTACATAGGGCTTGTTGGCATCCAGCGGAGTAAAATTGGACGCTTCCGGCATGCTGGTTCGTCCGTCGAAATTCAGGGAAGACTCGGTGACCTGCGCGTTTTCCTTGCTTTCCCGGTTATTGTTCCTCACCTGACCTTCCAGTTTGTCGGCCAGGAAATCCGGTGGGGCTACCAAGCCTTCCGGCGCAGTATTCGCATCCGCAACATAGAAGGATTCACCCTTGCCGAAATCCTTGCTGCCTGCCTTGTTCGAGGCGTTGATTTTTCCATCGGATACACCACCATAGACACCGTCCCTGGCTTTGGAGCCATCGGCATTGGCGCAATCCTCCTGGCACATCAGCAGGCTGTAGCTGGTTCCTCGAATACCAATGGTGGCGGCTGTCGTAGTCACTTTGTAGTTATCACGATTGGCTTTGCCGATCATGCCCGAGACGGTGCGGAAGCCACCCTTCAGCAAGCTAAAAAAACCTTTCTCCGACCCATCTTCCTGGCCGTTGTAACGATAGTCGTCAATACGGAATTCACTCTTGGGTCTAAGGGCGATGATGGCGCCATCTGTCAGGCGAATCTGCGCATTGCTGATGGGGCCGGTGCGCAGGGTGTCGCCGGACTCCACCTCGGATCCGACTTTCAGGGGAATCGTCTTGCCCATGCGGATGGCGAAAACCTCTCCCACTGTCACCAGAACGCGCCCGGCCACATCTGCCCATACGCCGGCAGACATGAATAGCAATCCGAATACGAGAAGAAGTGAAAAATAGTTTTTTGTTTTCATTATTGGCCTCTTACTTGAATTCATATCGGGCATTGATGCTGCCGAAATTGCGCCGGTAGGTGTACAAGCTCAAGTTCGATGAATTTTCGCTTGTAACCAGTTCGCCACGAATGCTGACATTCCTGCTGTACAGATAGGTCGCAGCCAGACCGAGTGACTGATATTCATCGTCTCGTGTGGTGTTCAGGGTCGCATCTGTTCCCCGGTAAAGGCTTCCCTGATAAATGTAGCTGGCATTGAGCCCCCACTTGGGATGAGGGGAAAGGTTAAAACCCAGCGTCAGACTGCTGATATCCCGCCCCAAATCTGGCCGGTTTTGCTGGTTGCGCTCCTCGCTGTAGCTCAGGCCCGCGTTGAAAACCGGCTGCCATCGGGCAATGAAGGCCTTGCGGTACCCCAGGCCCATGCCGCTCAATTCAGCATCTCGTACTTGATTGTTGCCGGTGTAGTCCAGTGTGGCGTACTGGATAAATCCGTTGAGGCTCTGCAGCTCATCCAGTTGGTGGAACAACTCACCGGCAATACCATTGACATCACGATAACGATTGCTTCCAACGCTCAACGAATAAAAAGAAGCCGTTGCGCGAAATAAATTCTTGTCCTTGAACAGGGAAACGCCTCCATAGCCGCCAAGGGATTCCATGCTGTATGCTGTGTCACCCTGATTGTACCTGCCGTCGTAGCCAACTCCGCCAAAGAAGGAAACCCCCGGTGCCACCGGTTTGGCGACCCGCCCCCCGGCGGCGAAATGAGTGAAAGTGTCGCCGGTGCGTTTTCCATCAGGCGTAATCTGGACGCTGCCCAGGACAGGCAGGGTTATATTGGCATCCGACACGCCACCATTGACATTATCGTCGTAGCCAACGCCACCTTCAACATAGAAGCCAACGGTGGTACGGTAGCGCCCTTCACGAGCGCGAATGGCATCTACATAGCGTTCGATGGTGGCCTGGACGTCGGGGGGGGGGTTCAGTTTCTGGACATTGCTGAATTCATTACGCGCCCGAGCATCCTCGCCCGACATAAAATACCCTCGAGCCAGTTCCAGGCGCGCACGGGCATTGGCGGGATAGTTGAGAAGATAGCGCTCCAGGGCCAGAATGCCTTCGGAAGCATGGCCGGCATCTATGCAGGCGATGCCGTAGTAAAAATCAAATTCGGGATTGCCCATAACCTCAGGGTGCTGGTGTCCCAGTTGATAGGCTTCTGCAGATTTTTTTTGAGCTACAAGATTTTTGATTTCATCGGTCATGTCGGCAGAAACGGGGTTCGCAAGAATGCCAAGCAACATCCCCAGTAACCAGCTTGTTGTTTTTTGTTTTTCCACTAACAACTCCCATCTGAAATTTATTATTAACCTAGACTCAAGCCATTCTAACCTACACTAGCACCAGACTTAAATTGCTTCTAATTAAAATTTATGATTTCGGACAATATCGTCTAGTTTGCTTGAGGTACATCAACCAGACCCGGTTTCATGCTTCGTCAGGGATGAACCGCGGAAATATTCCAAGAGCAAGTCCGGGAATTTAGTTAGAATCGTGGAATCAGCCATTTAACCGGCTTTACCGTTGGTAGTGTATGTCACTTGCCGTCCTTTACAGCCGCGCCTTGAACGGCATGGATGCACCACTGGTGACAGTGGAAGTGCACCTTGCCAATGGATTGCCGTCGTTCACCCTGGTTGGCCTGCCCGAAGCGGAAGTCAAGGAAGCGCGCGACCGGGTGCGCGCCGCCCTGCAGAATGCGCGTTTTGAATTCCCTGCGCGCCGCATAACAGTCAACCTGGCTCCGGCTGATCTGCCCAAGGAGAGTGGTCGCTTCGATCTGCCAATTGCGCTGGGTATTCTTGCCGCCTCCGGCCAGCTGCCCCTGCAGCACCTCAAAGCTTACGAATTTGCCGGAGAGCTGGCGCTGACAGGCGAGCTGCGCCCGATTCGCGGCGCCCTGGCAATGACCTTCAAGGCCAGCAAGGATGGCCGTGCTTTTATCCTGCCGCGCAGCAATGCGGATGAAGCTGCGCTGGTGGAAGATGCAGCGGTTTTCCCGGCGGGCTCACTGCTCGAAGTCTGCGCCCATCTGGCGGGGCAGGAGGCACTCAGTCGCCATGTTCCGGGCATATCCGTGGCAACGCCAGCGATGGAGCCTGATTTCAGTGAGGTCAAAGGGCAGGTGCAGGCCAAGCGCGCACTCGAAGTGGCCGCTGCGGGAAGTCACAGCATTCTTATGTCGGGACCACCGGGCACCGGCAAATCCATGCTGGCAAGCCGACTGCCCGGGATTCTGCCGCCAATGACCGAAGCGGAAGCGCTCGAGGCGGCGGCAATCCAGTCGCTCAATGGCGGTTTCCGCCTCGAGAACTGGCGTCGCCGTATTTTGCGCGCACCGCACCATTCGGCCTCCAGCGTGGCACTGGTAGGCGGAGGCGGTAATCCGCGGCCAGGGGAGATCAGCCTTGCACACCATTCCGTGCTGTTTCTCGATGAGCTGCCCGAGTTTGACCGCAAGGCGCTGGAGACCCTGCGCGAGCCGCTGGAATCTGGCCGCATTACCATTTCCCGCGCTGCCCGCCAGGCTGAATTTCCGGCGGAGTTTCAGCTGGTGGCTGCGATGAACCCCTGTCCCTGTGGCTACCTCGGTCACCCCAGCGGCAAGTGTCGCTGCACGCCGGATCAGGTATCGCGCTATCGGAGTAAAATCTCCGGCCCCTTGCTTGATCGCATTGATATGCAGATTGAAGTGCCGGCCTTGCCTGAGAGCGAGCTGACACAAGGAGACGCGGGTGAACCCAGTGCCGCCATCCGGGCCCGGGTGGAAGCCGCGCGCCAGATGCAACTGGCGCGCCAGGGCAAGCCCAACGCCCGGCTTTCCAGTAAGGAAATCGATCTTCATTGTCAGCCGGATATGGCTGGCATGACCTTGCTCAAGCAGGCTATCAACCGTCTGGACCTCTCCGCGCGCGCCTACCACCGCATTCTCAAAATGGCGCGCACTATCGCAGATCTGGCCGGAGTACAGCAAATTTCCCCTGCGCATATTGCCGAAGCGGTGCAGTACCGTCGCTTCATGACGGGTTAACTGCAAAGGGAAAAGGCCGGATTGGATGTTTATTGCCCTGGTCGCGCCGTGGAAGTCCAGCGGCACAGAGGTTTTACCCCTCCCTGACGCCCTGCTCAACCGAAAAATCCGGGCTGGATTCCATGTAACTCGACAATGCATACGCCGCGGTCGGCTGCATGCGGATGCAGGCCATGGCCACATTTACGGCGCAACAGGCACGCGCCAGCATGTTAAGCCATTGATAATAGCGGGGTTCGATAAGCGGAAGATCGGCAAGATCGTAATATAACTTTTGTGCCTTGCCGCGTTGCAGCCGCTGCAGTATTTCCTCGAGAAGCGCCTCGCTGGAGCTGATATCCAGCGCGGTTGAAGGTTCGAGCAGGAATCGACCTCCCCCGATGGGCGTCAGGTGGTAGCCAGAGGGCTTGGTGCTGACCGACATGAGCAGCGGTTAAATATCTGAGGCGGCGGAAACGTGTATGTTCATGCGCCGAAATGCTTCCTTGAGACCATCGGAAAGGGTTGCACGCGTGGTGACATTGCCGAGATCGATGTTGAGACTGGTTAGTGCCCGTGCGATTTCGGGGCGGATACCGGTGAGAATCGCATCAGCGCCCATCAACTGAATGGCTCGCATCATCTGGATCAGGTGGTGGGAAACCTGGGAGTCGATGCTGCGTACCCCTGTGACATCCATCACCACCGCCTTGGCGCGATCGCTGGCGATGCGGTTGAGCAGGGATTCCATGACCACCATGGTGCGGCTGGAATCAAGTATGCCGATGATCGGCAAGGTCAGAACGCCGTCCCAGATTTCCGTAATCGGGGTGGAGGTTTCCCGCAACTCTTCCTGTTGGGCCAGGATGGTCTGTTCCTTCTCCTTGAGATAGGTCTGGAATACTTCCAGGCTCAGCTCGTTGAAAATATTGGAAAGCAGGAGCAGGATGGCGCGAGTGTCGTCGAGACCGACTTTTTTATCATCCTGCAGGGTATCGAGGAAGCTGCGCTGCAGGAACTGGATGTAGCGCACCAGGTCGTCCATCTTGCCGCCGCGAATCAGAAGATGCTTGGACACATTGCTGAAGAAGATGCGCAATGCCTCGAACGCGGGTTCGCGATGATTGAGAGGATCCTTTGAGTCCAGCAGCGCCACCATCAGTTCCAGGAACTCGATGCTGAAATCCGTGATCTCGTCGTTGCTCAGAAGCCGGCTGGTTCCGAATGCCGTATGCCCCTGTTGTTCGATGGCTGCGGAAATATTACCAACCTGGAGCTTCAATTGTTCGATGAGGATGGTTTGGGCGTTTTGCTTGCTTGCCATGCGTGTCTCCCACTAGTTGTTCAGCTCATGCGGATAATGCACAAGGATTGGTCGTCGGCGGCCCTGCCCATGATATTCCCCAGCACGTAGGCAATCAACTGCGGATGTAGCTGGAACAGACCGGGGAAGGATTTGTCGGGCGTGCCGCGGCGGATACCGTCACTGGCGGTTTCAACCACGCACGATTCACCCAGCGTGTAGGAGCTCGAGGTCGATGTTTTGTGCTCACGCCCCAGTATGCCCGGCGCAAATGAGATATTTTGCAGGGTTTCATTCTGGTACAGATGGGCGTGCATGTCGCCTACACCCATGATTTCCAGCTGTCGGCTTTCCCAGTCCAGTTCGGCCATGATGGCAACCGCCCCCCTGCCGCCACAAAGCTCGCGATCCAGTGTGGGCAACAAGGAAATAAGGTTGTCGCTATACGCAACATGGCCGCCCAAATTGCTGGTGGCTTGCTGTGCGCCTTCGCCATGGCCCAGCCCGTCCAGGTGTAGCCAGCGCAGTTTGTGGCATCCCTTCCAGGCAAGGTAAATGCGGTCACCGTTAAAGCGGTCATCCGAGAGCGCACGGGAAAAAAGCCCGACTTCAACGTCAGCTACCGTATCTGTTTTATGGGTCGGGGAGAATCGAGCCCATATGGCAGTCCCATGCCAGGATGAATTGCTGGAATCTGCGATACGAGTATAAATTCCGGATTCAATGGCAAGGCGCTGAATGCTGCCCAGCCCCTTGCCCAAGGTTTGCCCGGTGGAGAATCCATCACGCTGCGCATGGAAAAGATCGGCGATGCCAGGGCCGTAATCCAGGGCAAAAAGATCCAGCATGCCGCCGGGTTGCTGCCAGATCTGGATCATGCCGCGTCCTTTGGCATACTTGACTTGATTGCTGGCCATTTCTGCCGCAACCAGGGCCATCTGCTCGCGCTGGCTGTCAGAAAAGCCGAGGCGGCGACCGGTTGCCTGCAGGCGGGCACGCAGGAGAATGCCTGCGCTTTCGCTGTCGATATGTTCGTTGAATAGCAGCTTGCAAGTTTCCAGGCTGTCAATGAAGCCGTTTTGCAAATGGCTATTCACTGGCGTGCCGTTTCGGAAAGATGTTCATTCCAGCTAACCGAGCCATCGGAATGCAGGCAATCCGCAACGACCCGTCCACGTCCGCTGCGTTTGGCCTGGTAAAGGGCATCATCGGCACGGTGGATGAAACGCTCCAGATCCCCATCGCTGGGTTCCTCAACTGAAATCGATGCGATACCGATGCTGACCCGGCCATCCATCGAGGCCAGGACATCCTGCGCCTTCGTGACAGCAATCTTCTTGCCGGCAAACACAATGGCTGCAAACTCGTCGCCACCGAAACGGAACACCATGTCCACATCGCTACGAATGGCCGAGCGCATGGCATGGGCCATTTTGTTGAGGTAGGCATCACCGTATTGATGCCCGAATTCATCGTTGATATTCTTGAAATAATCCAGATCGAAAAGAATCAGTGACAGGGATTCGGCTCTCTGGCGCAAAACACGGCGAAAGGCACGGGAAAGATTTTCATCATAAGCGCGGCGATTCAGGAGTCCGGTCAGCGGGTCGGTTTCCGCCTGGAGAATTGAAGCGGACAGATCTTCCTGCTGCTTCTCCATGGCCCTCTGCATGGAGCGCATTTCCTTTTCGGTGCGTTCACGTGTTTCGTTGAGAAAACGTTCCATTTCCCTGTTGCGCCGCAGCAACAGTGCGGGATCGGCAGTCGCGGTGGATTGCTGCAGATGGTGACGCAATTTTTCCAGGGTAACGGAGGATGGTACTTCCGGCAGGACGGATATGGTCCACTGGTGACCATTTTCACCCCAGGCGACGAGGAGTGAATCGTCGCGCAGAGACATGCTGGCCGGCAGGGGGTAGCCGGTGGCTGCGCCTGCCGTTCTGAGTTCCCTGGTCAACTCCAGAGTGGCAATTGTGGCTGAAAATGCATTCCCGCCCAGGCTGCCTACTGCACCCAGCACAAACTGGATAAAATTCTGCAGGTCTGGCTCAATAGCCAGATTGACTTTCAAGAGTTCCACGCTACTCCTACACCAGTGGCATTTTTTGCATTATGCACCGCATTGAAAAAGGAATATAGCGGCATGAATGAACTGGATAACTGGCGGGAAGAAAAGCGATCTGCCTGGCTTTACCGCGTCATTTCCGATGCCGAATCCGGTACGGCACGGCAAATTCTTTTTCTGGAACTGGCCCAGGCTGCAGAACGGCAAGCAAAAATCTGGGCCGAAATGCTGTGGAAAAAAGGCATCGAGGTGCCAAGCCAGTATGCCCCGGACCCGCGGGTGCGCCTGGTGGCGATGCTGGTGCGGCTTCTGGGGCCTCTGCCGATGAGGTCCATACTGGTTGCCATGAAGGTGCGTGGCATGTCGATTTACAATCCACCCGAGCATGTGGTTCCGACATCCCTGGAACAGGTTGGCCGGCGCCATAAAACCATGGGGGGCGGCAATCTGCGCGCTGCGGTTTTTGGCGTCAATGATGGCCTGGTGTCCAATGCCAGCCTGATTATGGGCGTGGCGGGGGCATCCGGCCCTTCGGGGTCAGGCGGCGTGATCCTGCTCGCCGGGGTGGCTGGCTTGCTGGCAGGCGCGTTTTCGATGGCGGCGGGGGAATATATCTCGGTACGCTCGCAACGCGAAATGTACGAATACCAGATTGGCCTGGAGCGTGAAGAGCTGGAAGAATACCCCCAGGAGGAGGCCGCCGAGCTGGCCCTGATTTTTCAGGCCAAGGGTCTGGAGAGGGAAGAAGCACGGAGCTTGTCGGAAAAGCTGATTGCTGACCCGGACCGAGCACTGGATACGCTGACACGTGAGGAATTGGGCCTGAATCCAAATGAATTGGGCTCGCCCTGGGGTGCTGCATTTTTTTCTTTTTTTGCCTTCGCCATCGGTGCCATGGTGCCGGTGCTGCCCTTCTTGTTCGGCACCGGGATGAAGGCCCTGTTTGTCGCTATCGGGCTGACCGCAGTTGCTCTGTTCTGTGTGGGAGCGGTACTCAGCCTGTTCACCGGTCGCCATGCCTGGCTGGGAGGCCTGCGCATGCTGGCCATCGGCGGTGCGGCGGGCGGGGCGACTTACCTGATCGGCAGGGCACTCGGCGTCAGCCTGTCCTGATTGTTAAAAGGCGCGGATTTCTGTTAAATTCGCCATCCCAACAATAACCATAGATGTCGAGTGGGTATGCTTGCTAAATTCAAGGAAGAGGCCCGCCAGTGAATCATCATTCCGGCCTGAAAACAGCGATTCTGCTTCCTCTTGCCCTTGCCCTGCTCGCGCTGCTCGGCCTGTTTCACTATGGTGTATATCAGCACGAAAAGAATACGGACGATAAGGCATTCGGACATGATATAAATTCTGTCCAGATCTATTATCAGCGCGCCCTGCTTCGCCGCAGCGAGAAACTGGGCGCAGCGCTGGAGAGTATCCTGCATGACGAATTTTTTCAGGCCGCATTGCGCGCAGGGGACCGTGATACGCTGCTGCAACGCGCCACGCCGCTTTTCAAACAACTCCACAATGTGTACGGCATCACCCATTTCTATTTCACTGATATCGCACGCGTCAATGTCCTGCGCGTGCATCAGCCGCAACGCCACGGCGATACCATTGACCGCTTCACCACTCTGAGCGCGGAAAAGAACGGGAAAACCGTCTCGGGGCTGGAACTGGGGCCACTAGGCACTTTTACCCTGCGCGTGGTGGCGCCAATGCGCGATGCAAAGGGGCTGGTGGGCTACGTGGAACTGGGCGAAGAGATCGAGGAGGTGTTGCATGGCGTGCAGGCAATCGTCGGAACCGATCATCTGCTGGCAATCGACAAACAGTTTCTCTCGCGCAAAACGTGGGAGGAGAGCATGCAGCGCCTGGGGCGTGCCGCAGTCTGGGATCGCCATCAGGATACAGTGATCGTCCATCAGACGCTGGATGTGCCTGACCAGGATGTGGCTCGCCTGCTCTCCGTGGCGGGGAGGACGCGACGGGGCGTGGATATCAAGCTTGGAGCCAAGCACTACTACGCCGCCAGCATCCCGCTCGAAGAGGCGGGCGGACGCAAGGTGGGCAGGCTTCTGGTGTTGCGCGACAAGACGCAAAGCCAGGCCGAAATGAATGCCACGCTGCGTATATTCAGCCTGGCTTTCCTGCTTCTGGGAGGGGCCCTGTTCGGCATGCTTTATTTCATTGTTGGCCGGGTGCAAAGGCGTCTTGAGTTGTCCAGTGAACAGATCCTTTCTCAAGGACTGGAACGCGAGACGATGCAATCGCGACACATTCTCGACCTGGAGAAGGAGCGTGACAAGCTGCGGCAAACGCGCGCCGAGCTGGAAAGGAGTGAGGAAAGCCTGTCGCATGCCCAGCAGATTGCCAGAATCGGCAACTGGGACTGGGACATCATCGGCGAGAGATTGTTCTGGTCGAATGAAATCTACCGGATTTTTGGCCTGCAGCCTGGGGCGTTCCATGCCAGCTACGATGCATTTCTGCATAGAGTGCATCCCGATGATCGTGACAAGGTTACGCAGTCGGTTAACGCCGCGCTGGACGGGGGGCAGTCCTACAATATCGAGCATCGCATCGTTCGCCCAGATGGCACGGAAAGGATTGTGCTGGAATTGGCTGAAGTGATTCGCGATGACACAGGCCGGGCAGTCAAAATGCATGGCACGGTGCAGGACATTACCGAACGCAGGGCGGCAGAGGAAGGTTTGCGACTGGCCGACCAGGTGTTCGAGAACAGCATCGAGGGCATCATCATTACCGATGCCGCGGCCAATATCCTGCGCGTGAACCGGGCTTTCAGCGTCATCACCGGCTACAGCGACGAGGATGTGATTGGAAATAATCCCAGACTGCTGCTTTCGGGACGGCACGATGCGGCTTTTTACCAGAGGATGTGGGCGTCTCTGAACGAATGTGGCTACTGGCAGGGGGAAATCTGGAACCGGCGCAAGAGTGGAGAAATCTATCCTGAGTGGCTGTCCATCATGAGCATACGCAACGAACAGGGAAAAACCATTCATTACCTGGGCGTGTTTGCCGATCTCTCGGAGAAAAAACAGGCCGAGGAAAACCTTCATTACGTGGTTAATTACGATCCCTTGACGGAACTGCCCAACCGCCACCTGCTGATGGATCGGTTGTTTCAGGCGCTGGCGGCGGCGAGCCAGTATCAGGCGCTGGTGGCGGTGCTGCATCTGGATCTGGACCGCTTCAAAAGCATCAACGATACTTTCGGTCACGCCTTTGGCGACAAACTGTTACAAGCTGTGGCCGTGCGCCTGGCGGGCAATATCCGCGGCAGCGATACCATTGCCCGTTTCAGCAGCGACGAATTCGCCATGGTTCTAAGTGACGTGGGCAACCAGGATAATGCCTCCCTGGTGGCGCAAAAGGCGATGGATGCCTTGGGAAAACCCTTCGAAATCGAGGGCCGGGAGGTATTTGTCACGCCCAGCATCGGCATTGCTTTCTATCCTGCCGACGCTTCCAGCAAGGATGACCTGCTCCGCTATGCCGATACAGCCATGAGCTATGCCAAAGCGCAAGGCGGCAATGCCTATCGTTTCTATAGCGCCGAAATGAATGACCGGGTTTCGCAGCGGTTAACCATGGAAACCGGACTGCGCCATGCGATCGAACGTAATGAGTTCCTGCTCTATTATCAGCCCCAGATCAATTTGCGGAGCGGGGAAATCATCGGCATGGAGGCGCTATTGCGCTGGCAGCATCCGGAACGTGGCCTGGTTTCGCCGGCAGAATTCATCCCCGTGCTCGAGGAAACGGGCCTGATCGTTCAAGTCGGTGAATGGGTGCTGCGCACCGCCTGTGCCCAGAGTCGCGCCTGGCAAAGCGCCGGCTTGCCGGCGGTGCGCGTGGCGGTGAATCTTTCGGCGCACCAGTTTCGCCAGGCGGATTTGACCGAAATGGTGTGCATGGCGTTACAGGATTCCGGTCTGGTGCCGGAGCAACTGGAACTGGAGGTGACCGAGAGTGTCATGATCCAGGACCTGCAGGCGACGCTTACCACCTTGCATCAACTGCACGCCAACGGGATACAGATTTCGATCGACGATTTCGGCACCGGTTATTCATCCTTGAGCTATCTGAAGCGCCTGCCGATTTCAAAAATCAAAATCGACCAGTCCTTTGTGCGCGACATCTGCAACGATCCTGACGACGCTGCCATTGCCAACGCGGTCATCAGCCTGGGACACAGCCTGAATTTGCTGGTTATCGCCGAGGGCGTGGAAACGCTTGAGCAGCAGGAATTTTTGTGCGCGCAGGGGTGTGACGAAATGCAGGGGTATTATTTCAGCCGTCCGCTGCCGGCAGCGGAGGCCGGAAATCTGCTTGGCAAGAGCTTTGGCGTGATGCCTGACGATGTCCACCGATCCTGAAACAATTTGATACATTTTTTCTCGTGCGGAAATAGTATGGCAACACCCTTCCTGCACTATGGGCAAACAGGAGGGTGAATCATGACGCAATGGATGAGTGGCACATTTCAGCTTGGTGCGATGTTGCTGGCGCTTCTCGCGCTAGCGCAGGCCACTGCTTTAGCCGATGCTGGACCCGGCAGTACCATGTCGCGTGAGCAGTTTGCCGCCGTTGGAGCAGCCCCGGCGCATCTTGGCTGGATGCTGGAACAGCATTGGCGCGTAGTTGACGGACGCTGAAGGTTTCCACCTGAAGCGCAGAACGGGCTCCGGATTCCTGCTGTGGGCGATGCTGGTCTTGACCTTGGCGGGTTGCGCCACGCAGCCGATTGTTTTCAAGGACGTCGTTCCGCCCGAAGCGGCTAAGCTGCGCACCGTCCAGACCGGGCATCCGGTGGTTGCCCTGGTGCTGGGGGGAGGCGCTTCACGCGGATTTGCGCATGTCGGTGTAATCAAGGCGCTCGAGCAGCAGGGCGTCAAGCCCGATATTGTGGTTGGCACCAGCGCCGGCAGCTTTGTCGGCGCACTTTATGCGGGCGGCTATGACGCAGTGGCGCTTGAAGTGATCGCGCTTGGCATGGAGCAGGCTCAGTTGCGCGATGTCACCTTTCCTGACCGCGGATTCGTCAAGGGCGAACTGATGCAGGATTTCATCAATCAGTATCTTGATAATCGTTCCATCGAAAATCTCCCCAGGCGCTATGCTGCAGTTGCCACCGATCTGCAGAGCGGTGCGATGATGGTGTTCAATCGCGGCAATACCGGCATGGCTGTGCGTGCTTCAAGTTCGATTCCCGGCATATTCCAGCCCGTCAATATCGCCGGGAGGGAGTATGTGGATGGCGGAGTATTGAGCCCGGTACCCGTGCGCGTGGCGAGGCAAATGAAGCCGGACATCATTATTGCAGTGGACGTTTCGCGCAAGCCTGACAGCGCCGTGGAAATCCGCGATACTCTGGATGTGCTGGCGCAAACCCTTTCCATCATGGGCAAGGAGTCGAGTCAGGTGGAAATGCGCGAGGCGGATGTGGTAATCAGACCGGATGTGAGTGAAATCGGTACGATAGATTTCGCAGCCAGGAAGCTGGCTATTGAAATGGGTGAAAAAGCCGCCCAGCAAAGCCTGCCCCGCATTCTCGCGCTGCTCAGGGAAAAGCGTCAGCGCAAGACGGAAAACACGAATCAGGCCAAAATCTCACCTCAATAGATTCTGCTTCAGTACGCCGATATCCATTCTAGCAGCGGTTGCCACTGTTCCACATCGCGGGCGGCGCGGCCTGGCGGCAGATCAAACAAACTGAAGCCCTCGTTGGCGCACTGGACGTATAACTGGGCATCACGCAGATAGGTCAGCACGGGAAATTCGGCTGCCAGCAGAAAGTCGGCCAGCTCCGCCGCGGATCGCGTGCGCGGGTCCACCCGCATGCCGACCATCGCGACCTGGCTTTTCTCTTTGCGCACCGCTTTTTCCTTGCGCAGCACACGCAGAAAATCTCCGGTTGCCAGCATATCGAAAGCCGAGGGCTGTACCGGCACGATCACCAGTTCCGCCAGCTTCACCGCTGCTGTGAGCTTGTCGCCATGCAATCCGGCAGGAGAGTCGATCACCATCCAGTCCGGATTGACTGATTTTTTGCTTGCGTGGTGGCTATGGATAGTCGGCAACTGTGCCGGACGTCGCTCGAGCCAGCCTGCGGCTGACTGCTGCCGGTCCAGGTCGGCCAGCACCACTTGCCGCCCCAGGCTGGCAAGATAGCCGGCCAGATGGGTTGCAAGGGTGGTTTTTCCGCTGCCACCCTTGGGGTTGGCAACCAGAATGGACCTCATTTAAGCGGCGTGGCCATTGCCGCGAGCAGGGTCTGTTGTGCCGATACGGGCTTGGCGCGGCGCGAGACCTTGCGGATATAGCTGCCGTCGGAGTTCATTTCCCAAGTCTGGACATTGTCCTTGAGGTAAGGGTCGAGCCCTTCCTTGATCACACGGCGCTTGAGGTGGGGGTCGAGGACAGGGAAGGCTACCTCAATGCGCCGGAACAGATTGCGATTCATCCAGTCGGCACTGGAGAGATAGACATCCTGCGCTCCGTTGTTGCGGAAGTAGAAAATCCGCGTGTGTTCCAGAAAACGTCCGATGACCGAGCGCACGCGGATATTTTCCGATACGCCGGGTACGCCAGGCCGCAGCGCGCAGACGCCGCGTATGATGAGGTCGATTTTCACCCCGGCGCAGGAAGCCTCGTACAACGCCTGAATCACTTCCGGCTCGAGCAGGGAATTCATCTTGGCGATAATCGCAGCCGGCTGACCTGCCTTGGCATGGCTTATTTCAGCTCGAATCGCCTTGAGCAACTGGGGGTGCATGGTAAAGGGCGACTGCCACAGATAGGTGTGCCTGGTTGCTTTGCCGAGGCCGGTGAGCTGCGCGAATACATCGGATGCGTCGCTGCAGATGTCGCCGTTGCAGGTAAACAGGCCGAAGTCGGTATAGAGCTTGGCGGTGCGCGGGTGGTAATTGCCTGTGCCGAGATGCACGTAACGGCGCAGCCCGTTTTCTTCGCGGCGCACCACCAGCAGCATTTTGGCATGGGTTTTGTAGCCCACCACGCCATACACCACATGGGCGCCCGCCTCTTCCAGACGTGCAGCCCAGTTGATGTTGGCTTCTTCATCGAAGCGCGCCATCAGCTCTACCACCACGGTCACTTCCTTGCCGTTTTTCGCTGCCCTGATGAGCGCTTCCATCAGTACCGATTCGGATCCGGTGCGGTACACCGTCTGCTTGATGGCCAGAACATTGGGATCGTCTGCCGCCTGGCGCAAAAAATCGACCACCGGGTTGAAAGACTGGAACGGCTGGTGCAGCAGTACGTCGCCATTGCGGATGGCCTGGAATATGTCGGGCTGTTTCTCGTCCACGCAGCCGGCCGGAAAGCCCGGAATGAAAGGCGGATACTTGAGGTCGGGGCGGTCGACCCGATCCGGAATCTGGATCAGGCGCACCAGGTTGACCAAGCCGTTGACCTGGTACAGGTCGTCCTGCTCAAGGCCAAACTGGGCCAGCAGGAATTCCGCCATTTCCGGGGAACAATTGTCCGCCACCTCGAGCCGCACCGCATTGCCATAATGGCGGTGTGATAGTTCGCCCTGCAGCGCCTGGCGCAAGTTGGTGACTTCTTCCTCGTCTACGAACAGGTTGGAATTGCGTGTGACGCGGAACTGGTAGCAACCCTTGACGTGCATGCCGGCAAACAGCTCGCCGACATGGGTATGCAGGATGGAGGAGAGAAAAACGAAGCCATACTCGTGACCGGCAATTTCCTTGGGTAGCTGGATCACACGCGGCAGCACGCGCGGGGCCTGCACGATGGCCGCGCCTGAGCTGCGACCGAATGCGTCCTTGCCTTCCAGCTCCACCGCAAAATTGAGGCTCTTGTTGAGCACACGCGGGAAGGGGTGGGCCGGGTCCAGACCGATCGGCGTCAGCACCGGCATCACTTCGCGGAAAAAATATGCCCGGATCCACTCGCTCTGTTCCGGACTCCAGTGCGTGCGCCGCAGGAAGCGAATGTCCTGGCGCGCCAGGGCTGGCAAAATCACCTCGTTGAGCAGCTTGTACTGCTGTTCAACCAGAATGCGCGCTTCGCGGCTTACCTGATCGAATACCTGGCGGGGCGACATCTTCTCCGGCCCGGTCACGACACTCTTGTATTTGATCTGCTCCTTGAGGCCGGCCACGCGAATCTCGAAAAACTCGTCCATGTTGCTGCTGACAATGCACAGGAACTTCAGTCGCTCCAGGATAGGATTGGAGTCATCCGCCGCCTGTTCCAGCACGCGCCGGTTGAAGGCAAGCTGGGACAGTTCGCGGTTGATGAAGTATTCCGGTGCGTTGAAGCTGGTCGTCATGTGGCCTCGCCTGTGTGATGGAAATTACTTGCTGGGTGGAACGTATCCCTGTGCCTTGTCCGCGCCGGCGCCAAAGAAATGCGCTTCGGTCTGCTCGGCCAGATACTTGCGCGCCTTGGGGTCTGCGAGATTAAGACGGTTCTCGTTCACCAGCATGGTCTGCTGCTTGACCCATGACGCCCAGGCCTCCTTGGAAACATTCTCGAACAGACGCTTGCCCAGATCGCCGGGATAGGGTGGGAAATCCAGACCTTCTGCCTCGCGTCCCAGCTTGATGCATTTAACCGTTCTAGCCATTTGTATTACTCCCGATTCAATTCAACTCTTGATAATAGCGAAAAAGCCCCGCACAAACTACCGCGCAAGGCCACAATCTCTTAACTTCTGGCCGGATATGCGATAATTCAAGCCATGCAATGGTTTTTCAGACAATTTGCGCGCCTGCCGCTGGCATGGCTGCATGCGCTTGGCATCGCCACTGGCTGGCTGGTCTACTGGACCTCCTCCGGCTACGCTGCGCGCATGCGCGAGAATATTTCCAGGAGTGGCCTGTGCGCTTCGCCGGACGCATGTCGCCAACTGCTGCATCAAGGCATCGGCGAAGCAGGAAAGAGCGTGCTGGAACTGCCGGCGATATGGCTGCGCCCTTATGAAGATGTATTGAAACTGGTGCGCAAGGTGGAGGGCTGGGACAAAGTTGCAGAACAGTCGCGCGATGGCCGTGGAATTCTCTTTCTCACCCCCCATCTCGGCTGCTTCGAGATTTCCAGCCTGTTCATTGCCAGTCATATGCCGATCACCATTCTCTACCGTCCGCCCAAGCTGCGCTGGACCGAACCGCCCATGCTGGCTGGTCGCGGACGCGGCCAGGTGAGCATGGCGCCAACCGATCTCAAGGGTGTCAAGGCTCTGCTTAAAGCGCTCAAGCGCGGGCAGTCTGCCGGCATCCTGCCCGACCAGGTGCCCGGCAAGGGAGAGGGCGTATGGGCGGATTTTTTCGGCCGCCCGGCTTACACCATGACCCTGGTGCAGCGCCTGCAGCATTCCACTGGTGCCGCCATCGTGCTGGTATTCGCGGAACGTCTGCCCGGGGGGCAGGGCTACGACCTGTGGTTCGACCCACTGCCGGAAGCGCTGCCCGAGGACGCAACACAGGCTGCGCGCGCACTCAACGCTGCAGTCGAAGACTTGGCAAGGCGCAACCCGGCGCAGTACCTGTGGAGCTACAACCGCTACAAGGCACCAAAAGGTTCCAGAGAAGAAGCGGAAAAACAGTGATTCGCTTCGGTATTTTCGTTTTCTGGCTGCTGCACTTCCTGCCCTTGCCCCTGCTGGCGCCTATCGGCAAGGGCTTGGGCGTGCTGCTCTACTGGCTGGGACGTGATCGGCGCAGGGTTGCGCGCATCAACCTGCGCCTGTGCTTTCCCGAAACCCCCGACGTGCAGCGCGAAAAGATGGTGCGCGCCCACTTTCGCGCCTTCGGCCAGAGCCTGCTCGACCGGGGCATTCTGTGGTGGTCGTCCGAACAGCGGTTGCGGCGCCTGGTCAGCATTGAAGGGCTGGAACACTGGCGGGCCGTGCAGGGCAAACCGGTGATCTGGCTCGCGCCGCATTTCGTCGGCCTCGACATGGGCGGCGTTCGCCTGACCGCTGATCACCCCCTGGTATCCATGTACAGCAGGCAAAAAATCCGGGCGGTTGACGAACTTCTGTTGCATGCCAGGACCCGTTTCAATCCCTGCATAATGGTATCGCGCCAGGAAGGACTTAAGCCGGTCATCAAGGCGATGAAACAGGGTCTGCCTTTCTACTATCTTCCTGATATGGACTTTGGTGCGCGCGATGCAGAATTTGTGCCTTTTTTCGGCGTTCCTGCGGCCACTGTCACCGCCCTGCCGCGCCTTGCCAAACTAACCGGCGCGGCGGTGGTGCCGGTGGTGACGCGCCAGCTGCCCGGCGGCAAGGGCTATGAAACGCGATTTTATCCTGCCTGGGACAATTACCCGAGCGCTGACAGCTACGCCGACACCCTGCGCATGAACCAGTTTATCGAGGAACGGGTCAGGGAAATGCCGGAGCAGTATTTCTGGTTGCACAAACGCTTCAAGACCCGTCCGCCGGGCGAAGAAAAAATCTACGGCGCCTGACCAAACTCCGCACAGGGCTGGTTCATGTCTCACTCTTTTCCTTTTTCTTCCCCGCCTTCCGGTGCGGGGAAACCCGTGATACCCCGCAAATAGTGTTCGCCCAGCAGCTTGCTTTCCTCGTGCAAGAAGGCGAGAAAGGCTAATGCAACCACTGATGGCTGCTTGTCCTTGAGGTAGGCCACGTACCAGTGGCGCCGGATCGGAAAGCCTTCGACATCGAGAAAGACCAGCTCTTCGCTGCTGCGCTCCAGTGCGAGCGTATGAGCTGATAGAACCGCGATGCCCAGCCCCCCGGCCACCGCCTGCTTGATCGCCTCGTTGCTGCCAAGTTCCATCCTGACCTTGGGTTTCAGCCCATGCTCGCCAAAAAAGCGCTCCGTGGCGAGGCGCGTGCCGGAGCCCGGCTCGCGCATCAGGAACGGTTCTTCTGCCAGGCGAGAGAGCGAAATACTTTTCTCTATCGCCAGGGGGTGGCTGCGGGCAGCTACCACCACCAGCGGGTTTTCAAGAAAAGGCTCGAGTTCCACTTCCAGGTGTTCCGGCGGTTGGCCGAGAACGTACAAGTCATCCTGATTGTCAGCCATGCGCTGCAACACCCGCTCGCGGTTAGTCACCTTGAGTGACACGTCGATGCCGGGATAACGCTTGCAGAACGGTCCGAGCAGGCGCGGTACGAAATATTTGGCAGTGGTGATCACGGCAAGGCGCAGCTTGCCCGCCTTTACCCCTTTCATATCCGAAACCAGCATCTCAAAGCGCGACATGCCTTCGAAAATGTCATGGCTTACCCTGAGCAATTCGCGCCCAGCTTCCGTCAGAAACACCTTCTTGCCGACCTGTTCCAGTAGCGGCAGTCCGACAATGTCGCTCAACTGCCTGAGCTGGATGGAAACAGTGGGCTGCGTCAGGTGCAGTTCCTCTGCGGCGCGAGTGAAGCTGAGATTGCGCGCCACCGACTCGAAAACCTTCAGCTGGCGGAAGGTGGCATGTTTCATTGCCGTTTCCTCGAAAAGTTAATATAGATAATTATCTATGATTAACCTTTAAAATTACAATTATTATTTATGAATTGATGTGTTTATAGTGACAACACGCTCTAACGAGCCACACGATCTTCCAAGGTGGGAGATGGATGTTTTAACCTGAAATCAAGGAGCTTGCAATGGCAGTCAAGACCTACAACGCTGGCGTGAAAGAATACCGCGCTACTTACTGGACGCCGGAATACACCCCGCTGGATACCGACATCCTCGCCTGTTTCAAAATCACGCCGCAGCCTGGTGTGCCCCGTGAAGAAGTTGCCGCTGCTGTGGCCGCAGAATCTTCAACCGGCACCTGGACCACGGTATGGACCGATCTGCTGACCGATCTGGACTACTACAAAGGCCGCGCCTATCGCATCGAAGACGTACCTGGCGATGACACCTGCTTCTACGCTTTCGTGGCTTATCCAATCGACCTGTTCGAAGAAGGTTCTGTAGTTAACGTGCTGACCTCGCTGGTCGGCAACGTGTTTGGCTTCAAGGCCCTGCGCGCCTTGCGTCTGGAAGACATCCGCTTCCCGATCGCTTATGTGAAAACCTGTGGTGGACCTCCCCAGGGTATCCAGGTCGAGCGCGACAAGATGAACAAGTATGGCCGTCCGATGCTGGGCTGCACGATTAAACCTAAACTGGGGCTGTCCGCCAAGAACTACGGGCGCGCTGTTTACGAATGCCTGCGCGGCGGTCTGGATTTCACCAAGGACGATGAGAACGTTAACAGCCAGCCATTCATGCGTTGGCGCGATCGTTTCGAATTTGTGCACGAAGCCACCATGAAAGCTCAGCGCGAAACCGGCGAGCGCAAGGGTCACTACCTGAACGTAACCGCTCCTACACCAGAAATGATGTACGAGCGTGCCGAGTTCGCCAAAGAAATCGGCGCACCGATCATCATGCACGACTACCTCACCGGCGGTCTGACCGCTAACACGGGTCTGGCCAACTGGTGCCGCAAGAACGGCATGCTGCTGCACATCCACCGCGCCATGCACGCCGTGCTGGATCGCAACCCGCACCACGGTATTCACTTCCGCGTCTTGACCAAAGTACTGCGCCTGTCTGGCGGTGACCACCTGCACTCCGGCACCGTGGTGGGCAAGCTGGAAGGCGACCGCGAAGCAACCTTGGGCTGGATCGACACCATGCGTGACGAATTCATCAAGGAAGACCGCAGCCGCGGCCTGTTCTTCGATCAGGACTGGGGCTCCATGCCAGGTGTGATCCCGGTTGCTTCCGGCGGGATTCACGTGTGGCACATGCCTGCACTGGTCAGCATCTTCGGTGATGACTCCGTGCTGCAGTTCGGTGGCGGCACGCTGGGTCACCCATGGGGTAACGCAGCCGGTGCAGCAGCCAACCGCGTCGCACTGGAAGCCAGCGTAGCAGCCCGTAACCAGGGTCGTGATATCGAAAAAGAAGGCAAGGACATCCTGACCAAGGCCGCAGCCAGCAGCCCGGAACTGAAGATCGCCATGGAAACCTGGAAAGAGATCAAGTTCGAGTTTGACACCGTCGACAAGCTGGACGTAGCACACAAGTAGCGGTTTCGCAGGGCGGAACAGGGGCCCCGGGGACGATAGTCCCGGGGATGTGCCCCGGAGAAGCCGCCCGGCGACCCAGAGTGGACTCTATTAAATTTAAGGAGCAAATCATGAGTGAAGTAATGGATTACAAGTCGCGCATGTCAGACCCGGCCAGCCGCAAGTTCGAGACCTTCTCCTACCTGCCAGCCATGACTGCGGATGAGATCAAGACGCAAGTGGAATACCTGGTTTCCAAGGGCTGGAACCCGGCTATCGAGCACGTCGAGCCGGAATACGTGATGGATTCCTACTGGTATATGTGGAAACTGCCGATGTTCGGCGAAACCGACGTGTCCAAGGTGCTGGCGGAAGCCGAAGCCTGCCACAAGGCCAACCCTGACAACCACGTGCGTCTGATTGGTTACAACAATTTCAACCAGTCACAAGGCGCGGCGATGGTGATTTTCCGCGGCAAGACCGTTTGATGTATTGATTTTTCCCGCCGCAGTGTCATCGACTGTGGCGGGATTTTCTGGCGCATGGACGAAAACGGCTGACGCGAAGCAAATGGTATAAAGCGCGGCCTTTTTCGTCCCTGTGTTGACCGATAGATGGAGACCGAAAATGAGCGACATCATCCAGCAGTACCGTATCGAAAAAGAACCCTATTACCGCCCCGTCTCGGACGAGGTGGAGCTCTACGAAGCCGCCTACAGCGTGCGCATGCCGATGATGCTGAAAGGGCCGACTGGCTGCGGCAAGACCCGCTTCGTCGAGCACATGGCCTGGAAGCTGGGTAAGCCGCTGATTACCGTGGCCTGCAACGAAGACATGACCGCCTCCGATCTGGTTGGACGTTTCCTGCTCGATGCCAACGGCACCCGCTGGCAGGATGGCCCGCTGGCCATTGCCGCCCGCTTCGGCGCGATCTGCTATCTCGATGAAGTGGTGGAAGCGCGCCAGGACACCACCGTGGTGATCCACCCGCTGACCGACAACCGCCGCGTGCTGCCGCTGGAAAAGAAAGGCGAGCTGGTCCACGCCCATCCCGACTTTCAGCTGGTGATTTCCTACAACCCCGGCTACCAGAGCCTGATGAAAGATCTGAAGCAATCCACCAAGCAGCGTTTCGGCGGCCTCGATTTCAACTACCCCGATCACGCCATTGAAACCGAAATCGTCACCCATGAAACCGGCGTCAAGGCGGAAGTGGCCGGCAAGCTGGTGTCCATCGCCGAACGCGCCCGCAACCTCAAGGGGCATGGTCTGGATGAAGGCATCTCGACGCGTATGCTGATCTACGCAGGCAGCCTGATTGCTACCGGTGTCGATCCGGTCAAAGCCTGCCGCGTGGCCCTGGTGCGTCCGATCACCGACGATCCGGACATGCGCGATGCGCTGGATGCGGCCGTAACCACGTTTTTTTAGTAATGGGTAAATAGTGATGGGGAATGGGTAAAACCGCACTGTTTTTACGCATCTCACATTCCTCATCACCCATCACAAGGGGTTTGCCATGAGCATCAATCTCGAAGACTATCAGGAACTGATCGACGCGCTTTCCCCGGAGCTGCAGGAAAGCCTCTATGCCGCGTGGCATGAAGCGGCCCGGGTATTCAGCGCGCGCGGTCTGGATAATTACCTCAAGGGCGCTGCTGCCCTGAAAACGCTGGGCAAGGGCGATGATCTGATCGCCACCTGGATCGACCATGCGCCGCTGGTGGCCAAGGAAATCGGCGAAGACATCATTCCGGATCTGATTCAGACTGTGCTGGAACTGGCCTCCAAGACCTCGGGTGCAGTCATTGAACTGGTGCTGAGCACCGCGCCCACGGCGGCCAACCGTCTTGGCGACGAAACCCTGTTCCGCGCCTATCTGCAATTCCTCAATACCCTGCTGTCGCAGGCGCCGCGTGGCGTGCGCCCGATGCTGGAAAACCTGGAAATGCTGTTCAGCCAGCTCACCCTGGGCGGCCTGCGCCGCTGGGCGCTGTGGGGCGCGCATGCCCATCGCACCAACTACCCGGAGCAGGGCAACTACTTCAGCCTGCAGTCCAAGGAATCGCTGGCCATGCTCCAGAAGGAGCGCAAGGGCACGTTGTTCATCGATGTGCAGCGCCGCATCAACATGTATCTGCGTGCCCTGTGGGCACGGGATTTCTTCATGAAGCCGACTTCTGGCGACTTCGAGACGCGGGAAGGCTACCGGCCCTATGTCGAGGGGTATTTTCTTCACCTGCCCGATGCCTACGATGATTTCACATCCCCCACAGGGGCACGTTTGGCCCCTCTCCCGCAAGCGGGAGAGGGTTCGGGAGAGGGTAACATCCGCATCCCCGGCCTGGAAATGTACCGCGCTGCCGCCGCTCACAGCGCCGCCCATCTCGTTTATACCAACGACCCGATCTCGGCCGAAGCGCTCAATCCCTGGCAGATGGCGGTGATCAGCGTGATCGAGGATGCCCGGGTGGAAACCCTGTCGATTCGCAAGTTTCCCGGCCTGAAGCATCTTTGGGCGCAATTGCACAGCATCGAATCCGGGCAGGGCAACTCGGCCGGGGATTATCTCAACCGCCTGGCGCGTGCGCTGCTGGATGAAAGTTTCGAAGACAACGATCCGTGGATCGCGCAGGGTCGGGTATTGTTCAAACAGGCCGGAGATCGTCTCGACAGCAACCAGGTCTCCTGGGACGTCGGCGTACAACTGGCGCATGAATTCATGGTCAAGCGCATCCCCTTCAACCCGCGCACCGATCTGCTTAGCGCGCCGTACCGCGACGACAATCGTTATTTCTGGGAATTCGAGGAATTCGACTTCGAAAAGTCCATGGCAGCGGGATACGACACGGTCAAGCAGGTCAGGAAGCATGTCAGCCTGATGGAGTTCGCCAACGAAATCGACGTCGAGAACGCCGGCGACGACGCGGAAGAAATCTGGGTGCTGGGCACGGAACTCTTTCCCTATGAGGACATGGGCAAGTCTTACAACGAACTGGAAGGCAAGGAACCGGTTTCCGAGCCCTACCATTATTCGGAGTGGGATTACCAGATCCAGCTCGAGCGCCCGGCATGGGCCACGGTGCTGGAAAAGCGGGCAAAAGCCGGTGATCTGCAACTGATCAACGACATCACTTCACAACACAAGCGCACCATCGGTCGGCTGAAGTTCTTGCTCGATGCCCTGCAGCCGCAGGGGGTGACGCGTATCCGCAAGCTGGAGGACGGCGATGAGGTGGACGTGAATGCCGCCATCCGCGCCATGATCGATATCCGCATGGGCCATCAGCCCGACCCGCGCATCATGATGCGTTCGGTGCGCAAGGTGCGCGACATTTCGGTGATGGTGCTGCTGGATCTGTCCGAATCCACCAACGATAAGGTGAGCGGGCAGGAATACAGCGTGCTGGACTTGCAGCGTCAGGCTACCGTGTTGCTGGCGGACGCCATCAACAAGATCGGCGACCCCTTCGCGATTCACGGTTTCTGCTCGGACGGGCGTCACAATGTCGAATATTCCCGTTTCAAGGATTTCGACCAGCCTTACAACGAAGTGCCGAAGTCCCGTCTGGCAGGTATGAGCGGCCAGCTCTCCACGCGCATGGGGGCGGCCATTCGCCATGCAGGGCATTATCTGAAGCTGCAGAAATCGGCCAAGAAGCTGCTGCTGGTGATCACCGACGGCGAACCGGCCGACGTGGATGTGCGCGATCCGCAGTATTTGCGTTACGATACCAAGAAGGCCGTGGAGGAAATGGCCCGTTCAGGTGTGACGACTTTCTGCATGTCGCTCGACCCGCGAGCGGATCAATATGTTTCACGGATTTTCGGGGCCAAGAACTACATGGTAGTGGACCATGTGGAGCGCCTGCCGGAGAAATTGCCGGTACTTTATGCAGGATTGACGCGATGACAGTACAAACTTATGTCGGTATCGACCAGGATACCAACGCCGGCCTGACACACCTCGGGCGTATGGTGCGTGATGCCTGGGTATTCGGCATCCTGCCCGAAACGGAAACCTGTGCGGGCTGGGACTCAGCGCGCATGCAGAACCTGTACGAGCAGGTGTATGCCGCCTGGGAACCCTACGCTCATCTGCCCAGCCGGCTTCCGGAGGAACTGCGCGAGCGGCACACGCGGTTTTATGCCCAGGCCATCACGGCTGCCCGTGGCGAGGGCTGGGACCCGGAGCTTGGCGAGGACGAATAAGACGCCTGAAATCAGGGTCGTCCAGGGGCCGGAAACTTGAGCACCCGCGCCGATCCCTCAAAGCGGCCCTTCGCGGCCAAGTCGGTCAAAGCGCGAGGAAACTCCGCCAGCAGGCGTGCCATCAAGCCTGAGGAAGAGAGCCGATAGTAAACTGCCTCGTAGGCCACCGGTTCATCCAGGGAAACGCGCCTCTGGGGCTGAAAATTCTGCCAAGCAACGTCAATCCAGCATTTACGCTCACCATCGAGGAATACAACCTCCTCGGCGTCCAGAATCGCCAGATACTGCATGGGGCGGATCGGGACGAACAGACAGCCAGACGTACTGCGCGAAAGCAGCGCATGTGCCAGATTGTAAGTTGCAGCAGACAGAAAGAGAGACTCGCGAGCGGATTCAGGATCACGATAGCAGGTAATTTCCATGTGCACTCCATGATAGTGGACAGGCTACAATAATTATCCATGCTTTGTAGCACCTAAAGGGGCTGAACGATGAAAAAACCAATTCAGGAATTCAACAAATGGCTGCTCTCGCTGGTCGAACACCTTGGCCTCTTGGTGATTGCCATCGCCACAGTGTTTGCCATGGGCAGCGAAGTCATGGTCATGGTCCATGCGGCGCAGGTCACCTTGGCCGACCTGTTGTTGCTCTTTCTCTATCTGGAAGTGCTGGCGATGGTCGGACTGTATTACGGCACAGGCAAGCTGCCGGTGCGCTTCCCATTGTATATCGGCATGGTGGCCCTGGCGCGTTACCTGATCCTGGACATGAAAGCTATGGATGACTGGCGCATGCTCGCGGTGAGCGGCTCGATCCTGATGTTGACAATTGCAGTTCTGATGATCCGGTTTGGTCATGTCCGCTACCCATATCTAGGCGAAGAGCAGGCAGCCGAATTAAGAAATGCGAACCAGACAAAAAATTGAGCGGGTTGCGGAATCCAGAATATAGCGCCGTGCCGTTTGGAAAAAACACATTAAAGATCAGGGAATTTTCGAAGAATGAGTGAACAAGTGAAAGTTGGCGTCGTCATGGGCAGCACCAGCGACTGGGAAGTCATGCAACACGCCTGCGACATGCTGCGCAAATTCGGTGTGCCCTATGAGGCACGCGTGGTGTCGGCCCACCGCACCCCGGACCTGCTGTTCAAATATGCTGAAGATGCGGCCGCTCGCGGGCTGGCCTGCATCATCGCCGGTGCTGGCGGGGCGGCTCACCTGCCAGGCATGCTGGCGGCCAAGACGGCCGTGCCGGTGCTGGGTGTGCCTGTTCCTTCACGCTATCTGAAGGGGATCGACTCGTTGCTGTCCATCGTGCAGATGCCGAAAGGCATTCCGGTCGCCACCTTCGCCGTAGGCGAATCGGGAGCGGCCAATGCAGCATTGTTTGCCACTGCTATCCTTGCGCTTCACGATCCCGTCATTGCAGGACTCCTGGCCGATTTCCGCAAGGCGCAGAGCGAAGCGGCGCTGGCATCGACCCTGCCGGAGCAGCCATGATCCTGCCACCTTCAACTCTCGGTATTCTTGGCGGTGGCCAACTCGGTCGCATGTTCGCGATTGCCGCGCGCACCATGGGTTTCCGCGTGATGGTGCTGGACCCCGATTCGGAAAGCCCTGCGGGCGCTCTTGCCGACACGCATCTGTGCGCCGACTACCGCGACCGGGCCGCGCTGGAACGTATGGGCCGTGCCTGTGCGGCAGTCACCACTGAATTCGAAAACGTGCCGGCCGACAGTCTGGAATTTCTGGCACAGTTCTGTCCGGTGCGTCCCGGCGCGGCCGTTGTCTCAATTGCCCAGGACCGTCGCCTTGAAAAGACTTTCCTGCAATCGAACGGCTTCGCTACAGCGCCATTTGCGACTGTGGAAAACCATGCTGACCTTGCTGTGGCATTTAAAAACATCGGTGCGCCCTCCCTGCTCAAGACGGCCCGCATGGGCTACGATGGCAAAGGCCAGGTGAGAGTAAACAGCCTCGCCGAACTGGAGAGTGCATTCGAAACTTTGGGCGCGGTGCCCTGCGTGCTGGAAGCCTGGCTACCGCTGCAGACAGAAATCTCGGTGGTAGTGGCGCGCGGCACGGACGGCCAGACCGCAGCCTTTCCGGCAGCAGAAAACCGGCACGCCAACGGCATCCTGGATATCAGCATTGCGCCCGCTCAAGTCACTGCGGAACTGGCCGGAAAGGCACTAGAAACTGCCACCGCGATTGCCGCCTCACTTGATTACTGTGGCATGCTGGCCGTGGAGTTCTTCATCCTCGGTGATGGGCGTCTGCTGATCAACGAAATCGCCCCCCGCCCGCACAATAGCGGCCACTATACGCTGGATGCCTGCCTGACTACGCAGTTCGAGCAGCAGGTGCGGGCGCTGGCAGGTTTGCCGCTGGGCGCACCCGACCTGCTGCGCCCGGTAGCGATGGTCAACCTGCTCGGCGATCTGTGGAGGGAGGGGCAGGAACCGCCCTGGGATGTCGTGTTGAGTCAGCCGCGTGCCAAGCTGCATCTGTACGGCAAGCTGGGAGCCCGCCCCGGCCGCAAGATGGGCCACTTCAACGTGCTGGCCGAAAGCGCCGACGCCGCACTCCAGGCCGCGCTCGAAATGAAAACAGCACTGGCAATAGAATAACCAAGCGGGTAAAGACATAAAAAGACCATCATGCCACTAGTACAAATGAGCGACATGCTGAACCATGCCTACCGTCATTCCTATGCCATTGGCGCATTTGGTGTGGTAACGCTGGATTTTCTCGAAGCCATCATCAAGGCGGCGGAAAATTATCGCGCACCGGTGATTCTCAATCTGGCCGAATCGCATTTCGATTACTACGATTTCGATTTGCTGGCGCCGGCGGTGGTGGCTGCAGCGCAGCGCGCCAAGGTGCCAGTGGCAATCCATCTCGATCATGGCCATAGTCTGGAATCCGCCGAGCGGGCGATTCACTGCGGTTTCAGCGGGGTGATGTTGGACTGCTCGGACCAGCCCTTCGAAGACAATCTGCGCATGACGCGTGAAGTGGTCACCCTGGCGCATGCCAGCGGGGTGGCTGTCGAGGCCGAGCTGGGTTATGTGCCGGGAGGGGAGGGCGAGAACGCCGAGAATCTGTCGCACGAGTTTGAATACACTTCGCATTCGGAAGCCAAGGTGTTCGTGGCGCGTACCGGGGTGGATTGCCTGGCGGTGTCGATTGGTACAATACATGGACGGATGAAGGGCACCCCAAAGCTGGATTATGCGCGTCTGGCGAAAATCAACGAGGCGGTGGGCATCCCGCTGGTGATTCACGGTGGCAGTGGCCTGTCGGACGAACAGTTCCGCAAGCTGATCGCCAACGGCGTAGCCAAGATCAACTATTACACCGCGCTTTCCGACCTTGCCGTAAAGCATATCCGGGACAACCCTTCCATCGGAGACAGCGGTTACATGGCGCTCAAGCGCAGCATCCGCGAAGCGGTGCGCGCCGAGGTGGAGCGCTGCATTCGCCTGTGGGGCAGCGGCGGGCGCGCGGCGGAGGTGCTGGAACAGTGCCGTCATTAGAAGCAAGCGGAACATGCCGTTTTCTACCGTGACCCACATGCCCAAAAATTAGGCGCCAACTCAGCACTCTGTTATGATGCCGGCCTGCGGCATTTGTCTCCAGTCCTCGCGCCGCTGCCCTTCCGGCTTATCAAACCCCCTATTCGTCCCAAGACTGGCGCCCTCAAAGAGCGACTGGCCGATATTATTTTCAGGAATTTCATGTCTTTTTCTTCTCTCGGCCTGTCCGATGAAATCGTCCGTGCCGTCACCGAACACGGTTACACCATCCCCACCCCGATCCAGTTGCAGGCGATCCCCACCGTGCTTTCGGGCGGCGACCTGCTGGCTGGCGCGCAGACAGGTACCGGCAAGACCGCCGGCTTTACCCTGCCGATATTGCATCGTCTCTCTAGCGGCGGCGACAAAGCACCGTCTGGTGGCTATACCCCCGGCCATTACCCGATCCGGGCGCTGATGCTCACTCCGACGCGCGAACTCGCTGCGCAGGTCGAGGAAAGCGTGCGCACCTACGGCAAATATGTGAAGCTCAAATCCATGGTGATGTTCGGCGGGGTCAACATCAACCCGCAGATCCAGCGCCTGAGAACCCGCGTCGACATTCTGGTCGCCACGCCGGGTCGTCTGCTCGATCACCTGCAACAGAAAACGGTCGATCTTTCGCACGTCGAGATTCTGGTGCTGGACGAAGCCGATCGCATGCTGGACATGGGTTTCATCCGCGACATCAAGCGCGTGCTCGCGGTGCTGCCCAAGCATCGCCAGAACCTGCTGTTCTCCGCCACCTTCTCCGATGAGATCAAGTTGCTGGCAGACGGCCTGCTCAATAAACCGGCGCTGATCGAAGTGGCGCGTCGCAACGTCACCGCCGACACGGTGGCGCAGAAGGTTTACAAGGTCGACCGCGAAAGAAAGCGTGAACTGCTTACCCACCTGATCAAGGAACACAGTTGGCACCAGGTGCTGGTGTTCACCCGCACCAAGCATGGCGCCAACAAGCTGTCCGAGCAATTGACCAAGGAAGGCATTCCGGCCCTTGCCATTCACGGCAACAAGAGCCAGGCGGCGCGCACCCGCGCCCTGTCCGAGTTCAAAACAGGCAAGCTGCAGGTGTTGGTCGCCACCGATATCGCCGCGCGCGGCATCGACATCAGCGAATTGCCGCATGTGGTCAACTTCGAGCTGCCCAATGTGCCGGAAGATTACGTCCACCGCATCGGCCGTACCGGCCGTGCCGGCTCGGAAGGCGAGGCCGTTTCGCTGGTGTGCATCGACGAAAAGAAACTGTTGTCGGATATCGAAAGGCTGATCAAGCGCGAGATACCCGAGGTAGTGGTGCCGGGCTTCGAACCCGATCCGTCGATCAAGGCCGAGCCGATCCTGAACGGGCAGAACCGGGGCGGCGGGCAACAGCGCTCAGGCGGCAGAAGCCAGCCCGGCGCTCGCTCCGGAAACCGCTCGGCGGCACCCTCTGCCGCCAGGCCCAGAGGGCCGGCAGGCAGCGGCGCCGGAAAGCCGCCACTGCACCGCACCGGTGGGCGGGGTCGCTGATCGATTCAGTATCAGTATAGGAAAGGGGGCGATTCGCCCCCTTTTTTCTTGCGCCGCGCAAACCAGAGCGAGTAGACCAGCACATTCAGGATCACCACGCCCATCCCCAGTGCAAACTGGAACTCACGCGTCAGATCCGCCGGGTAGATCAGGGGAAGAAGGTAGTGTTCGATGAAGCCGCTGGTATAGCCACGATCGCCGCCGGCTTGCCGCAACAGATTTTCCAGAGGCGTGAGCGGGCAGATCATCCACCCGGTGAATTCGATCAGCGCGCCCCAGAGGGCTGCCGGCACATGCAGCCAGGCCAGCCAGCGCCATTTCAGGGCAAAAAAGGCGCCCAGCACCACGAACAGGATGAACCCGAAGTGGAGCAGAACGACCAGATCGGCGGCGATTGCATTCAATATTTCGAGGCACGCGCCAGAACCCGGAAATTCAGGCGGACACGCCCAGTTCCGTACACAGCCGGGTCACCAGTGCCTGCAACTCGCCGACTTCAGCCTCAAGCCTGGCTACCTTGGCTTTCAGTGCGGCAATTTCACCCAGTGAAATATCGCCCGATGATGAGGCAGCTGCATGTGTGGGCTCTGCGATGACCGGCACGCCGCTCAACAGGTGCATCCAGCGGTTTTCGCGCGCACCGGGCTGGCGCGGCAATTCGATCACCAGCGCCCCGGCTTGCTGTTCGGCCAGTTCATTCAGAAACGCCTCGACCGCCGAGATGTCGGAAAACTTGTGCAGACGCTCGCTGTTGAGGCGCAGTTCGCCCGCCGTTTGCGGGCCACGCAGCATCAGCATAACCAGCAGGGCTACCGACTGCGAGGGCACCTGCAAGACCCGCTCGATATTGTGGGCGTAGCGTTGCACTCGCCCGCCGCTCGATTCCACCACCAGTGTCAGTGACCTGAGACTGTCAATCGCCGTCAGCACATCCGCTTCGTTTGCTTCGATCACCGGGTCGCGGCTGGTTTTCTGGTTGCAGCCGGAAATCAGGGTGTTCAGCGTCAGGGGATAAGTGTCGGGGACGGTGTGCTGCTTTTCGGCGAGCACGCCAAGAACGCGTGTTTCAAGCAGGGACAGTATGGGCAGGGGAGAGCTGGACATGATTAGCGCTTCGCAAAAGGATTATTATGCGCCCCGTCTGTTGTCATGAATATGGATCATCGCAGGTTATACTCGCGGCATATACACAGGACATGGCCAGGCTGGCCGCCGCATTCAGAAATCATGAGCATGGATCCATTACTGCGCCACCGCATTCCCGAACCCGAGCTGATGGATGATCCGGCGCAGGCGCGTGCCTACGCGGAGGCGGATTTTTCAGAGCCGCATCAGGCAGTTGTGGCCCATTTTCAGCGCCTGTTCCCCGGTTTTTCTCCGCAACAGGCCATCGATCTGGGCTGCGGTCCGGCGGATGTGACCCTGCGTTTTGCACGGACTTTCCCGGCAACCCGATTTCTTGGCGTGGACGGCGCAAGCGCGATGCTTTCCTTGGGGCGCCAGGCCGTGGCGGCAAATGAGCTTGCCCAGCGTCTGGTGCTGCAGCAGTGTTACCTGCCCGATACGCAATTGCCAGCCGGTGTCTTCGATGCCGTGATCAGCAATAGCCTGCTCCATCATCTCGACGATCCCGCCGTGCTGTGGCAGACTGTCCGACACGTTGCCGGGCCCGGGGCGGCGGTGCTGGTCATGGACTTGAAGCGACCTGAAAGCATTGAGGAAGCCCAATGCCTTGCCGACCACTACGCAGCCGATGCGCCGCCCATATTGCAACATGATTTTTACCATTCACTGCTTGCCGCCTATCGCCCGTACGAAGTGCGGCTGCAACTGGATGAGGCAGGGCTGTCGCAGCTGCAGGTCGAGGCGGTGAGCGATCGCCATTTGCTGATTTGGGGAACAATCCTAGAAACCTTAGTTGACCGCTAATCTGAATATTTAACCTCATGACCCTGAATGGTTTTATCATGAATTTTGCGTTCACACGTTTGGTGACCCCGCTACAGGCTGAATTGCACAATTTTTGGGGCGCATGGCCGCGTTGTAACTCCTTGGAATGGAATGACCATTCCGCGTCGTTACGTCTTGCCCTGTGCCCCAAAAATCGCACACTTCAGCTTGTCCAACTGAGGTTTCTAGGATAATGGATGTTTGAAAACCCGGCGCCGGATGAAACCCGCGCTTTGCTGAAAAAAATTCGCACCATCGCGGTGGTGGGCCTGTCGCCCCAGCCGGCGCGCCCCAGCTATTTCGTGTCCAGGGCGATGCAGGGCTTCGGCTACCGCATCATTCCGGTGCGCCCGGCCGTGAGCGAAGTGCTGGGAGAGAAGGCCTACGCTACGCTGGCCGATGTGCCGGAACCAATCGACCTGGTGGATGTGTTCCGGGCCGCGGAGCATGTGGATGCCATCGTGGATGAATGTCTGCGCCTGAACATCCCCTCCATCTGGATCCAGGAAGGTATCGTCAACGAAGCCGCAGCAGAGAAGGCCCGTAACGCCGGCATGAGCGTGGTCATGGACCGCTGCATTTACAAGGATTACGTGGAGCTGTTTGCCTGACATGAAGCTGAAGTTCACCAAAATGCACGGCCTTGGCAACGATTTTGTCGTCATTGACGCCATTACGCAGCAGGTTGCCCTGAGCGCAGAACAATTCCGTTTCCTTGCCGACCGCCATTTCGGTGTCGGTTGCGACCAGATTCTGCTGGTTGAAAAGCCCTCCGGCGGCTCTGCCGATTTCCGCTACCGTATTTTCAACGCCGATGGCGGTGAAGTCGAACAGTGCGGCAATGGGGCGCGCTGCTTTGTGCGCTTCGTGCACGACAAGGGCCTGACGCAGAAAACCGAAATCAGCGTCGAAACCGCTTCCGGCACCATTTACCCGCGCCTGGAATCGGATGGGCAGGTCACGGTCAACATGGGCGCGCCGCGCTTCGAGCCGGAGCAGATTCCTTTTGCCGCCCCCCAGCGTGCGTTGACTTATCCGCTCCCGGTGGAGGATCGGACCCTGGACATCAGTGCGCTTTCCATGGGCAATCCGCACGCGGTGCTGGTCGTGCATGATGTGGATTCCGCACCGGTCGGAGAACAGGGGCCACTGATCGAAAACCACCTGGCCTTCCCGGCGCGGGTCAACGTGGGCTTTATGCAGATCGTGGACCGCGGCCATATCCGCCTCAGGGTGTTCGAACGCGGCTCGGGTGAAACCCTGGCCTGCGGCACCGGGGCCTGCGCGGCAGCAGTCGCCGGCATCACCCGCGATTTGCTGGATAGCGAAGTTACCGTCAGCACCCGTGGGGGAGAGCTTGTCATCCGCTGGCCGGGCGAGGGACAGGCCGTGTGGATGACCGGCCCGGCCGAAACCGTATTTGAAGGCGAAATCCATCTTTAACCTTTTGGGATCAGAAAAATGAATTTGAGTGCAGAAGCCATTGTCGAATTTTTGCAAGAAAACCCGGCGTTCTTCGAGGACAAACCCGGCCTGCTGGAGCAGATCGCCATTCCCCATCCGCACGGTGGCCGTGCCATTTCCCTGGCCGAACGGCAGCAATTGCAGCTGCGCGAGAAGAACAAGCTGCTGGAATCCAAACTGCGCGAATTGCTGCAATTCGGCGAGGAAAATGACGCCATCGGCGAGAAAGTCCACCGCTTCAGCCTCTCGCTGCTGACCGCGCGCACAATCGAATCCCTGCTGCCGACCATCACCCTCAGCCTGCGCGACGATTTCGCCGTGCCGCATGTCGCCCTGCGCATCTGGGCCGCGCCGGCACAGGCTTCGGAGCAGGCGGAGTTTTCCGATGTCAGCGCCGATCTCAGGGCCTTCGCCGATACCCTGGTGCGCCCTTATTGCGATACCCAGCCACCCTTTGAAGTCGCCTCCTGGTTTGGTGATGCAGCCGGTCTGGTACAGTCTTTTGCTGTCGTTTCGCTGCGCAGCGAGCACGCATTTGGCCTGCTGGTGCTGGCAAGCGAGGATGCCCAGCGTTTCTATCCGGAAATGGGCACGCTCTATCTGAAGCGTATCGGCGAACTGGTCACGGTCGCCCTCATGCCTTATATCAACGAGGATCGGGACGCCGCCTGATGAGCGCGGGAGAGTCTAGCCCTGCCGGTTTCGGACTGCTGCAGGCCTACCTCTCCCATCTCCAGCATGAGCGGCGCCTGTCGCCGCTGACCTGTAAAAACTATTCCCGCGATATCGAGGCATTGCTTGGTCTGGCCAGTGAAATTCCGCTGGACCAGCTGCAAATCCACCACATCCGCCGTTTTGTCGCGCAGCTCCATGCCTCGGGCCTGAGCAGTCGCACCCTGGCACGCATGCTTTCGGCGTGGCGCGGCTTTTATCAATATCTGGGCCGCCAGCATGCCTTCCCTCACAATCCCTGCGCCGGCCTGAGCGCGCCCAAGGCCGCAAAAACCCTGCCCCAGGCACTCTCCCCGGAGCAGGCCGCGCATCTGATGGAAGTGGAGGAAGATGGCCCCCTGGCCGTGCGCGACAAAGCCATGCTGGAACTCTTTTACTCCTCCGGCCTGCGTCTGGCCGAACTGATCGGCGCAAATCTGGAAGACATGGATTTCACCTCGGGCGAGATCCGCGTGACCGGCAAGGGCAGCAAGACGCGCATCGTGCCGCTGGGACGCCTTGCCACCGAAGCCATCCAGGCCTGGCTGGCCTGCCGGGCACAGCTTGTTGCAGCGGGCGAGCGGGCCGTGTTCGTCGGCCAGCACGGCAAGCGACTCTCACCGCGCGCTGTACAGCTTCGCCTCAAGCAATGGGGCATCAAGCTCGGCATCAACGCCAGCGTCCATCCCCACATGCTGCGTCACTCCTTCGCCACCCATGTGCTGCAATCCAGCGGCGACCTGCGCGCAGTGCAGGAAATGCTCGGCCACGCCAACATCTCGACCACCCAGGTCTATACTCATCTCGACTTCCAGCATCTGGCGAAAGTCTATGATGCGGCGCATCCGAGGGCAAAGAAAAAGACCTAAAGACTGGCATTTCCTGTGCAAAGTGTTAGTTTATGAGCTGGCACTTACTGCATCTGGAGTCGAAATGCATCTCGCGTTAAGCCGATTCACCATTGCCAGCGACATGACCGAGTCGATGCGGCAGGCTTTCATGCAACGTCCCCACCACGTCGATCACGCGCCCGGATTCATCCGCATGGAAGTTGCGAGCCCGGTTGACCAGCCGCGTGAATTCTGGCTGCTCACCTACTGGGAAAGCGTGGCGCATTTCGAAACCTGGCACCGCAGCCACGCTTTTCATGATTCCCACAAGGGCATCCCGAAAGGTTTAAAGCTGGTTCCCAAAAGCACCGAAATCAGAATATTCGAGATCATCACCGAATAGCCAATAAGGAAAATTGGAATGGGACAGATTGTTTTTCCTGCCGCTTCTCAAGTCGTTGAACAGCTTGATGCGCTGTCCTCTGATGCGGCTGATGAGGTTACTCGCCGCATTTACGAAAATCATCCCGGGCTGTATCAGCGTTTTGGTGAAAAAGGGAAGTCGACCTGCCGCGAGGATCTTCTTCATCATCTCGATTACCTTTCGTCCGCACTTTATGCTGGAGACAGCGCGCCATTCCGTGAATATGTGCTCTGGCTTTCCGGCGTACTCGAAAGCCGTGGCGTACCCAGCGCCCACCTGAAGGAATCGTTGCAGCTGCTGAATGATTTTTTCCGCTCAAACCTTACCGCCGAAAGATTTACGCTGCTGGCAGAGGTGCTCCAGAATGGTGCCGATGCGCTCGCCAGCAACCTGCCAGCCTCCCCTCGCTTCCTGCGTCTGCTGCCCGAGCCCATGGGCGAAAGCAGGGATTACCTGCAGGCGCTTCTTTCAGGAAGCAGGCCGGCCGCGCTGGATGCCGCGCTGAAAAGCATGCAGCATGAAGTCAGCCTGACGGACGTCGGGGTTCTTGTCATCCAGCCCGCGATGTATGAAATCGGATCGTTGTGGGAAACCAACCGGATTACAGTCGCACAGGAGCACATGGCGACAGCCATCACACAGAATGTCATGGCACAAACATTCGCGGCGGCCGATTTTGCCCAGCCACTGGACCGCAAGGCGATTTTTGCCTGTGTTCCCGGCAATCATCACAGCCTGGGACTGCGCATGATTTCCGATGCTTTTGAAGTGTCCGGGTGGACGGTCCAGTTTCTGGGCGCGGATGTGCCGATTTCCGATCTCATCACCCAGATCAGCCACTGGCAACCTGAACTGGTCGGTTTGTCACTGTCGCTTCCGGGGCATATCAAGCTTACCAGGACGATCATCGAGCAATTGCGGGCCGAACTTGGCGCAAATTGCCCCGCCATACTGGTGGGCGGTCTGGCCACCAATCAGGCCGATAAACTGTGGAAAGCCGTGAATGCTGACCTGTGGGCCGCCAATGCCAGGGATGCAGTGAAAGAAATGAAATGAGCGCGTCTCCCATCCCTGCTCGTGATGTACGGGTTATTCCTGAATACCTCAAAAATCTTTCCACAATGGTCATTACATGGATCGCTCTCGATGGGAAGATCATCGACACAAACCGGGGCTTTCTTCTGCTGGCAGGCCTGGATACGCTTCCTCCGGAAACCTGGAATGTGCGCGACCTGTTCGTGAAACCGGATTTCTCGCATCTGACCGGCACTGCCCCCCCCCTGCAAATGACGCCGTTATCTACCAGGGAATTTTGAATATCGGCGACCCGGACAAAGTCATCCGCTCGATACACGGGACGGTTTATCGCCTGGCGGACAGCCTGCTGATGGTGGGTGAGCATGATATCCAGGAACTGGAGCGTCTCAATGCAATGGTGCTCGGCCTGAATGAAGAGATGGCGGAGTTGCACCGTAACCTGGTGCGTGGCAATAACGAGCTGAAACGCAACGAAGCCAGAATTCGTGAACTGATGCTGACCGATCCGCTCACCGGTCTGGCCAATCGCCGCCGGCTGAATGAATCCATGGAGCAGGGAATTGGACGCAGCCATCGTCATGGCAGACCGCTGTCTGTCATGATGGCGGATATCGATCACTTCAAAAGGGTCAATGACACCTATGGCCACGATGTTGGCGATGAAGTGATCAGGATGATGGCGAACTGCTTGCGCGAGGGTATCCGCACCAATGATCTGGCAGCCCGGTTTGGCGGTGAGGAATTTATCGTACTACTGGAAGAATGCTCACTGGATGACGCGTTTCAATTGGCGGATCGCATCCGGAAAAGCCTTTCGGAGCACGTTCTGCCTTCCATGCAGCAGTCGATCACGGCCAGCTTCGGCGTGGCTGAACTGGGGCCGGAAGAAACGGCTGCCTCCCTGCTCAAGCGGGTCGACCAGGCACTGTATTTATCCAAGGCACATGGCCGCAACTGCGTCTCCAGGATTGATCCCTGCGGAATTGCGTAACCCCCCCCGCACTGACGGGCAGAAACGCCCAAAGTCATGAAATAGCCAATAGCTATTGATTTGATTTAAACAATCAATTGGAGTTATTGATCAAGGGCCTTTAATATTTGTTTCAGCGTAGTGATTTATTTCAACCCACTGAAGGAGAAACCCCTGATGAATACCACCCTGATCAACACCGAAGTTCAGCCTTTCAAAGCCACCGCCTTCCACAACGGAAAGTTTGTTGACGTGACCGAAGCCTCGCTCAAGGGCAAGTGGTCGGTGATGTTTTTCTACCCGGCCGACTTCACCTTTGTCTGCCCGACCGAACTGGGCGACCTGGCCGACAATTACGCCGAGTTCAAGAAAATGGGCGTGGAAATTTACGGCGTGTCCACCGACACTCACTTCACCCACAAGGCCTGGCACGATACCTCCGAAACCATCGGCAAGATCCAGTTTCCGATGATCGGCGATCCGACCGGTGTCATCAGCCGCAACTTTGGCGTGATGATCGAGGAAGCGGGTCTGGCTGAGCGCGGCACCTTTGTCATGGACACGGAAGGCAAGATCCAGATCATCGAGATCAACGCCGGTGGCGTAGGCCGCGATGCATCCGAGCTGATCCGCAAGATCAAGGCCGCTCAATACGTTGCTGCACATCCGGGTGAAGTCTGCCCGGCCAAGTGGAAAGAAGGCGAGGCCACGCTGGCGCCGTCCCTGGATCTGGTCGGCAAGATCTGATCGTTATTACGGTTCCCGGAATTCACCCCGGGGACTGGATTTCAACGCAAAGGCGCCATTGCCGCAGCGGCGCCTTTCCATTGCAATTCATGCAGGGAGAACAACATGCTCGATACCAACGTCAAAACCCAGCTCGCCGCTTACCTCGAGAAACTGCAGCAACCGATCGAACTGGTTGCCTCGCTTGATGACAGCGATGCCGCGCTCCAGATGCGCGAACTGCTCGCCGATATCGCTGCGCTTTCGCATCTCGTCAGCGTCCGTGAGGATGGCAAGGACGCACGCAAGCCCTCCTTCACGGTCGGCCGCGCCGGCGAGACGGCACGCATCCGCTTTGCCGGCATTCCCATGGGCCACGAATTCACCTCACTGGTGCTGGCGCTGCTGCAAAGCGGCGGTCACCCGCCCAAGGTCGACCCCGCCCTGATCGATCAGATCAAGGCGATTCCGGGAAAATTCCATTTCGAGACCTTCATTTCCCTGTCCTGCCACAACTGCCCGGACGTGGTGCAGGCCCTGAATCTCATGGCCGTGCTCAATCCCGAAATCGAGAGCGTGATGATCGATGGCGCGCTGTTCCAGAACGAAGTGAGTACTCGCCAGATCATGGCCGTGCCCAGCGTGTTCCTCAACGGCGAGCCTTTTGGCCAGGGTCGCATGACCATTGAAGAGGTCGTCGCCAAACTGGATAGCGGCGCAGCGACGCGCGATGCGGAAAAACTTGGCGCGAAGGAAGCCTTCGACGTGCTGGTTATCGGCGGTGGCCCCGCCGGCGCGGCGGCAGCGATCTACGCCGCACGCAAGGGCATCCGCACCGGCGTGGTAGCGGAGCGCTTCGGCGGCCAGGTGCTCGATACCCTGGCGATCGAGAATTTCATTTCGGTGCAGCACACCGAGGGTCCAAAGCTTGCCGTGGCGCTGGAGCAGCACGTCAAGGAATACGAGGTCGACATCATGAACCTGCAACGCGCCGAGGCGCTGATTCCGGGGGAGGGCATGCATCAGGTGCGCCTTGCCAGTGGCGCCACGCTCAAGGCCAAAGCCGTGGTGCTCGCCACCGGCGCGCGCTGGCGCGAGATGAATGTGCCGGGCGAGCAGGCATACCGGGGCAAGGGCGTGGCCTATTGCCCGCACTGCGACGGCCCCCTGTTCAAGGGCAAGCGCGTGGCGGTGGTCGGCGGCGGCAACTCGGGTGTCGAGGCGGCGATTGATCTTGCGGGTATCGTGGCGCATGTCACCGTACTTGAGTTCAACGACAAACTGCGTGCCGATGCGGTGCTGCAGAAAAAACTCAACAGCCTGCCCAATGTCAGCGTAATCAAGAACGCCATGACCACCGAAGTCACCGGCGATGGCAACAAGCTGGGCGGCCTGGTCTATACTGACCGTGTCAGCAAGGAAAGCCACCGCATCGAGCTTGAAGGCGTCTTCGTGCAGATCGGTCTGTTGCCGAACACCGACTGGCTCAAGGGAACGCTCGACCTGTCCAAATATGGCGAGATCGAGATCGATGCGCGTTGCCAGACTTCGCTGCCCGGCGTTTTTGCCGCGGGCGATGCGACCACCGTGCCTTACAAGCAGATTGTAATCGCCATGGGCGAGGGGGCCAAGGCCAGTCTGTCGGCCTTTGACCACCTGATTCGCGCCTAGGCACACAGTATTCAAGCAACTTAATTTTTTCTGACCAGGAGGACTGAACCATGGCTACCAAGAAAACCAAGGCCCCATCCATCGACATCGGCATTAATGCCGCGGACCGGGAGAAAATCGTGCGCGGCCTGTCTGCGCTGCTCGCCGACAGCTATACGCTGTACCTGATGACGCACAACTTCCACTGGAACGTGACCGGCCCGCAATTCAACAGCCTGCACCTGATGTTCATGGCGCAATACACCGAGCAGTGGAATGCCCTCGACCTGATCGCCGAACGCATCCGCGCGCTGGGCCATCCCGCGCCCGGCACCTACAAGGAGTTCGTCAAGCTGGCTTCAATCAAGGAAGTGGAAGGCGTGCCCAAGGCCGACGACATGATCCGTCATCTGGTGGCCGCTCAGGAAGCAACGGCGCGCACCGCCCGCAAGACCTTCTCGGTGGTGAGCGCAGCCGACGATCAGCCCACGGCGGACCTGCTGACGCAGCGCCTGGAAGTGCACGAAAAAACGGCGTGGATGCTGCGCAGCCTGCTGGAAGACTAGTTCGGCTTGCGCGCTACCAGGTCCACTAGCGCAGACATGCCGCTGTGGCCTGGTCCCTCGCTGATTTCGGCATCGTGTTCGCGTAATTGCAGGATTTCCAAGGTGCCGAAATCGCGCCGCAGATCTTCCGCCGTGTACAGGTTGTCGACGTTGGAAGGGCCGCCGGTCCTGTATTCGAGCTGTTTTGGCGTATAGCCCTGCAGCAGCAGCAAGCCGCCCGGTTTGAGCGCCCGCTGGATGGCTCGGTGCAGGGCAGGGCGCTCCTGTGAAGAAGCAAACTGGATGAAAATCGCCACGATCACGTCGAAGCAGTTTTTACCCCAGTTCCAGGTGTGCACATCCACCAGCTCGGTCTGAAGCGAAACGCCGCGGGAAGCTGCCAGCCGGCGTGATTTTTCCAGTGCGTTCTCGGAAAAATCCACCGCCAGCACATCCAGCCCCTGTTTCGCCAGCCATACGCCATTACGCCCCTCGCCATCGGCAACCGAAAGCACCGTTTTCCCTGCCTGGAGCAGATGGACCTGAGAGGCCAGAAACGCATTGGGCTCGGTGCCATAGAAATACTCGGCACCACCAAAGCGTTCGTTCCACAGCGCTTTCATGAATTACTTCTTGGCTGCTGGTTTTCCGGCCAGCAACTGCTCCAGCTTCGCGGCCGGGACCATGCCTGGAACACGGTGTCCGTCAGCAAAAATGATGGTGGGCGTGCCTTGAACCCCCAGCTTCTGTCCCAGTTGAACGGTTTTGGCTACCGGGTTGTCGCAGCTACCATCGTTCTTGGGCAGCGTACCTTTCATCATCCAGTCATCCCAGGCCTTGACCTTGTCCGGAGCGCACCAGATCTGTTTGGATTTCTTGCCGGCATCGGGGTGCAACTGCTCGAGCGGATAGAGGAAATTGTAAACCGTGATGTCGGTTACATTGACCAGTTCCTGCTCGAATTTCTTGCAATAGGGGCAGTCCGCGTCGGAAAATACGGCGATCTTGCGGCTGCCGTTGCCCTTCACTACCTTGATGGCGTCACCCAGTGGCAGGGTGTCGAACTTGACGGCAGTCAGCTTCTGCATGCGTTCTTCGGTCAGATTTTTCTGCGCATCGAGGTCGAGCACCGCGCCCATAAAGACATATTTTGCCTTGTCGTCGGAATAGATCAGTTGCGGGCCATCCACCACCACCTCATACATACCGGCGTAAGGTGTTTTGGTTATGCTTTGCACCTTGGCGCCGGGAAATTTGGTTTCGATGTTCTTTTTGATGGCTGCGTCATCGGCCTGTGCAGAGGTGACTGCAAGTCCAAACAGCAGGGGCAGGGCAAAGCGTTGGAGAGAAAGCATGTTGATTCCTGAATAAAGATTTAAATAATAGGGACTACCGGAGTTTACCCGAGTTCCCCGATGGCATGGCGCATGAGCCGGTTTTTCAGACCGCCGAGATGGTTGGTCAGGCTTAAACCGGTGTTGCGCAAGGTCCGCAGCAGCGGGTCCGGGGTGTTGAAGAGTTTTTGCAGGCCATCGGTGACCAGCTGCATGGCCAGGATATCTTCCTTGCGCGCGCGCTCGTAGCGGCGCAACAGGAGAAGATCGCCACAGTCTCGCTGCGATTCTTTTTGCAGCAGCACCCGTGCGAGTTGCTGTGCATCCTGGAAACCCAGATTGACGCCCTGACCGGCCAGCGGATGGACATTGTGCGCGGCGTCGCCGATCAGTGCCACACGCGGTTTGACCAGCTGCTCCAGATTGAGCAGGCGCAGTGAAAAAGCCGCAGGCGGGGTGATCAGGCGTAACTGGCCAAGGGTGTTCCTGCCGGCTTCCTGAACGCGACGGCAAAACTCATCCGGCGGCAGCGCCATCAGCTCCTGCGACAGGGCATCGAAGGCGGACCAGACAATAGAGATGCGGTTGCCGGGTAGCGGCAGGTAAGCAAGAATGCCGTCTTCCCGAAACCATTGGTAAGCTGCATTGCGGTGCGGCTTTTCCGTCTCGAAATTGGCCACTACGCCATCCTGGCCATAGGCGCGCGGCTGGGCCTCGATGCCGGCATGCGCGCGCACCCAGGATTCTCGCCCGTCGGCGCCGACAATCAGTTTGGCGCGCAGCATGCGACCATCCTGCAGGATGAGAATGGCCGATTCATCGCCCACTTCAAGCGCGGCGCAGGCGGCCGGACAGAAAATCTCAACATTGGATTGCTCCTGCAGCACTCTCCACAGGCCATCCTGCATCAGACGACTCTCGGCGATAAAGGCCAGTTCTTCCACACCGGCCTCGTAGGCGCTGAAATCCAGCCGGGCGGCAGGATCATCGCCCCAGATGTGCATTTCGTACACTGGTGAAATGCGGCTTTGATCAAGCCTGCTCCACGCCCCGCCCTGATCGAGAAAGCGCGCGTTGGCGGGGTTGATGGCATAAATGCGGTAGTCCCAGCTTGCATCCTCAGTCAGGTCTGCCGGGGCACGGCCCTCGATCAGGGCGATATGCAGCCCGCTGTCCTTCAGCGCTGTCGCCAGCGATGCGCCCACCAGACCCGCGCCGACAATAATGATGTCAAAATCCATCAGCCTTTTGCTCCAAAAATCATTTTGCGCGCCACGAAGCGCTTTGCCGCCGGCAACAGATCCAGCGCCGTCAGGCCCAAGCCGCGCCCCAGATTGATGCCATGGTAGTCATTGGAAAACAGCCGCACCAGCGCATCGGTAAACAGGATGCTGCCACCGGTGTCCGGACTGCGGCTCTCACGATATTGAGCCAGCATGGCGGCGTTGCCGACTTCCGCGCGCGGTACCCGCATGATGGCTTCGCCCAGCTCCCAGGCGTCGCGCAAGCCCAGATTGAAGCCCTGTCCTGCAACCGGGTGCATGGCTTGCGCCGCATTGCCGATCAGTGCCATGCGCTGCGCCGTGACCGGGCGGGCATATTTGAGGCTCAGGGGGAAGCTGGCACGGTGCCCGGCACTGGTAAACGCCCCGAGACGGTCGCCGAAGCGATCATGGAGCTTTTCCAGAAAGGCCTTGTCGTCGAGCTGGAGCAGGGCTTCGGCCTCCTCCGGCAGCGCGGTCCACACCAGGTCGAAACCTTCGCCCGAAGGCAGCAGCGCCAGCGGTCCGTAAGGCGTGAAACGTTCGTAAGCGGTATTGTGGTGCGGCAGCTCGGTGGTCACATGGCAGATCACCGCCGTCTGGCCGTAATCCACCACATGCTTTTCCACCCCTCGCACCGCACCCAAGCTGCGTCCGCCATCGGCCAGCACCAGCAGGCTGGCGGTCACTTCGTGTTGCTGGCCTGCATGGCTGAACTCCGCCACCCCGAATCCCGGCGTGTTGTGTACCTCATGCACCGTAGCCCCGGTCAGGTAATTCGTGCTGTTTGCCGCCAAAGCCTGATGCAGCGCCGTGCTCAAGGCGGAATAATTGACCACATGGCCGAGCGCGGGAAGGCCGCATTCCGCCGCCCGCAGCACAGCACGCCCGAAGCCGCCGCGCTGAGAAATATGGATGGTTTCGATCGGCGAGGGCGATTCGATGGCGTTCCATACCCCGAGCCGCTGGAGCAGGGTTTTTGCGCCTTGCGACAAGGCCAGTGCACGCGGGTCGGCGGGGCGGGAAAAATCACTATTGGCTTCCAGCACCATTACCGCAAGGCCGCTGTCTTTCAGCGCCAGGGCCAGCGTGGCGCCCACCGGGCCGCCCCCGATGATGAGCACGTCAACGTGACTGGGAATGGTCATTGCGAGGGGGTGCCAGCCGATGAAGTAAACTTGTTTTTCTCTCGGCACTCAAAGAGCGAGATTGCTTCGCTACACTCGCAATAACGCGTGTTAAATTTCATCATACAAATCTTTCCAGTCCGGGTTGAATCCATGGATCAAATTCAGCTTGTCCTGCCTTGATCCGCCCTTGATCTGCTTTTCACGGCTAATCGCCCCGTAAGCATCCTCGCCGGTCTCAAAATATACCAGCTTATGTACGCGGTAGCGTTTGGTGAAACCTTCATGTACATCCGTTTTGTGCTCATAAATCCTGCGCTTCAGGTCATTGGTTACACCGGTGTAAAGCACTTTGTTGTTTTTATTGGTGAGGATGTAAACATAAAACTGGCGCGCCATCGCCTCACCCCGCCGTCATTGCGAGGAGCAAAGCGACGAAGCAATCTCGCTCTTGGCGGCCAGCTCAAAAGAAACAGATTGCTTCGTCACTGCGTTCCTCGCAATGACATTAGAGTCTCTATTTCCGCCACGGTCTTGGGCGTGTCATGGGTCAGCACTTCGCAGCCATGTTCAGTCACCACCACATCGTCCTCGATGCGGATGCCGATGTTCCAGAAACGCTCCGGCACGTCGTCAGCGGGGCGGATATAGCAGCCCGGCTCCACCGTCAGCACCATGCCCGGTTCCAGCTTCCGCCATTCGCCACCCTGCTTGTATTCGCCCACATCGTGCACGTCCATGCCGAGCCAGTGGCCGGTGCGGTGCATGTAGAAACGCTTGTAGCTTTCCTGCTCCATTACTTCGGCCAGCGTTCCTCGGCACAAGCCGAGGTCGATGAAACCCTGCGCCAGCACCTGCACTGCGGCGTCATGCGGCGCGTTCCAGTGGCTGCCGGGGCGGACCTGTTCAATGGCTGCGGCCTGCGCAGACAGTACCAGCTCGTACACCTCCTTCTGTGCCGGGCTGAATTTGCCGTTGACCGGAAAGGTACGGGTGATGTCGGCGGCGTAGCCATCCAGCTCGCACCCGGCGTCGATCAGCAGCAGGTCGCCATCCCTGAGTTGGGCATCGTTAAACACATAATGCAGTACGCAGGCATTTGCCCCGCCTGCAACGATCGAGCTATACGCCGGCGCCTGCGCGCCGTTACGGCGAAATTCGTGCAGCAGTTCGGCCTCAATCTCGAATTCGCTGCGCTCCGGCCGCGTCTGGCGCATGGCCCGAATATGGGCAGCGGCGGAAATCTCAGCAGCGCGGCGCATGGTGGCAATTTCTTCGTCACCCTTGATCAGGCGCATTTCGTCCAGCAGGGCGCGCACATCCTGGATTGCCCCCGGCGCGGTGATGCCGCTACGCACCTGTTCGCGTACGCTGTTCAGCCAGCCTACGGCACGGGCATCCCAGTCGCTATCGGCGCCGAGGTGGAAGTACAGGCTGGGCTGGTCGGCCAGCAGCTTGGGCAGCATTTCGTCCAGCTGCGCAATGGGGTGCGCTTCGTCGAAGCCAAACATCTCTTTCGCACCCTCCGGCCCAAAACGGAAGCCGTCCCAGATCTCGCGCTCCAGATTTTTTTCGCGGCAAAACAGGATGCTTCTCGGGGCGCTGCCCGCCACCAATACCAGCACAGCTTCCGGCTCGACAAAGCCAGTCAGGTAATGGAAATAACTGTCGAAACGGTAGGGGTAGTGACTGTCGCGGTTGCGCGGCCGTTCCGGCGCGGTAGGAATAACCGCGACGCCGCCGCCCATGGCTGAGGCAAGACGGCGACGACGTTGCTGGTATACTGGAGAGGTGTGCATGTGAAGAAATGGACAGAGTTCCCATGATTATTCAGGATTTACCCGGCAAAAGCAAAATGGCAGCGGTGGTCAGGGCAGGCTTGCTCTTTTCCGTTGCGGCAACGCTCCTGCTCTCCGGCTGCTCATCCGCACCCCCGCGCACCGAGCGCACAGCATCCGCGCCGGTCGCCAGCAAGCCTGCCAAAGGCGGCGGCTATTACCTGGACGACGGCCCCGGCGACAACCCGCCCGCCAATCTCGACTCCATTCCGGACGCCGAACCCCGGGCCGAGCCGCTGCACAAATACGCCAACCGGCCCTATACCGTGCTGGGCCAGAGCTATACTCCCGCAACACGGCTTGCGCCTTACAAAGCACGCGGCATCGCCTCATGGTATGGGCGGCGCTACCATGGCCAGAAAACTGCCATTGGCGAAACCTATGATATGTACGGCATGACCGCCGCGCACCCGACCTTGCCGATCCCCAGTTTCGCCCGCGTGACCAACACCGACAATGGCAAATCGATCATTGTGCGCGTCAACGATCGCGGTCCATTCCACAGCAGCCGGCTAATCGATCTTTCCTATACTGCCGCCTGGAAACTGGGTGTGCTCAGCGGCGGCACCAACAAGGTTGAGGTGGAAAGTATCGACCCCTCCAGTTTTCAGCTTGTTGCCGCGCAGCCTCAGGCACAACCCTTGCAGGGAACGCCGCTTGCAGAAACATCACCCGTCGCGGAAAAAATTATCGCCACCCCGGAAACGACGCCACCGGTCAGCGGCAGCGATGGCAGCGTGTTCCTGCAACTGGGGGCATTCAGCTCGCGCGACAATGCCGAGAATTTCAGCGCCAAAATGAAGCTGAGTCTCGGAGCCATGGTGGAAAAACTGCACATCACCGATGGCGGCGGGCTGTTCCGTGTCCGTCTCGGGCCTTATGCCAGCCGCAGCGAAGCAGGGCAGGTGGCGACGCAAATCAGTCAGGCTGCAAACATTTCTCCCGTCATCGCCCGCTAAGCCGGCGGCAGCTCTTTATAAACCTGTCGGCCCGGGGAACCGGGCCGGTTGCGGGTGGTCTGCTATAATTCCGCATCCCCGATTTAGGAAGCTTTAATGAAATATCTGCTGTTGCTGTTCACCGTCCTGTTTTCATCCATCACGCTTGCCGAGCAGGCCCTGCCGCTCCCCCCTGCTCCGGCTATCGCCGCGCGCGCCTACCTGCTTGCCGATTTTTCCAGCGGACGCCTGCTGGTACAACAGGGCGTCAACGACCGCGTCGAACCCGCCTCCCTGACCAAATTGATGACCGCCTACCTGACTTTCACCGCCATCAAGCAGGGCAGGCTGAAAATGGACCAGGTACTGCCGGTTTCGGAAAAAGCCTGGCGCACCGAAGGCTCGCGCATGTTCATCGAAATGGACCGGCCGGTTACGGTGGATGAGCTGATCCATGGCATGATCATCCAGTCCGGCAACGATGCCTGCGTCACACTGGCGGAAGGTATCGCGGGCAGCGAGGAAGTGTTTGCCCAGATGATGAACCAGCAGGCTGCTCGGCTGGGGATGAAAAACACGCATTATATGAATGCGACCGGCCTGCCGCATGCGCAGCACTACACCACGGCCTACGACCTTTCCCTGCTGGCGACTGCCATCATTCGTGACTTCCCCGAGGACTTCAAGTACTACTCGATGAAGGAGTATCGCTACAACAACATCACCCAGCCCAACCGAAACCGCCTGCTGTGGCTGGACCCCAGCGTGGACGGGATGAAGACCGGGCATACCGAATCCGCCGGCTACTGCCTCATCGCCACCGCGAAGCGCAATCCGATGCGGCTGATCTCGGTAGTGCTGGGCGCCTCTTCCGACAATGTGCGCGCGACTGAAAGCCAGAAGCTGCTGAATTACGGCTTCCAGTTCTTCAGCAGCAATCGCATTTATGCCAAAGGCCAGACCGTTTCCAAGCTGCAAGTCTGGAAGGGCAAGGAAAAAATCCTCAAGGCAGGCGTAAGTCAGGATCTGTTGCTGACCCTGCCGAAAGGACATTACAGCCGGGTCAAGGCCACCGTAACCAGCAAGCAACCCCTGCTCGCCCCGATCTCGGCGGGCCAGACTGTCGGCACCCTGCGCCTCACTCTGGATGACAAGCCGCTGGCTGAATACCCTCTGGTGGCTCTTGAAGAAATGCCGGTTGCCAATATCTTCGGCCGTGCCTGGGACACCATCAAGCTATGGTTCAAATAGTCCATCTCAACGGGCAGTTTCTGCCGCTTGAAGAGGCTCGTGTCCCGGTGCTCGACCGCGGTTTCATCTTCGGCGATGGCGTGTACGAGGTCATTCCGGTCTATTCGCGCCACCCGTTTCGCCTGCAGGATCATCTGACACGCCTGCAGCACAGCCTGGATGGCATCCGTCTCGCCAATCCGCATAGCGATACGGAATGGGCCGTACTGGTTGGCGAACTGGTCGCGCGGAACGAGGGCGAGGATCAGTATGTTTACCTGCACATCACTCGTGGTGTAGCCAAACGCGACCATGCCTTTCCCAAGGATACGCCGCCCACGGTGTTCATGATGAGCAACCCGCTGCTGCCGCCCGATCCAGCCTTGCGGCAAAATGGCGTGGCAGCCGTCACTGCGGCGGACAATCGCTGGCTGCGCTGCGATATCAAGGCCATCTCACTGCTTCCCAATGTGTTGCTGCGACAGCAGGCCGTGGATGCCGGCACGGCGGAAACCGTGATGCTGCGCGATGGCTTCCTCAGCGAGGGCTCGGCCAGCAACATTTTCGTGGTCAAGAACGGAGTTTTACTGGCGCCACCGAAAGGCCCGCTCATGCTGCCCGGGATTACTTACGATGTAGTAATCGAGCTGGCCGCCGCCAATAGCATCGTGTTCCACGTGGAACCTGTCCCGGAAAGCACGCTGCGCAGCGCTGACGAGATATGGCTCACCTCGTCCACCAAGGAAATCCTGCCGGTCACTCACCTGGACAGCCAGGCTGTTGGCAGCGGCCTGCCGGGGCCGCTTTACCGCAAGCTGGATCAGCTCTACCAGGATTACAAGGCAACCATCATGCGCCAGCCAGGCTTATGAACGAGCCAGAAACCCTGCTGGAATTTCCCTGCTCCTTCCCCATCAAGATCATGGGGCGGACCGAGGATGGCTTCGCCAGTGCCATGCTGGAAGTGGTGCTGCGCCATGCCCCGGACTTCGATTCCGCGACCTTGGTCATGAAGGCCAGCAGCGGCAATAAATACCTTTCCCTCACCTGCACCATCAATGCGACCTCGAAACAGCAGCTGGACGATCTGTACCGGGAAATCACGGCGCATCCGATGGTGGTAATGGCGCTTTGAGGGTAATGGGGAATGAGTGATGAGGAATGGGGCAAACCCGCGATACCCCGCATCACCCATCACCCATCACTTATTGCCAGGAATCTCGGCCTGGTCGAATACCGGCCCACCTTCGAGGCCATGAAAGCCTTCACGGCGCAGCGCGGGCCGGAAACGGCGGATGAAATCTGGCTATTGCAACACCCGCCCGTTTATACCCTGGGCCTTGCGGGCAAACCCGAACACCTTTTGCACACGACCGCCATTCCGGTGGTGAACATCGACCGTGGCGGCCAGATCACTTACCACGGGCCGGGCCAGATCGTGGCCTACCTGCTGCTCGATCTGAAACGGCTGGGCATCGGGGTCAAGGAACTGGTTCGGCGTCTGGAACAGGCCATCATCGACTTGCTGGCGGAATACGGCGTCCATGCCGAACGGCGAGACAAGGCGCCGGGCGTGTATGTGGGGGAAGCCAAGATCGCCGCGCTGGGCCTCCGGATCAAGCACAATTGCAGTTATCACGGCCTGTGCCTCAACGTGGACATGGACCTCGCGCCTTATGCCCATATCAATCCCTGCGGCTATGCCGGGCTGAAAGTCACCCGGACGCGTGACCACGGCATCCGTGCGGATGCGGACGTGCTGGCCGACGGACTGGCGCGGCAGTTGCGGTTGCAGTTGGGATATACTGAAAAGCATATTAACCACGGGGCACACGGGGAGCACGGGGTAAACTCCGAATCCCCCGTGAGCCCCGTGCTCCCCGTGGTTTAATTTTAGGTTTCCCATGGCAGATCCCAAACTCCACAAAGGCGCGGCCAAGACCTCGCGCATCCCGATCAAGATCGTGCCCCAGGAACCCTTGCGCAAGCCGGCCTGGATACGCACCAAAATTTCCTCTGGCGGAAAATTCGGCGAGATCAAACAGATTCTGCGCGACAATAATCTGCACACGGTGTGCGAGGAAGCCGCTTGCCCTAACATCGGAGAATGTTTCAGCCACGGCACCGCCACCTTCATGATCCTGGGCGACCTGTGCACACGGCGCTGCCCGTTCTGCGACGTGGGCCACGGCAAGCCATTGCCGCCTGACCCAAACGAGCCGGAACAACTGGCGCGCACCATCGCTGCCATGAAGCTGAAATACGTGGTCATCACCAGTGTGGATCGCGACGACCTGCGCGATGGCGGGGCCGGACATTTCGCCGCCTGCATCAAGGCCGTGCGTTGGGCCTCTCCAGATACCCGGATCGAAGTGCTGGTGCCGGATTTCCGAGGCCGTCTGGAAACTGCACTGGAGATTCTCGGCAACGAGCCGCCGGATGTGCTCAATCACAATCTAGAAACCGTGCCGCGCCTCTACAAGCAGGCCAGGCCTGGCGCGGACTATGCCCACTCGCTGCAATTGTTGCAGGCTTTCAAACGTATCCACCCGGGCATTCCCACAAAATCCGGCCTGATGGTCGGCCTGGGCGAAACGGATGAAGAAATTCTGAACGTGATGCGCGATCTGCGCACTCACGAGGTGGACATGCTTACCATCGGCCAGTACTTGCAGCCTTCGCGTCACCACCTGCCAGTCACGCGCTTTGTGCCGCCGGAGCAATTCGAGGTATTTTCTCAGGCGGCCAGGGAAATGGGTTTCAGGAATGCGGCATGCGGGCCGATGGTGCGTTCGAGCTACCATGCCGATCTGCAGGCGCATGATCTGGCCTGAATGCAGTATTCATTTGCGCAAAAATCGGAGTAAACAGTGATTAACAATGACGTATTGCGCAGCATCCGCTATGCACTGGATCTCAGCGATGTAAAAGTCGGGGAGATAATGCGGCTGGCCGAGCGCGACATCGCCCAAGCTGACGTCGCGAACCTGCTCAGGAAGGAAGACGAGGCCGGTTTTGTCGAGTGCGGTGCGGATGTACTGGTTTCGTTTCTGGACGGCCTGATCATTTACAGAAGAGGCAAGATGGAGCCCAGGCCGGGGCAGGAGGACAAAAAACCGGAGCGGCATCTGACCAATAACGCCATCCTGAAAAAGCTGCGCGTCGCCTTTGAACTGAAGGAAGAGGACATGCATAAAGTTCTGGAAATGGCCGGATTCAGCGTTTCCAAGCCTGAACTGAGCGCTTTGTTCCGGCAAAAGGGCCACAAAAACTACCGGGCCTGCGGCGACCAGCTTCTCAGGAATTTCCTCAAGGGCCTGGTTATCCGGCATCGAGTGGATCAGCAGCAATGAAAATTCCCAACAGACTTCAGCCTCTGGTCGAAGACGGTCTGGTCGATGATGTCGTCCGCCAGCTCATGAGCGGCAAGGAGGCGATGGTTTTCGTGGTGCGCTGCGGGGAAGAGGTTCGCTGCGCCAAGGTTTACAAGGAAGCCAATAAGCGCAGCTTCCGCCAGAGCGTGGATTACACCGAAGGCCGCAAGGTCAGGAACAGCCGCCAGGCGCGCGCCATGGAGAAGGGCTCGCGCTATGGACGCCAGGCGCAAGAGGAGGCATGGCAGAGCGCTGAAGTGGATGCCCTGTACCGCCTCGCCGCGGCCGGCGTACGCGTGCCCAAGCCTTACAACTTTCACGAGGGCGTGCTGCTTATGGAACTGGTGACCGACATCGACGGTAATGCCGCCCCGCGGCTAAATGACGTGGTGCTGACGGAGGAGCTGGCGCGCGCCTACCATCACGCCCTGCTTCAGGAAGTGGTGCGCATGCTGTGCGCTGGCGTGGTCCATGGCGATCTGTCTGAATTCAACATCCTGGTCGGGGCTGACGGGCCGGTCATCATCGATTTGCCGCAAGCGGTTGATGCCGCGGGAAACAAGAACGCCAGCAGCATGCTGGAACGGGATGTTGAAAACCTGACGAACTACTTTGGACGTTTCGCGCCGGCGCTGCGCAAGACGGATTATGGCAAGGAAATCTGGTCGCTCTACGAGAAGGGCGAGCTGCATACCGAGGTCAAGCTGACCGGCCGCTTCGAACGCATCGAAAAGCCCGCCGATCTCGGCGGGGTGATGCGGGAAATCAATGCAGCACTCGCCGCAGAGGCGGCACGACAGCGCCCGCAGGAAACGGAACAGTAGGTTTCCCGATTCAGGATGAATGCATTCGTTGCCAATGTTGATAGCGCTGAGGCTATATCCTGTGCGACCTGTGAAGCCTGCTGCTGCCGGCTGGAAGTTTTGCTGATGGCTGGTGACGATATTCCCCACCGACTGACGGCAGTGAACCCGTGGGGCGGGTGGGTGATGGCGCGCCTGGATGATGGCTGGTGCGCAGCCCTGGACAGAAACACCATGCTTTGCACAATATACGAGCGCAGGCCCTGGATCTGTGGCGATTATCAGGCAGGGGCGAGCGATTGTCTTGAACAGCGTGGCCAGCTTGACCCCCAGGGTGTTGCCACGCATGACATTGTCGCAACTCAAAAAGTGGTGTAGGGTAAGTACCCCATGAAAATCCGGTCGCAACTTCTGCCATTTCTGCTGCTTGCCTTTGCCTTGCTGTTCGTACAGCAAGGCGCGGCGATTCACGCCCTGTCGCATCTGGCCGAGTCTCTGCCCAGCCACTCCCAGCAGGATAAACAACTCCCGCATTCGCCGGCCTGCGACAAATGTGTAGTGTATGCCAACATTGGCACTGCACTTGCCTCCAGTGCATTGCTTATTCCAGCCGCAGTTGCCAAAATCTCCCACCTGGCGATTACCCTCCCGGCACTACTGCCACAACCCGTCAGGCTTTACCACGCAAGAGCTCCTCCCTCTCTCGTCTGAATAACATCTTCAAGCGGCCTTGATGGCCTTTATTGAACCTTTGTTCTGACGAGGTATTCCATGTTTAGACGCAATATTATTGCGTCCGGCATCGCATTGATGCTGGGCGCTCCCCTGTCCGCGCTGGCTGCGGACAATGCAGAAATTCTGCAAATCCGCAACGAAATCGAATCCATGAAGCAGAGCTACGAAGCACGCATCAAAGCACTGGAACAGCGGTTGCAGCGCGCCGAAAGTGTTGCCGCCAAGGCAGATATCCATTCAACTCAGGCCGAACCTGCCGCAGAACAAGCCACAGCAAGCAAGGTGCCCACTGTCGGCAATGCTTTCAATCCGGCTATTTCGCTGATTCTGTCCGGTACTTATACCAATCTGTCACAAGATCCGGCGGACTATCGCATTACCGACTTCATCCCTGGCGGAGAGATTGAGCCGGGCTCCCGTGGTTTCAGTCTAGCCGAATCAGAACTGATAGTGAGCGCCAACATTGATCCCAATTTCTATGGCTATCTGACCCTCGCCCTGTCACCGGAAAATACACTGGGCGTGGAAGAGGCGGCGATCCAGACCACCACCCTGGGGCATGGGTTAACCGCCAAGGCCGGGCGCTTTTACTCCGGTATCGGCTACCTCAACGAACAGCATCCCCACTCATGGGACTTCGTCGATGCTCCGCTCGCCTACAAGGCTTTCCTCGGACGCCAGTATGGTAATGACGGGATGCAGCTGAAGTGGATCGCTCCGACGGACACCTTCCTCGAGTTCGGTGCAGAGGCCGGGCGCGGCAGCAACTTCCCTGGCTCGGAGCGCAACAAGAATGGTGTTGGTTCGTATGCCCTGTTTGCCCACCTGGGTGATGATGTCGGCACGGATCACAGCTGGCGTGCCGGTATTTCCTATTTGCATAACACGGCCAAGGAGCGGACATATGACGACCTCGACAATGCCGGCAACATGGTCAGCAACACGCTGGATGGCAACAGCAAATTGTGGCTGGCGGATTTCGTGTGGAAATGGGCGCCCAATGGCAACCCGGCCTACCGCAATTTCAAGTTGCAGGGTGAATATTTCCGCCACCAGGAAAGTGGTGACCTGACCTTCGATACGGCCAATCTCGCGAGCATCGACCGCTACAGCGCCACTCAGTCCGGCTGGTACCTGCAAGGGGTTTACCAGTTCATGCCGCACTGGCGGGTGGGCCTGCGTGCCGACCGGCTCGATAGCGGTACGGTGGATTATGGTGTCAGCAATAGCGTGAATCTGAGCGGGTCCGCCTACAACCCCTCACGCAACAGCCTGATGGTCGATTATTCCTCAAGCGAATACAGCCGTGTGCGCCTGCAACTGGCACAGGACAAATCGCGCGAGGGCGTCACGGATAACCAGGTTTTCCTGCAATACATCATGAGCCTGGGCGCTCATGGCGCGCACAAATTCTAGGGAGCTGCCATGCTGAAGCAAATGCTGAAAATTTCACTGCTGTCTGTGCTGGCCGCAATTTCATTCCCTGCCCTGGCCGGGCTCAATATTGTTGCCTGTGAGCCCGAGTGGGGGGCGCTTGCCACCGAACTGGGCGGCGACAGGGTCAAGGTGTACAACGCCACCACCGCCCAGCAGGACCCGCACCACATCCAGGCCCGACCCATCCTGCTCGCCCGCGTCCGCAACACGGACCTGCTGGTCTGCACCGGCGCGGAGCTGGAAGCCGGCTGGCTGCCGATACTGCTGCGACAGTCGAGCAACGGCAATATCCAGCCGGGCAAGCCGGGCTATTTCGAGGCCGCGACTTACGTTCAGAAACTGGAAATTCCGGCCCGCCTTGACCGGGCCGAAGGGGATGTCCATGCCGCTGGCAATCCCCACATCCATACCGATCCGCGCAATATAGCCCTGGTGGCGGATGCGCTGGCCAAGCGTCTGGCCCAGCTCGACCCTGCCAGTGCCTCCTACTATCAGTTGCGTCACCGGGCCTTTACGGGCAAATGGCAAACCGCCATCCAGCGTTGGGAAAAACAGGCTATCCCGCTCAAGGGCATGCCGGTCGTGGTGCAACACAAGGCTTTTCCCTACCTCAGCCGCTGGCTTGGTCTGCAGGAAATCGCCGTACTGGAACCCAGGCCTGGGGTTGAGCCGAGCAGCGGCCATTTGGGTGAAGTGCTGGCACAGATCTCACGGCAGCCGGTGAAAATGGTTCTGCGTGCCGCCTATCAGGATGGGCGGCCTTCTGAATGGCTGGCTGAAAAAGCCAAAATCCAGGCGGTGGCGCTGCCCTTTACCGTGGGCGGGTCGGAGCAGGCACAGGATCTGTTCAGCCTGTTTGACGACACCCTCCAGAAATTGCAGGCAGCCGCAAAATGAATATTGATCTGAGCCTGCTGCTGCCCGCTTTCCTGGCGGGTCTGCTGGTGCTTGCCACCCACGTGCCCATGGGCATGCAGGTACTGGCGCGGGGGATCGTGTTCATCGATCTTGCGGTGGCCCAGATTGCCGGGCTGGGAGTGATCGCCGCCGACCGCCTGGGCTTCGAGTCCCAAGGCTGGGCGGTGCAGCTTGCCGCCGTGAGCGCGGCACTGGCCGGAGCGGCTATCCTTACTTTCACCGAGAAACGCTGGCCGGAAGTGCAGGAAGCGCTGATCGGCACCCTGTTTGTTCTGGCGGCCAGCGGCGGGGCTTTGTTGCTGGCGGATAATCCACACGGCGGAGAACATCTCAAGGATTTGCTGGTCGGACAGATTCTATGGGTCAATCCTTCTCAGCTCTGGCCGGTGGCGCTGCTGACTGCGGTTTTGCTGGTAGCATGGGGGCGCTGGCGGGACAGGCTTGGGCGCTTCGGGTTTTACGGGCTGTTCGCTTTTGCAGTCACCGCCTCGGTGCAACTGGTCGGCGTGTACCTGGTTTTTGCCAGCCTGGTCATTCCGGCGCTTGCCACCCGCCATTACTCCCAGCGCCAGCGCCTGCCCGTGGCTTATTTGCTGGGCGCCGCCAGCTATGCGGCAGGCCTGGCAATTTCAGCCTGGGCAGATCTGCCGCCTGGTGCCGTTATCGTCTGGAGCATTGCACTGCTTGGCACATTTTTCTATTGGGCCGCACCGGTTTCAGGCAATCCCCTATTGAGTGTTCCGCCCGATCGTGTCTAAAATGATGTGCTTATAAGTTGGATAACCCCGTGCTCTCTTTTTTTCGCAAGTCCAAGCAGGAAGAACCCGCAGCCGCCAAGCCGGTGAATGCTGCAGTAACTGCAAACCCCAAGGCGCCCGAACCCGCGCCACCTGTTGCAGCCGAAGCTGCCGCACCGCCTCCGGCCTCTACCACACAGATGCAGGATGGAGACGAACTGGTGGTGTTTGAGAGCATCAGCGCGGAGGCCGGTTCGATTGTTGAAGAAGCGGCTGTTTATTATGCCAACAATATGGCGGAGCAGGCTGTCGCCGCTTTGAGCCAGTATATTCAGGACCATCCCGGCAAAAAAGAAATGCAACCCTGGCTGATGTTGTTTGATCTGTACCAGCTCAAGAATAACAGTCAGGCATTCAACGAGTTGTCAATGCAGTTCGTGGTTAAATTCGAACGCTCGGCCCCGATCTGGAAGATGCCTGCGGCCGCACCAGTGCCCGTCAAGAAGGCCGATACGGCGCGCACGGACCTGATCTCCCTGGGCAACCGTCTTGCCGACAGCGAGCAGATGGAAAAACTGTGCCAGATGGCAAAGGGCTCCAGTATTGCCCGGGTTAATGTGGGTGACATTACCGAAGTGGAGCTGGGTGGCTGCAAGCTGATGCAGGAAGGTCTGCACAGTTGCCGCAAGAAAGGCAAAAGCATCCAGATTGAAGGCGTCGAGCGTCTGATTGAAACCCTGAAAAAAAAGATCGCTACCGAAGGTCAGGGCGATGAAGACAGGCAGGCCTGGCTGTTGCTGTTCGAACTTTACCAGTGGCTGGGCCGGGAGGCAGAATATGAAGACTTGGCAATTGAATATGCCGTCACTTTCGAGATTTCTCCTCCAGCCTGGGAAGCCATGAAAGCTCCTCTGACTATGGATAAGGGAAAATCTCAACCCGCCCTTGCCGTCACACCGGAAAAAACAAGTGATGAATCGTTCGCACTGAGTGGCGTCATCTCAGAATCCAGCCAGTCTCGGCTGGATGAATTAATCAGCTATGCAGCAGACAAACAGGAAGTTCGAATCAACCTGTCTGAAGTCACGCGCGTGGATTTCGTGGCGGTCGGCACCTTCATGGGCGCGCTGATCAATCTCACCCAGGCCGGCAAGAAAGTTCTGATTCTGGAGGCCAATGAAATGGTGCAAGCCCTGTTCCATATGATGGGCATCCAGGAATTCGCCACTTTGATCCGCAAAAAGTCTCGCTGATAGCGCCCCGGCAAGACCGGGTATAATCCTCCCATCCGAGATAAACGCAGGAAACTTCAATGGAACAGTATCACGGCACCACCATTCTCTCCGTGCGCCGCGGCAGTAGCGTCGCCATGGGTGGCGATGGCCAGGTGACGCTGGGCAATATCGTGGTCAAGGCCACGGCACGCAAGGTGCGCCGACTTTATCACGAAAAAATTCTGGCGGGTTTTGCCGGCGGAACGGCGGATGCTTTTACCCTGTTCGAGCGCTTCGAAGCCAAACTGGAAAAGCATCAGGGCCACCTGCTGCGCTCGGCCGTCGAACTTGCCAAGGATTGGCGTACCGATCGCATGCTGCGCCGCCTCGAAGCCATGCTGACGGTGGCCGATCATGAAACCTCTCTGATCATCACCGGAAATGGTGATGTACTGGAGCCGGAAGACGGCCTGCTCGCCATCGGCAGCGGCGGCGCTTACGCCCAGTCCGCAGCACGCGCGCTGCTCGACCATACCGAGTTCACCCCCGCAGATGTTGTGAAAAAGTCGCTTACCATTGCCGCGGATTTGTGCATTTATACCAATCAGAATCACCTTATCGAAGTATTGGAATAATCGGCCGTCAGCGATCAGCCGTCAGCGATCAGTAAATCTCTCCAGGTACACTGACGACTGAATGCTGAATGCTGACAGCTGACAACCGAGAGCTAACTCATGTCCGAAATGTCTCCCCAGGAAATTGTTCACGAACTGGACAAACATATCATCGGCCAGGATGCCGCCAAGCGAGCCGTCGCCATCGCGCTGCGCAACCGCTGGCGGCGCAGCCAGATTGCAGAGCCGCTACGCACCGAGATTACTCCCAAGAACATTCTCATGATCGGTCCCACTGGCGTTGGCAAGACTGAAATTGCCCGCCGCCTGGCCAGGCTTGCCAACGCGCCATTCATCAAGATAGAAGCCACCAAGTTTACCGAAGTGGGCTATGTGGGGCGCGATGTGGATTCCATTATTCGCGACCTGGTGGATATATCCATCAAGCAGACACGCGAAGCGGAAACCCGCAAGGTCCAGTTTCGCGCAGAAGAGCACGCAGAAGAGCGGATTCTTGACGCGCTGCTTCCGCCCGCTCGCGATACCGGAATGGGCGGCGACACCGAGAAGGAAAGTGCAACACGTCAAAAATTCCGCAAGATGTTGCGTGAAGGTCAACTGGATGACAAGGAAATCGAGATTGACTTGAGTGCTCCACAGGCTCAGATGGAAATTTTTGCGCCGCCCGGCATGGAAGATCTCACTTCACAGATTCAGGGCATGTTTCAGAACATGGGCAACACTCGCAGCAAAACACGCAAGCTCAAGATTCGTGATGCGATGAAGCAGGTCACCGAAGAAGAGGCCCTGAAGCTGGTCAATGACGAGGAACTGAAACTCGCTGCTGTTCGCAACGTGGAACAGAACGGCATCGTTTTTCTGGATGAAATCGACAAGATCACCAGCCGATCCGACTCCAGTGGCTCGGATGTATCGCGCCAGGGCGTGCAACGCGACCTGCTTCCGCTGGTTGAAGGCACCACGGTCACCACCAAATACGGCATGATCAAGACCGATCACATCCTGTTCATTTGCAGTGGCGCCTTTCACCTCGCCAAACCGTCAGACCTCGTGCCCGAACTGCAGGGTCGCCTGCCGATACGGGTCGAACTCACCAGCCTTTCGGTGAAGGATTTCGAGCAAATCCTCACCAATACCGATGCCTGTCTGACGCTCCAGTATCAGGCACTGCTGGAAACAGAAAATGTGACGCTGGACTTTCGCCCGGATGCCATCAAGCGCCTGGCTGAGATTGCCTTTGAAGTCAACGAACGCACTGAAAACATCGGCGCAAGGCGTCTGCACACCGTAATGGAAAAATTGCTGGAAGAGATTTCGTTCGACGCTGCACGCCACAGCGGGGAAACTTTTATCATCGACGCGGCTTACGTCGACAGCAGGCTCAAGGAACTGGCACATAGCGAAGATCTGGCACGCTACGTTTTATAAACTACTCGACGGAACACAATCACGATATCGCTGTCTCAATTTGACACTATACAAAGAGAGGTTGTGATGCGTTTCCTGATGATTTTATTGTCTCTGGCGGCCATTTCAGCGTCCGTTCCCTTGGCGCAAGCGGACACCCGCATGGATATTGGCGCCACCATTGTCAATGGCGACATGCGCGGGTTTTACTTTGCCCTGGGCGACTATTACCGCGTACCGGAACGGGAAGTCATCCTTATTCGCGAACGGCGCATTCCAGATTACGATATCCCGGTGGTGCTATTCATTTCTCAACGGGCACGCGTTGACCCTGGCGTGATCATGGATCTGCGGTTGTCCGGCAGGAGCTGGATGGATATCACCCTGCATTTCGGTCTCGGCCCCGACATCTATTACATTCCGGTAAAAGAAGTATATGGCCCACCCTACGGACGTGCCTACGGCCATTACAAAAACAAACATCGCAAGGATTGGCGCAAGATTCGGCTGGTCGATAGCGAAGTGGTCGACTTGGTCAATCTGCGCTTCATGTCCGAGCATTATGGTCGCCCCCCCGAAGACGTCATGCGCATGCGTTCCAGCGGCAAGAGCTTTATCGTGATTAATGACGAGTTCCGCCGCGGCAAGCCTGGCAAGGAATATCGTGAACGTGAGCGCGAACAATATCAGGAACAACGCAATGATCGCCGTCAGGAACAGCGCCTGGATCAACGGCAGGATCAGCGAAGCGACGGGGCTGGGCCCGATGAACGATCCCCGCGCGGCAAGAAAGACCCATCTCCTGGCAAAGAAAGCAAAGGACAGGGAAAAAATGACAACGACGCCCGTTCGGGCAAGGGAAAAGGGCGTGACAAAGACGACTAGGCGGGGCTGAATGCCAGACAGCGCAGGATCACCAGGAGCAACCCGATGAAATTTATGGATCTGACCATGGGCCAGCAATTCGAGCTGGATGGCGAAATTTATGCGCGTACAGGCCCGCTGGTCGCTTCCCATGTCGAGAGCAGCAAACAGCGCTTCATGGCTCGCTATGTAACAGTCAAACCGGTGGGCGAGGCGACTCAGGCAGCGCCGCGCACACCGGATACCCTTTCATCGGACAAAGTAAACATGGCCTTCGATAACTATCATGCTCAATGCCTGAGCGCATTGGAGCCGCTCGATGCAGAGCTGTCCTCGGAGCGGGTGAGCATCATACGCAGGCAGATTGAACAAGCCCGCCTTGTCTTTCTGGATACCCTAAACAAAGCATAAACAACCCCATTTGTTGCAGTAGTTGCATTTGTCGCGCAGTTAATTGATAATGCTTCTCATTCATAAATAATTAACTGAAAGCCATCAAATGAAACTTGCACGTTATGCATGTGGCGCTCTGGCCGCCGCTTTATTAACTCTCACTGTGTCCGGTGCCGTTGCGGCCCCAGATGAAATCCAGGTTTACACCGAGGAAATGAATGATCCGGGCGAATTTGGCCTGGAACTGCATGTCAATTACGCCATCAAGGGAGCGAAGGAACCCGGTTACGAGGGCGAGAAGCCTGGCCATCACATGTTGCAAGTCACGCCGGAATTCACCTACGGCCTGACAAAAGTCTGGGAGGCGGGTCTGTATCTGCCGATGGCGCTTGACCCGAACGGCAACCTGTATAACAACGGATTGCGGCTGCGCATGAAGCACATTGCACAACGCGAGGAAGGCACCCGTTTCTTCTGGGGTTTCAGTACCGAATTTGGTTATGCTTCACGGCGCACTTCGGAAAACTATTGGGGGTTGGAGTTGCGGCCCATCATCGGATATCGGGACGAAAACTGGCTGCTGAGTTTCAACCCGGTGCTGGATATGAGCCTGTCGAATAATGTCAGCCGCGCCCCACAGTTCGAACCCGGGGTAAAAATAACCCGCAAGGCGGTCGAAGGAATCCATGCCGGTTTTGAATATTATGGTGAATACGGACCGCTGCGCCAGATCCTGCCAGCCAGCCAACGCAGTCATGCCCTCTACGCGGTGTTGGATGTTGAAAGCAGAAATTTCGACATCAATTTCGGCATAGGTCACGGTTCCAGCGAAGCCCCGGACAAATGGGTTGCAAAAGCCATTGTCGCCTTGCCATTCAAATAGCTTCTTCCAGCGCCATTTCCAGCTCCAGCCAGCTTTCCTCCAGTTGTGCCACCCGGCTTTCCAGCACTTCCCGTCGCTGGTTCAAATCCTGAACCAGCGCAGGGTCCGGATTCTGATACAGCCCGGGATCGGCAAGCTGCTCATTGACCCCGGCCAGCTCGGCCTGAGCCTGATGCAATTCGGCTTCAAGTTTGCCCTGCTTGGAGAGTAGAGCCTTTTTGCGCGGAGCATTCTCGCGCCGCGGCTTTTCCGTCGCCGCAACCTGAGAAACCGGTGCGCCAACTTCCTGGCGGCGCGACTCCACCCATGAACGGTAATCTTCCAGATCGCCATCAAACAGTTTCGCCGTCCCATCCGCCACCAGCCACAATTCGTCCGCCGTGGCGCGAATCAGGCTGCGGTCATGGGACACCAGCACCATCGCACCGCCATATTCCTCCAGCGCCAGCGTCAGCGCATCACGCATGTCGAGGTCCAGATGGTTGGTCGGTTCGTCGAGCAGCAGCAGATGGGGTTTCTGCCATGCCAGCAGGGCTAGCGCCAGGCGGCTTTTCTCGCCGCCGGAAAAGGTTTCCACCGGGCGATCCTCGCGTTCTCCCGCGAGACCGAAACGGCCAAGAAAATTGCGTAAATCCTGTGTAGTTGCTTGCGGCGCAATTCTGAGCAGATGTTCCAGTGGCGTAGCTGTGCTATCGAGGTGCTCAAGCTGATGCTGTGCAAAATAGCCGATACGCAATTCCGGCGCAGCTTCCCGATTGCCCGCTGAGGGCAGCAACTCGCCAACCAGCAGCTTGATCAGGGTGGATTTGCCCGCCCCATTGGGCCCCAGCAAGGCAATGCGCGCACCGGAACGCAGCACCAGATTGATGTTTTCCAGCAAGGCTTTGTCGCCATAGCCGCAACTGGCTTTTTCCAGCTTGAGCAGGGTGTCCGGGCTGCGTTCCGGTGCTTCGATTTCCAGTTCGAAATGGCCATGATCGACGTGCGCCGGGGCAATGCGTTCCAGCCGTTCCAGCGCCTTGACGCGGCTTTGCGCCTGCTTCGCCTTGCTTGCCTTGGCGCGAAAGCGGCGGATGAAGTCCTCGAGGTGTGCGATCTTTTCCTGCTGCTGGGTAAAGGCCTGGTTCTGCTGCACTGCGCGCTCGGCCCGGGTGCGCTCGAAGTCGTCATAGCTGCCGCTATAGAGATCAATGATCTGATCGTGCACATGGGCAATGCGGTTGACGCAGGCGTTGAGGAATTCGCGGTCATGCGACACCAGCAGCACGCTGCCAGGATAGCGCGCAAGATATTGTTCAAGCCACAGGATGGCTTCGAGGTCGAGGTGGTTGGTGGGTTCGTCGAGCAGCAGCAAATCGGCTCGGCGCATCAGGGCACGAGCCAGATTGAGACGCATGCGCCAGCCGCCGGAAAAACTGTTCACCGGGCGCGTCAGCTGCTCATTGGAAAACCCCAGGCCATTCAGCAACTGCGCGGCACGAGAGGGCGCGGCATAGCCCTCGATGGCCTCGAATCGGTGCTGCGCCTCGAACCACTCGGAATCATGGGAATCGCGTTGCAGCACGCGTTCCAGTTGGCGCAGCTCGCTATCACCATCGAGGACGAACTCCAGCGCGGCGCGCTCGGAATTGTCAATTTCCTGCTCCACGAAAGCCAGGGTCTTGCCCTGCTGGAAGGCAATCTCGCCGCCGTCGGGTCGAATTTCGCCGCGGATCAGACGGAACAGGGTGGACTTGCCGCAGCCGTTCTTGCCCACCAGGCCGACGCGCTGGCTGGCAAAGATCTGTAAATTGGCATTCTGCAGTAGCGGGACGCCGCTTTGGTAATAAATCAGGTTCTGGATCGATAACATGGCGCAATCATAGCAGAATGGGCTAGGATGCCGCTCGAAGAGGAATTGATGGAGCAATGATTGTGAACAAAATCTATGTCTGGGATCTGCCCACCCGGCTGTTTCACTGGGCTCTGGTTGCGTTGGTGGCCTTTCAGTGGCTGAGTGGCGAACTTGAAGATGAATGGCTGAAGTTCCACCTGCTGGGTGGTTACGCCATTCTCGCCCTGCTGGCTTTCCGTCTGCTTTGGGGCTTCGTCGGAGGTGAATATGCGCGCTTCGGGAATTTTCTGCGCGGCATGGGGCCAACATTGGAGTACGCCCGTGCACTGCGCGCCAACACCGCACCTCGCTATCTAGGACACAATCCGCTGGGCGGATGGATGATTGCAGCTCTGCTTGCCACGCTAGCGCTGCAAGGTTTCACCGGCCTGTTTGCCAGCGACGACGTGATGACCAGCGGTCCGTTACGTTATTGGGTATCCGATCAGATTGCCGAAGTGATGACAGAGCTCCATGAAGGCAGTTTCAACGTGCTGTTAACGCTGGCTGTAGCGCATGTCGCTTCGATTCTGGCGCACCGGCTGTTCAAGGGCGAAGACCTGGTGTGGCCGATGCTGACCGGCTACAAGGATTCGGACGAGGCGTCGAAGAAGCAGTAACGGTTGCGCCCCTGCTGTTTGGCTTCGTACATTGCGCTGTCGGCGCATTTCACCAGCTTGTCGCAGTCTTCGGTGTCCAGCGGGTAAAGAGCAATGCCGATGCTGGTGCTCGATTGCAGTTCATGGCCGCCGAGCACGAAGGGTTCGGCAAAAGCAGCGATGATTTTGCGCGCAACGATTGCGGCACTTTCCCGATCAGCCACCTGTAGCAGCAACACGGTAAATTCATCCCCACCCAGGCGCGCCACCGTATCACTCTCTCGCACGCAGGCCCGGATGCGGCTCGCCACTTCCTGCAGCAGCAAATCGCCAATATGATGCCCCAGAGTATCATTAACGCTCTTGAAGCGATCGAGGTCCAGAAACATCAGCGCGGCAGAAATATGACCGCGCTTCGCCTGCACCAGAACCTGCTGTAGCCGGTCGTAAAACAGGGCGCGATTGGGTAGGTCAGTAAGCGCGTCGTAATGGGCCAGGTGCTGAATGCGGGCCTCGGTAATTTTCTGCGCGGTAATGTCTTCCAAAATCGAGATGAAATGGGTGACTTCCTCAGCTGCGTCGCGGATCGGCGTGATGGTCTGCTGCACTGTGAATTCCGAACCATCCTTGCGCTTTTCAATGGTTTCGCTGCTCCATACTTCGCCTGCGGTGATGGTTTTCCACAGCTTCTGGTAATAGTCCGCGCTCTGTTTCCCTGATTTCAGGATGCGCGGAGTCTCGCCCAGTACCTCCTGCGGTGAAAACCCGGTCAGGCGCGTAAATGACTGGTTCAGCCACTGGATATGTCCGCGCCGGTCGGTGATGAACACTCCGTTGCCGGCGGAGGCCAGAGCGGTGCCGAGCAGCCGCAGCTGCTGCTGGTCCATGGCCTTTTCCAAAGCGACGCAGATGCGCCCGGCGATCATTCCCAAGCGCTGAACCGTGGCGGGATCATCGAAGCTGTGTTCATGAAGTGAATACAGGGAGAAAGCGCCATACACCTCGCCACGGATGATCAGCGGAATACAGATAATGGATTTCAGGCCGAAGCGCTCTGCAGATTCGCGCCATGGCTTGAAACCGGGATCCGAGAGGCGGAACGCCTGAGTTTGGCCGAGCCGGATGGTCAGTCCCGCCGGGCCATGACCCTGTGGTGTTTCATCCCAGCGCACGCCGATCTTTTCCAGCTCGAAACGAAAATTCACTTCTGGCCCGGCGCAAGCGGCGACGGAGATTTCACCCCCAGGCTCCTTGCGCCCTATCCACACGAACTGGTATCCCAGCAGATGCGCCACCTCCACACAAATGAATTCAAGCAGACTGGGCAATGGCAGGCCACGCAGCACCTGCTGGTCGATTTCGTTAAACAGGGTATCCAGCGCTTGCAACTGCACGCGCTCGGTGACATCGGCCGCATATATCGCCGCCGCCACAACCTGTCCATCGGCGTTGAAAACGGGATAGGCGTTGCTCTCGAACGCAATGCCTTCCCATTCATCCTTGAGATGAAATGGCTGCCCCGTCTGGAAAAGTTGCTGCACAAGTGGTTGGCGTGAGCGAGTAAGTTCGGGTGGAATCAAGGCAAAGAAGTTGATGCCGACCACTTCATCCACAGAGCGATGCAGACGTTTTGCACCAATTTCGTTGATCGCCATCACCGTGCCGTTTTCATTCAGCAACATGGCGGTCTCCGCCGTGGCGTTGAGCAGGGCGCGGGAACGGGCCTCGCTGACTTGCAGCGCTGCCTCCGCCTGCTTGCGTTCGGTTACGTCGGCCAGGGTGAGCAACAGTCCGTCGACTTTACCGCTCTTTTCCTTGACCGGCGTGAGATTCCAGTCCCAGTATGTCACCCCGCGTCCGGACTGGCCCGGATACTCAAATGGCTTGGCGTATGCAATATAGGGCTCTCCGCTTTCCAGCACATGGCGAAAAACGGTCTCGTTTTCCGCATCGGGGTAGAGCTGGAAATGATTTTTCCCGACAAAGAACTCCGTTGTGCGCTGCTGGTCGGCTGCGGCATAGTTTTCATTGACGCGGATAAAATTGAATTCGTTGTCGAGATAGGCGACCGATACGTGCATATTTGAAAATATTCGCTCCATGAGTTGATTGGTGAATTCCAGCTCATGCGCTGCAGCACGAAAACGCTGTTCGCTCAGGACTAGCGCCTCGCCCTTGCGGTTCAGGTAAATTCCCAATATGAAAAACATGGCCATCACAAAGGACACCCAGACCAGCGCCAACACTGCAACCGTAAAACCATCACCAAAACGGTCAGCGTGAAAGCTCGCCATCGCCATCAGAACCAGGCCATTGGGCACGATCAGCACCACCGGCACGATGAAGCGCAGCAATGCTCCCCCGGGCCCCTTGCTAAGCAGGATTTCAGCCAGTCCATGTTCAGGGCGCAAGAACAGGATTCCCACGCCCAGTAGCAGAAAACCCAGTGCAGCCGGAAAAGCCATGCCTGATACCGCGACACCGGCAGAAATAGCCCCTCCACGGAAGATCATGCCGATCATGGCCTGGAGCGCGAGAACCATCACCGCCAGGGCAAACCCCTGGGCGACATAAGACCGACCCACGCCATTGCTCGTCATTAGCAGTAACGCCGCGCCCAGAAAGGCAAAAGCCAGTACCGCATGGGGCAGCATGTGCGCCGCTACATGGGTGGGCGTGGACAGAAACAGGAGTGTTATTTTTTCCTGAATACCGGAACTGTTACCGAGCCAGATTTCCGCCAGACCCAGTACGCCCAGTATCAGTACAACAGCCCCCAGCAGCGCCGCGAGCTGCGGCAGCCTTGGTAGCCGCAACAGCCACAGGGCGCCAGTAGCCAGCAGCAGGAGAAAAGCTGTGGGAAACGGCGCGGGTGGTCCGATGGCGATAAAAGTGGTCAGGGCTGGAATTTCGAATATCCAGCCCAGCAGCACCAAGCCGCTGAGCAGCGCGGTCAAACCACAGGCAAGCGCTGTCAGGCGGGAAGAAAAAGTTTTTGCTGCAGTGGCAGCCATACGTTAACCCAGACAATGGTAGCGAGAAATCCGCCATCCAATATAAGGAATCAGGAACCGCTATCTGCAATTATACTGCGGCTTGACGCCTATTCGCGCACCGGATGCTTGGATAATTTCCGTTGCAGGGTGCGGCGGTGCATCTTAAGTGCACGCGCGGTGGCCGAGATATTGCCCTGGTGTTCCGCCAGCACGCGCTGAATGTGTTCCCATTCGAGGCGGTCCACGGATAACGGCTGCGGTGTGACAAGCACTTCATCGTCGCCGCCCTCTCGTTCGAAAGCCGCAATGATCTGGGCGGCATCGGCAGGCTTGGCAAGATAGTGGGTGGCCCCCAGCTTGATCGCCTCCACTGCCGTGGCAATGCTGGCAAAACCGGTCAGCATGACGATGCGCGTTTCCTCGTCCAGCTCTTTCAGGCGCTTGACCAGCGTCAGCCCTGAGACGCCAGGCATTTTCAGGTCCACCACGGCAAATTCGGGCGGGCTGGATTCGGCCAGTTGCAGCGCCGTTTCTACCTCATGCGCCACCGTTACATCGAAGCCGCGCCGTGTCAGCGCCTTCTTCAGCACACGGCAGAAGGTTTCGTCGTCATCCACCAGCAACAGGCTGGGATGGTCGTCCTGATTTTGAATTTCATTCGTCATGGTTTGATCAGCAGTTTGGTCAGGGGTAAAGATACACGAGTGATCGCGCCGCCGCCCTCGCGGTTGAGCAGCAGCACCTTGCCGCCAAAGCGCTCGATAGTGGCGTTGGCCAGAAACAGCCCGATGCCGAAGCCATGCCCCTTGGTGGTGAAGAATGGTTGCCCTGCGCGTTGTTGCACCTCGGGCGCAAGTCCGGGCCCGCGATCGCGAATTTCCAGATCTAACTCGTTGTTCTGCCAGCAGCCGTAGATTTCAACATTTTCGAACGATGCATCGGCAGCGTTATTGAGCAGATTGAGCAAAGCCTGCGTCAGTGTCTGATCGGCAGCGATATGGGGTGCGGGCAGGGCGCCCTGCCATTCGGCTGCCACGGTCACGCCCGGCTTGACCAGTTGCCACTTCTCAAGCAGGCCAGCCAAATACTCATCCAGCGGCTGTGCCGCAGCATCTTCGGCCCGCCCCTGCCCGGCGGCAGCGAGCATGTCGGAGAGGATGTGCTTGCAATTGTCCACCTGCTGGCGCAGCAGACGCAGATCTTCCACCAGCTCTGGTTCACCGGCATATTCCTGCTGCAGTTCGGTGGTCACTACCGCCATGGTCGCCAGCGGCGTCCCCAGTTCATGGGCTGCTCCCGCTGCCAACGTGCCTAGCGCCACGATACGCTCATTGCGCAGGGTTTCTTCGCGCGCGCCGGCCAGTGCCTGGTCGCGCGCTTTGACCGCGTTGGCCATGCGCACCACAAAAAAAGCGATGAGAAAGGCAGAGAGCACGAAGGTCAGCCACATCCCGGTGAGGTGCAGATAGATGGCGGTGCTGAAATTTCCGTCCCGGGGCATAAGCGGGTAGTAATTGAACATCAGCAGGGTATAACAGGCCGCCGTGAGTGCCGCCATGCTCCAGGTGTATACCGCAGGCAGCGTGATTGCGGCAATCACCAGTGGCACCAGGTAGTAGGACACCAGCGGGTTGGTAGAGCCACCGGCGTAGTACAGCAGCACCGTAATGGCAAGGACATCCACCAGCAACTGGGCGAAAAATTCCCCGTCCGCCACCGGCCAGGGTTGGCGCAGTCGCCACCAGGTCAGCAGGTTGACCAGTGTCAGCAGGCCGATCACCGAGAACAGGGGAGGCAGAGGCAAAGGCAATTCCAGCAATCGGACAGCCAGCACCCCGGCCAGCAGCAGGCCGCCGATCACAAAACTGCGCAGCACCAGAACGCGCCGCAAATTGCTGCCAGAAGGTGCCGTCATGGGCGCATCGTGTCCGAACATGCAGTGAAAGTCCGCTAAAAATCCTATGAATTGTAATCTCAAGCCAGGTATTTGTGCGCTGCGGTATTTCGCCACGCGGCCCTGTACGGCGCGGAAAAATGATCCTGTCAGGATTTAGTGTCTTTATACACGCCAAAGCGCCTGCACAGGCGCGGCGTTTTGTCGCGCGACACCTTGTCGCATTTTTTTCGGGAACTTTTCCCTTTAACATGCCCTGAAATTATTCAGGATAAACATATCCTAATGTCATTGCTCACTTTCCGGGGAGGGAAAATGTTATTTACTGTCAAGCCGATCAGCCGCATTGTCGCGGTCATTTGTGCTGGAGCCATGGGAAGCGCCTTTGCCGACTCGGTTCCTGTCACCACGCAGAAAATGGACGAAGTGCTTGTCACCTCGACCACCATCGACGACCGTTTCGCTTCCAAGCGCGACGAGCCGTCCAGTGTTCATGTCATCAGCGGACAGACGGTAGATGCGCAACGGCCGGAAAACATGATTGAGCTTCTTCAATCCATTCCAGGCGTCACTGCCGATATTTCCAGTGGCGACGAAATCAAGATCAAGTTGCGCGGCGTCGAGAATCAGCGCTATATGGGCGAGAAGCCGGGCGTGGCAATTGTGATCGACGGCGTGCCGGTATTCGAACGCACGGGCAAGGTCAACGTCGATCTCGACAACATCGAATCGATCCGGGTCATCAAGGGCGGCGCTTCCTATCTGTTCGGTGAAGACGCCCTGATCGGCGCGGTGATCATCACCACCAAGCGCGGTGCAAAATACAAGGGCATCACGGTTGCGGCTGACGCGGGTTCCTACGACTACACCCGGAAACTGGTGCGTGCCGGGTTTGCGAACGACTGGGGCAGCGGCCACATTCAGGTGACCGAGCGGGAAGGCGATGATTACTACTGGCAGTCGGGCTACAAGACCAGCTATATCGACGGCAATATGCGCATGTTTCTTTCAGACACTTCGGACCTGACCTTTGGTTTCGAAAAATCCGACCGACTCAAGGACAAGCATGGCTCGGTAAAGGGCGCGACTCAGGCGAATCTCGACCCGACAGGGAGTATCGGTCGGGACTTTACCCGCAAATACGATGTCGAGCTCCAGAAGCTCAATATGACCTATTCAAAAGACCTGTCCGCGAGCAGCAACATTCTGGCAACTGCCTATGAATATCGCGACCAGACTTTCTACTGGTCCTCGCCCCAGCGGGTGGCAGCGGACGGCCAGGCAATCAGCGATTCCAGCCCGGGCGCGCAGGAACTCTATACCACCAACAACGATTACCACCAGACCCAGCGTGGCGTGAAGGGCGAATGGCGGGCGTCGTCAGGCAGCCTTGGCTGGCTGACGGGCGTGGATCTGCGGCGCAACAAATACGAAAACTTCAATACGGCCAGGGTGGATTACTGTGGCAGGGTGGATTACACGCCGCCATATACCTGCTCGCCGACAAATCTGGTGCGCGCCGGAGAAGTGTTTACCGATAGCGTCACAGACGAGGCCGTCAATGCCATATACGGTGAATTGAAGTTTGTGCCGGCCCCGAGCTGGACGCTGACAGCGAATGGCCGTTACGACCACCTTGCCCTGGATTACGCAACAGGTCAAACCCGCGAGATCGCCACGCCCTTCACGCGCGACAAATCCTTCAATGTGAGCTCATGGCGCGGAGGTGCGAACTATGCCGTCAACAACAATATGGACATTTTCGGCAATGTGTCCACGGGTTTCCGCGCCCCCACAGCAGAACAGCTCTATAACGGCAGCATCTCCCCGACCAGCACCAAGGTGCTGAACAACGAGAATCTCCGTCCGGAGCAGGCGATCAATATGGAACTGGGTGCGCGGGCGAGAACCAGCCTGTTCGGTGTTCCATACGAAGTCGAGGCTGCCATCTATCAGGTTGACCGCAAGGACTACATCATGAGCACGGTCGGCCAGTACAGCGCCTCCTCCACGTCAGTCCAGGAAATGTATGACAACATTGGTGGTGTGCGCAATCGCGGCTTCGAATTGTCCCTGAAAAGCGACCGCAAGCGGGAGTACACCCTGGATCTGGCCTACAGCTATATCCACGCAGTTTTCACCGACTACGAAAATTATTATCAAACCCTGGGCAGTCCCTATGTCGCCAACCCGGTTATGGTTCACTATGACAATACCGGCAATGCCGTGCCGCGCGTGCCGCGCCATAGCCTGAACACGACAGCAGGCTGGCAACCGAATGAGCGCTTCAGGCTGGCGCTGGAAATGGATGCAAAAACCTGGTCCTGGGCCGATGAAATCAACCAGGAAAAGCTGCCGGGGCGCACCTTGTTCCATCTGCATGCCAATTATGATATCCGGGACAAAGGTCCACTAGGCGCCAAGTGGTCGCTGTTCGCAAGGGTGAACAACCTGTTCGACCACAAATACTGGACCATTGCCCGGGGAACGAATGATGCCGCAGATTACCTGACAGGCCAATACGACAGTGTCTACAACGCCGATGATCTGTCGATTGTGGTTGGCAAGCCGCGCACCTGGATTGCTGGCGTATCCGCAACCTTCTAAATGTCCATTGGAGAAATCATGCATATTCATGCTGGCATTTTCCTGGCTGCATCGCTGATAGCGGTAGAGGGAATGGCGATCGCCGATGAAAAACCAGGCGCCAACCGGCCATCCCAGGCACCGACCGGCATGGCTGCCGAGCACCAGAACCATGATCATGGCTCTGGTGGTACGGAGCAGCCGAAAGGACCCGGCCAGGGAAAATGGCAGGGTCGTGACTGGACAAAATATCCCATCATCGCTCCGGTGATGCGCAAGGGAGCGCGCGACCGCATGAGCACGGGGCTGACGGAAAAAAACATCGCAACGGATTACTTCGAGGTCTTTGCCCCGGATTCCAGCGTTGCCGATGCACGGCGCAAGGTTCCTGTCGAAGCGGAAGGCACCGTCATCAAGGCGCTGCCCAAGCTTGGCAATTATTACTGGGTGACTGCCCGGCAGGAAAAGGATAGCCAGGTCACGGTGGCCTCCACTCCCTACTATTTCGGTGAGCCCGGCCCGGCGCCAACCAAACTGCTGCTGGAACAGAAGCATGAACTGGAGATCATCCCCCAGCCACTGCCGCGCGAGCATGGCTCCTGGCGCGAAAGCGAGAAGTGGCAATTCATGCTGCGTTTCAACGGCCAGCCGCTGGCGAACAAGGCGTTGCGGATGGAGACCGAGTTTGGCACCAAAATGGCATTCACCAGCAATGAGAAGGGCATGGTGACCGTGCTGTTCCCGCGCGACTTCAAGCCAGCCGAAAAAACACCGGGGCAGGGCGGCCACGGCCATGGCCCGCGCCGGGCAAAATTCGTGCTGGCGGCAGAACATGAAGAAGGCGGAAAGCATTATCTGAGTGCCTTTAATTTCACCTATTCCGCCGATGCCGATCGCAACCGGGATTTGCTGGCCGGATTGGGGTTTGGCGTATTTGGCATGCTGCTGGCAGCCCCGCTGCTGCGTCGCAAGAAGGCCGAAAATAACAAAAGCACGAAGGAGGCATGATGCTTAAGGCGATATTCCCCACACTTGGCCGCTTCCGGCTGTTCGTCCAGATCGCCATGCTATTGCTGACGGTGTATGGCTCCAACGTGGTTGGCTTCTACATGGCGGAGAAAATATCCAATGCGCTGCCAGCGCTTTCCTGTGCCTACGACCAGCAGAATGGCGCCTATTGCGTGCTGATTCCTACCCAGCACCAGTTGCACCATCGCATCGGCGAGGCATTGGTCAAGGCCCAGCAGCTTACCTTCCAGATGGTGCTGCCGCTGCTGTTCACGCTGCTCACCTTCTTCACCTTCTTTTTCGTGCTGAGCAAGGCTTTTTGCGGCTGGATCTGTCCACTGGGAACGATCCAGGAGCTGATCAACAAGCTTGGGCGCAAGCTCAACATGCAGCTGCGACGCTTCGAGGACGGCAACGTCAGCAAGGTGCGACCGGTGAAATGGCTGATGCTGCTGGTTCTGGTGCTGGCCTTGCCGCTCCTGACCGGGCTGGGCGTCACGCCGCACAGCCTCGGCAACCCGTTCTGCGATGTCTGCCCCTCGCGTATCGCCACCACCCTGCTCACCGGCAGCACCGAGCAACTGGCCTTGCGCACCGGCGACGGCATTGCCTTCACTCTGGGCGCCATCGCCAATACCATGGCCGGTTTCATCCTGATCGCCGCGTTCGCCGTGCGCCAGCCATTCTGCCGCATCTGTCCGCTGCTCTCGTTCAACGCCGTGTTCCAGCGCCTCTCACCGATGCGGCTGGTGAAGAAGCAGCACGACAAGTGCGACAAGTGCGGCATCTGCGCCAAGGCCTGCCCGATGGACATCCACGAGATTGCCCGCGAACACGGCAGCAAGGCTTATCACGAGGATTGCACCTTGTGCGGTCGCTGCGCCGAGTTCTGCCCGGATGACGACGTGATCCAGATGAAATGGGGGCCGATCCCGCTATTCAAGTCCAGCCGCGAGTATTACAAGAAGCGCATGAAGGGCGAAATGCCGGACGGCACCATCAAGATCGTTGCCGCTCCGCGAAAACTGTCTGCGGGTGCTGAAGAAAATGCTTGATACCATCATGCCGGGCGGTGGCGTGCCCTTGCCCGAAACCATCGGCATGTTCTCGGTCTGGCTGCTCGGCGTTTCCATGGGCCTGACTGCCTGCACCGTCACTTGCCTGCCGTTCATGGGCACCTGGGTGCTGGGGCGCGGCGGCAGCAATCGCGAGACGCTGGTCGATACCGGCGTGTTCCTGCTTGGCCGGGTGACGGCCTACAGCCTGCTTGGCGGCCTGGCCGGCGCGCTCGGGATGTGGCTGACCCAGGCGCTCTCCAGCGGCATCGGCAATGCCTTTATCGGTGCCGCCAGCATTGCCGCAGGGGCATGGCTGTTCCTGCCGTCGCGGCGCACAAGTCCATGCAGCGCGGCTAGACGGGGCGCCGGCACGCCGCCTTTTCTGCTCGGTTTCTCGCTCAGCCTCACCCCCTGCGCCCCGTTGGCCTCGCTCCTGGCTGTCTGCGCCATCTCAGGCGGCACTTTGTCCGGCGCGGGCTACGGCCTGATGTTCGGTCTAGGCGCAGCCCTGACGCCACTGCTGCTGTTGCTTCCCCTGCTCAACCTGTTCGGCGCCCGGATGCGGGAAAGCCAGCCTTGGCTGACAAAATGGATCCGCTATGGCGCGGGGATGGTCCTGGTCCTGATCGGAATGCGTCGTCTCTGGCTGATCTAGAGCACGCCCTGCGACATCTTGTCGCATTCACTGAATGGGCAAAGACCTTTACCATCCCCATACTTTAAATTGATTTAGCTCAATAAAATAACAGGAGAATCTTTTGAACAACCGCCTGCATGTCAAATTACTGCCTTTAATCGTTTCCGCCGCTTGTGCAGGCATGTCGGCTTCGTTCGCACTTGCCGCCGAGGAAGTACAAAAAAGCGCCCAAAAAATGGAAGAAATGGTGGTGACTGCCACCAAAACCGCCAAGGACACTTCCGAGGCGCCCGCCACGGTAAGCGTTGTGACCAGCAAGGATATCGACAAGATGAATGTTCAGTCGGTGGATGAGGCGCTTACTTACCTGCCCGGCGTCTACACCAACCGTCCTGGAGGGCACGAGCCCAGCGTGATGGGAACCAACGTGCTGCTGCGCGGCATCCCCGATTACTCGCGCACTTTGGTGCTGGTGGATGGCCAGACCCTGAATGATCCTTACATTGGCGCAGTTACGTGGGAATCGGTCCCGGCAGAGACGGTTGAACGCATCGAAGTGGTGCCCGGCCCGTTTTCCTCGCTCTATGGCGGCAGCGCGATGGGTGGCGTGATCAACATCATCACCAAGGCGCCCACAAAAAGGGAATTTTCCCTCAAGGGCGGAGTTGGCACGAACAATTTCCAGAGCGGTTCACTTGTTTACCAGGATCGCCTCGGTGAACGTATCGGCATCGTCCTTGACTATGCCCACAAGCAGAGCGACGGCTACATCAAGGATGAAGTCGTGATCAAACCGGGCACTGCAGGCGGCACCATTGTCACGGGAGCCCAGCGGACCACGGATTCCAGTGGCAATGCTGCCTATCTGGTCGGAGATAAAGGGACAAATGGCTGGAACTCGCAAAACCTGGGTGTAAAGCTGTATGTCGATCTGCCCGCGGACTCCCGGTTGACCCTGGGCGCTTCGCAGTTTCTCTATGAAAGCACCGGGCGCAACCATTACAACACTTATCTGCGCGATGCAGCAGGCAACCCGGTAGTCGCGGGGAACGTTACGGTAGCGGGCACGAGCACCAACCTCACAGTCAGGGAAAAAGACTTCCTGACCGGCCCGGACAGTGAGATCAAGGAATACAACCGATACACCGCGGAATATGAAAAGCAGCTCGGGAAAGGATCCACGCTCAAGGCCACCCTGGGTTATTCCGACATGCCGCTGTACAACAACTATTTTGTGCTGGGCTCTGCGGCGACCTTGGCCAATGGCGGTTCTGCGAGCCGCATGCTGCGCCCGAGCAACGAGCTTTCAGGCACGGTTCAGGCCAGCTTTCCGCTGGCCGACAGCCACTATCTGGTGGCCGGAGTTTCCGGCAACAAGCGGAAGATCGACACCATCACCTACAGCGTCAGCGACTGGCGCGATGCCGGCATTACAGGCCCGGTACAGAACCAGACCTCCGGCGAGGACACAACCTACGCACTGTTCGTGCAAGACGAAATCACGCTTTCACCGCGCCTGACCGCCTATCTTGGGGGACGCTACGATTCCTGGTCCACCGAGGGATATATTGAACAAGTGAGAGCGCCCGCATATAAAAACGAATATACCTCGCGCAGCCAGACCCATTTCAGTCCCAAGGCTTCAATGGTCTACCGCCCGGGGGACACCACGACCTTGCGCGGCTCGATCGGCAATTCATTCCACGCGCCCAATCTGCGCGATACCTTCGGCTGGTGGACGCCACAGACCGGATATACCTATACGCCCAATCCAGACCTGAAGCCTGAAACGGTCACCTCGATGGAACTCGGCATTGAGCAGCAGGTGGGTAGCGGTACGTTGCTGCGTGCCACCATTTATGAAAGCCGGCTGAAAGACCTGATCTATCGTACCCAGTCCGATACCCTGATGGAGCAAAGCGTCGCCAATGCCGGTGTTGCCAAAGTAAAGGGTATTGAACTGGAAGTTCGCCAGAAGCTGATGAACGGCTTGACCGCTTTCGCCAACCTGACCTTCAATGATTCCAAAATCACCGAAAACCAGGCGAATCCGGCTACCGAAGGCAAGTATATGACCAGAACCCCGAGAAAAATGGCAAATATCGGGTTGCAGGGCGTGCAAGGGCCTTGGAGCGGATCTCTCACCGGACACTATGTGGGCAAGGTCTATAACAACGATGAAAACCTGGATACGGCCAGCGGGGTCTATGGTTCCTACGATGCGTACTTCATTACCAACGCCAAGCTCTCTTATGCGATCAAGAAGGGGCTGAAGCTTTCCCTTTCGGCCAACAACCTGTTTGACCGGGATTATTACGAGTCCAGCAGGGCCATGGGCAGGGCTGTTTACGGCGAGATTGCATGGCAGATGTGATGTCGCATCGACCGGATGCTTAGCGCTCCGGTCGATGGAATCCAAGACATATGACGAAAATACTTCTGTCCTTTCTGTTTTTCTCCATGGCAAGCCTGCCCTGCAAGGCGGCGGCAGATGCGCCTGCCCACGCGGAACATGGTGCCTCGGCATCCGTATCCGTGGCCCCGGCGCAGAAGCCGGACCGGGAAAAAATCTGGCGCAACATTCTCGCCCAGCCTTCTCTCGCCACTTCCACGGCTTTTGACGCCAAGGGCCGCCTGTGGCGAGTTCTGGCGCAGGAGGGGCGCATCCGAGTCAGTTATTCCGATGATCGCGGTAATCGCTTCAGCACCCCGGTGGTTGTTAACGAGATCCCGGAGCATATCGCCGGAGACGGTGAGAACCGCCCCAAAATCCTGGTCAGGAACGAGGTAATCTACCTATCCTGGACCCAGGCGCTGGACAAGCCCATGACCGGGCACATCCGTTTCAGCCGCTCGACAGATGGCGGCAAGACGTTTTCGTGGCCTGTCACGGTCAACGACAATCCGGAAATCATCAGCCACCGCTTCGAGGCCATGGGCGTCAATGATCGCGGACAGGTTTATCTGGCCTGGCTCGACAAGCGCGACCTCTCCGCCGCGCAGAAAGAAGGCCGGCCTTATACCGGCGCAGCAGTGTATTACGCCGTGTCCGATGACAACGGCGCCTCCTTCCGGCCCAACCTCAAGCTGGCCGACCATTCGTGCGAATGCTGCCGGGTGGCTATGGCGATGGGGCCGGATGGCGTGCCCGTGGTGTTCTGGCGCCACATCTTCGGTACTAACACGCGTGACTTTGCGCTCGCCCGGATCGATGAAAAAACAACAATAGTGCGTGCCACGCACGATAACTGGCAGGTAGACGGATGCCCTCATCACGGCGGAGCCATCTCGATTGGATCGGACGGGGTCCATCATCTGGTCTGGTTCAATAACGGGCCGGAACGCCATGGCCTGTTCTACGGCTCCAGCACGGATGGCGGCATGACCTTTTCCGCTTCTCGCCCCTTTGGCAATGAGGATGCGCAGGCCGGACACCCGGATGTGCTGAGCCTGGGGCAGAAGGTTTTCGTGGTATGGAAGGAATTTGACGGCAAGGAAGCTTCGGTGCAGGGAATGCACTCTTCCGACGGTGGCACTTCCTGGTCCGCACCGCGCCGCCTCGCCGCAACAACCGGCGCCTCGGATCATCCCTTGCTGACCGCCAACCGGGATCAGGCATATCTTTCCTGGCAAACGGAAAAGGACGGGTTGCAGCTGGTGGAGATCGTTCAGCCATGAACCTGCGCCGGATTTTCTGCCTGGCCCTGTTCTGGTTTCTGGCCGTTGCTGCTCATGCTGCCCCGCTCGCACCAAAACCCTTTGCCCAGGGCAGCATGAAAGAAGTGGCAACCGTTCACGCCGGCAAGCCTTTTATCCTGGCTTTCTGGTCGCTGAGCTGCGTCCACTGCAAGGCTAATCTGGAACAGTTCGGCAGACTTCTTCAGCAGCACCCCCAGCTGCCGCTCGTGCTGGTTTCCACCGACACCCCGGAAGAGAGTGCGGCGATCATGACTACGCTGGAAAAATATGGCCTGGAAAAATTGCAGACTTGGGTGTTTGCCGACAGTTTCGTGGAGCGTTTGCATTTTGAAATTGATCGCAGGTGGCGCGGCGAACTGCCGCGTACCTATCTGTATGACGTCACCCACCAGGCCCGCGCCATCACCGGCAAGCTGGACAAGGCGGAAACAGAGCGCTGGGTGAAAAATCATTTCTAGCAAGGGACGAAGGTTTTCAGGTTAGCGATGGAGGGAGAAAAAGCTCGCAGATGGTTGACAGTAGTCGTGTTGGTGGCGCTTGCCCATGCCGGGACGTGGTATGGCCTGAGCCAGTTGAAACAGGCTATTGTTCCCCCCAGACCGTTGAAAGTGATTGAAGTGTCATTGCTGGCACCTCCGCCGCCGCCACAACCCAAGGTCACGCCGAAACAGCCGGAGCCGCCCAAACCCGAACCCAAGCCCAGAGTGCAACCTAAGGCCAAGCCTGAACCGCGCCAGTTATTGCAGCCTCAGCCGGTGGCGGAAAGGGTCGTGGAACAGGCGCCAGAGCCGGCGCCGGTCGTTGTTGCGCCAGCCCCTCCGGCGCCTGTTGTCGCGGCGCCCCCCAAGGTTGAGGCAGAGCCGGTGGTGGAAGCCCCGCGTTTCAACGCCGCCTATCTCAACAACCCGCCGCCGGCTTACCCCCTCTCGGCGCGTCGCAGGGGGATTGAGGGGCGGGTTCTGGTGCGGGCCGAGGTGCTGGCGGATGGGAGCTGCAATCGGGTGGAGCTGAAAAAAACCAGCGGCTTCGATCCGCTCGACCAGGCTGCGCTGGAGGCGGTTAAAAAGTGGCGCTTCGTGCCCGCCAGAAGGGGCAGCCAATCGATCGCCGCCTGGGTGGAAGTCCCGATAATTTTTAAATTGGAAAACTGAACATGTTTGGACACGCAACCTCACCTATTGTCGCCGCAACCCTGTGGCTCCTGATTACATTCTCGGTCGTTGCCTGGACGCTGATCGTGATGAAGGCCTGGATGCAGTGGCGGCTGTCGCGACAGAACGGTGCTTTCACCAAGGCTTTCTGGAGCGCACGCAATCTGGCGGAAGCGGAAACCGCCGCGCAGCAGGCCGAAGGCCCGCTCGCCCAACTGTGCCGCTCGGGATTCGAGGTGCTGCGCGAAATCGAGAAAGATGGCGCGAGCAGCCTGCAGAACAGCGGCGACAAGCAGGACGTACTGGAGCGCCGCCTGCGCGCCGAAGTGCAGAAGGAATTGCACAAGCTCGAAGGCGGCCTGATGGTGCTGGCCAGCATCGGTTCGACTGCGCCTTTCGTGGGACTGTTCGGCACGGTATGGGGCATCATGCACGCCCTGCAGGATATTTCCCGCACCGGTTCGGCCGGGCTGGACGTGGTGGCGGGGCCGATCGGCGAAGCCCTGATCGCAACAGCTGTCGGTATCGCCACCGCCATTCCTGCCGTGCTGGCCTACAACTACGGTCTGCGCCAGGTGCGCCTGTATGGCGCGGAACTGGAAGAGTTTGCCAACGACTTCCTGCATCTCGCGCTCAAATCCGGCTTCAGCGTGAAATAGGGAGCGGATCATGGCCCTGCACACTTCATCCGAACAAACCGCCATGTCGGACATCAACGTCACGCCGCTGGTGGACGTCATGCTGGTGCTGCTGATCGTGTTCATCGTCACCGCACCGCTGCTGATGCAGGCCGTCAAGGTCGACCTGCCCAAGACCGCGCCGGTCGTCCCGCTCAAGCAGACCCATACCATCCAGCTGGCCATCAACGCCCAGGGCACGGTGTATATCGACCAGCGCCCGATTCATTTTGACATTCTCGAAAACGAGCTTAAAACCCTGCGCGCCGCCACCCCCGACATCAACGTCCAGCTCCACGCCGACGAGAACGTCAAATATGGCCGCGTGGCCAAGGTCATGGCGGCGATCAACCGCGCCGGTATCGCCAAACTCGGATTCATTACCATTCCGCAATAATTTTTAACAAGTAAGGAGGTTCTCATGAAACACCAGCTACGAATCATCCCCCTCGCCGTTGCGCTGACACTTCCGCAACTGGCCATGGCTGCAGATGAAACCAAAACCACCACGTTGCCGGAAGTCACCGTCAGCGCTAGCAAAGATGCTGTCGTGGGCGCAACCCAGGTTGACAAGGCAAGCATTGACCGCATGAAAGCGGCCACCAGCGACAGCGCCTCCCTGCTCAGGGATGTGCCAGGCGTCAGCCTTTATGGCGCTGGCGGTGTTTCCAGTCTGCCGGCAATCCACGGCCTGGCGGACGACCGCTTGCGCATCAAGGTCGATGGCATGGACCTGATCTCTGCCTGCGGCAACCACATGAACCCCGCGCTTTCCTACATCGACCCTTCCAACGTGGCCAGCATCCAGGTGTTTTCAGGTATCGCGCCGGTGAGCGTGAGCGGCGACAGTATTGGCGGCGCGATCATCGTGAAATCGGCTGATCCGGAATTCGCCGCGGCAGGGCAGGGCGCTTTGTTCAAGGGCCAGGCTGGTGCTTTTTATCGCAGTAACGGCAATGTCGCAGGCGGCAATCTTTCGGCGACAGTTGCAAGTGAAAAGCTGAGTATGACGTATAACGGCTCGACCGTTGAATCCGAAAACTACACGGCCGGAGAAAGCTTCAAGCCTGCCGGCCCGGCCTATATCAACCCGCCACAGGCGCCCGCCGTCTCGGTGCCCTGGCTTGCAGGTGACGAGGTTGGCTCTTCCGCCTACAAATCCCAGAATCAGTCGCTTGGGTTGGCGCTCCGCCACGAGAATCATCTGGTTGAGCTCAAGCTGGGAATTCAGAACATCCCATACCAGGGCTTCCCGAACCAGCGTATGGACATGACCGGCAATGACAGCGAGCAAGTCAATCTGCGATATTCCGGCCAGTACAATTGGGGTGCCCTGCAGGCACGTGTCTATAACGAGCACACACGTCACAAGATGGATTTCCTTGGAGACAAGGAATTCTGGTACTACAACAGTACCGCTGCCGTACCTCTCGCTTCGGGCATGCCGATGGATACGGAAGGAAGAAATGCCGGTGCGGTGGTCAAGGCCGACATCATGTTATCCGGACGTGACACGCTCAGGGTCGGTGGCGAATATCAGCGCTATCGTTTCAGTGACTGGTGGGATCCGTCAGGCGCGGGTATGTGGCCTAATACCTTCTGGGACATCAACGATGGCCAGCGGGACCGCTATGCCGCCTTTGCCGAATGGGAAGCGCGCTGGAACCCGCAATGGCTCAGTCAGATTGGCTTACGTAGCGAAACAGTCAAAATGGATACGGGAACGGTTCAGGGCTATAACGCCAACTATAGCGCCGAAGCAAACGCCTTCAATGCCAAGGATCGCAGCCGCACCGACAACAACTGGGACATGACTGCACTGGCCCGCTACACGCCGGATAGCAGCAAGGCTTATGAGTTCGGCTATGCTCGCAAAACACGTTCGCCCAATCTCTATGAGCGCTATACCTGGTCCACAGGCGGCATGGCCATGAACATGATCAATATGACTGGCGAGGGCAATGGCTATGTCGGCAATCTGGATCTGAATCCGGAAGTTGCCCATACCCTCAGCGCCACTGCCGACTGGCACGGCGCTGACCAGAAAAGCTGGGGGCTGAAAGTAACGCCCTATTACACTTACGTGCAGGATTACATCAATGCACGGCGCTGCACGAGTGGTGATTCTCTGATGGCGGGCAGTCCTTGTACGGTAGCCACAAACCTCACAAGAACCGATAACTTTGTGTTCCTTAAATATGTTAACCAGGATGCTCATCTATACGGCCTGGATATTTCGGGTTATTTCCCGCTGGCCCAAAATACTGGTTTTGGCAGTTTCACGGCAACCGGCGTATTGAATTATGTCAGAGGAAAAACTTCGAGCGGCACGGATGATGACCTGTATAACATCATGCCACTGAACGCAAAACTGGCGGTAGTGCAGGGCCTTGGCAACTGGACCAACACGGCGGAAGTCCAGCTGGTGGATGCCAAGGATAATGTGTCGCAAGAGCGTAACGAGCTTAAAACCGCTGGCTACGGCTTGCTGAATCTGCGTAGCAGCTATGCGTGGAAACAGGCGCAGTTCGATGTGGGCGTGGAAAATGTCTTCAATCGATTCTACAACTACCCACTGGGTGGCGCCTACGTGGGGCAGGGAAGGACCATGCCCCCGACTGGCGGCTCTCCTTATGGCTACGCAGTTCCTGGCATGGGACGTTCCATCTATGCCGGCGTCAGCGTGAAGTTCTGATCTAGTCTTAATCTCTCCAAATTGAAATGGGCGCTGCGGCGCCCATTTTTTTGCCCTGCGTAAACCGTCCGGTAACACACTGTTACATTCCCGTGCAGGGAGGAAATGTTTTCGCAACCTGCCAGGCGCATGATGGCTTCCATGCAGCAAGTTCAATTCATCGCCGTGAGCGGCATCTAGTTTCCTCCCCTCTACCATCCCTATGGTAGTTTCAACGGGCGCTTCGGCGCCCGTTTTTTTGTGCATGCGAAAACGAATAAACTTCAGACATGTTTTTGCAGTCCTTCAAGTGTTCACCACTGAATGGAAAGCAGAAGCTTTCCCGCCTACAATACCCTCCCCCGAGGATCAACATGCTCATCAAACGCCCCACCGACATCTGCCCTTCGGAAATCACTGATCGCGAAATCTATCGTGCCCGGCGCCAGTTCCTGCAAAGCGTACCAGCTGCGCTGGCAGTTGCCGCAGCCCCCGGCCTGTTCGCGACCCCGGCTTTCGCTGCAGAAAAACTGCCAGGGGTTCGGAAGAACCCATTCAGCACCAATGAACAGGCAACCCCATACAAGGAAGTGACCACTTACAATAACTTCTACGAATTCGGCACCGACAAGGCCGACCCGGCGCAAGCGGCCAAGACCCTGATCACCCGCCCCTGGACCGTATTCGTCGAGGGAGAGGTCAAAAACCCCAGAACCTACGCCATCGAAGACCTGCTGCGCCTGGCGCCTCTGGAAGAGCGCATCTATCGCCTGCGCTGCGTCGAGGGCTGGTCCATGGTGATTCCGTGGGCGGGGTTTTCCCTCAATGAAATCATCCGTCGCGCGGAACCCACAGGCAATGCGAAATTTGTCGAATTCGTCTCGCTGCATGATCCCAAGCAGATGCCGGGACAGCGCTCCGGCGTGCTGGACTGGCCCTATGTCGAAGGCCTGCGCCTGGACGAAGCCATGCACCCGCTTACGCTGCTCGCTTTCGGACTCTACGGCGAGGTGCTGCCGCAACAGAACGGCGCCCCGCTGCGCCTGGTGGTGCCGTGGAAATACGGCTTCAAGAGCGCGAAATCCATTGTCAGGATCCGCCTTGTCGAAAAACCGCCGGTGAGTGCCTGGATGCGTGCTGCACCCGGCGAGTACGGGTTTTTTTCCAACGTCAATCCTGCTGTGGACCACCCGCGCTGGAGCCAGGCCAGGGAGCGCCGCATCGGCGAATTTTTCAAGCGCGCCACGCTGCCGTTCAACGGGTACGGTGAGCAGGTGGCGCAGCTTTACGCGGGCATGGACCTGAAGAAATACTTCTGATGAGACCCCCTCTCTCCCACTGTCGCCTGAGCGTAGCCGAAGGCAGGGAATGGTAAAGCACGGAAAAATTTTACTGTTCCTCGCCTGCCTCATACCGCTGGCGCGGCTGCTGTGGCTGGGATTCAACGGCGGGCTGGGCGCCAATCCGATCGAATTCATCACCCGTTCCACCGGCACCTGGACCCTGACTTTCCTGCTCGTCACGCTCGGCGTCACGCCCTTGCGCCGACTTTCGGGCTGGCAGTGGCCAATCCGGCTGCGCCGCATGCTCGGCCTGTTTGCCTTTTTCTACGCCTGCCTGCATTTCACCACCTATATCTGGCTTGACCAGTTTTTTGATTTCTCCGGTATCTACCAGGATATTTTCAAGCGCCCCTTCATCACTATCGGCTTCACCAGTTTCCTGCTGCTGATTCCGCTGGCAGTGACCTCCACCCAGGCCATGATGCGCCGCCTCGGCGGCAGGAACTGGCAGCGCCTGCACCGGCTGGTGTATCTCATTACCGTTGGCGGCGTGCTGCATTACTGGTGGCTGGTCAAGAAGGATGTTACCCAGCCTGCGATCTACGCCGCCGTGCTGGTGCTGCTGCTGGGTTACCGGTTGTGGTACAGGTTATTCAGGGCTGGGCCAAAAAATGGCGTTTAACCGTGAAATTCATCAAATTTGGCTCAGGAATACCTTCGCTAATTAAGTTGAGGTGTGGGATTAGTCTGAAAACCATGCCAGCTTTGATTGTGATTAAGCTGTGAAAGCAAGGTGCCGTAGATTCAACCGATTTGTTTGTAAGACACAAGCCAACAGGTGAAAGGCCTCGGTCTTTACAATCAATAAACCGAGGTTTTTTCTCTGTTGTTCGTTCTCCCATTGAAGGCCGCTAAAAATGGGTGACCGTGGTGTTTTCGTCGCGCGAGAGCACTTCAGCCGCTGTGCCCACCAGCAGGGGGTCGGGTGCGACGGCAACGTGCAAATCCTTGCCGGGGTAGGGCAGGGAGTGCAGGAAGTGGCGCATGCAGTTGAGCCGCGCCCGTTTTTTGTCATCGGATTTGATTACCACCCAGGGACAATCGGCGGTGTCGGTATGGAAAAACATCAGGTTCTTGGCTTCGGTGTAATCGTCCCACATGTCCAGGGACTTGATGTCGATGGGTGAGAGTTTCCAGTGCTTGAGAGGGTCGTCGCGCCGCGACACGAAGCGCCGCAGTTGCTCTTCACGGCTGACCGAGAACCAGAATTTGAATAGCAGGATTCCACTTTTAACCAGCATGCGCTCGAACTCGGGTGTCTGGCGCATGAATTCGAGGTGTTCCTGGGGGGTGCAAAACCCCATTACGCGTTCGACTCCGGCCCGGTTGTACCAGGAGCGATCAAAGAAAACCATTTCCCCTTTTGTCGGCAGATGCTGGATATAGCGCTGGAAATACCACTGTCCCAGCTCATGCTGGGTCGGTTTCTCCAGAGCGACCGTCCGCGCGGCGCGAGGGTTGAGATGTTCCATGAAGCGCTTGATGGTGCCGCCCTTGCCGGCGGCATCGCGTCCCTCGAACAGCACCACGATTTTCTGGCCGCTGTCCCTTACCCAGTTCTGCACTTTCAGCAGTTCGATCTGCAACTTGGCTTTCTGTGTCTCATAGTCCTTGGTGCGGATACGGGTGCGGTAGGGATAGCTCGCGGGCAGCTTTGCATAATCGCTGTCTTCGTCGCTGCCACGCGGGGCGTGCGCCACTTTCAGAGCCGCAGGCCCATGGCTGACGGTCTCGATTTCCGCTGTTACGGCAGGGTCGGGCGTGTGCGCCGGTCGTATTTTGGCATGGCTTGATCGAGACTTGGCCTGCACTTTTGAGGAGTTGGAAGTGGATGCCGGAATATTGTTTGATTCCTGCGGTTTGGTTTTCTCTACCATGCGATGCTCCTTCTAGCTGCGTGTCAACGACCCCCGCCAGGATCAGGAAAGGAGTGATGCTTCCGACCATGATCTCAGCACAACCATGATGTTCTCCAGTAAGGAATTATAAGCCACTCCAGGCAAAGCGGCTTCATCCTGCGGCTCCTCGTTCAACTTACAGGACGTGGCTGCGGTCGCCTCGCGTAAAGCCGCGCAGGGGAGGCTCAAGACCCCTGCCCAGGGCATGGGCCTTGAACAGTTCGCCCATTTCCGCCGGACTCATCAGTTTCTGGGCCTGCGCCACAATGGGCAGATAAGCAGCGGGATCTTCCGGGGAAATCTGTCCCAGCAGATCGGTCAGCCCGCAATTGATGAGAAAATTGGCCTGGCTGGCATAACCCAGCAGATCCAGGCCCGCCTCGGTGCCGGCACGGGCAATGGCGCTGAAATCGACATGAGCGGTGATGTCCTGCAGCCCCGGCAGAAGGAAGGGGTCTGCGTGGGCATGGTGGCGGTAATGACACATCAGCGTGCCATGGCTGCGCTGTGGATGGTAATACTCACTTTGTCCAAAGCCATAGTCCAGCATGAGAATCATCCCCCGTTCCAGCATCTGGCCGAGACTGTGCATGAAACCCTGCGCTGCGAGGTTGATTTCACTGATGTAGGCCGTTTCGGACGTGCTAAAAGAGGCTGGCGGCAGCGCCAGTGCGGCATCGAGCAGCTTGCCCGCTAATAGTGGACGCTCACTCCAGACCAGGCGCCCGTCATGCAGGCCGACACCATGCTCGGAAATCTCATGGCCGCGCCACCCCAGCACATCAACCGGCATGGCATCCAGCACTTCGTTGCCCAAAACCAGCCCGGTGAATTTTTCCGGCAGCCTGTCCAGCCAGGCGAAACGTGGCAGAAGATGGGGTGCGTCACGTTTGATGCGCTCTTGCTGGCGCTGGCGCAGATCGGCGGAGAGTTCGAGGATGGAGTAATGTTCAGGAAGTTGTTCCAGACGCGCCAGTTCCAGCATCATGTCCAAAGCCAGCTTGCCCGAGCCGGCACCGATTTCGAGGATGTTTCCAGCGCTTTGCTGCAGCACCTGTGCAGCCTGGTGCGCAATTGCCTGACCGAACAGGGCAGAGATTTCCGGCGCTGTCACGAAATCTCCACCCGAGCCGAATTTGTCCAGGCCGGCACTGTAATACCCCAGTCCCGGCGCATACAGTGCCAGTTCCATGTAACGAGCAAAGGAGATCCAGCCTTTGCCGGCATGGATTTCACGCGCAATGGCCGCAGTTACGGCACTACTGTGTTCAAGGGCTGGGGTACTCGGTTCAGGTAGTGAAGGCATGGCAAGCTGTGTTAAATTCGTCGAATTCTAAAGATTATCCGGATTGGCATATGGAAGGCAAAGTTATCTTGATCACCGGCGGTGCGGTGCGCGTTGGCGCAGCCATAGCCCGGCGTCTGCATGCGAGCGGGGCACGCATCATGATTCACTACCGCTCATCAACAGGTGCGGCGGAGCAGTTGCGAGAGGCGCTCAACAAGCTGCGCCCCGATTCCGCCGCCATTGTGCAGGGTGATTTGCTCGACCCTGCCTGCTACGCTCGTATGGTGGACGAAACTGTTGCCTCCTTCGGCCGTCTCGATGTGCTGATCAACAATGCCTCCAGCTTCTACCCTACTGCGGTGGGCGAAATTACGGAGAAGGACTGGTTCGACCTGGTCGGAACCAACCTCAAGGCGCCGCTGTTCCTGTCGCAGGCCGCTACCAACGCCCTGACTCACAGCCACGGCTGCATCGTAAACATCGCCGACATCCATGCCGAACGGCCGATGAAAAGCTACGTGGTATACAGCATCGCCAAGGCCGGGCTGGTGGCGCTAACCAAATCGCTGGCGCACGAACTTGGGCCCAATGTGCGCGTCAACGCCGTGGCGCCGGGTCCCATCATGTGGCCGGAGGACGACCCCAGTTTCGACGATCTGGAACGCCGCCGCATCATCGCCCATACCCTGCTCAAGCGCGAAGGCAGCCCGGAGGATATCGCAAAAGCAGTGGTTTTTCTGGTCAATGACGCGCCCTATATCACCGGCGTGATCCTGCCTGTGGATGGCGGGCGAAGCGCAAGTTTGTGAAGGGTGAAAAGTGAAAAGTGAAAATACGGCGGTGAAGCCGCCGAGAACCCTGTTGTCCGCCACTGGCCGTGCCATTGGTGATTTTTCCATGATCCGTGATGGCGACCGTGTGCTGCTGGGGCTGTCCGGCGGTAAAGATTCGCTTTCGCTCTTGCAGGTGCTGCTGCATCTGCAGAAAAAAGCCCCGATCAAATTCGAGCTGGCCGCCTGCACCGTGGACCCGCAGTCGCCGGATTTCGACCCTTCTCCACTGAAAGCCTATCTGGCCGAACTGGGCGTGCCCTATTTCTACGAGAGCCAGCCTATCGTTGAGCAGGCCAAGACTGCAATGCAGGGGGATTCATTCTGCTCCTTCTGTTCTCGCATGCGGCGCGGCATCCTTTACCGCACCGCGCGCGAGAACGGCTACAACGTGCTGGCGCTTGCGCAGCATCTGGACGATGCGGCGGAAACCTTCCTCATGTCCACTTTCTTTGGCGGAAAGCTGCGCACCATGAAGGCGCATTACCTCAACGACGCGGGCGACATCCGCATCATCCGTCCCTTCATCTACGTGCGCGAACGCCAGACTGCAGCCTTCGCCAAATCCGCCGGCCTGCCGGTGATCGCCGAGAACTGCCCGTCGTGCTTCGCGGTCCCGACGGAACGTTGGCATATGAAGCAGATGCTGGCGGAGCAGGAAATCAAACACTCCAAGATGTTTGCCAGTTTGCTGACGGCAATAAAACCATTACTGCGGGATGAGCGTTTATAGCCTACTTGTAGATGATGACCTGCTCGCTGCTTTTTTCGATTACCGTGGTGGAGCTGGAACTGCCGCGATAACTCCCGCCAGCGGGGTTGAACTGTTCTTCCAGCTGGCGTGCCACGTCTGCCCCCAGGCTTTTGGATACGTCAGACATTACCCGCCCGCGGTTGGGAACAATACGGCCGCCTCGGGTGGTGGAGAGCAACTTGACGTCAGAGCCTTCGCCCATGGCGCTGAAGGCCGCCTTGATCTCGTAGGTCTTGGTGTTGATCAGATTGAAATCGGCCACCAGTTCCAGGCTGAAAATATGGGACAGGGTGTCTGACCCCTGCACCGGCGTGTCCTCGTCGCGAAACTGTATGCTGCTCACTGTTCCAAACAGTACATAATCCGCACCTTTGTAGTAACCCTTCTTGATGCGGTCGATGATGTCGAACAGCTTGTCGGTGTCCTTCTGTGTTACCGGGCGGCCCTGGAATACGCGGTAGCCACCGGATTTGAGCATCTCGCCCTTGATGTCGGAAACGAATTTGTGCAGTTCACCGCGGTCGATGTAGGTGTATGTACCCGCGGATTCGTAATAGCTGGATTCCGATTTTGCGTTCACCGATCCCCGGCTGCCAGCCGAGTAGCTGTTGTCCGTTTCCCGCTCACGTTCGCTGTATTTGCCGCGATAGGATGATTTTTGCTGGGCTGCGACGACATGAAAATATTCACGTACCTTTTCCTCGTAACTCAGGTCAGTAACGGCGATTTTCGGCATGGCAGGGTCTTTTGCGGCCTGCGCGGGCGTATTGAAAATCAGGACGGCAAAGAGGGCGAGGACAAGCTTGTGGGTGAACATGGGAAACTCCTTCAGTTAAACCATTGAGAACACGGGAAACATGACAGGATGTTGATCGCCTGTGTCGGGAGTCTCGTGTTCCCTGTGGTTATTTCAACGGGTAGAAGTCTTGCGGATTTCTTTCTCATCCGCCCATTCGATCACACCCGATTCAACGTTTACCAGCATCAGGCTGAATTTGTAATACACGTCCTTGATGTCGCTGGTGCGCTTGACGATAGAGCTTATGTTTCCTTCGACACGGAAATCGGCTCCTTCCATCTGGCCGATCTTCTTTGACTTGCTCTTTTTATACATGCCGGTCTGGTTCTGGCGGATCAACTCGTCAGTCTGGTTCTGCATGGCATTGATGTCCACGGCAAACCGTACTGCGCCACTTTTGAGCAACTGGGCGCGGATCGAGTCGGTGATGGCACGGGTATCGATGTACTCGCTGGTCTTGTTCTTGACCTCGGCAATCGTTACCAGGGGGCGTTCCCTGGACTGGGTGACGGGCCGGGACTGAAGCATGGAGCGGGCCATGCTCTCTGCAATGGTTTGCAGATCGGTGGAGCCAAATTCGTTGGTCACGGTTTCCACGGCCTTGGCATCACCATATTTTACCGGGCCGGAAGAGACTTCCGGGGACGTGGTGGCGCATCCGCCGAGGCCGAGGGCAACGGCAGTGGTCAGGGAAAGCAGCAGGGAGGAGGAACGGGGCAGATTCATGAAAAACTCCTATTCGGTGGGCCAGGTTGTAGTTGAAGAAGAACCACCGCTCGTGGTGGTATTGTTCGGGCTTTGCAGCACCAGGCGGAAATCCGTGGCCTGGGGGGTGGGTGCCACCACGGTGATCAGGTGTTTTTGCTTGCCGTAGATCACTACCGGTTTCCATGGCTCCTCGTCCCAGATGCTGAAGCCCGCATCGTCCAGCCATTTGAAGCGGTAGAACAATCGCTCGTTGGATGAACTGATGTTCGTGACTTCGGCCTGAATGTTGAGCAATCCATTGCGTTTGATCACGCGCAGGTCGGTTACCTTGAGATAGGTCATTTCCCCTAGTTGTTCAAGCTTGCTCGCCATGGAATCGGCGTGGGCGGAAAGTGTTGGCAATCCCAGGGCGAATAATAGTCCCAGAAGAGCAAACAGTCGGGCTGCTATTTTCATTGCGGCACTCCTTTAGTGGGTTCGGGTTTTATTTTTGGCTTGAAAGCTTTTTTCTTCACCTGCGCCTTGGGGGCTTCATTGGCCGTGACGGCTACAGCGGATTCTGCGTCAACGGCCTCGGCGGCAGCAAGCAATTGTGGAGGGTACTGCGGTGTGGCCGCATACAGGCTGCTCCCCATCAGACGTAAGGCGACGAGCGTGTGCCTGCCTGCCACCTCGGCGGTTATATTTTTGGTGCCGAATGGTCCGCTGATGCCGATAGTGTGATTGCCCCATGGCAGGGTGGCGCGCCCGACCAGGATATGCGAGGGCAGGGTGCGCCACACGCGTTCATCGGCGCTTTCTGTCACCACGGCAGCAATAGTAACCAGGATGCCAAGCAACCCGTCACGATCCGCCGCCTGTTTCTGAGCCACGGTTTTGGTAATGGCCCGGATGGTGCCACGCAGCACGATGCCGGGCATGTCATCCTTCAGTGCGCGGCGTGCCATGGCATCGATGTTGGTAACCGGGTGTACCGGGATTGCGTTTTTGCCACCCACATTCAACTGGGTGGGAAGAAACACGGATTTGTCGGACTTGATCACCGGGAAAGAGATTGGCACTGCCCCCCAGGTACTCTTGTATGGCACGGGGATGGGAATGGAGACAGAGGAGCGTGCTGGCGCTGAACCCACCTCAACTACAAACAGAACATCGCTTTCATTGGGCTTGAGTTTTCTGGCGCGGGTTTCCAGACCTTTCAATCCCTCCTCCAGCCATTTGACATCAGGCCGTAATTCAATCGCCTTGCGGTAGCCGGGTGCGGCCAGGCTGGGCTCGTTCAGCGTTTCATACACAAAGCCCGCGAGATAGTGGCTGAAAGCGCTCTGGTAACCGTTCTTGAGTGCGATTACTTCGGGGTCATCGAGTGTTTCAACCGGGTAGCCCTTGAGATCTTTGACCTCGGTTTTGACCTTGCGCTGCTTTGCATCTTCCTCAACATTGGCGACTTCCTTGGCCCGCAACTCGGCGATAATGGCTTCCCGCTCATGGGTTTTCTTGATTTCGGTGCGTGCCGCATCCCAATTCCACAGAGCCAGATGATCCAGGGCAAGGCGTGTCGAGAGCATCACTTTTTCATAATCCTGGCCATCATAGCGCCGTGTCTTGTCATTGATGAGGACACTGCCGATATTGCCGATCAGTTTTTCCGGGGTGGTTTTGGCCTCCTCCTCCCATATCTTCACTTTTTCATCAGCCAGCAACCATGCATCACGGCTTTCCGGCAGCTGATTTTTCAGTCGCAGCAGTTCGCCTTTTTCCATGTAATACAGCAGGTCTTTGTTCGCGTCGGAATTGTTTTTTTCGAGTTCCTGCAGCGCTTGGTCAATATTGCCGCTGGATGCCATGCCAACCGTCTGCTTCAGTTCCGAATCATAGTCACGCATGGTGCCGGCGCAGCCGCCTGCAAGCAGCGCGACCAGCATGGCGGCTGCGAGTTTGGATGTGGCACGAATACTTTTCACGGCCCGTTCCTCTTGGTTATTTTTGCTGGGCAGTTTTTCTGGAACTGATATTTCCCTTGTTCAATGGATTCTAGTGACGCCCCATACCGATGTCAACGCAGCAAAGCGTGCTCCGAACGGTCACTCGCTGGCGAGCTGGTCGGCGATGGTAAAAATCCAGGTGCGGGTGATGCTGAGGATGTCCGTATCCTTGCGGATATTGTCCGGCAGGGGCGAGAACGGCCCGGCCAGTTCGACGATGCGTTTGGCCGCAGCGTCCAGTATCTTGTGACCGGATGAACGGTTGATTTCGACTCTTTCCACACTGCCGTCGGCGCGAATCGACACGGTCAACTGCAGCTGGCCGTATAGTTTTTGCTGCTTGGCGGCCTCGGGGTAATTCAGATTGCCAACCCTCTCGACCTTCATGCGCCAGTCTTCGACGTAGCGCGCAAAACGGTATTCCTGGGTGCGCGCGCCAATGAATTTGCGGCGCGGCAGTTTCTGGTAATTATCCCAGTCACGCGCAATCTGCGCCTCCAGCCGCGCGGCTTCCAGGCTGCGCTGCATCAGTTCGGTCGCGTTGGGTTTGACTGCTGCTTCGCTTTGCTGCGGTGATGGGGTGGTGTTGGGGGATTGCTCCACGCTATGTTTCGACTTGACCTGGGTCATCAGGCGGCGTGCCTGCTGTTCCAGCTCGACGACACGTTGTTCCTGCTGTTGCAGGGCGGGGTCCGGGTGCGGCTTGTCGAGGGTGGGCAGGGGGCTCTTGGCGCGCCGATCGGCCTCGGTGTTGCCGCCGCCGTCGAGGTTGGCCTGGGCCAGCGCATCGGGCTTGACGGGCTTGCTGGCGGACTTGCTGTTGACCAGCACCACTTCGAGATAGGCTGCCGGATTGGGCATTTGCTTCAGGGCTGGCGCGGCAAAATGAACCGTCAGGGTCAGGGCGTGCAGCAGCGCAGAAGCAAGCAGCATCAGTCCCAGCCGCGAAGAATTGCCGGGACTGACCGCAAGCGCGGCTAGTCCCGGAATCTGCTGCCTGTTAGTCAGGATAGTCATTCAGAAGGAAATGTTTAAGCACTTGAGGCCGGGTGTCAAGCGGCCAGTTCCACTGGCTTCTCGGCGTGAAATTTGCAGCGCACTTCCAGCTCCAGCAAATCCACTGCACTGAGTTCAAGCTCGACCCGGGTGCCCGGTGCCAGTTCAGGCATGCCAAATGCACGTGTCACCAATGGCAGGCGGTCGAAACGCACCAGGTTTTCCTTGATCAGGGTGGCATTAGCCGTACTCATGCCTTCCTGTTGCAGGTAACGCAGGCACCAGTAGCGCTCCATGCTGCGCTGCACATTATTGTAAGCATCATAAGCCTGCTCGAAATCGCGAATGGCGGAGAACAGATCCTCGCTATTTGGCGCGTAGGGCGGTTCCTGGCCATTGATCAGGGCTATCAGCTGGCGCTGGTTAAGCAGGTCGACATAGCGCCGCAAAGGCGAGCTGGACCAGGCGTATTGCGCTACACCCAGGCCCTGATGCGGCGCAGCACTGGTGCTCATGCGCACCTTGCCGCCGCCCTGGCTGCGGTAGATTGCCGCCACTCCGGCCTCGCTGAGCTGCTTGGCCCAGTGCGAATTGACCTGGATCATCAGCTCGGACACCACCTTGTCGATCGGCGAACCGCGCGGACGTTCGATGATGTCGACGCGCTCGTTTTCAAAGATGAAATTGTAATCCTTGTACTGGTTCTGGCTATCCGCCTTGCCGCGTGCCTGTTCCAGCCGGTTGGAGAATTGCCACAGCATTTCCAGTTCTGCCTTGAAAGCGAAGTCCGGCGTATTGCCGTGGGCCAGTGTCTCGGTATTGAAAACTGGTTCCAGCGTGTCGTGGCGCAGGTTGGTGGCAATATGCACGCGCTCCACCCGGCTTTCGATGCGCTCTATGGCGTATTCGTCCGGCGTCACTTCCAGGTACATGGAAAGCGCGGGGTTTGCCGTGCCTTCGTTGAGGGTGAAGCAGTTCACCACCTCGTCCGGCAGCATGGTGATCTTGCGTCCCGGCATGTAAATCGTGGAAAGACGCTGCAGCGCGATGTTGTCGAGGTCCGAGCCTGGCCCGAAGCCCAGTGCCGGAGCGGCGATGTGAATGCCGATATGCCAGTTTCCGTTGGGCAATCGCTCCACCGAGAAGGCATCGTCGATTTCCGTTGTGGCGGCGTCGTCGATGCTGAAAGCCTGAACCTTGGCCAGTGGCAGATCGTGGTCGCGCGCAAATTCGCCGACGTTTTCAAATTCAGTGCCGCGCGGAAAATGCTCCAGAATGAAACGCTTGTAGTGGAAATCATGGCTGCAGGGAATGGCGCCGCACTGCTCCAGCAGCTTGACTGGCAGCAACCCCATCTCGGCGCAGGCTTTTTCCAGCGCCTTGTATTCTAGGGTGTTCTTGTCCTCGCGGTAGAGCAGCATTTCAATCACCTGGGGGGTGAAAGCGTCGGGCAGGGTGGAGGCGCACAGCTGCTCGACATAAGATGCCACAGTCGCTGCCTGCTGGCGCTTTTTTTCCTCGGAGGCCAATGCGGCCTTGAGGTTTTCCTCCGGTGCGGCCTTGTAGCGCCCTTTGCCTTTCTTGTAGAAATACATCGGTGCGGAATGCAGCCGCAGCGCCACGGCCGCCGCTTCGACCGGATTGGGCGCATGGCCGTAATATTCCTGCGCGAGTTCATTGAACATGAATTCGTCTGCGCTGCAGCACTGCCACAGAAAATCGGTGTCCAGTTCTCCTGCTGCCGCATCGGCAGCATCCATGAAGCCGCTCATGGGCGGCTTCTCGAAGCGCAGCAGCACGTTGCCCGCCTTGATCTTGGAGCGCTTGCCGTGCGGAGTTTCCACCTGCAGCGAGGAGGTGTTGTCGGCCATGACACTCGCCACCTTGATGGCGCCGTCTTCTTCATACAGTACGTTCATTGATGTCTTTTCAAAATTAGCAATACAGCAAATCAATTTAACCACGGGGAACACGGGGGATTCATGCCTCGCATTTCATGGCACGCTCGCCCAGGGCGTTGAAGTATAAAACGCTCCAACCCTTGGTCTGCCCCGTGTTCCCCGTGGTTAATTATTTTTTTGGATCACGAACTAACGAACCAGCAGCGCCGCCAGTAGCTTGCCATGCACGCCACCAAAGCCGCCGTTGCTCATCACCAGCACATGGTCACCGGGACGCGCAGCACTTGCCACTGCGGTCACCAGTGCAGCCAGATCGTCGAAAGTAGCGGCCTTGTCCTGTATTGGAGCTAGTGCGGCAGCGGCATCCCAGCCCAGGTTGGCGCCGTAGCAGAATACCTGATCGGCTTCCTTGAGGCTGGCAGGCAGGGCGTCTTTCATCACGCCCAGCTTCATGGTGTTGGAGCGCGGCTCCAGTACTGCCAGAATGCGAGCGCTACCCACTTTCTGGCGCAAGCCGGCAACAGTGGTTTCAATCGCGGTCGGATGGTGGGCAAAATCGTCATAGACTGTGATGCGATTTACCACTCCGCGCACTTCCATGCGCCGCTTCACGTTGCGGAACTGTGCCAGCGCCTCGATGGAAACTTCGGCGGGAATCCCGGCATGGCGCGCAGCAGCAATTGCCGCCAGCGCATTCATGCGGTTATGTTCGCCCAGCAGATCCCATTGCAGCCGCCCTTGGTATGCTTCCTCGAATGCGATGGTGTCGGCGCCGCCCATGAGCCAGCCGTCCGCCACGCCAAATTTTTCCATTGGCGTCCAGCAGCCGCGCGCCAGCACCCGTTCCAGGCTGGCCTCGCGACCATTGACCACGATCAGTCCGTTGCCCGGCACGGTGCGCACCAGGTGGTGAAACTGGGTTTCGATCGCCGTCAGGTCAGGGAAAATGTCGGCGTGATCGAATTCCAGATTGTTCAGGATCGCCGTACGCGGGCGATAATGGACGAACTTGGAGCGCTTGTCGAAAAAAGCAGTGTCGTACTCGTCGGCCTCGATGACAAAGAACGGCATCTCGGTCAGGCGCGCAGAGATGCCGAAATTCTGCGGCACGCCACCCACCAGGAAGCCCGGGTTGAGGTTGCCGTATTCGAGTATCCACGCCAGCATCGAGGAGGTAGTGGTCTTGCCGTGGGTGCCCGCCACCGCCAGCACCCACTTGTCGTGCAGGACGTTCTCCGCCAGCCATTGCGGGCCGGAAATGTAGGGCAGACCGCGATTGAGGATTTCTTCCATGAGCGGATTGCCGCGGCTCACCACGTTGCCGATCACGAATACATCCGGCTCGAGCTTGATCTGTTCGGCGTCGAAGCCCTCGATCAACTGGATGCCCATGGCTTCGAGCTGGGTGCTCATGGGAGGGTAGACATTGGCGTCGCAACCGGTGACACGGTGGCCCGCCTGTTTGGCAATCGCTGCGATACCGCCCATGAAGGTGCCGCAGATGCCGAGAATATGGATATGCATTAGGAGCCTCTGATCACATCAAACGCGGATCGCGTTATCTCGAAAACGGATTTCCGCAAGGCTCGCGACGAAGGTCGTAGCCAGGTCTACGACACTGAGGAGCGTAACGCAGCAGAAATCCGTTTTCGAGATAACCCGGAGGGACGAGGTCTTGCGAGCGTTGTGCGGTGTCGCGTGACGCTTGTGCAGAATGACTGCACCGCGCGCCCCGCTTCTTGCCCAACATCCCGCAAGACCTTGTCGCGACTGCGTTTGATGTGATCAGAGGCTCCATAAGGCCGAATTATAGCCTGAACAAGGGCTTACAAGCCATAAAAGCGTAAGAGGAAGACAGCGGGTTCTTACAGCTTATGGTCTGCCAGGGCTACAGTTCCGGGAATCTGCAACACTTCAAGCATGCCATTGCTTACTCGCTGAGTACGACTGCCGGGGCTGTTCTTGAAGGCAGTCATGCCCAGCAGTTCTGCCACATTGAGCGAGATGCCGTAATAGACATGGCGGCTGCGTTCCTCGCCCAGGTTCGGCTCGTAGCCGCGCGTGCCATAGCCCAGCGCCAGCTCGAAATAACGCAGGGGTTCGATGCGGCGCAGGCTGGGGATGCCGCTGGCCTTGATCGCCAGCAGATAGGTCTGTCCGCTGTGGTCGTCAATCGGGTCGATCTGGTTGACCCGTCGCGCATCGCTGGAAGGGCGGTACATGAGGCGGAAATCCAGCATGGCATCGAGTTCCGGGTTTTTCTCCAGCAACAGGCCGAGGCCGGTCCCAAGCGTGTTCATGACCAGGTCTTCCTTGCTGAAGCGGTAACGGGAGGAAAAGCCATCCCCGATCTCGACTGCCAGCATGCTGCCCCAGGCGGTGGCGGCGGCCAGCCAGGCCGCCGACTGGCTGTCGTGCCCGGCCCATTCGAAGGCTCGGGCCAGGATGCGGGTGCCGACATAGGTCGAATACATGTGCCCCAGTTTGTCGGCGCCGCCGGTGTAGGTGTCTTGCCCGAACCAGCCCTCATCAACAGTGCGGAAGTCACTGCTCATGCTGTCGCTCCACCAGTGAGTCGAGCCATACCAGAGCAGGGCTGTTGCGGCACCGCCGATCATGATGCGGGTGCGGAACTGTTTTTGGGCTTCGGTCAGGGTGGGATCAGAGTCCAGGGCGGGCAAAGGGGTGGGCTGGAAGACAATCGGGTTTTCCGGAGCAGATGCCGTCTCGGCCCGCGCCGCAGGCTGGCAACAAAGACTGATCAGGACGACGAACAGGATCTGAAAACTAGTCTGATTCCGTAGCATGATTGATCTCCGCAATCACCGGCGCATGGTCGGAAGGACGCTCCAGCTTGCGCGGCTCGATGTCCACCGCGCATGAGGTGCAATTCGGAGCGAACGCTTCGCTCAACAGGATGTGATCAATGCGCAGTCCCAGTTTACGCCGGAAGGCATGCATCCGGTAGTCCCACCAGGTGAAAGTCCCCTCGTCCTGCGGGAACAGGCGAAAACTGTCCTGCAGGCCGATCTGTTGCAGTTTCCGGAAGGCTTTGCGCTCAGGTTCGCTGCACAATACGGAATCCTCCCATGCCTTGGGGTCGTGTACGTCGCGATCTTCAGGCGCGATGTTGTAGTCTCCCAGCAAAGCCAGCTTCGGGTAGCGCGTCAACTCGTCCTTGAGCCAGGCTGTGAGCGCTTCCAGCCACTGCAGCTTATATTGATATTTGTCGGAATCCACGCTCTGGCCGTTGGGTACATAGACGCACACCAGGCGCACGCCGTTGAGCGTCGCCGCCAGCACCCGCTTCTGCTCGTCTTCGTAGCCAGGGATGCCGGCGCACACATCCTGCAGGGGCCGCTTGCTCAGGATGGCCACACCGTTATAGGTTTTCTGGCCGGAGTAAGAGGCGTGATAGCCTGCCGCCTCGATTTCAGCCAGAGGAAAATTCTTGTCCTCCAGCTTCAATTCCTGCAGGCACAAGGCATCCGGCTGATGCAGGTTCAGCCAGTCCAGCACATGAGGCAGGCGAACTTTGAGGGAATTGACATTCCAGGTGGCAAGTTTCATGAATGACTCAGGATTTTGTTTTGTTGTGCGGAGTGTCGCGGCAAATGTCGGGCAAGCGCGATCACATCAGATGCTGCATTGTAAACAAAGATGGTCAGAAATGAATATTTTGCGGCAGCTAGGCGCGGAGGGGCGCCGTCAGGGCGGTCAGGCAGGACTTGGCAAATTAGCGCCCCAGCACCTTATCGGCCGGCACTGAAGCAACGAGGGGCGAGTGTCCCGGAGGCCTTGATGCAGCGCCGGATCTCAGAGTAGCCCAGATATGGCGAATATCTTCCAGATGGGATGCGGCCCACTCCAGATCATGGCTGATCAGCTCCGGCTTGTCCGTTGCGCCGCCATCCGCCAGACGCTCGCGAATTCGCGTCAGGCCGGCCAATGCCGAGTCTATTTGTGCCTGCATGATTTCTTGTGTTTGCATTCGCTACACCCATTCCATTTCTTACTGCGAAGAGATCGACATTATATGGCTTTTTTATGTCAGTAACATGACAGCATGATGCCGCCGGGATTTGTGCGGCTTTGGCTCAGCCCTGAGGAGCCCTCACTCCGGCAGCCTGCTTGTCCGCATACATTCTCTTATCCGCCTGTCTGATCAGGCTCTCCGGCGCATCCCCATCTTCGGGGAACAAGGCGATGCCGATGCTGGCCCGCACGCGGAACAACTGTTCTTCAATCTGGAAACCTTCAGACAGTGTTTGCTGAATTTTCTGGCGCACGGCTGTTAATGCTTCCTGGTTTTCCACGCTCCCGATCAAGATAATGAATTCGTCACCGCTCATTCTTGCAACTGTATCGTCCGCCCGGACGGAAGAACGGAGGCGCTCGGCCACGAGTTTAAGCAATTGATCGCCAAAATCATGTCCGTAAGTGTCGTTAACCTGCTTGAAGTCATCCAGATCGAGAAACATGACGGCTAGCTGTTTCTCCTGACGCCGCATTCTTGCCAGCAGTTGTTCCAGCCGGTCCGTCAGCAGCATGCGGTTGGGAAGCCCTGTCAAGGCATCATGGTTGGCGAGTTGCCAGAGCCGATTCTGGTTTTCGATATTCAGGATGCGTCCCTGTTGATGCGCTCGCAAGAACGCCAACAGTAGCAGGGATGACATGAGCGTCAACATTGCCATCAGCGCCAGCAGCCCTAGGCTCAAATCCGACCAGCCAATCTGCCGCCACACCATCAGGGAAAAAGGCTCTCCCATCGTTACCAGGGATTTCTGGTAGACAAAGGCAGGGAAGATGGCGTTTTCAATTGGGCTGCGGGCTTTTCCAGTTATTTCCAGCAACTGCCCCTTGGTATCTTCCGGGCTGAAATCCTTGTGGTAAACACGCACCGTTCCACCATCAAAAACCGGAAATTTAATGGGTTCTGCCAGCTTGGCTGCATCAATCACCATGTCTACCACCAGCTCATCCTGAGTGGAATGTGCCAAGGGGGAGCCATTGCGCCGGAAGGCCTGGGTGATCGGGCAAAACACAACATACGCCAGGTTGCCTTCTATTAGCCTGAACGGGTGGCTGGCAACAGGCGCGCGACGTTGGAGAGATTCGCTCATGGCCCGCTGCAGAAACGGCACGCTTTCCACATCCAGCCCAAGGACATCTTCGGAGCCTGAAAGCATCGGCTCAATGAACACGATGGGGTAATAGAGGGGCTTGTCTTTCAAAGCCTGCCATTTCCGGTCGGAACCATAGGAAAAGGATTTGACGGTGAAATTCGGGATGCCATTACGCCGCTTGCGGGAAACGAACTCTGCCAGTTGATTTTTTGCGACCGATTGGACAATTTCAAGTGCAAAAATCTGTGGATTGGCCTCTATGACCTGTCTGACATAGCGCGTAGCTTTGAGCTGGTCTGTACTGCCAACGGCACCGAAAAAAGCCGAAAACCCTTTTAAAATAACTTCACTGCTAATCATCTCCTTATCGAGGTGATCCGAATAGGCATCGCCATATAGCGTCAGATCTCTTTCAGCATCGCGAATGTTCAACTCAATCACAGTGGCTGCCGCGCCAAAACACAGGGACAACCACATTCCAAGACTAAAAACGTACGACCAGACTGAGAGTGGTTTCATTGATGGCAACACCTGACCCGAGCGGGAGATTGAACCCCCACCTTAACTCAAGCAGGTATTACTGGGCCATCGGGGTTTCCCTTATATTTTGCAGGTGATTGTCTGACAGGAAGATTCCCGGTTTGCCGTCACGCAAAGCTTATCGGCCTCCGGACCAGGGGTGCGGGGGTGAAGGTTGTTCTTTTTTTGCGGCACTATTGGCCGGGTCGGCAGGTGCTTTTCTCAGCAGCGCACTTTTGGGATATCCAGCAGCATCCAGCGCAGCATCCCAGGCGCCTTTTTCGTAGCCCTTGCTGACTGCGCTACCCACCACCAGCACCGGAACGTACGCCGCTCCCACCAGCTTTGTGAGGGCATCGGCATCGGCTGGGGTGGTTTGCGGATTTTTGCTGGTAAACGGGATGCCGCGCTGAGTCAGATGATTGCGGGCCTGCGTGCAGGGTTCACCACAATCGTTGGCATACAGGGTGACCGGCGATTTCTTGATCGCCTGCTGGGTCGCGTATGGCAGTTGTGAAGTTTCGATGGTGCTGTTGCTCAGTTTTTTCTCTTCCACCTTTTTTGCGCTCGCCGGCGGCGGCTGATCGGTGTAATGCACCTTGCCCTCAGCATCGACCCAGCGGAACAACTCCTCCGCCTGTACCAGGCCGGTTACGGCGCAGCACAGTAAAACCATGATGAATTTCATTTCATTACTCCTCAATTCAAGCTTCAGTATCATTTTCAATCCAGTTCACCAGATAATACAGCCGGACTCCCTCCGAAGAGCGCGAAGGACCCACCACTCGCCCTGGATAGAGGTTCTTCTCCGCATCCGCAGCGGCAATGGCCTCTGCCGCAGAAGACATCACCTGGACACAGTTCTCGGGGAAACGGGCACGCTTTCGCTGCGGCGAATAAATGACCGCAAAATGCTGGGCTACCAGTTTCGACTCTTCGTCGTTGAAGATGTTCTGGATCGGGGAGGTCAAAATGTTTTGTTTTTCGGTAAATTTTTCAACTTGGCCTCGATGTGCTCACACAGGGTTTTCAGCACCTTGATGCGGGCAAAATATTTGTTGTTGGCCTCGACCAGCGTCCACGGCGCGGCTTCGGTGCTGGTGCGGTCCACCATGTCGCAAATGGCCTGCTCGTAGGCGTCCCATTTTTCGCGGTTGCGCCAGTCTTCGTCGGTAATCTTGTAGCGTTTGAAACCGGTTTTTTCGCGCTCCTTGAAGCGGCTGAGCTGCTCCTCCTTGCTGATAGTCAGCCAGAACTTGCTCACCACCATGTTGTGGCGCGCCAGTTGCGACTCGAATTCGATGATCTCGCTGTAGGCGCGCATCCAGTCGGATTCCGAGCAGAAGCCCTCGACCCGCTCCACCAGAACGCGGCCATACCAGGAACGGTCAAAGATCGTCACCCGCCCGCGCCGCGGCACATGACGCCAGAAACGCCACTGATAAGGCTGGGCGCGTTCTTCCTCAGTCGGCGCGGCAATCGGCACGACCTGATAAATGCGTGCATCCAGCGCGCTGGTGATGCGCCGTATGCTGCCACCCTTGCCTGCGGCATCGTTGCCCTCGAACACCGCGATCACGGTAATTTCCCTGAAGCGGGGGTTGCGCGTCAGCAGGGCGAGCTTGCCCTGGTATTTTTCCAGCTCTTCCTGGTATTTTTTCTTTTCGAGTTTCTGCGACAGGTCGAGTGCCTTGAGAATATGCAGATGATCAATCGACGGCAGCAGGGGCGGCGCATTGATCCCTGCAGGCTGGACATTCTCGGAGTCGAGGCGCTTGCGGATCGCCTCGTGGATCATTTTGCCGATGGTCAGACTGCGGTAGCGCGGGTCCTCCCCCTCGACGATGAACCACGGTGCAAAGGCGGTGCTGGTATGGCGGATCACGCTTTCGTGCACGGTGCGAAACTTGTCGTAGAGCTTGAAGTGTTCCCAGTCGCGATCCGTCACGCGCCAGCGCGTCTTGGGGTCTTTTTCCAGAATCTTGAGGCGCTTTTCCTGCTTGTCTTTGGATAAGTGCAACCAGAACTTGATGATCAGCGCGCCTTCATCGGTGAGCATTTTTTCCAGGCGCCGGGCACGTTCCAGACTCTGGTCGAGATCAGCGGTTTTGCTGGCGCCCGTCACCCGATTCAGGATCGGCCAGGTATACCAGGAGCCAAGAAAGACACCGATCTTTCCCTTGGGCGGCAAGGCGCGCCAGAAGCGCCACATCATGGGGCGATCCAGCTCCTCGTCGGAGGGCTCCCCCATGCCGTGCGACTGGACGTGGCGCGGATCCATCCATTCATTCAGCAGGTTGACGGTTTCGCCACGCCCCGCGCCATCCACCCCGCCGAGGAGAACGATGACCGGAAACTTGCAGCTTTGTGCCAAGTCGAGCTGCGCCTCCAGAAGCGCTTCACGCAGCAAGGGGACTTCCTTCTCATAAGTCGCCTTGTCGATCCTGTGACCCAGCTCTGCCGATTCAAACATGTCTTTCCCCCTGATTTGGCCTGCAAACTTCTATCTCACACCCCTTCGCGGCAAAATTCAATAGCTTTGCTGCGAAACCAGCATTTATTTGCTGTCATTTGCCTGTCACACAGGTGCATTAGCATCCATTTCCCGCAAAAGCGAAGCAAAACATTATGCACTTGCCCCGGATCGAATCTAATCACGGCGTGCCCACCCGGGTAATACCCTGCTCCTGTCAGGAAGAAGCCCCTCGCAGGCACGATGACCATGCCGCGTTGCTTGATGTCATCCTGGAGCAACGCAGTCTGACTGCCGTCTTTCAACCCATTGTCCAGTTTTCCGGAGGGCGGATTTTTGGTTACGAAGGGCTCATTCGAGGCCCTGCCGACACGCCATTGCATGCCCCGATCCATCTGTTTCAGGCGGCGGAAGCATTCGGGCGCCTGGCTGAACTGGAGCGGTTGTGCCGCCATGTGGTGCTGGAGAGTTTTGTCGCGCAACGGCTGCCGGGACGCCTGTTCCTCAATATCAGTCCGGAATGCCTGCTGCAACGCGATTTTCGCGAAGGTGAAACACTACGCCTGATTCGCAAGCTGAATCTCAATCCCTGCCGGGTCATCATCGAACTGACGGAAAACAAACCGATCTACGATTACAACCTGCTGCGCGAAGCGGCCCGGCACTATCGTGGCATGGGCTTCGAGATTGCGATCGACGATCTGGGAGAAGGCTTTTCCAGTCTGCGCCTGTGGTCCGAGCTGCGCCCGGAATACGTCAAGATCGACATGCATTTCATCCAGGGAATCAACCACGACCCCGTCAAGCTGCAGTTCGTGCGCTCGATCCAGGTGATCGCCGAATGCATGGGCTCGCGCGTGATTGCGGAAGGCATCGAGACAGCACCTGAGCTCAACGTACTCAAGACTATCGGTCTGGCGCTCGGACAGGGCTTTCACATCGCCCGGCCCAATCCGGCACCGCCACTGCAGGTGTCAGAAGAAGTGGTTGCGGCACTCCAGCAGAGCGGGGTTGCCATCTATCCCACGGGTATGGCATCTCAAAAATCCGTAACAGCAAGAAAATTACTGAAGTCCGTTCCTGTCGTCACGCCGCTGATGACGGCCGACGAAGTCTTCAATATTTTCTCCCGCGATGCCGAGTTGAATGTATTGCCCGTGGTGAGCCATGGCGCCCCACTGGGCCTGATCAATCGCCATCGTTTCGTTGATCATTACGCCCGTCCTTACCAGCGCGAATTGCATGGCAGCAAGCCCTGCACACGTTTCATGGACAATCAGCCTTTGATGGTGGATCAGGCCATGAGCCTGGCGCAGCTCAGCCGCCTGATCGCCGATGGCTCGCAACGACATGTAGCCGATGGTTTCATCATCACCGAGCGTGGAAATTACCTGGGAGTCGGCAACAGTCAGGACCTGATCCGCGAGATTACCGAACAGCAGATACAGTCGGCGCGTCATGCCAACCCGCTGACCCAGTTGCCGGGCAATGTACCGATCAACGAGCATATCGAACGCCTGCTTCACAGCCACGGCCATTTCGTGATCTGCTACTTCGATCTGGACCATTTCAAGCCTTTCAACGATCGTTACGGCTTTCGGCGTGGCGATGACATTATCCTGCTGACCGCCCGGATACTGTTGGAAGAAAGCGACCCGGAGCGGGATTTTCTCGGCCATGTCGGCGGTGATGATTTCGTGCTGCTGTTCCAGAGCAAGAACTGGGAACAGCGCTGCCGCCAGATACTGGCGCGCTTCGATCGCGAGGTGGAAACGCTGTTCGATCCGCAGGACCTCAAGACACGCGGTTTTGAAGGGGAAGACCGGCAAGGCAATATTCTGTTTTTTCCCCTCACCAGCCTTTCCATTGGTGCGGTATCGGTTGCGCCGGACGAATACCGATCTCATTACGAAGTTGCCGCCGCTGCAGGCGAAGCCAAGAAACAGGCAAAAACCATATCCGGCAGCGCGCTGTTTATTGAACGGCGCCGTCCCGGCGGCGCAACCATACGCATTTCAGAAAATTCCATCATGGCTTCAGGAGAAAATAATTGAAAATCCTGATGATTTCCGATGTCTATTTCCCGCGCATCAATGGTGTATCGACTTCCATCGCCACCTACCGCGACGAACTTGAATCACGCGGCCATGAAGTTCACCTGATTGCACCCGATTACGATGGCGTCTGCACCGCAGACGAGCGTCACGTGCGCCGTGTTCCGTCCCGCCATCTGCCTTTCGATCCGGAAGACCGCCTGCTCAAGGCCGGATGCGTGCTGCTTGAACGCGAAACGCTGAGAGATGAAGACTTTGATCTGATCCATATCCAGACACCCTTTGCCGCCCATTATCTGGGTGTAAAACTGGCGAAGGAGCTGGGCATTCCGCGCGTGGAAACCTACCATACCTACTTCGAGGAATATCTCTACCACTACCTGCCATTCCTGCCCAGGAGCCTTACCCGCTATCTGGCGCGCAGCCTGTCGCGGCGCCAGTGCAACGATCTCGATGCGCTGGTCGTGCCATCGCATGGCATGCTGGAAGTGTTGCGCGGCTATGGCATCCAGACCCGTGCGGAAATCATCCCGACCGGACTGCCGGCAGAGAATTTCACTCCGGGCGATGGAGCGGCGTTCCGCGCCCACCACGGCATTCCGCCACAGCGCCCGGTTATGCTCTATGTGGGAAGGGTGGCTTTTGAAAAGAACATCGGCTTTCTGCTGAAAGTCACGGCACGCATCCGCAAGGACATGCCAGAGGTGCTGCTGCTCGTCGCGGGTGAAGGTCCAGCGCTGGAACCGCTCAAGGTCCAGGCGGAGAAGCTCGGACTCGGCAACAACGTCCTGTTTGTCGGTTACCTCGACAGAAAAACCGAACTGCCCGACTGTTACCGCGCCGCCAATGTGTTCGTGTTCTCCTCCTGCACCGAAACCCAGGGCCTGGTGCTGCTGGAAGCCATGGCACAGGCCACGCCCGTGGTCGCCCTGGCCGAACTGGGTACCCGCGACGTGCTGCAGGAAGGACAGGGAACGCTGATTGCCGCTCATGAAGTCGAAGATTTCGCCGCCAAAACCATGTCTCTGCTGCAAAGAACGGATTTTGCCCGGCAACTGGGTGAGCGAGGATACGAATATGCCTGCGGCTGGTCGGCTGGAGCGCTGGCAGAAAAAATGCTGGATTTCTATCAAGGCGCCATCGAGCAGCATATCGAAGTCCCGACCCAGGCTGAAAGCTACGCAGAAAATGCCTGCCTGAGCACCAGCAAAGATTAGTGTTAACAGGCCCTAGCTGACACCATAACTTAACGCTGGCTTCACGCCACTGTAGCAATGGGACGCCAAGATGCGTCCCATGAGCAGAACCATTACATTCATCGCGTGGCTGATTCCATTGAGTTTTTACAGCGCCAGCGCGCATGCCTGGGGACTGTTTACCCACATTTACTTCGCCCAGCTGCTGATCTGGGCTGTGCCGCTGGCCGACCCGCGCCTGCGTCGCATCGCGCGGGAATTTCCTCGTCTGGTGATGGCTGGAGCCTGTTTGCCCGACCTGGCCATCTTTGGCAAATACGCCAAAACAGACGCATTTGCCAACAACCACCAGTGGGAAATTACCGAGAAACTGTTTCGCGAGGCGCGGGATGACCGTGAGGTCGCATTATCCATCGGCTATGGCAGCCATCTGCTGGTAGATGTGATTGCCCACAATCACTTCGTCCCGGCACACGAGATTCTCTGGCTGGATCTGCCCATGACCACGCATATTGCCGCTGAGTGGGCCATGGATGCGCACATCCGTTCCCATCTTTTTGCCACGCCTCAGGACTTGCTGCAGCGCGAGGCGTCCGGCCTGATGGCTTATGTTGCACGGCAGTTTGGCTGCAGCGCAGAGCAGTCAAGGGCGGCCATCAGCGCCCTGGCGACAGGTGACGGCTGGCTGCGCCGCGGGCGCATCCCGCAATTGCTGTATCAGGTTGCCCGACGAGTGGACAAACCGCTGCGGCGCCGTTTTGACCACTATATCGGCGCCACCGCCGAACTGCTGCCGCAACTGGAACGCGTACTGCAGGGTGAAACCCCGTTTTTTGCCGCAGAAGCAGCCTGCCGCCTGAGTGCCCAGGCGCAGGTAAGCCGGCACAAGGAGAGCCAGATCAGGATGCGTTTACCGCTGCCGCGTGATTTGTTCCTTCAGATCGAGATGGCGAAAGAGATCGAAGCGATGGCGGCGCCAATCAGCGTGCCGGCCATGACATCGGTAGGGTAGTGCAGCCCCAGAACCAGGCGGGACAGGGCAACCAGCAGGGTAAAAGGCACCACCAGCCAGGCCAGGCCAGGATAGTAAGCCAGTATCACGATGGTAAAAGACACGGCGTGCAGTGTGTGACCGGAAGGAAAACTGAACTGGTCGAGTGGCGCCACCGTGACGTGAATTTCATTGTTCAGCTTGTAGGGGCGCGGCCGCAGGGTCTTGCCTTTGAGCCATTTATACAGCAGCAGGCTGGACAGCCCGACTGCCACCATGTGCAGCACCGCCGGCAGCGCTTCAAGCTGATAGCGCAGCAGCAGGGCCAGCATCAGGACATACCAGAACACCCCGTTTCCCAGTCGGCTCACCATGCTGAACATGGCATTCAGCAGGCGCCCGTGGCTAATCCGGTTAAAACGCAGGGTCAGGACATGTTCGTGTTCACAAATCCGGGACAAACGACAGCCGAGCTTTTCTATCATGACAGCGCTCCCATTGTTGTACGGTATCTGAAATAAGCCGCTCAAATCGGTCATGTACCCGATTCCAGTCGATTTTCTCGGCTGTCGTCCGGGCATTGAGGCCCATGCGCCGGGCATCATCCACATTGGCACCGAGTCGCTGCGCCTTTGAAATGAAGTCGTGCGCATCGTCGAAAGCCGCGCGCAGGCCATTTTCGCCATGGCGGATATGCTCCCTGGCGGCAGCGCAATCGTAAGCCACTACCGGCAGGCCGCTTGCCATGGCTTCAAGCACTACATTGCCAAAGGTTTCGGTGATGCTGGGAAACAGAAACAGGTCAGCGGAAGCGTAATGTTCCGCAAGATCCTCGCCCATGCGCATGCCGGCAAAGATGACGTCCGGATGCATGGCCTGCAGTTTCGCGCGTTCCGGCCCGTCGCCCACCATCACCAGCTTCATGCTCGGACGCACGATCTGCATTTGGCGAAAGGCATCCATCAGCAGATGCAGATTTTTCTCCGCCGCGATACGACCGACATAAAGCACCACCAGACGCTTGTCACTCACACCCCAGGACTGGCGCAAAAGCTTGTTCCAGCGCGAGGGATGGAACAGTTGTGTGTCCACGCCTCGTGACAGCACCTGGAGATTTCTGATCCCCATCCCTGCCAGTTCGTGACGCACCGCCTCAGTCGGTACCAGCGTGCAATGCGAGCGATTGTGGAACCAGCGCAGATACATGCCAATCGCCTTGCTCATCAAGGCGGCACCGTAATATCTGCTGTAGGCGTGAAAGTTGGTATGAAATTCGGAAATCACCGGCAGGCGCAATTGTTTCGCAGCAGCAATGGCGGACCAGCCGAGCGGGCCTTCCGTCACCACCTGCACCAGGTGTGGACGGCGACGCTTCCACAGCGCAAGCAACTCGGCCTTGGCCGGCAAACCCATCCTGAGATCCTGATAACGCGGCATCGGCACGCTGTGCACCAGCACTTCGTCAAAAGAAACGCTACTTTCACCCTGCTCTTCATGGTTCTGCCGCGGGCGAATCAGCTGGACCTGGTGATAGCGGCAGATCAGCCCCTGCACCATGCGCTGGGCCGTCATCGCCACGCCATTCACCTCGGGCGGATAGGTCTCGGTCACCACAGCGACGCGCAGCGCGGGGCCCGAACTGGGATGATCAAGCAATAAGCCTGGAATATCTTTCATGCTGGAATCCTGATGCACTGTTCCAGCACTGTGCCCCGGCAAGAAGAAAATTTAATGACAAAGACGTGATGTTTCGGTGACAGGAAGCGTCAAAGCGAGATAAGCCCCTAATAATCGTGCTTCAAAGAGGGCAATTGAGAATGGGAAAAGGATGCAGATGGCAGCTATCCTGCCAGGACCAGTCCCCACACGGTCACGACATTGAGCAGGCCCAGCAGCACGGCTGCGCTGCCGATGTCCTTGGCGCGTTTGGCGAGCTTGTGGTTTTCCAGCGAGATGCGGTCCACGGTGGCTTCGATGGCGGAATTCACCAGCTCGATGATCAGCACCAGCAGCACGCTGGCCACCATCAGCGCCTTGCCCATGCCGGCAACGGGCAGGAACAGCGCCAGCGGGATCAGCAGCAGCGAGAGGGCCACTTCCTGACGGAAAGCATCCTCATGGCGGTAGGCTGCACTCAGGCCGGCGAAAGAATAATGCATGGCATTCCACACCCGACGCAGACCGGTTTTTCCCTTGAAGGGACTTTGCTCCATGGTTTTTTCCTCGATCAAATCATTTGTCTCCGCATTATTTCCAGAACGGGCGGCAGCGATAATATTTCTGCCACGCCGCGTCCATGCTGGTCAGATGTACGGTCACATCATGCCCGCACCAGCCCGCAACGGTAGCTATAGCCGACGGCCCTGACATGGACAGGTGCTGAAGCAGGATGTCGGTGGTCGCCGCATCGTTCAGTACACCCAGTTCGTCCTGTAACACGGCCAGAGCCTCAATATATTTGCGCGCAGCCTTGCGCGGGAACAGTGAGGCAAAAAATTCGGTAGCGTAGCGGAGTTTTTTTACAGCAATGCGAACTTCATGCCGTTCTTTGGCCGGCATGGCCAATAATGCAGAGCCGTGCTGATGCACGGTTTTGTGGCAGGTCGTCAACGCCTGCTGCGCCAGTGCAAGAATCGGGGCGTCAAGCCGTTGTTTCTGTTCGAAGCTGACATGGGCGTGCCAGCCATCCGCCATCAGCCAGGTGCCCAGGCTGAGCAGCATGCGGTCGTAGCGGTGCGAGCGCAAGGCCATGTGTGCCTCGTTTCTGGCCGCCACCTGAGCCTTGCAGGCCTCCTTATACAGATCTTTCAAACCCTGATCGGTGGAAAACTGCCGGAGAACGGGCGGCAAAGTCTGAGTGACGAATACATCCCAGTTGCGCGCCGGACCCAGTGCATTGGCCAGCCATTTCAATTCATCCGCAATGTCGGCATAACTTTCCTGGGAAATGGCCGATTTGAACTGGGGCAAGAGCGAACGCAGGCGTCGTAGCGCGACCCGGATCTGGTGAATATTTTCGGGGTTGTCACTGTGCAAAGCGCCTTCCTGGTTTGCTGTCCAGTGGCTGATGCAGTTCCAGGCGATGGTCTGGAAAGCCGTTTTCACACTCATTTCCCGGGCCAGATCGAGCGCCACTGCCTTGACTACCGGAGAATTCGCCGCCTGGCTAAGGCGATAGCCACGATCGGCCTTGTTCACATTTTCCAGCCGCAGCGGGATGGTCTGCTGCAGTTCCAGCGCCGCCTCGAACAGGCGCGCAGGATTGCCCTGTTTCAGTTCCAGCTCGATTTCGCATACCGGCGCACTTTTGTCACCGCTCTTAACCGCACCCTGATCAAGCGCCAGCTCTAGCGCATCGCCGTTGTCCCACTGCAGTTGCCACGTGGTGCGTTTGAATTCCGTAATAAACACCGCTTGCAACTTGTCCCGCACTGCGGCGGATGAAAACAGCTTGAGCAGGGATGGGTCGGTGATCTTGGTGAGGTCTGGGCGATCATGCGCCACCTCCTCCTCCCATTCGCCCCTCTGGTGCAGGCCCGCCCGCACGCCACCTCCCCCTTTTACCGTCTGTATCCAGTGCGAGCCAATGCGGCGCACTCGCAGGGCAACACGCTGCTGGCGCAGGCTCAAATCAGGCGTATCGAAGTAAATGCTGAGCAGGTTGCGAGAACGTGCCCGACCGTTGGCATGAGCCTTGAGCAAAGGATGGCGGCGAAACCGGGCGATATCCGCCGGGTTGATGAGTAGCTTGAGTTCGATTTCAGTGGCCATGCCGACAGTCTGCTTTCAAAAAGGGGACTTTCTTTACCTTGACCCGGCCATCAGGTCTGTGTCCAGGGCAATCCCTCAACGCGCCAGCCATTGACCGTGTTGCGGTGATAGTTGTCATCGAGGTCGCCCTCGAAACCGTTCAGCACGTTGTACACTTCAGTGAGCCCGGCCTGTTCCAGCACCAGCCCGGCCTCCACCGAGCGCCGCCCGGAACGGCAGATCAGCACCACCGGGCGGTTGATGCTGGCGGCGGTTTTGACGTGCGAGACGAAGTGCGGGTTAACTTCCCAGTCGGGTGCATCCACCCAGGGAATCAGGATCGAGCCGTCGGGGTGGCCGACGAAGAGGAATTCCATCTCGCTGCGCACGTCGATGAACACGGCCTCGCGGCGGGTGTGCAGAAAATCATGGGCCTGCTTGGGGGTGAGGTGTTCCATAATCCTTCTCGTTCAGGGAGTTGGGTGATAGTGGTATTATTACACCCTTTTCCGCCCGAATAACACCGCACAATCATGACACGCTCCGAACGCACCGCTCTCCTCCGCCAGCAACTGCAGCAACGCATCCTGATCCTGGATGGCGCCATGGGCACCATGATCCAGCGCTACAAGCTGGGCGAGGACGAATACCGCGGAACGCACAGCCATGGCTGGTGTGCGTGCAGCCACCAGTTTGCCGACCACGAAGGCGACCTCAAGGGCAACAACGACCTGCTGGTGCTGACCCAGCCGCACATTATCCGCGAAATCCATGCCCAGTATCTGGAAGCCGGCGCGGATATTCTCGAAACCAATACCTTCAACGCCACCTCGGTTGCCATGGCGGATTACCACATGGAGCACCTGGTATACGACATCAACGTGGCGGCCGCCAAGCTGGCGCGCGAGGTAGCGGACGAATTCGAGGCAAAAAATCCGGCCAAGCCGCGCTTCGTTGCCGGCGTGATCGGGCCGACCAGCCGCACCGCGACTATTTCGCCGGACGTGAACGATCCGGGCTTCCGCAATGTGACTTTCGACCAGTTGGTGACCGCTTACACCGAGTCCATCCAGGGCCTGGTCGATGGCGGCTCGGATATCCTGCTGGTGGAAACGATTTTCGACACGCTCAACGCCAAGGCCGCGCTGTTCGCCATCGCGAAGTTCTTCGACGATCATCAGATCGAATTGCCGATCATGATCTCCGGCACCATCACCGACGAATCCGGACGCACCCTGACCGGCCAGACTGCCGAGGCCTTTCTCAATTCCATGCGCCATGCCTATCCGATTTCCATCGGCTTCAACTGCGCGCTTGGCGCGGACAAGCTACGCCAGTATGTGGAAGAGCTTTCCAGCAAGGCCGATACCTATGTAAGCGCTCACCCCAATGCCGGGCTACCCAACCCGCTGTCGGAATCCGGCTACGATGAAACGCCGGAACAGCTTGCGGCTGCAATCCGCCGCTGGGGCGAGGATGGCCTGCTCAACATCGTGGGCGGCTGCTGCGGCACCTCGCCGGCCCATATCAAGGCCGTGGCCGAAGCCATGGAAGGCCTGCCGCCACGCAGGATTCCACAAGTCGAGAAAACCTGCCGCCTGTCCGGCCTGGAGCCGCTCAACATCGGCAAGGATTCGCTGTTCGTCAACGTCGGCGAACGTGCCAACGTCACCGGCTCGGCCAAGTTCAAGCGCCTGATCCTCGAAGGCAAGTACGATGAGGCGCTGGAAATTGCCAAGCAGCAGGTGGAAACCGGCGCCCAGATTATCGATATCAACATGGACGAGGCCATGCTGGACGGTGAGGCCGCCATGGTGCGCTTCCTCAACCTGATCGCCTCGGAGCCGGATATTGCACGCGTGCCGGTGATGATCGACTCCTCCAAGTGGAGCATCATCGAGGCCGGCCTGAAGTGCGTGCAGGGCAAGTCCGTGATCAACTCGATTTCGATGAAGGAGGGCATTCCCGAATTCATCGAGCGCGCCAGACTCGCGCGCCGCTATGGTGCGGCGGTGGTGGTGATGGCTTTCGACGAGCAGGGTCAGGCCGATACCCAGGCGCGCAAACAGGAAATCTGTGCTCGCTCTTATGAAATCCTGACAAAGCAGGTCGGCTTCCCGCCCGAGGACATCATCTTCGATCCCAACATATTCGCCGTGGCGACGGGCATCGAGGAGCACAACAACTATGCCGTGGACTTCATCGAGGCCACGCGCTGGATAAAAGAGAATTTGCCTTACGCCAAGATCAGCGGCGGTGTGTCCAACGTCTCCTTCTCCTTCCGTGGCAACGAACCGGTGCGCGAGGCGATTCACACCGCCTTCCTGTATCACGCCATCCAGGCCGGCATGGATATGGGCATCGTCAACGCCGGGCAACTGGGCGTATATGCGGAAATTCCCAAGGACCTGCTGGAGCGGGTCGAGGATGTGCTGCTGAATCGCCGCGATGACGCCACTGAGCGCCTGGTGGAATTCGCCGAATCCTTCAAGGGCCAGACCAAGGAACAGATCGAAGACCTCTCATGGCGCGAGGCACCAGTGGGCGAGCGCCTCACCCATGCGCTGGTGAAAGGCATCACCACTTATATCGTCGAGGACACCGAAGCCGCGCGCCTCGAAGCCGCGCGTCCGATCCACGTGATCGAAGGTCCGTTGATGAACGGCATGAACGTGGTGGGCGACCTGTTCGGCGCGGGCAAGATGTTCCTGCCGCAGGTGGTGAAATCCGCCCGCGTCATGAAGCAGGCGGTGGCGCACCTGATTCCCTATATCGAGGAAGAAAAGAAGCTCAGCGGCGAGGCCGCGCAGGCCAAGGGCAAGATCATCATGGCCACGGTCAAGGGCGACGTGCACGATATCGGCAAGAACATCGTCGGCGTGGTGCTGCAGTGCAACAACTACGATGTGGTGGACCTGGGCGTGATGGTGCCGGCGGCAAAGATCCTGCAGGCTGCCATCGACGAGAAGGCCGACATCATCGGCCTGTCCGGCCTGATCACCCCGTCGCTGGAGGAAATGGCCCACGTTGCCAAGGAAATGCAGCGCATGGGAATGACCATTCCGCTGCTGATCGGCGGCGCGACTACTTCACTGGCGCATACCGCGGTGAAGATCGAGCCTAATTATTCCGGCCCGGTAGTGTACGTGAAGGATGCTTCGCGCGGCGTGGGGGTATGTACCAGCCTCCTGAGCCCGGACCTGCGCGACGCCTATATTGCAAACCTCAAGGCAGATTATGTCGCGGTGCGCGAACGCCACCAGGAACGCCAGAGCGCTGCCAAGCGGGTGTCGATCGAAGCTGCGCGTGCCAACGGGCTGAAAACTAACTGGAGCACCCCCCCTCAATCCCCCCTTGTCAGGGGGGAAGCCACGATCCCCTCCCCTGATAAGGGGAGGCCGGGAGGGGTTGAAGCGGGAGAGGGATATACGCCTCCCGTCCCTGCCATGCTCGGTCTCAAAACCTTCCTCGACTACCCGCTCGCCGAAATCGCCGCGCGCATCGACTGGACGCCGTTCTTCCAGGCATGGGAGCTGCATGGCCGCTATCCGCGCATCCTCGAAGATGAAGTGGTCGGAGTCGAAGCCAAGAAGCTCTTCGTCGACGCGCAGGCCATGCTGAAAAAGATCATCGAAGAGAAATGGCTTGGTGCCAGCGCGGTGATCGGCCTGTTCCCCGCCAACCGGGTGGGCGACGACATCGAGATTTACACTGATGAATCGCGCAGTCAGATTGCCATGACCTACCACGCCCTGCGCCAGCAGACCGAGAAGCCTGCCGGAAAACCCAATTTCTGCCTGGCCGACTTTATCGCGCCCAAGGATAGCGGCGTGAAAGACTACATCGGTGCTTTCGCCGTCACTGCCGGTATCGGCATTGACGCACACGTGATCGAGTTTGAAAAAAACCACGACGACTACAGTGCCATCATGCTCAAGGCCCTGGCAGACCGCCTCGCGGAAGCCTTTGCCGAGCTGTTGCACGAGCGTGTACGGCGTGAATTCTGGGGCTATGCCAGTGACGAAACCCTGAGCAATGAAGACCTGATCGAGGAAAAATATCGCGGCATCCGCCCAGCACCAGGCTACCCCGCCTGCCCCGAGCACAGCGAGAAAGGGCCGCTGTTCGAGCTGTTGAAGGCGCCTGAAAACGCAGGCATCACCCTGACCGAAAGCTTCGCCATGTTGCCGACGGCAGCGGTGAGCGGCTTTTATTTCGCCCATCCCGAATCGACTTATTTCGCCGTAGCCAAGATCGACCGGGATCAGGTCGAGGATTACGCCCGACGCAAGGGCTGGGATATGCAGACCGCCGAGAGGTGGCTGGCGCCGAACCTGGGATATGCGAGTTGATGGTGGAACAAGCGCGTTTCGCTTGATTGATCGCACCGTTAAGCGCATGATTCATGGCATTGATAATAGTATTTTCGGAGGCGTGCCATGTCGCATCTGACAGCGAACGACTTGAAAACAAAAGGGGTGGCGGCGATCGAAGCCGTGCTTGAGCAGCATTCCGAGGCGATTGTTTCGGTGCGTGGCAAGGAGCGTTTTGTGGTGATGGATATCGCGCAATATCATTACCTGCGTGAATGCGAGCTGGAAGCGGCGCTGGTCGAAACCCGTGCCGACCTCGCTGCGGGACGGTTTGTGCAGGAGTCGCCCGAGGAACACGTGGCACGGGTGAAACCGGTTGCATGAGCTACCGGCTGGTTTTCACCGAGCAATACACAAAACGCGCGGCGCGTTTTCTCAAGCGGCACCCCGACCTGGAAAAACAGTACCTGAAAACACTGCAATTGCTGGAGCTGAATCCTCATCATCCCTCATTGCGCCTGCATCCCCTGAGTGGAAAACTGCAGACGCTCCATGCGGTTTCGATCAATCTTTCGTATCGCATCACGCTGGAACTGCTGATTCAGGATGAACAGATCATTCCGGTGAACGTGGGCGATCATGATGCTGTGTATTGAGATGGCACCCATGCGCCACTCGGCGCTGACTGTGAAATAATGTCATGATTCAAATGTATCAAACCAATGAAAATTTTAACTAAATCAATACGCTGGGCTCTTTCATGCTATTAATGATCGACAACTACGATTCTTTTACCTACAACCTGGTGCAGTACTTCGGCGAACTGGGCGAGGATGTGCGGGTATATCGCAATGACGAGATTACCGTGGAACAGGTGGCCGCGCTCAATCCCGACCATATCGTGATTTCGCCCGGCCCCTGTTCTCCCACCGAGGCCGGTATTTCGGTGGCGGTGATCCAGGAGTTCTCCGGCAAGGTGCCGCTCCTGGGCGTGTGTCTCGGCCACCAGAGCATCGGCCAGGCATTCGGCGGCAAGATCATCCACGCCAAGCAGCTCATGCACGGCAAGACCTCGCTGATCCACCACAAGGATACGGGTGTGTTCAAGGGTCTGCCCAATCCCTTCACCGCCACGCGTTACCACTCGCTGGTGATCGAGCGCGAAAGCATGCCGGATTGCCTGGAAATCACCGCCTGGACCGATGACGGCGAGATCATGGGGGTGCGTCACAAGACCCTGCAGGTGGAGGGCGTGCAGTTCCATCCGGAATCCATCCTGACCGAGCATGGCCACCAGATGCTGGCCAATTTCCTCAAGGAGAAGCGCGCATGATGACACCCAAGGAAGCGCTCACCCGCCTGATCGAGCAGCGCGAGATTTTTCACGACGAAATGCTGTCGCTGATGCGCCAGATCATGAGCGGGGAAGTGACCCAGGCGCAGATCGCCGCCATCCTGATGGGTCTGCGGGTAAAGAAGGAAACGGTGGGTGAAATCTCCGCTGCTGCCCAGGTGATGCGCGAATTCGCCACCAAGGTTCCGGTAAGCAACACCGGGCATCTGGTGGATACCTGCGGCACCGGTGGGGATGCGGCACACACCTTCAACATCTCCACCACGGCTGCTTTTGTCGCTGCCGCCGCCGGGGCGCGCGTGGCCAAACACGGCGGGCGCTCGGTGTCGTCCACCTGCGGCTCCGCCGACGTGCTGGAGGCCCTGGGCGTCAACCTCAACCTCACCCCGGAGCAGGTCGGCCAGAGTATTGACGAAATCGGCATCGGCTTCATGTTCGCGCCCAACTTCCATGGCGCCATGAAGTACGCCGCGCCGGTGCGGCGAGAGCTCGGGGTGCGCACGATTTTCAACGTGCTGGGACCGCTCACCAACCCGGCCGGGGCCAGCAACCAGGTCATGGGCGTGTTTCACCCTGATCTGGTCGGTATCCAGGCGCGCGTACTGCAGCGCCTGGGCAGCAGCCACGTGATGGCAGTACATGGCTCTGATGGCCTGGACGAGATCACTCTGTCCGGTGAAACGCTGGTGGCCGAGCTGAAAAACGGCGAAATCGGCGAATATACTTTGCAGCCACGCGAATTTGGCTTCGAGACCTGCGACCTGGAATCCCTGAAAGTGTGGGATGCGACTCAGGCAAAGGACATGCTGCTTGGCGTACTCGACAATCTCCCCGGCCCGGCGCGCGACATCGTGCAACTCAACGCCGGCGCAGCCATTTATGTGGCAGGGTGCGCGGCAAGTCTGGCAGAAGGCATCGAGGCGGCGCGTAAAGCGATCGAAAGCGGCGCGGCGCGCGAAAAATTGCGCCAGCTGGTAGAAGTTTCCAACCGATTCAAGGGAGCATGAGCCATGTCCGATATTCTGAATAAAATAATCGCGGTCAAGGAAGTTGAAGTCGCCCGTGCGGTGGAAAAGAAACCCTATGCCGCCATCCGTGCCGAAGCCGAGGCGATGCCGCCAACTCGTGATTTTGTCGCTGCCATGCGTGGAAAAATTGCCGCAGGAAAATCAGCAGTGATTGCCGAAATCAAGAAAGCCAGCCCGTCCAGGGGCGTGATCCGGGAAGACTTCGACCCTGCGGCGATTGCCAGGAGCTATGAACAGCATGGCGCAGCATGCCTGTCAGTGCTCACAGACACCCAGTTCTTCAAGGGCAGCAAGAACGACCTGATCGAAGCGCGCGACGCCTGCAAATTGCCGGTGCTGCGCAAGGATTTCATGATCGACCCCTACCAGATCTGCCGCGCCCGCACCATCGGGGCCGACTGCATCCTGCTCATCGTGGCGGCGCTCGACCTGCCGCGCATGCAGGAGCTGGAAGCTGTGGCTAATGAACTGGGTATGGCGGTGCTGGTGGAGTCGCACGATGCCGCCGAACTGGAGCTGGCGCTGCAACTCAAGACCCCGCTGATCGGTATCAACAACCGCAACCTGCGGACTTTCGAAACACGGCTCGAAACCACGCTGGAACTGTTGCCGCAGATTCCTCAGGACCGTATCGTGATTACAGAAAGCGGCATCCTCAAGCCGGAAGACGTGGAGCGCATGCGTCAGAGCAGCGTTAATACCTTCCTGGTCGGCGAGGCATTCATGCGCGCCGAAGATCCGGGGGTGGAGCTGGCGCGGCTGTTTGGGTAGGCGGGGCCGCCCTGCCTCCCGGGGCAATCAAATACCCCGCGAAGCGCTCAAAACCATCCTCTTGTGGTTGCAGTGTGCCATGAGGAGTCGCTCATCATCCCCCCATAGCAGTTCACTCGATACGTGCCTGGAAGGTCGAGGCTGTAAATTTCCATCTTAATTAAGGCCGCCCGGATTTTGGTGCCACATCATATATCCTTACCTTCTAACAGGGCTTGCAGGCATAGACTGGAGCTTCAAGTCAGCGTTGTCACCGTCGCTCATCGATCATTTCGCCCGGCTACCTCCTGCCGCTGAAACAACAGTCGCGCACCTGATTTGTACGTTTCCTCCAGCAACAGCACCGAGGACGCTACCATTGCCGCCAGACCCCAGTCGGCCAGGCTGAGGTCAGTAGTACTGAAGATTTCCTGCGCCGGGCTCCAGTGCACCACCACGACCTGCAATCCCACCACCCCTAGCAGAGCCATCCAAAGCTTGCCGTTGGCGAAGAACTGGCGGTTGAAAGCGGTGCCGGTTTCATTACGGGCGTTGAACACATTGAAGAACTGGAACAGCACGAAGGTGGTAAAAGCCAGCGTCAAGGCGTGTTCAATTCCGCCCGACGATAACCCGTACGCAAATACCCCGACGGTCCCCGCCGCCATGATGGTGCCATAGGCCAACAGGCGCCAGAAACGCGGCAGGGTCAGAATGCGCGCCTCGGCTCTTCTGGGTGACTCCTCCATGATTCCCGGGCGTGCCGGTTCCAGCCCCAGAGTCATGGCGGGCGGGCCGTCCATGATGATGTTGATCCACAGGATCTGAATTGCGGTGAACGGGGTGGGCAGGCTCAGTAACTGCGCGCCGAGCACGGTGAAAATGGCGCCGACGTTGGTGGAAAGCTGGAAGCGCACGAACTTGACGATGTTGTCGTAGATGGTGCGGCCTTCCTTGACCGCGCCGACGATGGTGGCAAAGTTGTCGTCGGTGAGCACCATGGTGGCGGCTTCCTTGGTCACCTCGGTGCCGGTGATGCCCATCGCCACGCCGATGTCGGCGTTCTTCAGCGCCGGAGCATCGTTGACGCCGTCGCCGGTCATCGCAACGACATGGCCCCGCGCCTTCAGCGCCTGGACGATCTTGACCTTGTGCTCAGGAGCGACGCGGGCGAACACCGCAGTTTCCTCGACATGGCGTGAAAGCTCGGCGACGTCGATGCTGTCGAGCTCGGCACCGCTCAGTACCGCGCCTTCCAGGCCCAGCTCGCGGGCGATTGCGGTGGCGGTGATGGCGTGGTCGCCAGTGATCATCTTGACCTGGATGCCAGCCATCTTGCACAGGCGAATCGCGTCCCGCGCCTCTGGGCGCGGCGGGTCGATGATGCCGACCAGGCCGATCAGGGTCAGCTCCTCTGCCCAGGCCATCAGGTCGCCGCCGGGGTCGAAGTCGTTCGCTGGAATATCGCGGCTGGCCACTGCCAGCACGCGCATCGCCTCACTGGCAAGACGGGCATTTTCAGATTCAAAAGCGGTGCGAATTTCGGCACCCATCCGTTCTTCGCCGTTCGCGTCAAGATGGCGTTCGGCACGCGCCATGATCACGTCGGGCGCACCCTTCACCAGCATGCGCACCCACTCGCCGTCATGATGGAAGGTGGCCATAAACTTGTGTTCCGAGTCGAAAGGGATTTCGGCGATGCGCGGGCGGCGCTCGGCCAGATTGTCCGGATCGATGCCGCCTTTCAGGGCGAGCGCCAGCAGCGCGCCCTCGGTGGGGTCGCCAATCAATTCACCATCGCGGATGCGACTTTCATTGCACAGCGCAGCGGGCGCCAGCAGTGGCAGAAAATACTGTTCCTCCCCCTTCAATGGGAGGGGGAAATGCACTTCGGCAGTAATTTCGCCGATTCCGGCATAACCCTCGCCCGAAACCATAAAACGCCTTCCTCGGTAGAACAGCTGGCGCGCGGTCATCTGGTTGAGGGTCAGGGTGCCGGTCTTGTCGGAGCAGATCACCGAGGTCGAGCCCAGGGTTTCCACCGCCGAGAGTTTCTTGACGATGGCACGGTTCTTCGCCATGCGGTGCATGCCGATGGCCAGCGTCACTGTCACCACCGCCGGCAACCCCTCTGGAATGGCGGCCACTGCCAGGGCGATGGAAGTCATGATGGTCTGTACCAGCGGGTCGCCGCGCAGAATGCCGAGCATGAAAATCAGCGTCACCACCACCCCGGCGATGATGGCGAGGCGCTTGCCCAGTCCGTCGAGCTGGTTTTGCAGCGGAGTGAGGCTTTCCTCGGCCGCTTCCAGCAGGCCGGTGATGCGCCCCATCTCGGTTTCCATGCTGGTGGCGCTGACCAGCGCCTCGATCCGACCGCGGGTGACGACGGTGTTCATGAACACCATGTTGCAGCGCTCGGCCAGGGGGTATTCTTCCGGCGCTAGCGCTTCGGCGAGCTTGCCCACGGCATGGGACTCGCCGGTCAGGGCTGCTTCCGCCACCTCGGCGTTGTGTGCCGCCAGCACCCGGCCATCGGCGGGAATCCGGTCGCCCGCCTCGAGCAGCACGATGTCGCCTGGAACCAGAGTTTCGGCTGCAATTTCCAGCACCTCGCCGCCGCGCCGCACCCGGGCACGCTGCGCCAGCATTTTCTTGAGCGCCGCCAGCGTGGCCTCGGCACGGAATTCCTGGTAAAAACCGAGGCAGGCGTTGAACACGATGACAACCAGAATCACCACTGCGTCCTTGAGGTCGCCAATGGCACCCGCCAGAATCGCGGCGCCGAACAGCACGATCACCAGCAGATCCTTGAACTGGTCGAGGAATTTCATCCAGGCAGGGCGCGGCGGCTTTTCCCGTAGCCGGTTGGGGCCAAAGCGTTCCAGTCGCTGCCGCGCTTCGGTTTCGGTCAGGCCCTGGAGGGAGGCGTCCAGACGGGATAGTGCTTCTTCGCCTGAAACCAGCCAGAACGGTTGTTGTTCGGTGTCCGGCATGGAGGTCTCCTTGAAGCGTGTTAACACGCCCTAGTAAAGCGCGAAACTGTTAATCAGATAAATCACCACCAGCGCCAGCCCGACCCATGACCCCGACAGCCCGGTCTTCTCGGCGATCACGTCGCCGTAGCCGGAAAGATAGTAGCCCGCCACCACGATTACTGCGGAGACGAAGTCGAACAACAGCCAGATTTGCAGGAGGGGGGCATCATGGGCTCATTTGACCAGCGTCACCGGAATGTGCGCCAGGTGGATCACCTTGGTTGCCACCGAACCGAGTACCAGATTGGCAACCGTACCCATGCCCCGCGTCCCCATGACGATCATGTCGCATTGTTCCTGTGTCGCGTGCTGAACTGCGGTTTCCGCGATCTCCCCCTCGACCAGTTCCAGCGTGTAGGGAATCCCCGCCTCGTCGAGCAGGTTGCAGGCGGAACGGGCGGCGTCCTTTCCCGCCTTGTGTGTCCAGGCGTCGACCACCTCCTGCCGGGGCTTCAGCAGGGCTTCGATATACAGAAACGGCGGTTGCACGTTCATCACGCGGACATCCATTTCCCCGCAGTGCCCGGCCATCGCAATCAGATGTCGCACCGCGCGGTCAGAGTTTTCCGAGCCGTCCACCGGCAGCAGGATTCTAAGCATATGCCCTCCCATTCACTGGTCTATTTTTTCAACTGATGCGCATACTATAAAAAAACATGGGTCATGCCCGTTGTCCCGGACAATCGGCTTTCCTGTAAACAACTTTAGCCTCTACGCGACAGCAACGACAGCACGAACAAGGGCATGAAACAGAACCTTATCAAGCCGGATCATCCTGCTGTGGCTGGATGATCTCGTGCAAGATCCTGTTTTTGCCTTTCTGCTTCGCGCCATACATCAGCCTGTCCGCTTGCTTCATCACTGCGTCGATGCTCTTCGGGGGTGTCATGAACGTGGCCACGCCAAAGCTGCCCGTGACCGGCCAGCCCCCATTTTGCATGCTGTGCGCCAGTTGCTGTTGCAGCTTGGCGGCAATTGCCCCGGCCGCTTCGCGCCCCGTCTCCGGCAGCAGCATCACGAACTCGTCCCCGCCGAGCCGCCCGGCGACATCCGTCGCGCGGATATTGTTTTGTAGCGTCTCGGCGACCGTGCTCAACACCCTGTCTCCGGCCTCATGGCCATCGAGATCGTTGACCGTTTTGAAATTATCCAGGTCCAGCAAGATAACGGTAAGCGGATGCCGGTAACGTTGTGCCCGCACGATCTCGGCAGCAACCTGCTCATAGAAGGCCAGCCGGTTCGGCAATTGCGTAAGCAAATCGACCCGGGCCAGGGCAGACTCGCGTTCATGCGCCCTTTTCAGCCGGTCAACCAGCACAATGACCAGTGCAAACACGCTCAGCCTGACGGCATCATTGACAATCAACGCCTGAAAATCGGCACCATGGCGCTTCGTAAACCAATCCACCGCCATCCATACCATCGCACTGAGTAATGCCGTGAGGAAGCCGGCTTTGATGCTGACGTACCAGCAAACGGCCACCACGGGAAGCAGGAAGACGATGTGGAATTCGTATTTCGGACCCGTCAGGTAATGGGCGAGCCCGGACAGCAGGATCCACACGATGCTTAATGCAATTAGCCCTATTCTCTGGCGCCCGTGCGCTTTCCAATTGAGTGCTTTATCGAAATTCATCGCCGTCGGTTCCAAGTAATCGCCAGGGAAGCTGAAATTGCTTCTTTGTTATGGTCAAGGCGATGCCGAAAGTGCCAGAGTCGCGTACCGGTTGCCTTGAACTCATATCATTCATCCCTGCGCGACCCACAGTCAGCGTCTCACGCAGTACGAGTTCAGTCGTACAACGGCACGTCTTCCAGTATATACGGCGCGGCATCGCCCTGCACCACGGCCAGGCGGTATCGAGTCGGGCATCTCACAGCCCTTCCTCCCGCGGCTCAAGCCGCGCCGCTTCCAGGCCGGCCACCGCTTGTTGCAGTGCTTGGGCGAGGCGCTCCGGGGCATCTGCGGCGGTCAGGTCGGGAGCCAGCGTCCGCGGGTCGATGGCTGCGCCGAAGCGGATGACGATGGGGGTTCTGCGCGGCCAGTGTTTGCCGGTCGGCATGGCGGCGAAGCTGCCGCCGATGTGCAGCGGGATGACGCGCAAGGGAAAACGCGCCAGCAAGCGACCGACGCCGGGACGAAAATCGTGCAGACGGCCATCCGGGGAGCGCTGTCCCTCGGGGAACCAAGCCAGGCTGTCGCCCTGCCGGATGGCCGCGGCGGAGAGCGCCAGGGCGGCGCTCGCGCCGCGCTCCGGCTCTACCGGCAGGGTGCGGGCGATGCGGCTGAGCAAGCGCGTGACCGGGTTGGCGAAGGCGATGCCGGTGTAGCCCGTCCAGCGGGTGCGCGCCACCCGCGCCGGCCCCATGGCGGCGCCCATGATGAAGGGATCGAGGAAGCTGGCGTGGTTGGCGACGTAGATGACCTGCTCCCGCGCAGGCAGGTGTTCGCGGCCTTCCACGCGCAGATTAAAGACCGGCCGGGCGAGCACTTCCAGGCACCGGACGAAGCCCCAGGCAAGGGCGCGCGCGAGCGCCCCGGTGGGCGCCAGCCAGCGCCGGTCGGTCGCGCTCAGCACCCGTTCGGGCTGATCCCAGGCGGCAGCGCAGACCTCGCCCGCCCCTGCTTTGTTCATTCCAGCCTCGTTCATTTCGCGCAACAGCTCGCGCACGGTTTCGATGCGGGCGATGGCGGCCTCGCCGAGTTCCGCGCCAACTACCCGTTCAAGATCGAGGGCAATATCCAGCCAGGCCAGCGAGTCCACCTGCAGGTCCAGGCGCAGGCTGGTGTCGGGGGTCAGGCGCTTGGCGGGAAAGCGGCGCTTCAGCCAGTCCCAGGTCTGCTCCGCAGCATGCTGGGCCAGCAGCGCTCTGTCGACCTCCGGCCATTCCTCCGGCGCCAGGGGTTCGGCCCGCGCGGGCTGGGTCTCGCCGGCGCGGGCCGCCTGCCAGGCTGCGCCCAGCAGATGGCGGCGCAGCTTGCCCAAACGGGTACGCGGCAAGGGGTCGCGGGTGAGCGCGATTTCGGCGAGGCGCTGATAGGAGGGGAGCCCCGCGCTTACCTCTGCCACCGCATCACGCACGGCGGCGTCGATATCGGAGTGCCCGGCGCGGCGGATGGCGCCCGGCTCGGGCAGCACCAGGCCGAGCAGGCTGCCGCGGTCTTCCAGCAGGGCGAATTCGCGGATGCAGGGATGGCGCTGATAGGCTGTCTCCACTTCCTCGGGCTGCACGTTCTCACCGCCGGCGGTGACGATGAGTTCTCTGGCGCGACCGGTGATGAACAGGAATCCGCCGGCGTCCAGCCGCCCCAGGTCGCCGGTGCGGAACCAGCCGTCAGCGGTGAAGGCCTCCCGCGTCCTGTCCGGCAGCTTGCGGTAGCCCTTGAAGACATTCGGGCCGCGTACCTGGATCTCGCCATCCGCAGCGATGCGTACCGCCACTTCCGGCAGCGGGCGGCCGACGCTGCCGGGGTGGCCCCCGGGCGGGTTGATGCTGATCAGCGGGGCGGTCTCCGTCAGGCCGTAGCCGATCGCCACCTGCCAGCCCAGGGCGCGGAGTTTAGCCGCCAGCTCCGCTTCCAGCGCCGCGCCGCCGCAGGCCAGCAGCCGCAGTTGGGGCGCCAGCCTGGCGTGCAGCAGGTGGCCGAACAGCACGCGCCCGGCGTCCAGCCCCAGGCGGTTCAAAGCCAGCGACAAGGCCATGAAGCCGCGCACCAGGGCGGAGGCGATGCCGCCGCGCGCCGCCACCCGCGCCTCGATGCCGGCCAGCATGGCGGCGTACAGGCGCGGCACCCCCACCATGACGGTGGCCTCGCCCTCCTTCAGCGCCCGCAGCACCTGCGGGCCGGTGAGCGCCTGCGGCAGGATCAGAGGCAGCCCAAGGGAAAGCGGCGCCAACAGCCCGAGCACGAAGGGATAGACGTGGTGCAGCGGCAGCGGCAGGGCCACCCGGTCGGAGGGGGTGAGCAGGCCGGTGGCGGCCAGGGCATCGAGCTGAAAGGCCAGTTGGGCGTGGGTGAGCGGCACGCCCTTGGGGCGGCCGGTGGTGCCCGAGGTGTAAAACAGGGCGGCCGGGTCGGCTGCGTCCGATGGTGGCAGCATGACCTCCCCAATCGCGCGCAGAGCCTGCCAGTTGCGTGCATCGTCCTCGCTCGCATCCAGCAGCACGAGCCGCAGCGCGGGCACCAGGCGCGCCAACCGCTCCGCGCTGTCGGCTGTGGTAAAGACAAGGCGCGCATCGCTGTCGGCCAGTACATGTGCAAGAACTTCATCGCCCAGTTGCGCGTCCACCGGCAGCACGGCGCCGCCGGCGCGGATCACCGCCAACGCCGTGGCGATCCACGCCGGGCTGTCGGGCGCGAACAGGGCCACGGCCGCGCCGCGCTGCAGGCCGGCCTGGATGAGTCCGCCCGCCAGCGCCTCGACGTGGCTGGCGAGTTCGGCGTAACTCCATGTGAGGGTGCCTTCGGCGCCAATCGCCAGGATGGCGGGGCGCTGGCCAAAGCCGGCGAGGCCGGCGATGACGGGATCAAGGCTTGTGCTCATAACCAGGGCCTCTTGCCGACGGGAGTATGAGACAAGGGCGTCTCTGTGTCATTCTGCATGGGGAAAAGCATGTTCATCATGCTGCCTTATCCTCGCGTGCTTTCAGGCGGCGCAGCTGCACATGGCGCAGCAAACAATAGCCTGCCAGGGCGGCGACCAGGTGTTTGAGTGTGTGCCCGCTCACGCTCCCGGTCAGCTCGAAAATGGGCCGATCCAGCCATTCCAGCGCCAGCGCCAGAGCGTAGAGCCCGAGCACCGCGAGCAGGTCGCCGCTTCGGGTATAACGAGCCGGGATCAGCCACAGCAACAGCGGTACCAGCAGCATGGGAGTGAACTGCACCAGGCCGTAGGGGCGCAGATCTCCCGCCCCGGCGGCCTCGGTCGCTGCCCACCAGAGCACCGCAGAAGGGCCCGCCACGAGCAGGGCGGACAGGGCGACGAGGCCGCAGCGCAAACCCAGCCGTTCCGTCAGCACGGCGGCGGTGAAGCCGGCGAAAGTCACGCTCATGGCCAGGCGATCCCCTGCCAGCCGCGTATCGGCCGGCTCCAGGTGATACCAGCCGGAAGCGACGCCGGTGAGGACGAGCCCGGCGAAGAACACGGCATACGGCCAGCGCTCAAGAGGTTCGGCAAATACCCCGGCTGACAGCCGCGCCAGTCCCGCAGTCCCGATGACGAAAAAGAGCGCATTGGAAGTCACATCGAGAAAATTCGGCACCCCTAGCCAGGCGCGCCGGTCGGTGAAGTCGTGATACCACTGCGGCTGGGCAAAGGGCGGCACGAAGACGAACACCGTAACCACGATGCCGGCGGTGAGCGCAGCGAGCAGGACGATTCGCCCGTGCTTGCTCATTCGCCTGCTCCGGATGCATTGCCATTGTCGTTCTCGATATGCCGGTTCAGAAATCCGGCGAGAGCATCGACCCATTCCGCGCGCATGAAAATGAATCCGTCGTTGTGGCCGCCGGCCAATTGCAGAAAAGTCTTGGGTTCCGCCGCTGCTCCGAACAGCATTTTTCCGTGGTGGAAGGGGATGATCTCGTCGTCCGGGCTGTGCGCGACCAGCACCGGGCAATTCACCTCAGCAAGCGCGGCGCGGGTGTCGTAGCGCATGCGCACCAGCCAGCGTGTCGGCAGCCAGGGATAGAGGTCGGTAGCGAGCGCCGGCGCCGAGATGAGAACCGAGGATAGCACCAGTGCGCCCGCTTTCTCGTGTGCCGCCAGCCAGGCCGCCATGGCACCGCCGAGGGATTCGCCAAAAAGAACGATGCGCCCGGGTGGAATGCCGCGTTGCCGGGTGAGGTGATCCCAGGCGGCCTGGGCGTCCTGGTACAGGCCCGCCTCGGAGGGTTTGCCGGTGCTGCGGCCGTAACCGCGGTAGTCGAAGATCAGCACGCCGAACCCCAGGCGATGGAACATGGCGATGCTGTCCATGCGGTGGGAAAGATTGCCGGCATTGCCGTGCAGGAAGAGTACGGTACCGCGTGCTTGCGGCGCCGGGATAAACCAGGCGTCCAGCCGCTCGCCGTCCGGCGTGGCCAGGGTCAGCGGCTCGTAATCCAGACCGTGCTCGCGTGGGGTGGCGTAAATCTCGCGACCGATCTGCGGATAATAGGCCAGGTTGTCCTGGAACAGGAACAGCAGCGCGGCCAGGCCGCCATAAGCCAGCGCCAGGGTGGTCAACAGGCTGGTCAGCATGTTGCGCATCCCATTCAATGCGAGCGGCGCTTCATGCCGCTTTGACGGAACAGCACAGATGGCGGGCCAGAGGCCCAGACCTGAAAGAAAGCGTCGACCGCGCGTTTGACGCGGGAAATGCACAAGCCGATTTCATCAGATAAATGCGAGGCATACATGCTTCCTTGGTCAATCTCCCGGGCGTGGTGAAACAGTATCGTCCTGTTACAATTGGCTTCAACTCAACACCGAAGCCATTCATCTGAAGGGCGAAGGGCGGATTCCCATATGGATATAGCGTTAATATTTCTGCTCATTCTCGTCAACGGCGTATTTGCCATGTCCGAGATCGCCATCGTTTCGTCCCGCAAGGCAAAACTCCGTAACCTGGCAGATGATGGCAGTCCAGGGGCGAAAGCGGCGCTCTCTTTGCACCAGGAGCCCTCCAGTTTCTTTTCCACCGTCCAGGTCGGTATCACCTCGGTCGGCATCCTCAGCGGCGCGATCGGCGAAACCGCCCTGGCTGGTCCCCTGGCGGAATGGTTATCCGGCATTCCGCCAATGGCTCCCTACGCAACAGGCGTGGCGCTGACGATTACGGTTGTCAGTCTGACATATTTTTCAGTCGTAGTCGGCGAACTTGTTCCCAAGCGGCTCGCTTTGCTGGCACCGGAGGGCATCGCTTCACTGATATCCCGTCCGATGATCGTGCTGGCCCGGATAGCGCATCCGCTGGTCGTCATCCTTTCGGCTTCATCCACGGCCATTCTTGGCCTCATGGGTGCGCGCAGCAAGAATGAGCCGCCCGTAACCAACGCCGAGATCAAAGTGCTAATGGAGCAGGGCGCTGAGGCTGGAGTGTTTCACGAAAGCGAACAGGAAATTGTCTCCAACGTGCTTCGACTCGATGAGCAGCACATTGCCTCGATCATGACACCGCGCCATGACATATGCGTGATCGACCTTGAAGATGACGAAGAAACCGTGCGGCAACGCATCGTCGACACCGAATATTCCCGACTCGTGGTTTGCCGTGACGGATTGGAGCATATCCTCGGCATCCTGCAAACCGGGGATCTGCTCAAAAAGGCGCTGCCTGGGTACATCATCAATGCAGCAGATATCGAGACGGCCCTGCATCCACCCCTTTACGTGCCCGAGTCGATAACCACCACCCAACTGCTGGACAGTTTTCGTCGCGCCCGCCTCCAGTTCGCACTGATAGTCGACGAATATGGCGACGTGCAAGGCCTGGTGACTATGGCTGACGTGCTGACTGCAATCGTCGGCGAGTTGTCAATCCCCGAATCCCCGGAGGATCGAGACATGGTGCAGCGGGAAGATGGTTCCTGGCTGGTCGACGGCGATGTCAGCATCGAACGCCTGAAATCCGGCCTTGATCTCGCAGAGGACTTGCCCGGCGAAAGCGCGCACAGTTATTACACGCTTGGCGGCTTCATCATGCACGTGCTCGGACGCATTCCTTCCCCGTCCGATCATTTCTTGGCGGCAGGTTTGCGCTTCGAGGTGATGGACATGGATCACAAGCGGGTAGACAAAGTTCTGATTTCCATTGCGGCGCCGCCCGCTGGCAACGCCAAGCCCATGCCTTGATAAGGTGGGGTTGGCCAATACTCCTCAAGGCCGATCATGTCATCTGCCAACATTTGTACCGATGGTTTTTCCTGTCGGAGTTTCTGATTCGTCGAGACCTCTCTGAAAAACTTCGGCTAGATTCCTGTCGGGATCGGCAGATTCAAGAAAAAGCGAGTTTTTCAACGTAATATGCCAGGAAGAGCCATTGCGGAGAAAATAATGCTCGCGCTGTTGAGCGATGGCTTTTGGCGGAAGCGGCCTCAATTCCCCGGATTCATGGTCAGTTTTGCACGCTGATTAAGAGGTAGGTACTATCCGGCTTCGCCCACTCAATAGAGAAGCAATTCCAGAATGCTGAAAGATGTCAAAGAGAAGCCCAAATACGCCGTCGTGGCGGCCGTGCAACTGCCAAACGTGAGCGACATCGAGTTTGAGGCATCGCTGGCCGAGCTGCGCGATCTGGCAAAGACACTGGGTTTCGAGATTACAGCCACCTTTATGCAGAAGCGCTCCAGCTTCGACTCGACGGCCTACCTGGGCATCGGCAAGCGGCAGGAGATACGCGAATTCGTGGACAGCGAGCCCGTGCCTGTCCTCTTCGAGCATACGCCACAGGCCGCCGCCGATCCCAACGCCGGCATGATCGACGTCGTCTTCGTCGATCACGAGATCTCGCCGTCGCAGGCTCGCAACCTCGAAATCGAGGTCGGCTGCGAGGTGATGGACCGCACCATGGTCATCCTCGAAATATTCCACCGTCACGCCAGCTCCCGCGCCGCTCGCGCGCAGGTGGAAATCGCACGCCTCGGCTACATGGCGCCGCGCTTGCGCGAGGCGGCAAAGCTGGCGGGGCCGCAAGGGCGGCAGCGCAGCGGTGCGGGCGGTCGCGGTGCCGGCGAGTCGCACACCGAGCTGGACAAACGCAAGATTCGCGACCGTATCGCCGAACTGCAGCTTGAGATCACAGCGATGGATGTCGATCGCAAGACGCAGCGCGCGCGGCGGCAGGAGCGCCAGGGAATCGCCAGCGTGGCGCTGGTCGGCTACACGAACGCGGGAAAGTCGACCCTGATGCGCGCACTCACCGGCAGCGAGGTGCTGGTCGAAAACAAACTTTTCGCCACGCTCGACACCACCGTGCGCGCCCTCCAGCCCGAGAGCAGACCGCGCGTGCTGGTCAGCGATACGGTCGGCTTTATCAAGAACCTGCCGCACGGACTCGTGGCCTCGTTCAAGTCGACGCTCGAGGAGGCGCTCGATGCGTCGCTGCTGCTCCACGTCATTGATGCGAGCGACCCCGGGTTCGAACGGCAGCTCGAAGTCACCGACAAGGTGCTGGCCGAGATCGGCGCGAAGGACGTGCCGCGCATTCGCGTCTTCAACAAGATCGACCATGTCGGCTCGGTAGAGGCGCAAGTTGAACGCGAAGCGGCGCTGCGCGCGCAGTACCCCGATTGCATTGTGATGAGCGCGCGCCGAACTGGCGACGTGGCAAAATTGCGCGAGTCAATCGTCGCGTTTTTCCAGCAGGGTCTTGTTGAGGCCGAGCTTTTCCTTCCCTGGTCGGCACAGCAACTGCGCAGTGAAATTTTCGCGAGTTGTGAGGTACTGAAGGAGCACGCCGATGGTGAAGGCGCGTTCTTATGCATTCGCGGCGAGCGCGAGACTGTAAAGAGCCTGTGCGAGCGGTTCGGCCAGGCGCGCTGAATTCCGATTGATCTAATCATCTTGGGGAGCTTGCGACCGACTGCAAAGACCGAGTTCCCAGTCGTCAGATGATCAAAGCTGACCATCAGCTTGATGGTGACAACCAGCCATTGACGATGCAAATGACATCAGACTGCTTCGGGTGCGATAGTATTTATTCGCGGAGCCTTCGCCACGGTAGCTCAAGGAAAAATCCGCGCTGCGACTCAGCCCGAAAACCCTGCATTATAGCAATATCACGGCACTTCCGCCGCCGGCATTCGCGCCAGTATGATGCCCGTCTTCTTCGCCAACCCCCGTGCATTGCGGTTTTTATCGTAGTAACGCGGGTTGGGCACCATGGCGGCGAGCTTGGCGGCCTGCTCCGGCCCTAGATTGGCGGCGCCGGTCTTGTAGTAGTAGCGCGAAGCCGCTTCTGCGCCGAACACGCCATTACCCCATTCGATCACATTCAGATAGATCTCGAAAATCCGCCGCTTCGACATCATCTTTTCCAGCATCAATGTAATCAGCACTTCTTCGCCTTTTCGCCAGAAGACCTTACGGGAAGAGAGAAACAGATTCTTTGCCAGTTGCTGGCTGATGGTGGAGCCGCCGGCGACGATCTTGCCCTTTTTCAGGTTTTTCTCGTAGGCCTTCTGAATGCCGTCCCAGTCGAAGCCTTCGTGATCGACGAATTTTGCGTCTTCGGATGCGATCAGCGCGCGCTTGAGGTGTGGTGAAATACGGTTGTAGGGTACCCACTTGTGGCGCAGTTCTGCATCCGGATTTTTGACCTGCATTTCTGCCAGACGCGTGTTCATGAAGGCACTTGAAGATGGGTTGTGGTCCACCCACCACCAGATATGCGCGAATATCCATGCCTGATACAGCACCACGATCGCAACCAGAATCAGCATGCCGCGCCACAGCCAGCGCCACAGGAATTTCATAGGGTTTTCAACAGGGCCATGACCGGCTGGGTATCAGGCCGTACACCGCGCCACAGAAAGAACGATTCCGCAGCTTGCTCAACCAGCATGCCCAGTCCGTCCGCCAGTTGGGCTGCGCCGGTGCTCTGCGCAAACTGCAGGAAGGGTGTCTGCCCCTTGCCGTACATCATGTCGTAAGCCAGGCTGCCAGGTGAAAATACGCCTGCCGGCAGGGGAGGGAGTTCGTCCGACAGACTGCTGGAGGTGGCGTTGATGATGAGATCGAAATGGCAGCCTGTCAGGCTGTTGTATTCGCCGCTTGAAATATCGCCGTGGACCAGAAATAGCTGCGCCAGTTCATGTGCTTTGGCGGGAGTGCGATTGGCGATCGCGAACAACGCAGGGTACTGTTTCAGCAACGGCAGGATCACTCCTCGTGCTGCGCCACCTGCGCCCATGAGCAAAATGCGTTTGCCCTGGATCTGGAAGCCCAGATTACCGGTGATGTCGCGCACCAGGCCGGCGCCATCGGTGTTGTCGCCCAATATTTCGCCATCTTCGAATTTAAGCGTATTAACCGCATGTGCCAGTTGCGCGCGCTCGGTCAGGCGGGTGGCCAGTTGCCACGCTTCCTGCTTGAAAGGTACGGTGACGTTGAGCCCCTTGCCGCCTTCCGCGCGGAAAGCCATCGCGGTGGCGAAGAAACCGTCAAGCGGCGCGAGCAGCGTGGTGTAGTTTAAGTCCTGCCCGGTCTGGCGGGCGAACTCCTTGTGAATCAGCGGGGATTTGCTGTGGGCAATGGGGTTTCCCACCACTGCGTATTGGTCGGTCATGATGTTCTCTTAACGTTCGGTTTCCTGGATGCGAATTCTACCCCAGGGTTAAATTTCTCATTAAGGCTTTCTCAATGTAAGCTATGTGCCGAATAAAGTGCTCAATTTAAGGAGGAGTCATACCATGTCACGGGCAATTTCTTTTTGCTTTTTTTTGGCGGCAATGATGGGTGCAGGGCCGTCCTGGTCTGCTGAAGAGTTAAAAATGGCTGCGGTCCCTTCGGACACTGAGCGTTACGCTGATGTCGAGGTCTTGAATAAGTATCAGGCATTGGCCAAATATTTGAGTTCGCAGCTCAATGCGCCGGTTAATTTCACGCCGGTAGCAAACCCCTTTATCGCGGCCAAGCGCGCCAGTCGTGGCGAGTACGACATGATCATCGCACCGGCCCATACCATCGCCAGCGTGCTGAAAGCCGGTTTTAACCCGGTGGGCAAGGAAGGCGGCGGGGTGGAGGCGGTTTTTGTGGTTGGACCGGACGCTAAATTGGACAGCATTCTGGGAGCTGGGGGCACAAAATTGGGCTTGCCTCCTTTCGAATCGATCCAGGCCGGACTGGCGCGCGGAGAGTTGAATCTGAAATCGGTGGAGCCCAAGAAGCATTTCAAGGAGGTGCGTTATTTCCGCAGTCAGGAAGCCCAGCTGTTCGCGCTCGAAATCAAGAGCATGGATATCGTTGCAGTGGACTCGGCTTTGGCAGCGAAATGGCTGAAATCGCACCAGGGCAAGATTGTTCAGCGTAGCGCTGGGGTCCCCAAAATGGCGTTTGCTGTCAACACCAAGCGAATGACCCCTGAGCAGGAGAAAAAAATCGAAAGTGCGCTGCTGAAATACGGTGAAGTAGAAGCCAATGCCAGAAAGAAAATGGTTTTTTCACCCACCAAGCGTGAAGAGTTTGCGGCAGTTGCTTCCATGCTTAATACCACGCCCAAGGAATTGGCCGGTGCTCAGGTGATCGAGGCCAAGCAGGCCAGCGATTTGATCGCGAAAGGGGTGACCGTTGTTGATGCGCGTAATGAAGCCGAGTATCTGGATGGGCGGGTCAAAGGTGCAGTTCTGATTCCTTATCATGAAGTTAGCGCCAAGGAAATCGGGTTTGATGCCGTTGATGACAAATTCGATCTGGCCAAGCTGCCCCAGGACAAGAATGCCGCTATTCTGCTTTATTGTGACGGCACCCCCTGCTGGAAGAGCTATAAGGCTTCCATCCTGGCGATCCGTGGCGGCTACAAGAATATCTTCTGGTTCCGTGGCGGTTTCCCGGAATGGAAAGAAGCCGGTTACCCTGTTGAATCAGGAAAACCCAAATAGACCCGGTTAGCATCGATGGAGTCGTTGTGGAAGAACAGAGTGTAAAAACCGCCCCACCCAAGGAGGCGGGGCGCCACTATCGCGAAGCGAAAAAAGTGACGCTGGTTAGCGTCGCTGTGAATGTCGTGCTGACCCTTTTGCAGATCGTAGTCGGTATCATCGGCAAGTCCCAGGCGCTGGTGGCGGATGGACTGCACTCCCTGTCCGATCTGCTGTGCGATTTTCTGGTGCTGTTCGCCAACCGTCATGGCTCAAAGGACGCGGATGAAGACCATCCTTATGGTCACGCCCGTATCGAAACCGCCACTACGCTGGTGCTGGGGGTCATTCTGATGGCTACCGGCGGCGCCCTGCTATGGGGCGCAGCGCAGCGCCTGCAAGATCCAGCCGCACTGCAGACGGTTCATGTCATGACGCTGTGGATTGCCGTGCTTACGCTGGTGGGCAAAGAGTCTTTGTTCCGCTACATGTTGCATGTGGCACGCAAGCTGCGTTCGCGCATGCTCGAGGCGAATGCCTGGCATGCGCGCTCGGATGCGGCTTCTTCGGTGGTCGTGGTGATGGGTATTGCAGGCAACCTGGCCGGCGTGACTTCGCTTGATCTGCTCGCGGCGGCATTGGTGGCTGCAATGATTTTCCGCATGGGCTGGAAGCAGGCTTACCATGCCTTGATGGAGTTGATTGATACCAGTCTGGATGAGAAGGATGTGGCGGCGATCCGGGCCACTCTGCTGGCAACGCCCGGGGTACGCGATCTGCACGAACTGCGCACGCGGCGCATGGGCGACCGCGCGCTGGTGGACGCGCATGTGCTGGTGGAGCCGAAGATCAGCGTTTCCGAGGGGCATTATATTGCAGAGACGGCACGTGCCCGCGTGGTCAAAACACATGATGCGCTCGATGTGATGATCCATATCGATCCCGAGGACGATTCGGCAGTCAAGCGCAGCCTGCACCTGCCTCCACGCGAAACGCTGCTGGCCCATCTGGAACAGCAACTGGGCACACCCCTGCCCTTGTCCAGTCGTATTGCCTTGCATTATCTGGAGGGCAGGATCGAGGCGGATATTTTCCTGGCAGGCCCGGTACGTGACGAAGCCTTTGCCAGGGCCGTAGCACAACGGCCCGGAGAGGATCCTTTTTTTGGCACAATCCGGTTATTTTACGAGGCCGCACCGTAACGGTGCACTCTGCCGCGTAAATGCATTGTTATGGTGCATCAATTTTTCTGCATCTCCTGTAACTGGTTATGGCAAAATAGCTTTTTTTGCTCTAGCGCGTGGCATGTTTCATGCTACTAAACAGGCTCACAGAATTTTTTACCCGTTATTTCGTTTAGGAGAAAAGTATGGCGGTTGCTGATGTATTGAAAATGATCAAGGACAACGAAGTCAAATTCGTTGATCTGCGTTTTACCGACACGCGCGGCAAAGAACAGCACGTTTCCATTCCCTCCCACGTGGTGGATGAGGGCTGGTTTGAAGACGGCCATGCTTTCGACGGCTCCTCCATCGCTGGCTGGAAAGGCATTCAGGCTTCCGACATGCTGTTGATGCCGGACCCGGAAACCGCCAACATGGACCCGTTCTTCGATGAATCCACCCTGATCATCAGCTGCGACGTGGTTGAGCCCTCAGACGGCAAAGGCTATGATCGCTGCCCACGCTCCATCGCCAAACGCGCTGAAGCCTATCTGAAATCCTCCGGCATTGGCGATACCGCCTACTTTGGTCCTGAGCCAGAATTCTTCATCTTTGATTCCGTGACCTGGCATGCCGACATGTCCGGCGCCTCGGTTTCGATTGATTCCGAAGAAGCCGCATGGTCTTCCAAAGCCCGCCTCGAAGGCGGCAACATGGGTCACCGTCCGGGCGTCAAGGGTGGTTATTTCCCGGTTCCTCCCGTCGATTCCTTCCAGGACATCCGTTCTGCCATGTGCCTGGCGCTGGAAGAAATGGGCGTGCCGGTTGAAGTGCATCACCACGAAGTGGCAACCGCCGGCCAGTGCGAAATCGGCACCAAATTCAGCACCCTGGTCAAGCGTGCCGACTGGACCCAGATCCTGAAATACGTAGTGCACAACGTGTCCCACGCCTATGGCAAGACCGCGACCTTCATGCCCAAGCCTATCGTGGGCGACAACGGTTCCGGCATGCACGTGCACCAGTCGATCTGGAAAGACGGCAAGAACCTGTTTGCCGGCAACGGTTACGGCGGCCTGTCTGAACTCGCGCTGTTCTACATCGGCGGGATCATCAAGCACGCTCGTGCGCTGAATGCGATCACCAACCCCGGCACCAACTCCTACAAGCGTCTGGTGCCTGGCTTTGAAGCGCCGGTCATGCTGGCTTACTCCGCCAAGAACCGCTCTGCTTCGATCCGCATCCCGCACGTGGCCAGCGACAAGGGCCGCCGTATCGAGACCCGCTTCCCTGACCCTTCCGCCAACCCGTACCTGTGCTTCTCCGCGCTGATGATGGCAGGCCTGGACGGTATCCAGAACAAGATTCACCCGGGCGATGCCATGGACAAGAATTTGTACGACCTGCCACCGGAAGAAGAGAAGCTGGTTCCGACCGTGTGCTCCTCGCTCGAGCAGGCGCTGGACTACCTGGACAAGGATCGCGAGTTCCTGACCCGTGGCGGTGTGTTCTCCAATGACTGGGTTGATGCTTACATCACTCTGAAGATGGAAGATGTCACCCGCTTCCGCATGACCACGCACCCGGTCGAGTTCGACATGTATTACAGCCTGTAATACACAGCGACAGCGGCAGAAAAGGGCGGGGTAACCCGCCTTTTTTTATTGCTGTTTGACTCGCTACGCGTAGCGTTGCTCCTGGCAAAATTCCAGCTCAAACTAGGCTCTAAATTTTGCGGCTGAAAATTACCTTGTTTTGAAAAAAATACTCATCTCCATACAGGGCAAGACCCTTATCCTTCAATATCAGGTACGGCCTGTGCTTATACCCAATGGCACGGACTGGGCCGGCTATATTAGCGTCTTGCCAAGTGCCGAATTGTCCCGCTTTGATCTGAAAGGACTCAGCCCCGAAATGTTCTGCGTCAACATCTCGGACATGGTGAATATTCGCGGCCTGAACGCGGGCATGGTTGAAAATGAACGCCAGGTTCCCGTGGCACGCTGGACAATGAATCAGGATGATTACCGCGCCGCGATCAGCAAGGCATCGGCTAAATTGACACATCAGCAAATCGTCAGCCTGCTCGCCTCATTACCGGGTTATACACAGGAAAGTGACGCGCAATTTATCGACTTCGAGGAAAGCATTGTCCCGCATGGTGCGTTAGACGGCGCAGAATCCAGCGGATATCGACTCACCGTTGTAACGGATGACATCGGAGAAAAAGTCGCCCCTTATGCCTATTACTGCCTCGACGTGCATGCACCGGAAGGATGGCAGGGATATCCCCCTCCGCACGAGCATCGTAGTTCCGTGCAAAACGCGCTGTTAAACAAGTTGCAAGCAATCAGTGATGTCGGCGTGCAGCTCACTCAGGTTTACGACCAGACCGATTACGCCGCAGCCAGTTGATGCCTTCTCATAAGGCCCATGCTGATTTGCATCTTCTGTCATGTTGGCAATAGTGGAATGAGGATCGGGCCCTGTTTTATGAATGTGCGTCCGCCCGGTAACCCATCCTGAATCCGCCCCAGTGCTTTCCATTGACAAGGATTGGAACACTTATGTCGTGCATGACTTCGCCGGTATCTCGCTTGTAGGTTTGCAGCAGCATATGCCTGGAATTGCTGCCGCAGCGCTTACCGGTGCGGTCGTCAAAGATGCGCTTGGTTCGGTTGCCAGCCAGATCTTTTTCATGATTGCCGGTCAGTGGCTGAGAAAACTTTTTATTATGGGTTGGGCAGTAGCCATTGTTGTCCACCGCGATTGCATAGATGATTTCCTGATTCCCTGACAGGGTGTTTTCCTGAATTGTGGGGAGGGTTCGATCAGTGAAATCATCGAATGCAGTTTTCTGCTTGGGCGGGTTGGTGCCGGGAATCAGTTGGTATTTTCGATCAAAAAGCTTGGCCTCGGAAATCTCCCCGTGCAGAATGGCCTGCTCGAACATCGCGGCAATAGCTTCGGATGTTTTTTGGGCCGCCAGGAACATACGGTTGTGTATGGTATCAATGGACAAATCTGCCATGGACTCGAACATGGTTTCGCCCAGTTCGGAAAGTGCCATCGATTGATCGGAGATGTCCCGGATCTGGCGTTCGAATACCATAATCTGGTCCTGCATGTAGTTCAGCGCGCCGGAAATTTGCGCGACATCCTGGTGATTCATTTCAACCCCGGTGGCAATCGAGGTAAGTTGCTCGCGCATAATTTTCGAGTGGCTCAATATTCCGTCGAGCTGTTCGCCTGCCCGGTCGATCTGGTTGACGCCCTGATTCGCGAGCCCGACCAGTTCCTGCATGGTGGCGGCGGCAGCCATGGTTTCCTGCCGGATATCGGCCATCATGTGGCCAATCTGATCGTTGGCGATTACCGTTTTCTCGGCCAGTTTCCTGACTTCATCGGCGACCACGGCAAAACCTCGTCCGGCTTCGCCGGCGCGTGCCGCTTCGATCGCGGCATTGAGCGCCAGCAGATTTGTCTGGTCGGCGATATCCCGGATTGCAAGCGAAACGTTCTCCACTTCACGTGACCTCGTTTCCAGCATGGAGATCAGATTTGCGGTGGATCCGGTTTTTTCCGAGACTTTGCGAATCTGCACGATAGCCTGCTGCAACGCCGCTTGTCCGGCAATACTTTCCTCCTGGGCCTGATTCGCTTCCGCCACGGCGATTTTGGTCGCACTGGAAACCTTATCCGTGGATGTGAAAATATTTTCACTGGCCGCCGAGATTTCCCGTGATTTGGTAACCAGGTCTTCCATGTCTCGCTCCAGCCGGTCAGTCTTGAACGAGGTTTCGGCCAGAGAGATTGAATTTTTTTCGATAATCATTGAGACTTCGCAGGCCATACTTGTGAATTTTTTCAATATGGTCGCAATTTTGCCAATCAGGGAGCCCATAAGCCGGTTTGACATGCTCTTGTCGGTATGGCGCACTTGCGGATTTTCCATGATTTTCCGCACGATATGCTGGGCGGATTCAAGCGGTCGCAGCGTGAGCAGATAAACCATGATGGCCGCTATCAGTGCCGTGCCACCGACCATGATAAAGTTCATGACATGGTCTGGGACAAATTCCCGCACGGCAAGGTAGGTCGTGCCGCCCAACAGATAACCCAGCGCCGTTATGGACAGAAACAGAATCAGGGTATGCGTGAGGGTCAGGCGCGGTGGCGAGGTTTTGTCAGTCATCACGTTCTGGTAATCAAGCGATTGCAGCCGGCTGTTTATCATGTTTCTCCCTTTGTTTTTTTTAGGCATCGCCCGGGCGATTCTGCCCTTCGTGGGGAAAATTAACAAGCGTAAGAGACGCGCCTGCCAAGTCGGCAGGTGGTTAGTATGGGGGTGAAGCTGGCCGATAAGCCGGGTTCTGTCGTGGACAGTCATTCCTCTAGGCGCTGAATTGCTCCAGCGCTCAAGCAGCCTACCCGGGGGCAACGCGAGCAGCGCCAATGCCCCCCTATTTGGCCTTGCTCCGGATGGGGTTTAACTTGCCATTGCTGTTACCAGCAACGCGGTGAGCTCTTACCTCGCCATTTCAACCTTACCTGATCCCTTGCGGGCCATCGGCGGTATATTTTCTGTGCCACTTTCCATCGCCTCGCGGCGTCCGGCCGTTAGCCGGCATCCTGCTCTGTGGAGCCCGGACTTTCCTCTGCATGGAAAACCATACAGCGACTGCCTAGCCAGCTTCGGCTTGGATTCTAGCATGATTCGTGATATAAATCCTGAGTAATATAGTCAACAATAGGATTTGTCATGACGCCCGATCTCTACAGCCTCAGTGCTATCGTGCAGCATAACTGCCACATCAGCGATGCCCTGCATGCGCGCAACTACACCATGTGCACTTATTTGCTCAAAATGCGCGAATATTACCGTTGGGAACAGCGTTTCCCTTTCAACACCAGTTTGCCAAAAAAAGAGCTGGGCGATTGGCTAAGTCATCGCGAAAGCTTGTGGGAAGGACTGGAGGCACAGGAGTTTGAAGCCATCAGTCTCAAAGGACACCGGCTGGACCCGTTTGAAACCTCGGCTATCAATCAGGAGTTGTTGCCTCACGGGCTGGTTTACAGCGGCGGCTATGGTGGCCATGCGGCGCCGCATTTCTTTCTGGCCGACCTGGTTCGTGCTGAGCGGCGGGAAGGGTTGCCGGTGCTGATAGCCGGTCGCGAGCACGCGCGTGATATGACTGCTCCGCCCGCTATGTTGCTGGATGGCACTTTGTTTGTTCGACGTGAGTCAATGCGCCGCATGTTGTGGGAAAAAATTGAGGAATGGCGCTGGAAACAAAAGCAGGATGCCATGGCGCGCGCGATGGCCTGCTACGATTTTGACGCTGATTTTGATCGGGCGCTGGAGAGGATGACTGACAACGAAGTGGAATCCGCAGTGTTGCATGAATTAGGGGAATGGCGTGCAGAGGTAAGTCTGGGGAAGGACTGGCCTGCTCTGCTATTGAGTCTTTCGGGCACAAGGGGGGAACTGGTGGCGCGGGCGGTACGCGACCACTTGGCAGACTGCCTTTCCACACTACCGGCTTTGCTGGAACAGGAAAATAAAGCAGGGCTGCATTTTTACTTTGCCAATCTCAAGGGCATGCGCCGCGAGTTATTTCCTGAACTGGGCGCAGCTTATCAGGACTGGATAGAGAAAGATGATTTACAGGCACTGCATGCCACAACGCAGAAAGGGGCTGATCGTTGGCTGGAAACAGCGAGGTGTCTGCTCCAGTTGCACCGGGATCGCCCAGAGACTTGCGCCGACGAAATCGGTCGAATTTATGATAAATAGGGGATCAGGACAGCTTCCAGCCTACCATTTCGCCTGCACGCAGCGGGGTCAGCGTTTCTCCGCCGAAGGGTAGCTCTGCAGGCACTTCCCAGCTTTCCCGGGTCAGTGTGATTTTGCCGCTATTCCGCGGCAGGCGATAAAAATCCGGACCATGGAAACATGCAAAGCCTTCCAGTCTGTTCAGCGCGCCGGCTGCATCAAACACTTCTGCATACAGTTCCAGCGCAGCGTGAGCGGTATATATTCCGGCGCAGCCACAGGCCGATTCCTTGGCGTGGCGGGAATGCGGTGCGCTGTCGGTGCCAAGGAAGAATTTGGGATTGCCGCTGGTGGCGGCGCTATTCAGGGCCCAGCGATGCTCTTCTCGTTTCAGCACCGGCAGGCAGTACATATGCGGGCGCATGCCGCCTGCGAACATGGCGTTGCGGCTATAGAGCAGATGGTGGACCGTGATGGTGGCAGCGACATTGGCGGGGGCAGCCTTGACGAATTCCACCGCCTGACGCGTGGTAATGTGCTCGAATACGACGCGCAGGCGGGGATAGCGGTCCAGCAGCGGCACCAGCACCTTGCCGATGAATACCTGCTCGCGATCGAATACATCCACCAGCGGGTGGGTGTCCTCGCCATGGACCAGCAGCGGCAGGTCATGTTCCTGCATCGCTTCCAGCGCAGCATGGCATTTGTGGATGTCAGTGACGCCGGAATCGGAATTGGTGGTGGCGCCGGCGGGGTAGAGTTTCACGCCATGCACCATGCCGCTCACCTTGGCGCGTGCGATTTCCTCGGGTGCAGTGTTGTCGGTGAGGTACAGCGTCATCAGGGGCTGAAAATCTGAACCGGCGGGTAGCGCATCGAGGATGCGCTGACGGTAGGCCAGGGCCAGATCGGTAGTGATGATGGGAGGCCGCAGGTTGGGCATGATGATGGCGCGAGCAAAGCGACGGGCTGTGTCGGTCACAACAGCCTGCATGTGAACACCATCGCGTAGATGCAGGTGCCAGTCGTCGGGGCGGGTAAGAGTCAGGGTGTCCATGGCGATATCCTAAATAAATCCGTTTCTATTTTAACTGTAGTGCCATGTCATACAAGGCATTTTTCTTTTCACCGCTGATTTCCGCCGCCAGCTTGACTGCCTGCTTGAGCGGCAGTTCGGCCAGAAGCAGTTGCAATATGCGCTGCGCCTCGGCGCTGATGCCTTCTTCCACTGCCACTGTCGCCCCTGACACCAGCAAAACGAATTCGCCACGCTGGCGATTGGGGTCGCCCTGGAGCCAGGCGAGTGCGTCTGCCAGTTTGCAGCTATGAATGCTCTCGAACAGTTTGGTGAGTTCGCGTGCGAAGGTGATGTTTCGGTCGCCACCCAATATCCTGAACAGGTCTTCAACGGTTTCGACAATGCGGTGTGGCGCTTCATAGAAGGCGAGGATGTAGGGCAATTCCCTGAGTGCTTCCAGTTCCTTGCGCCGTCCGCTGGATTTTGCGGGCAGAAAGCCATAGAAGAGAAAATGTGGTTCGTCCCAGCCTGCGGCGGAAAGCGCGCAAATGGCTGCATTCGGCCCTGGCAAGGGAATTACCGGCAAGCCAGCCGCACGTACTGCGTCAACCAGGATCGCACCAGGATCGCTGATGCCCGGTGTGCCGGCATCGGAAACCAGCGCCACGGTTTTTCCTTCGTGCAGTGCCGCGATGATTTTAGGCGCGGCAACCCGTTCGTTGTGTTCGTGCAATGCCACCAGCTTGGCGGATATGCCGAAATGCCCGAGCAGATGAGAGGTATTGCGCGTGTCCTCGGCTGCGATGATGTCAGCGGATTTCAGTACATCCAGCGCGCGCAGGGTAATGTCCCGCAAATTTCCAATCGGAGTGGCAACCACATATAATGTGCCTTTGTCATTGATAGGCTTGTGCTCTGGATGCAACGTATTCTCGCTTTTCTGATGTTGTTTTCCACCGCGCTGCTTGCGGCTTGCGCAGGCGCGCCCGATCGGCCGGGTAGCGTCAAGACGCCGACTGTGGTTCAGGCCCGTCCAGAGATCAGGCCGGCTCCCGAGGTAGAGGTCTCATCGCTGAACAGGGTTGCTCCACCTGCAGCGGCAAGTGTGGCTTCGCCGCTCCAGCCGCTTGCCGCACTGCCCGCAGCGTCTGGCAATGCGCATATTGCATTGCTGCTGCCGCTCAAATCCCCTTTTTTTGGCCGAGCTGCCGAGGTGGTCAGGCAGGGTTTCATGGCCGGAGCTTCGATTCAGCCGGGTGCTTTGCCGGTCACAGTCTACTCCAGCAACGACGAAACCGATGACATTGTGTCCACATACCGGCAGGCAATGCAAGCCGGGGCAAGTGTCGTGGTGGGGCCCTTGACCCGGAATGGCGTTTCGGCGCTTGCGGCCAGTTCTCAGGTAAGCGTGCCGACGCTGGCGCTCAATCTGCCGGAACAGAACATTGTATTTCCGCCAAAATTGTATGTGTTCGGCCTGGCGGCCGATCTGGAAGCCCGGCAGATGGCTCGTATTGCGTTTGGCGAAGACAGAAAAAAAGCCGTGGCGATCGCCTCTGGCAACACCTTGTCGAAGCGTATCCAGCAGGCTTTTTCCGATGAATGGTCTGCGCTCGGCGGTTCTGCCGGAAACCTGTTCTTTAATGGATTAAATTCGACTGATGTCCGTGACGAACTGAGCCGGCAGGCACCGGATGTGCTGTTTCTTGCCATGGACAGTCGCGATGCACGTCTTTTGAGGCCTTTTCTCAACAACGACCTGCCCACTTACGCCACCTCGCAGATATATGCCGGCAGCAGCAGCCTGCAGAAATACCACGACCTGAATGGGGTGCAGTTTATCGATATGCCCTGGCTGTTGCAGCCGGATCATCTTGCCGTCATGGTGTATCCACGCCCGGAGCCCACCGTGCCTGCTGATATGGAGCGCCTTTATGCGCTCGGTATTGATGCCTGGCGCCTGGCGCTGCAACTGCAGATGGCATCACCGGGCTTTACGTTCAGCCTGGATGGCGTAACCGGCCAGCTCATGCTGGATGTTCGTTCACATCAGATCAATCGCGAGGGTGTGCGCGCCGAATTCAGCGACGGGGAAGCCATTTTATTGGTCCCGTGATGGACGCCGGCAAGGAAGCGGAAAATCACGCCGCGTCATTTTTGCAAAGTCAGGGCTTGCGCCTGGTGGCAAAAAATTACCGCTGCCGCATGGGAGAGATCGATCTGATCATGGAGCATGGTGCGACCCTGGTGTTTGTCGAAGTGCGCTTGCGGCGCAACGAAAATTTCGGTGGCGCGGCCGCAAGCATCACCGGGCACAAACAACGCAAACTGATCCACGCTGCACAGCACTATTTGCAGCAGCAGGCGAAGCAACCGCCTTGCCGTTTCGATGCTTTATTGCTGGACGGGCACAAGATTGAATGGATTAAAGATGCGTTTAGCGCATAAAATCTCGACTTACCCTTATTTCTGAACGCAAACATGGATATTGTCTCCCGTATTGGTCATCATTTCACCGACAGCGCCCATGTCAAGCTGCAGGCGCTGGATCTGCTGGCCGAACCCATTGCCATTGCCGCTGAGCGGGTGGTGCAATGTCTGCTGGCCGAGGGCAAGGTGCTGAGCTGCGGTAACGGCGGCTCGGCTGGCGATGCCCAGCATTTTGCTTCGGAAATGCTCAACCGGTTCGAAATGGAACGTCCGGGCCTGGCTGCCATGGCGCTTACTACAGACAGTTCGACTATCACCTCGATTGCCAACGATTATTCTTTTGATCTGATATTTTCCAAGCAGGTGCGTGCCCTGGGGCTGTCTCAGGACCTGCTGCTGGCGATTTCCACCAGCGGCAACTCGCGTAATGTGATCGAAGCAATTCAGGCCGCCCATGAGCGGGAAATGAACGTTATCGCGCTTACAGGAAAGGGTGGTGGACAAATGGCTGAACTTTTACTGACCGATGATATCCATCTCTGTGTACCTTCAGAAAGCACTGCCCGTATTCAGGAAGTACATCTGCTGGTCATCCACTGTTTGTGCGATGCTATTGACTGTCTCTTACTTGGAGTTGAATAAAATGCGCCGTTTATTGCCTGTGCTGCTGCTTGCCGTCATTCCTGCCCTGCAGGGCTGTTTTCCCGTCGTGGCCACGGGCGTAGGGGCCGGGGCGCTGATGGCAGGCGACCGCCGCACCTCTGGCATCTACATCGAGGATCAGGGCATCGAACTCAAGGCGGCCAGCCGTATCGAAGAGAAATACAAGAACGGCGTGCACGTTAACGTGACCAGCTTCAACCGCCATGTTCTGTTGACCGGCGAAGCGTCTTCCGAAGAGGTGAAGCAGGGGATGGGCCAAGTGGCGCTGGGTGTGCCGAATGTGATCGACGTGACCAACGAAGTCGCAATCGGGAATGTGGCGCCCTTCTCTGCGCGCAGCAACGACACTTACATCACTTCCAAGGTCAAGGGGCGCATGATTGACGCCAACCGCTTCGCTCCGCACCATGTCAAGGTGGTGACCGAGAACGGCGTGGTTTACCTGATGGGCATGGTGACGCGCAAGGAAGCCGATGATGCTGCGGAAATCGCACGCACCACCAGCGACGTGCGCAAGGTTGTCAAAGTATTCGAATACCTCGACTGATCTTGAGCTTCTCCGCCCCCGATTTCGAACGCAAGATCTGTACACCGGCAGAGCTCTGGGCGCGTGCCGGCGAGTTGCCTCACCCCCTGGTGTTCACCAACGGCTGTTTCGATATCCTGCACCGCGGTCATGTTACCTATCTGGCCCAGGCGCGGGCGCTGGGCGCCAGTTTGATCGTCGGGGTCAATACCGATGCCTCGGTCAAACGGCTGGGCAAGGGCGATGACCGACCGGTGAACAACCAGGATGACCGTATGGCAGTACTGGCCGCGCTTGAGAGCGTCAGTCTGGTCACCAGCTTCGACGAAGACACGCCGCTTGAGCTGATCCTGGCCTGCAAGCCGGAAGTTCTAGTCAAAGGCGGCGACTGGACGGTGGAAAATATCGTTGGTGCGCGGGAAGTGCTGGGTTGGGGCGGAGAAGTCCATTCCATTCCGTTCCTGTTCGAGCGCTCCACTACCTCTACCATCGCCAAGATTCGCGCCCTTTAGGCCATGTTGCCCGCGGCGTTCCTGAACCGTCTTGGCGCTATCGCTGGCGAAGGCAACCTGCTCACCGATGCGGCTTCCTGCCTGGTTTATGGATACGACAACAGCCGCAAGATATTTCCGCCAGAGGCAGTGGCATTCGCTACCAGCACGGCATCAGTGCAGCAAATCATCCTGTTATGCAATGAATTCAAGGTGCCGCTCACACCCCGCGGACGCGGCACCGGCACGGCCGGCGCCAGCATTCCGGAGCAGGGTGGCGTAGCCCTGTCGCTCGAGCGCATGCGGCGCATGGTGGCTGTTGACCCGGCCAACCGTGTGCTGGTGTGCGAGCCAGGGGTATTGAATCAGGAAGTGCAGGATGCCGCGCGTCCACATGGTTTTTTCTGGCCGCCGGACCCATCCAGTGCCCCTTATTGCAGCGTCGGCGGCAATCTTGCCACCTGTGCCGGCGGCCCCCATGCGGTCAAATATGGTGTCACGCGCGACCATGTGCTGGGCCTGACCGCGGTGACGGGCAAGGGCGAAATCATCAGGACCGGCTGCTACACCACCAAGGGCGTGGTGGGCTACGATCTGACCCGGCTGCTGGTCGGATCGGAAGGCACGCTGGCCATCATCACCGAAGCCACCCTCAAGCTGACTCCCCTGCCGGCCACGGTAGGCGGGCTGACCGCGCATTACCGCGACATTGCCAGCTGTGCCGCGGCGATTGCCGCCATCATGGCGCAGCCGGCCCTGCCCAGCGCGCTGGAATTCCTCGACCAGGCTTCGCTCAATCTGATACGCGCTCGCCATCCCGGTTTGCTGCCGGAGGACACGCGGGCACTGCTGATGATTGAAGTGGACGGTTCGGCCAGCGAAGTGCAGGCGAATGCCGAGACCATTCGCGCCACTTGCGCCAACGAAGGCCTGATCAGCGCCGAGGTGGTGCCCGATCTCAAGGCTTTGTGGGCTGCGCGCAAGGCGCTTTCTCCCCTGCTGCGCGATATTGCGCCGAAGAAAATCAACGAAGACGTGGTAGTGCCGGTGTCGCACCTCCCGGAACTGCTGCAGGGACTGGCTGAGCTGAGCGCGAAATATGGCGTTGCCAACGCCAATTTCGGCCATGCCGGTAACGGCAACATGCACGTCAATCTGCTGGTGAATCCCGATGATCCGGACCAGATGCAGCGCGCGGAAGCCTGTCTGGACGAAATCTTCACGCTGGTGCTGCGGCTGAATGGTACGCTTTCGGGCGAACACGGCGTAGGGCGCGAGAAACGTCCATTCGTGGCGCGCGAGATCGACCCCGTGACCATGCAGCTGATGCGCGACATCAAGCAGGTCTTTGACCCCAATAGTATTCTCAACCCCGGCAAGCTATTTCCCAGTCGCTAAACATTCAGGAGCCATTATGAGCATTTCCGATCTCAACCAGCGTTTCGCCATTCCCGGCCATATGTCTTTCAAGGAAGGCCCGGGCGGGCTGACAGTGGCGGAAGTCGCCAATAGTCTCGCAGAGTCCACCATTGCCCTGCAGGGCGCCCATATCATGACTTTCACGCCGCGCGGCCAGGAGCCGGTGGTGTGGCTGTCAAAATTCGCCAAGTTTGCTCCCGGCAAGTCGATTCGCGGCGGCGTGCCGATCTGCTGGCCGTGGTTCGGGCCGCATGCGACCGATGCAACACTGCCTGGCCATGGTTTTGCTCGCACAGTGATGTGGGACGTGCTGGAAACCGGAGCCATGCCGGATGGCGCGACCTTTCTGCGCTTCGGCCTGGTTGAAACCGACGCCACACGTGCCCAGTGGCCACATGCTTCCACCGTCCAGCTTGAAGTGACCGTAGGTGCGGCATTACGCGTTGAACTGGTGACGCGCAACACCGGCAAAGGGGCATTTGTACTGGGCGAGGCACTGCACACCTACTTCCATATCAGCGATGTGGCGAAAATGAAAATTACCGGCCTTGAAGGCTGCGACTATCTCGACAAGGTCGGCGGCACGACGCGCAAAACCCAGCAGGGTGCAATCGTGATCGAGAGCGAAGTCGACCGTGTATACCTCAATACCAGTGCAGATTGCCTGATCGAGGACAGCGGCCTCAAACGCCGCATCCGCGTTGCGGGGCAGAATGCCCGCTCCGCCGTAGTGTGGAACCCGTGGGTCGAGAAAGCAGACAAGATGGGTGATTTCGGCCCGGAAGGGCACCGCGGTATGGTCTGCGTGGAAACCGCAAATGCGGTCGAGAACGTGGTGACCGTGAAGCCCGGCGAAGAACACCGCCTGGTGGCGGTTTACAGCGCTGAACCCATGGCGTAAAAAAACGGCACGTCATTGAAGTGACGTGCCGTTTCGTTATCGAACGAGTTACCAGTTGCGGCGGTCGCGGCGATCATAGTCGTGGCGCTGCTGGTGGCGCCGTTCATGGCCCCAGCCGTGGCCGTGGCGGGGCCTCTGGTCGTAATAAACCACGCGTTCCGCATAGCCGTAGCGCGGCGGCGGCGCATAGTCATAGCGTTCGTAAACGCGGTGGACGGGTGCCGGACGGTAGTAGGCCGGCGGTGCGGGGCGATAATGCACCGTTTCCACACGGCGGTAACCATTGTCGCGAGTAGCGATGGCCACGCCGGTCGCGCCGCCCAGCAGTCCGCCGATAATGGCGGCATCGCGTCCGCCAATGGCTGAACCGATTACAGCGCCAGTTGCGCCTCCAATTGCGCCGCCTACTGCGGCATCGCCGTCCCAGCCAGAGGCCTGAGCCTGAGCGGCCAAGGCCAGTGTTAAAACTCCAATCAACGCGAATTTTTTCATGATTTGTCTCCTTTGCTTGTCAAGGTAGGCAAATTGTAGAGCAGCGAAGCTTAACGCCAGCTTAACGAAAATTAATCGGTGATTTTCCGGGCAATGTCTTCCAGCATGCCCAACTCGTCCGGATTGAAACCTGCCTGCGCGCGGGCAGCCATGTTGAAGGGCGGGCGCAATGCCGGCGCATCGTATTCCGCCAGCAGGCTGCGAAAAGTGATGATGGGGTCGAGGCCGCGCTGCCGGCACAGATAGCCATACCAGCGGTTGCCGATGGAAACATGGCCCACTTCGTCGCGCTGGATGATGGCCAGTATTTCCACCGCGCGCTGGTCGCCACAGGAAGCCAGCCTGGCACTGATGCCGGGGGTGACATCCAGCCCGCGCGCTTCCAGCAGGCGCGGCACCAGCGCCATGCGGATCATGGGGTCGTGCGCGGTCTTGACTGCCATTTCCCACAAGCCGTTGTGGGCGGTGAAGTCGCCGTAGTCGTAACCCAGCGTGTGCAGATGGTCGCGCAGCAGCATGAAGTGGAACGCCTCTTCAGCAGCCACCTGCAGCCAGTCACGATAAAAATCCTGTGGCATGCCGCGAAAACGGTATGCCGCATCCAGCGCCAGGTTGATGGCATTGAATTCGATATGCGCCAGAGCGTGGATCAACGCCGCCTGCCCGTGCAGTGTGGCCAGCCTGCGCCGTTCCACCTTGCCGGGCGCGACCATCTGCGGTTTGTCCGGATGGCCTGGTACAGCGACGGTCTGGGGCGGGGATTTTCCTTCTGGCACAAGCTTTCCATCCTGCCATTGCTGCCACAGGCTGGCGGCGCACTTTGCCTTGGCATCGGCTTGCTGCACCATCAGGCAGGCGAAGGCTGCATCGAATAGCGTATTCATTTGGCTGATTCTAACCAAGAGTGTATTTATGAGAAACTGTTCATGTAGAAAATAACAAAGTGAGGCTTTCCGTGTCCACGATTCCACCTCTTTCCCCGGCGCAACTTTACCGCAGTTGCGACCCGCAGCAGTTTTCCTTTACCAGTACCGCCGAACTTGACGACCTGTCCGAAATCATCGGCCAGACGCGTGCGCTGGATGCAATCCGTTTCGGCAGCGATATCCGGCGTGAAGGTTATAACCTGTTCGTGATGGGCCCGCAAGGAACAGGCAAACACACCTTCGTTAGCCATTTTCTGGAGGAGAAGGCCAGGCAGGAGCCGGTTCCCTTGGATCTCTGCTACGTCAACAATTTCGCCCAGCCGCACATGCCTTTCGCCCTGCAGTTGCCGGCCGGTACCGGTGCCAGATTGTGCCAGTCGATGCGTCAAATGGTGGAGGAACTGCGCGTCGCCATTCCAGGCGCTTTCGAAAGTGAGGAATATCGCGCCAAGGCCGAGGAGGTCCAGGCCGACTTTACCGCTCGCGAAGAGCAGGCGATGAAGGAACTCGGTGATGAGGCCCAGTCACGGCAGATCGCCTTGCTGCGCTCGCAGAATGGCTTTGGCTTTGCGCCGCTGAAAGATGGCGAGGTCATCAAATCGGATGACTATGACAAGCTGCCGGAGGTGGAAAAGACGCATTTCGAGGCCAGAATCACCGAGCTGCAGGCGCATCTGGAGCACATCCTGCGCCACGACATTCCAGCCTGGAAACGAGATGCGCGCGACCGGCTGAAGCGGCTCAACCGCATGACCACCCTGGCCGCGGTGGAGCATCTGGTGGATGAACTCAGGCGGGCCTATTCCACTATTCCGCAGATCCAGACTTATCTCGACTCCGTGCAGCAGGACTTGATCGACAATGTGAACGATTTTCGCCGTCAGGAAGACGGGAGTGGCACGGAGCAGGTCGGGACCGACCATCCCCAGTTCCGCCGCTACCGGGTCAATGTGCTGGTGGATCACACCGCAACCAGAGGTGCGCCGGTGGTGTTTGACGACAACCCGATATTCCACAACCTGATCGGCCGGGTGGAGCACCAGGCGCAGTTCGGCAACCTGGTGACGGATTTCAACCTGATCAAGCCCGGTTCTCTGCATCGCGCCAATGGCGGCTATCTGCTGCTGGACGTGCGCCAGGTGCTGACCCAGCCATATGCCTGGGAGGGATTGAAGCGCGCACTGCAGTCGCGGCAAATTCGTGTCGAATCGCTGGCGCAGATCCTCAGTCTGGTCAGCACGGTATCCCTGGAGCCGGAGCCGGTGCCGCTCGATGTCAAGGTGGTGTTGTTCGGGGAGCGCCTGTTCTATTACCTGCTGTATGCCTACGATCCGGAGTTCGCTGAACTGTTCAAGGTGGAAGCGGATTTTGGAGACCGCTTCGAGCGCTCGCCGGAGTCGCATCTGCTGTATGCCCGCCTGATTGCCACCGTGCTCCGCAAGGAGCAGATGCTGCCGCTAAAGCGCACTGCCGTGGCACGGGTGATCGAGCATGGCGCACGCCTAGCGGACGATGCGGAAAAGCTGTCCGCCCATATGCAGGTCATTGCCGATCTGTTGCGTGAGGCGGATTACTGGGCGCGTCAGGCCGGGCGTGAAGCCGTTGAGCTGGAAGATATCCAGCATGCGCTCGATACCCAGGAGCACCGTGCCAGCCGCATCAAGGAGCGCGTGCAGGAAGAGATTTTGCGCGGCACGATAATGATCGACAGCGAGGGTGGCCGGGTCGGGCAGGTAAACGGGCTTTCCGTGATTAGCCTGGGCAATTCCGCATTTGCCCAGCCGACGCGGATTACAGCCACCACCCGCCTGGGTGACGGCGAATTGCTCAACATCGAGCGCGAGGTCAAGCTTTCCGGCGCCATCCATTCCAAGGGGGTGCTAATTCTGGCTTCCTTCCTGGCCGAGCGCTTCGCCAAGAATCGCCCGCTGCCGCTAGCCGCCAGTCTGGTGTTCGAACAGTCCTATGGCGCGGTGGACGGCGACAGCGCTTCCGCCGCCGAACTCTGCGCCCTGATTTCCAGCCTGGCGGACGAGCCTGTTCGGCAGTCGCTGGCGGTGACCGGGTCGATCAACCAGTTTGGCCAGATCCAGGCCATTGGCGCGGTAAATGAGAAAATCGAGGGTTACTTCGATATCTGCCGGGCGCGGGGTCTGAACGGGGAGCAGGGGGTGGTAATTCCTGCCGCCAATCTGCCGCACCTGATGCTGCGCCAGGAAGTGGTACAAGCGGCAGCGCAGGGGAAATTCCATGTTTATGCCGTAAGCCATGTGGATGAAGTGCTGGCATTACTGACCGGCAAATCCGCAGCGGAAGTGAATGCCAAGGTGGAAAAACGCGTGGCGGAGCTGATCCGGCTGCGCAAGGCGCTGGCCCGCAGTTTAAAAAGCACGAAACGCGGGAAGCCAAAAAACTAGCCGGAAAGCTGTACAGTTATGCGAGCGCCGCCGAGCGGGCTGGTGCTGATGCGAATTTCTCCGCCGTAGGCCTGCACGATGCTGGTGGCCACTGCCAGGCCGATACCCTGCCCAGGGGTGGACTGGTCTGCGCGCACGCCACGCTGCAGGATGCGCTCGGCCTCCTCTACCGGGATGCCCGGCCCGTCGTCCTCCACCGTCAGCGTCAGATGACCGGCTTTTGCCCCGGCGCGCACTTCCACCCGGGTATTGCACCATTTGTAGGCGTTGTCGAGCAGGTTGCCGAGCAGTTCCAGCAAGTCGCCCCGGTCGCCGCGAAAATCCAGTGCGGGGTCGATATGGAGTTGTGCACTGACCTTTTTGTCGTGGTAAACCTTGCCCAGCGAGGCGATGATTTGCTCTGCCACCGGCCCGAGCGGAAGCGGGGCGGCCAGCGGCGAAGCCGGCCCGGCGGTGGCCGCGCGTTGCAGCTGATAATCGACGATATGCTGCATTTTCTCGCTTTCTTCGGCCACGGTGACGGCGAGAGTGCTGGGCGACTCACGCGACTGTTCCGATAGCGCGCCTCGCATGACGGCCAGCGGTGTTTTCAGGCTGTGGGCGAGATCCCCCAGTGCGTCGCGATAGCGCTGCAACTGGCCGCGCTCGCGCTGCAGCAAGCCGTTCAGGTTGCCGGTCAAAGCACTCAACTCGGCGGGGTAGGTGCCAGAGAGCAGTTCCTTCTCGCCGGCCTCAATGGCATGAATTTCCTGCGCCACAGTGCGTAGCGGACGCAGCCCCCAGCGCAGCAGCATGCCTTGAGCCAGCAGCAGCAAAATGGCCATGCCGCCCAGCCAGACCCACAGGCTGCGGCGATAACGGGCAAGCTGGGCGTGGAAAGCCGAAAGGTTTTCGGCCACGCTGAAAGTAAACGCGAAATTCCGCCGGCCCTCGCTCCAGTTCACCCCCATGCGGTAGACGAAATAGTCCGTACCTGAGATGCCCGGCAATTCGGAAAAAGTGCTTTTGCCAGCTGCCAGCATGGCTTCAGCCGGGAGCGCGACATTCAGTGCAGAGGGTGAGCGCCAGCGTGTTTTGCCTTTGCCATCGGCAATGGTGGCGTAAAGCCCCGAGCCTGGCTGACCAAAGCGCGGTTCCTGCAGTTGCTGTGGCATGGACAGATGTCCGGCCGCGTTCACTTCGGCTGCCGCGATCAACAGATAAAGCTGACCCTGCAGGCGTTCTTCCCTTGCGGCCCGAGCGCTTTCGCGAAACGCCTGATCAAGGGCGATGCCGGTGAGCACCAGAAAAATCGCCAGCACGAGGGAGGCGGCAAGAATGATACGGGCGTTGAGGGACATCATTACGGGGGCAGGCTGTTCAACGCTTCATTGCAACGTAAAGCGGTAACCCCTGCCGCGCAGGGTTTCGATCGGCTGCAGGGTGCCGTCCGGATCGAGCTTGCGCCGCAGTCGTCCGAGCAGGACTTCCAGAACGTTGCTGTCGCGGTCCTGGTCGTGAGGGTAGAGGTAATCGGCCAGTTGGCTCTTTGCGATGACCTTGCCGCGCTGTTGCATCAGATATTCCAGCAGGCGGTATTCAAAAGCCGTCAGATCAACTTCCTGTCCATTCACAAGCACCTTCTGTGCGGCAGTATCCAGACTGACAGCGCCGCCATGCAGGGTCTGGCCGGTGCTTCCGGCAGCTCGCCGCAGCAGGGCTTTCAGCCTTGCCAGCAGCTCTTCCATCTGGAACGGCTTGGCAAGGTAATCGTCCCCGCCGGCCTCAAGACCTTCAACCTTGTCCTGCCACCGGTCGCGTGCAGTGAGGATCAGAATGGGCAAGGTTTTACCTTGCTGGCGCAGCGCCTTGATGATTTCGATACCGGACAGGCCGGGCAGACCCAGGTCTACAATGGCGGCGTCGAAAGGATATTCCGTGGCGAGATAAAGCCCGTCCCGTCCATCGCCGCTGTCGTCTACGCGATAATTCTGGCTTTCCAGTCCGTTGCGCAACTGGGCGCGCAGTCTGGGTTCATCCTCGATGATCAGGACTCTCATTACTGCATCGCGCCGGTTTCGGCATCGACATGGATCACGCGCACCTCGCCGCGCGAGGTCAGTATCTTGATGCGGTAGCCTTCGTGCCCGTTAACGCTGGCGGGTTGGGCCTGAATGACGCGCCCACCGAAAGCCTGCTGCACCCGGCTCATGGCGTCGCCCATGGTGATGCGGGTTTGTGGCTGGCGTCCGCTTTCGCTCTGGTGACGTTGTGCGGGCGACGTCCATGGCTCCGCCACCGCAATGGCGGGTAAAAGCAGCGCACAGAACAGAACAAAGTGTTTCACATGAAGTCCCTCAGTCTGGAATTGCCCTGATTTTAATCCTCATAGGCGTCCACTGAAACCCGAACTCGCACGGTTTTGCCAGGATCGTTCGACATCAGTGTGGCATAACGATGGCCGCCATACTCGTACATCACCCGGTAGCCGGTTAAGCGATTTTCCCAGCGCTCGAGATCCTGACAGCGGCGGATGGTGTGCGTCTCCCGGCTTTCATCGCCCCGCTGGTTCTGCACCCGGTCGCCAATAATGGCGCCAGTGATGGCGCCGACGGCGGTTGCGGCTTCCCTGCCGTGGCCGCGACCGATCTGGTTGCCGACCAGGGCGCCGGTAATGCCGCCGATGATCGAGCCGCCGTAAGCGCGCTCGCCGGAACGCGGATAATCGCGTGCCGGTGCGGATTCATCGTAGCACTCCTGATACGGTATGCTGATGCGCTCATATTCGGGCGTCGCACGGATAACGCGGGCCTGGTCATAATACTGCTCCGCCTTCGACGCCCCGGAAACGAGCAGGAAAAGTGTGCTTGCCGCTATTTTGAGAATGGTATTTCGATTCATTTTATGGCTCCTTTGAGTCTTTAGGACACGATGAATGCATCGTACCCGCAGGAGCCTGAACGAAAACTGAATCGAATTTCTTTGGAAGGATTATTCGGCTGCGATTTTTATACGGTTGCGGCCGGCATGCTTTGCTTCATACAAGGCAGCATCAGCGCGCATCACCATGGCGTGACCGTTTTCCCCCGGATTCAGGCGGGCCAGTCCGGCGCTGAAAGTGACCTGAATCGATTTGCCTTCATATATCAGGGAGTTTTTCTGGAATGTCTGTTGCAAACGCCCCATGACAAATTCGCCACCCCTGATGTCGGTTTCCGGCAGGATGATCAGAAACTCCTCGCCACCGTAGCGAATCAGTGAGTCCGACTCGCGCAGCACTGATTTGATGATCAGGGTAAGGTGTTGCAGTAGCTTGTCACCGGCGTCATGGCCGAATTCGTCATTGACCTGCTTGAAATGATCGATGTCCAGCATGACCACGCACAGCTTGGTGGCACTACGCTGTGCGCGCACCACTTCCTTGCCCAGAACCTGATCCATCGCGCGCCGGTTCTGTGCGCCGGTAAGCCAGTCTTCCTGTATCAGGAGGCGGCTTTCTTTCAGCTCGGATTTGATGTGTTCCAGCGCCATTTTGGTTGCTGCCAGATCAAGGTGGGCGTCTTCCACGGTGCTGTGAATGGAGGTGGTGGTGGTCAGGATAGTGCCCAGCAGCTGCAGCATGCGCTTTTTTTCCTGCGCCTGGCTCAGATCGTCGATGGAGCTTTTGATGGTCTGGTTCTGGTTCTGGATGTCGCTTGCCAGGTTGCCGGTACGCTCGGCGACTTCGCCCATCATGTCGCGGATGATGCTCAGCAGATAGCCGCAATCGGGATTGGCAGTTTGAGTCGGCGTTATCGCCTCGGTATTGCCGGCCAGCTCATGATAAAACCGGGTGTAATTCTCTGGTGTTGGCGGCAAGCCCTGCTCGGTGAGTTTGAGCAGGGCGGCGCGGGCGAGATCGGTCGGGTTCTGGAGCATGTCGGCAGGCTGTAGACGTTGTGCGCTTAACAAAATATGCGCCTAGTATAACGCAGCTTGCTATTGGCTTGCCGCTTGATTCATGTCGTTTAATTCATGCCGTTGTGACGCAGCAGCGCATCCATAGATGGTTCCCGTCCGCGGAAGGCGATAAAGGATTCCAGTGCGCTGCGGCTGCCGCCCATGCCGAGAATCTCGCTCCAGAAGTGGTGGCCGACTTCCTCGCTGAGCACCCCGTTTTCCTCGAACAGGCTGTAGGCATCGGCCGACAGCACTTCCGCCCACTTGTAGCTGTAATAGCCGGCACCATAGCCACCGGCAAAGATGTGCGAAAAGTTGTTGGGGAAACGATTGAATGCGGGCGGCATGATTACCGCAATCTGGCTGCGGATGTGGTCCAGCAGTTGCAGCGGCGTTTCCTTGCCGGCAGGGTCGAAGTCGTGGTGCAGATGCATGTCGAACAGGGCGAACTCAAGCTGGCGCACGGTTTGCATGCCACCCTGGAAATTCTTGGCGGCAAGCATCTTGTCGAACAGCTCGCGTGGCAGGGTAGCGCCCGTATCCACGTGCTTCGCCATGTGCTTCAAGACGTCCCATTCCCAGCAGAAATTTTCCATGAACTGGCTGGGTAACTCCACCGCGTCCCATTCCACGCCGTTGATGCCGGAAACGCCAAGGTCCTCCACCTTGGTCAGTACGTGGTGCAGGCCGTGGCCGAACTCGTGGAACAGGGTGATGACTTCGTCGTGGGTGAAGAGGGCGGGCTTGTTTCCGACCGGTGCGGAAAAATTGCAGTTGAGGTAGGTCACCGGCACCTGAATGCCGGACGCTTTCCTGCGCCGCGAGATGGCGTCGTCCATCCAGGCGCCGCCACGCTTGTTCTGCCGTGCATAGAGGTCGAGATAGAACTGGCCGATGAGCTCGCCCTGTCGGTCGCGGATATCGAAAAACTTCACGTCCTCGTGCCACACCGGCGCGCGCGAGGGCAGGATGGAAAGACCGTAAATGGTTTCCACCACCTTGAACATGCCCGGCAGCACCTGGTTTTCCGGGAAATACTGTTTCACTTCCTGGTCGGAAAAAGCGTAGCGCTGGACGCGCAGTTTTTCGCTGGCAAAGGCGATGTCCCAGGCTTCCAGCTGGTCCATGGCCAGATTCTCGCGGGCGAACTGGCGCAGCTCGGCCAGGTCGCGCTCGGCGTAAGGCTTGGCGCGTTTCCCCAGTTCATTGAGGAAATCCAGCACCTGCTGCGGCGTTTCCGCCATCTTGGTGGCCAGCGACTCCTCGGAATAACTGCTGAAGCCCAGCAGTTGCGCGGCTTCGCGCCGCAGCTTGAGGATCTGCGTGATCAGCGCGGTATTGTCCAGCTCCGGCTTGCCGAACTCGGAAGCGCGGGTGACATAGGCGGTGTACATCTGCTCGCGCAAGCCGCGGTTCTCACCGTATTGCAGGACCGGCAGATAGGACGGCATGTGCAGGGTGAATTTCCAGCCTGGTTTGCCATCAGCCTCGGCTGCCTCGCGCGCCACTTGCAGCGCATCGGCGGGAATGCCCGCCAGTTCACTTTCGTTCTCGACGAACAGGGCGAAAGCGTTGGTGGTGTCGAGCAGATTCTCCTCGAATTTGGCGGAGAGGGTGGACAGCTCCTCCTGAATGGCTTTGAAGCGGACTTTTTTGTCTTCTGGCAAGTCGGCGCCGCCGAGGACGAAATCGCGCAATTCGTTTTCCACGATTTTTTTCTGTGCCGGGGTCAATGATGCAAATGCCGCCGATGCCTTGAGCGCCTTGAACTTGTCGAACAGGCCCTGGTTCTGCGAAAGGTCGGCATAAAAAGCGGTGAGCGTGGGCAGGTTGGCGTTGTAAACCTCGCGCAGCTCCGGGCCGTTTGTTACTGCGTTGAGGTGAGAAACTTGGCCCCAGGCGCGCGAAAGCCGTTCATTTGCGTCTTCCAGCGGGCGCACGAAGTTGCTCCAGCTGGGCGCGGCAGTGTCTGCCACCAGCTTCTCCACCAGCGCGCGATTGTCGGCGATCAGCTGTTCCACCGCGGGCGTCACATGGGCGGGGGTAATGTCGGGGAAGCGTGGCAGGCCGGAGAAGTCGAGCAGAGGATTGGTCATGTTGTCTGGGGTCCGTGAAAAGTGGCGAATTGATTATACTATCTGGGTGTCCATGAGCAGACTTCAAGCATGAAACCGAATATCGCGGCATATCAGGGTATCGCTCCGCGCCTTGCGGAAGGGGTGTTTGTCCACGCCAGCGCCCACATCATCGGCGACGTGGCTATCGGCGCGTGTTCCTCCATCTGGTGCGGTGCGGTGATTCGCGGCGACGTGCACCGCATCCGTATCGGTGCAGAAAGCAATATCCAGGATTTGAGTGTGCTGCATGTCAGCCATAAAAGCGCTGTCCGTCCGGAAGGCGCGCCCTTGCTGATTGGCGACCGGGTCACCGTAGGCCATCGCGTCATCCTGCATGGCTGTGAGATCGGTGACGAATGCCTGATCGGCATGGGTTCCATCATCATGGATCATGCCGTGCTGGAGCCGCGGGTTCTGCTCGGCGCAGGCAGCCTGGTGCCGGAAGGCAAGCGCCTGAAGAGCGGCCATCTCTATCTCGGCAGTCCGGTGCGTGAACTGCGCCCCCTGACGGCGGATGAGCTGGCCTACTTCAGCTATTCAGCCGCGCACTATGTCCGGTTGCAGCAGAGCTATCAGGCCGGGTAAATGTCAGGCCAGGTGACGCATTCAGGCGCGGAAACAGCGGAAAAACTCGCACTGACCCTGGCCGCCTCGCTGATTCTTCATTTTGCGCTGATTTTCGGCCTGCAAATCCGTTCCGCACCTTCCTCCAGCCACGTCAGCCGGGTGATTCAGGCGCGCTTGGTAGAGGCCCCTGATATCGCTCCGGCAGTGGTGACAGCGCAGCCCCCTGAACCGGAATCGCTGGTGGTCGAGGCACAGGAAGCACCTTTACCGCCGCCCGATCCGCCTGTTTTCGAAACGGCGGCAGCCGTTACGCCCCTCGCCAGTGCCGCAGTGCCGGAAATGAACACCAGCCTGCCCAGTATCGAAGTACCCCTGATCGAGGATCCAACGTATTACCCGGCCCTGGAAGTGGATGTGCACCCAACGGCCTTGCAGATTATTCGGCCCACTTATCCGGATGAGGCGGCCAGCTCTAATGTCACCGGCAGCGTGGTGCTGGTGCTGTTGCTGGACGAAAGCGGCAAGGTGCAGGAGCTTTCGGTGGAAGATGCCAATCCGAGCGGGATGTTCGAACAATCCGCACTGGACGCATTCCGCAATGCGCGTTTTTCTCCCGCCCAGCGCAATGGCCGGGTGGTAAAAAGCCGGATGCGGATCAAGGTCACTTACGAGTTGCCGTCGGTTGACAAGACAAAACAAAAATGAGATAAACGCGTCTTGCGCCGATTTGATTCAGCTTGCGGGCGCGTTAAAAATACGGCTAAAGCGAGGACAAAACCCCGTTTTTAGCCGCCGCTAAACGGGGTTTTTGCTTTTTGAGGGTTTCATGAACGAATATCTTTTTACTTCGGAATCAGTTTCCGAAGGTCATCCCGACAAGGTCGCGGATCAAATTTCCGACGGCGTGCTCGACGCCATCCTGGCACAGGATCCTTATGCCCGCGTGGCCTGCGAAACGCTGGTCAATACCGGCCTGGTGGTGCTGGCGGGTGAGATCACAACCACCGCAGTGGTGGATTATGCCCAGGTGGCGCGCGACACCATCAAGCGCATCGGCTACGACGAATCCGCCGGCGGATTCGACTACCGCAGCTGTTCGGTGCTGACCGCGATTGACAGACAGTCCCCGGATATTGCCCAGGGCGTGAACGAAGGTCAGGGTATCGATCCCGATCAGGGCGCTGGCGACCAAGGCCTGATGTTCGGCTTCGCCTGTGACGAAACTCCGCAGCTCATGCCCGCGCCGATCTACTACGCCCACCGCCTCATGCAGCGTCAGGCCGAAGTGCGCAAGGATGGCCGCCTGCCATGGCTGCGCCCCGATGCCAAGTCGCAGGTGACCTTCCGCTACGTGGACGGCAAGCCGGTCAGTGTCGATACCATCGTGCTTTCCACCCAGCATACGGAAGAAATCGAATATCAAATCCTGACTGAAGCCGTGATCGACGAAATCATCAAGCCGGTGATTCCTGACCACATGCTGACGCACGGTACCAAGTATTTCATCAACCCCACTGGGCGTTTCGTCATCGGCGGGCCGATGGGCGATAGCGGCCTGACCGGGCGCAAGATCATCGTCGACACCTACGGCGGCGCAGCACACCACGGTGGCGGCGCATTCTCCGGCAAGGACCCGTCCAAGGTGGATCGCTCAGCTGCCTATGCCGGGCGTTACGTGGCAAAGAACATCGTAGCCGCCGGGTTGGCAAAGAAATGCGAAGTGCAGATAGCCTACGCCATCGGTGTTGCCAGGCCGGTTTCCATGATGGTCAACACTTTTGGCACCGGCAAGATCAGCGACGACAAGATCGTCGAACTGATCCAGAAGCACTTCGACTTGCGTCCCAAAGGCATCGTTCTCACACTCGATTTGCTGCGCCCGATCTACGCTAAGACAGCCGCCTACGGCCACTTTGGCCGCGATGAACCGGAGTTCAGCTGGGAAAACACGGATAAAGCAGACGCGCTGCGTTCCGACGCCGGGCTGCTATAAGGATTGAACCATCCCCTTCGAGGGGCGCTGCGACTCCGTCAACGGAGCCAGGCTCGGAGCGGGATCATTGTAACAACTGCGCCCATTCAGAAACTTGAATGGAGAACACAATGAGCACTTTTACCGACTACGTTGTCGCCGATATGTCCCTGGCCACTTGGGGTCGCAAGGAAATTTCCATTGCGGAAATCGAAATGCCCGGCCTGATGGCCGTGCGCGAGGAGTTCGGCGCAGCACAGCCGCTCAAGGGCGCACGCATTGCCGGCTCGCTGCATATGACCATCCAGACTGCCGTGCTGATCGAAACCCTGACCGCACTGGGCGCTGAAGTGCGCTGGGCCTCGTGCAATATCTACTCGACGCAGGACCAGGCCGCCGCCGCCATCGCTGCCGACAATATTCCGGTCTTTGCCTACAAGGGCGAGAACCTGGACGAATACTGGGACTTCACCCACCGCATTTTCGAGTGGCACGACGGCGGCATGCCGAACATGATCCTTGATGACGGCGGCGATGCCACCCTGCTGCTGCACCTGGGCACCCGCGCCGAGAAGGACGCCTCGGTGATCGCCAAGCCCACTAATGAAGAAGAGATCGCCCTCTACGCGGCAATTGCCAAGCGCCTCAAGACCCATTCCGGCTGGTACTCCGCCCGCCTGGCCGCGATTCGCGGCGTGACCGAGGAAACCACCACCGGCGTACACCGCCTCTACCAGATGCATGCCGAAGGTCGTCTGGCTTTCCCCGCCATCAACGTCAACGATTCCGTCACCAAGTCCAAGTTCGACAACCTGTACGGTTGCCGCGAATCCCTGCTGGACGGCATCAAGCGCGCCACCGACGTGATGGTTGCCGGCAAGATCTGCGTGGTGCTCGGTTACGGCGATGTGGGCAAGGGCTGTGCGCAGGCTTTTCGCGGCATGGGCGCGACCGTGTGGGTCACCGAAATCGACCCGATCTGCGCCCTGCAGGCTGCCATGGAAGGCTACCGCGTGGTGCGCATGGATGAAGTGGCCGATCAGGGCGACATCTTCGTGACCGCGACCGGCAACCTCAGCGTCATCAATCACGACCACATGGCCAAGATGAAGAACGAAGCCATCGTGTGCAACATCGGTCATTTCGATTCCGAAATCGACATTGCTTCCCTGCGCAAATACGAGTGGGACAACATCAAGCCCCAGGTGGACCACGTGGTCTTCCCCGACGGCAAGAAGCTTATCGTGCTGGCTGAAGGCCGCCTGGTGAACCTGGGCTGCGCCACCGGCCACCCCAGCTTCGTCATGTCCGCCTCCTTCACCAACCAGGTGATGGCCCAGATCGATCTGTTCAACAATCCGGACAAATACCCGGTCGGCGTGTACGTGCTGCCCAAGCATCTGGACGAGAAGGTGGCGCGCCTGCACCTGAAGAAGATCGGCGTGAACCTGACCGAGTTATCGACAGAGCAGGCCGTGTACATTGGCGTGCCGAAGAATGGTCCGTACAAACCGGATCATTACCGCTACTAAATATTTTTAACCGCGGAGGCGCAAAGGCGCAAAGGTGATGCCAGGGATTTTTCTTTCCCTGGCAACTTTGCGACTTTGCGGTTAGCGTCATGACAAAACCCATACTAAGTTTCGAATTCTTCCCGCCAAAGACTTCCGAGGGTATGGACAAGTTGCGCGCCACGCGCCAGCAACTCGCCCAGCTCAACCCGGAATTCTTCTCGGTGACCTTCGGTGCCGGCGGCTCCACGCGTGACCGTACGCTGGAAACCGTGATCGAAATTCAGCAGGAAGGCCACAAGGCAGCACCTCACCTGTCCTGCATCGGTTCAACACGGGAAAATATCCGCGCCATTCTCGGCGAATACAAAAGCCATGGCATCCGGCACATCGTTGCATTGCGCGGCGACCTGCCCTCCGGCACGCAGGATGTGGGCGAATTCCGCTACGCAAACGAACTGGTAGCTTTCATTCGTGCAGAAACCGGCGACTATTTTCATATCGAAGTAGCGGCCTACCCGGAATTTCATCCCCAGGCGCAAACAGCCCAGGCCGATCTTGCCAATTTCAGGCGCAAAGTCGACGCTGGCGCCAATGCGGCGATCACCCAGTACTTCTACAATGCCGACGCCTACTTCAACTTCCGCGACGAGTGCGACGCCATGGGTATCTCCATCCCCATTGTGCCGGGCATCATGCCGATCAGCAATTTTTCTCAGCTGGCACGCTTCTCCGATGCCTGTGGCGCTGAAATCCCGCGCTGGCTGCGCCTCAAGATGCAGGGGTATGGCGATGACGTTGCCTCGGTTCGCGCCTGCGGGCTGGATGTGGTAACCGCCATGTGCGACCGCCTGCTGCAGGGAGGTGCGCCGGGACTGCATTTTTATACTCTCAATCAGGCGGGGTTGATCACAACCATCTGGCAGAGACTGAGCTTGCGGAATGCGTAAGTTTGGCTTGAAATAAAGAAAGGCAGGATTGATGAGGGGGATGCTGAATTGAAGGGCTCGCGCTCATTAACAGGCGAGCTTGTTGCACAAAAGCAACACAATTCATCGCCATGTTGCGCAAATCCCAAATTTGCCTTGCCAGTATCTGCGGCAATTTGCAAGAATGCATTAACTTCTCAATAGAGAGGTTAAGTAAACTCGGATAACCGAACTACTAAGCAACTCTAAAACTCAACTCATTGGAGAGATTTATGAACAAGAAACTTCTGGCTCTGGCAGTCGCTGCCGCTCTGATCCCTGCTGCTGCAATGGCCGATTCCGGCAACGTTAAGATTTCCGGTGGTCTGCATATGTCCGTGGATAGCCTGGACGATGGCATGAACCGCGAAACCAACATTGCCAGCAACTCTTCCTGGATCAAGTTTTCCGGCGACGAAGCTCTGGGTAACGGCCTGAAAGCCATTTGGCAACTGGACACCCAGATCGGCATGGGCAACACCAGCAATGACGGCAACAACACATGGGCAAACCGCAACAGCTTTATCGGTCTGTCCGGTAACTTCGGTACCACAATTCTGGGTCGTCATGACACCCCGCTGAAACTGGTAGGCCGCAAGGCAGACCTGTTCGGTGACCAGATCGGTGATTCCCGTAATCTGATTACTGTCGGCGGTATCGGCGACCTGCGTCCAGATAACGTGATTGCCTACATCTCCCCAACCATGGGTGGTTTCCACGGCGCAATCGCTTACGTTACCAACAATGACGCTAACTTTACAGAAGCCAACTCCACCAAGGCCACAAGCGCCCTGGGTATTTACGAAAATGGTCCAGTAATGCTGGGTCTGGGTTACGAAGTTCACAATGTTGCAGGTACCAGCGCTGATCCTAAGCAATGGCGTCTGGTTGGTGGCTATAACTTCGGTGACGTGAAACTGGTTGCTCTGTACCAGAAAGCCGACGACCTGGGTGCTGTTGACAGCGCTGACCGCAAGGTCTGGGGTCTGGGTGCAGCCTACAAGATGGGTGCCGCAACCATCAAAGGTCAGTACTACAATGCAGGTGATTTGAACAGCGTAAACAACACCGGTGCCAAGATGTACGCCCTGGGTGTGGATTACTCCCTGTCCAAGCGTACAACTACTTATGTTGCTTACGCACGCACCAACAACGATGACAACACCCAGAGCTTCACAGCGTTTGGTGGTGGCCATGGTGACAACCCAGCAACTGCTGCTGCTGGTGAAAACTCTACTGGCTTCTCCCTGGGTATGAAGCACTCCTTCTAATTTCTGGCCGGCTAGCCCGGTCTGATATAAGAAGATTAAAACGGGCGCCACGGCGCCCGTTTTTTATTGTTCAAATTACTTTGAAATTAATACATGCTAAAACTGGCTTTTGGGGCGTGCCATAAGAAATAGACCAGCATCTAGCTAAGACCTGCTGTCTATTTTGGGTGTTCAGTTATGAACAGACATCTGCATTTATTTATAATAGTCGCGGTGCCAAGCCACAAACTTCTCAACTCCATCTTTTAGTGCCGTGGCTGGTGAAAAGCCAACTGCACTGCGCAATTCCTCGATATCAGCATAAGTTGCTTCTACGTCGCCGTCCTGCATTGGCAGCATGTTCTTGACTGCTTTCTTTCCTATCGCTTCTTCGATGGCACTGATGAATGTCATCAATTCCACTGGTTCGTGGTTGCCGATGTTGTAAACGCGGAAAGGTGCGTAGCTGGTCGCGGCATCCGGCTGGCTGCGGTCGAAAGCCGGGTCGGAAGTGGCAGTCTTGTCGAGTACGCGCACCACGCCCTCCACGATATCGTCGATATAGGTGAAATCGCGCCGCATTTTTCCTTGGTTGAAAACATCAATGGCGCGTCCGGCGCGAATTGCGGAAGTAAATAGGGAGGGCGACATGTCGGGACGGCCCCACGGTCCGTAAACGGTAAAAAAACGCAGGCCAGTGGTGGGCAGGCCGAAGAGGTGGCTGTAGGTGTGCGCCATCAGTTCGTTGGATTTTTTGGTGGCAGCGTAGAGACTTACCGGGTGATCCACGTTGTCATGCACGGAAAATGGCATATGGGTGTTGGCGCCATAGACGCTGGAGCTGCTGGCGTAAACCAGATGTTCGACCTGATTGTGGCGGCAACCCTCCAGCAGGTTGAGAAATCCGACAACATTGGCCTCGATATAGGCATGGGGATTCTGCAGCGAGTAGCGCACGCCGGGTTGGGCGGCAAGGTTAATCACCCGGTTGAATTTTTCTTTGGCAAACAAGGTTTCAGTGGCCTGTCGGTCAGCCATGTCCATGCGGATGAATTTGAAGCCAGCGAGCGGGGTAAGTTGCTTGAGGCGATCTTCTTTGAGTTGAACGTCGTAATAATCGTTCAGGTTGTCGATGCCAACCACTTCCACGCCCTTGGCGAGCAGGCGCTGTGCAGTATGCATGCCGATGAAGCCGGCAGCGCCGGTGACCAGAACTTTCAAATCATTCTCCTTTTTGCAAAGCCATGAGCTTTGCATATTTCATGAAACTGTTGCCGCAACCGATGGCGATATGCACCAGGCCCGCAATGCCATCCAGCATACCTAGGCGAAAAAAATAAAACCGCACGAAGCGTACGAGCGGGCTGAATATCAACTGTGCCGGGTGCGCAGAATGCCCAGCCTGATGCAGGGCCGCGGCCTGCAGCGAGGTATAGCGGTTCTGCTTCTCCAGGTAAGCAGCCAGGTCCTCGGCAGAGTCATGCAGCAAATTGCCGCGCAGCGTGCCGACTTCGCCGTTGGTCAGCACTTTTTCATGCACCGCATCGTCGCTCCAGTGTGCGTGGCGGCGGTCGAATAAACGCAGGCTCCAGTCCGGGTAGCCTTCGCCGTGACGCAAATAACGTCCCATGAAACGATTGCTGCGGGGCATACGATAAGTATGAAATTCAGGATGCTGCAGCGTGGCGACAATGCTGGAGCGCAAGTCTTGACTTACGCGCTCGTCTGCATCCATGCACAGCACCCAATCGTTGCGGGCCTTCTCAACAGCGAACTGTTTTTGCGGACCGAAACCGAGCCAATCCTGAGAAATGACCCGTGCGCCATATTCTAACGCAATTGCTTGTGTCCCATCGTTGCTGCCGCTATCAATCACCACGATTTCGTCCGCGAACTTGACACTTTCAAGGCAAGCCTCGAGCTGATGCGCTGCATTCAGCGTAATGACCACAACGGAAAATGGCTGGGTTTGCATGGATCCTTATTATGCCTGCTGGCTGGGTAGGCTAAAATAGCAGAATGTTGAAAATATTGCTGGTAAAGACTTCTTCCATGGGTGATGTCATTCACGCGCTACCATCCGTGACTGACATCGCCGAACATTATCCCGAAGCGAAAGTGGATTGGGTGGTGGAGGAGAATTTTGCAGAACTGCCAACTTTGCATCCAGGGGTGGGAAAGGTCATTCCGGTGGCTGTAAGACGCTGGCGCCGAAATATACTGGCCCGCTCCAGCTGGCGTGAGATGGCAGCCTTCCGCCGCATGATTCAGGCAACGGACTATGACCTGATTATCGACAACCAGGGCTTGCTCAAGAGTGCCGCCATCGCACACTTGGCGCACGGGCCGCGATGCGGCTACGATCGGGCAAGCGCGCGCGAGCCTTTGGCGTCTTTTGTTTATGACCGAAACATCAAGGTGGAACGCGATCTTCACGCAGTGGAGCGCAACCGCCTGCTAGTGGGACGGGCTCTGGGTTACGTGCCAGGTGAAAGCGTGGATTACGGCATCGCCGCGCCTGCGTTGTCACTGCCGTGGATGCCAAGTGGGCGCTACGTGGTGCTGTTGCATGCCACCAGTCGTGCCGACAAGGAATGGCCTGAAGCTGATTGGCTTGCGTTGGCTGCCCGCCTTAACAGTCAGGGGCTCGGTTGCATCCTGCCCTGGGGGGCAGTGCATGAGCAGGAGCGCAGCGAGCGTCTGGCGAAGCAAATAGCCAATGCCGTGGTGCCGCCGCGCCTGAATCTGACTCAGGCAGCTGCACTACTGGGTGGAGCGGAAGCTGTTGTGGGTGTGGATACCGGCCTGACCCACCTCGCCGCCGCGTTGAAGGTGCCAGTCGTCGCGCTGTATTGTGCATCCGACCCCGGTCTGACCGGCGTCTATGCAAGCGGTCCTGCCGTCAATCTTGGCCGGGCGGGGCAAGTGCCACAGTTGGCTGAAGTCAGTGCGGCACTGGAAAAGGTCATGCAGCGATGAAAGGTAAGTCAAGCCAGCAAGACGGAGCAGGGGCAAGAGGCTGGCTGTATAGCGCCGTTCTATTTCTGCTTTTGCCCTATGTGGCATTTCACCTTGTCTGGCGGGCGCGTCGCCAGCCTGAATATCTGCGGTTCTGGGGCGAACGCTTTGGCCGCTACCACCAGATACGACCTTTGCGTCCGGTGATCTGGCTGCATGCGGTATCGGTAGGCGAAACACGCGCCGCTGCGCCGCTGGTTAAAGCACTGCAGATACGCTATCCCGGACACCAGATTCTCCTGACCCACATGACGCCCACCGGGCGCGAAACCGGTGAGCAGTTATTCGGGTCGGATGTGCTGCGCTGCTATCTGCCTTATGACTACCCGTTCGCCGTGCGGCGTTTTCTCGATCACTTCGAGCCCGAGCTTGGGTTGCTGCTGGAAACAGAGATCTGGCCAAACCTGATTCAGGCATGCCGCAGTGCAAACATTCCTCTGTGCCTGGTGAATGCCCGCCTTTCGGAAAAGTCGGCGCGCCGCTATGCGCGATTCGGAAGTCTGACAGCAGCCAGCTTGCGTCAAATGGGCGCAATTGCCGCCCAGACGGAAGAGGATGCGCAGCGCCTTGAAGCTTTGGGCGCCACAAATGTCAGCGTGGTTGGCAACCTCAAGTTCGATATTACTCCTTCAGCTGAATTGCTTGAGCTTGGTCAAAGTCTGTTGCAACGTTTTGGCCCGGAGCGCGAGATATTTCTCGCTGCAAGCACGCGCGAAGGGGAGGAAGAAAAGATTCTGGATGCGGTGCAGGGGATCGGGATTCCGGATTTGCTCATAGTGATCGTACCGCGCCATCCGCAGCGCTTCGATGCGGTGGCGCAGCTGCTTGAACAGCGCGGCATTCGTTATCAGCGTCGTAGCCAGGAGGGGCCTGTCGGAAAGGATACAGCAGTGGTGCTGGGCGACAGCATGGGCGAAATGTTCGCCTACTATGCCGCTTGCGATGTGGCTTTTATCGGCGGCAGTCTGTTGCCCTATGGGGGGCAGAACCTGATCGAGGGCTGTGCCGTGGGCAAGCCCGTGATAATTGGCCCGCATACCTATAATTTTACCGAAGCTGCAAAGCAGGCGGTGGAAGCCGGGGCTGCCGTGCGGGTGGCAAGTGAAGTGGAGTTGGCGCGGGAGCTGCGGGATTTGTTACATAGCCCTGAGCGGTGCCGTTGCATGGGTCAGGCCGGTCTGGAATTCAGTCGGCAACATCAGGGGGCGACAGAAAAAGTAATGACTCTGCTGAAGCGAATCGGCCCGCCTGTCCTCCCCCAGTAAGGGGCTTATTTAAGCCACTGATTGACCTGTTGCAGATCGCCCTCTGCCAGCGTGCCCGCGGCCGATTTCAGCTTCAGGCGGCTTACGAGATAGGCATAGCGCGCCTTGTAGAGATCGCGCTTGGCACTGAAAAGTTGTTGCTGTGCATTGAGCACGTCCACGTTGGTGCGCACGCCGACTTCCAGTCCCAGCCGGGTGGAGTCGAGCGAGCTCTGGCTCGACACCAGCGCCTGTTCCAGCGCCCTGACTTGTGCCGCACCGCTGGTGACACCTAGATACGCCTCGCGGGTGGAGAGCGCAGACTGGCGTACTTCCAGTGTCAGATCCTGGCGCGCTTTTTCCTGATTGGCTACTGCTTCACGTACTCTTGAACTGGCTGCTCCGCCCTGATACAGCGGCAGTCCGAGTTGTAGTCCGATCGTCGCGGCCTTGGTGTCATAGGCGCCAAAACGTCCGCCGCTCAGGCTACTATCGCCATAAGTAGCCACCAGATCGAGCGTCGGGTGGTGGCCGCCACGGTTGCGCTCCACTTCCTGATTGGCGATTTCCGCGCTGATGCGTTTTGTCTGAACCAGTAAATTATCGTGTTCTGCCGCTTCAACCCATTTGCTGATGTCGTTGGGCTCGGGTGCTTGCAGCGATAGGTCTGCCGCAAGCGTGGCAAGAGAACCAGGCAACTTTCCGATGATTTTTTCCAGTGCCCTCTGGCGGATTTCGAGATCGTTAAGCGCAGCGATCTCACTGGCGTTGGCCAAGTCGAAACGTGCCTGTGCCTCGTGGGTGTCGGTAATGGTCGCGGTGCCGACCTCGAAGCTCATTTTTGCCTGATCCAGCTGCTCCTGAATGGCTTTCTTCTGCGTCGCGGCCAGCGTGACATTGTCTTGTGCCAGCAGCACGTCGAAATACGCCTGGGCGACATTGAGGATCAGCCCCTGCTGCGCTGCTGCGTACTGGATCTCCGCCACTGCGCTTTGCAGTTTGCCCTGTTCGTACTCGGCCCAGTTCTGACGTCGGTAAATGGGTTGCATCAGGGTAAGTTTTGCGCCGTTGGAATTGTAGTTGTAGTCGGTCGTGATCCCGTTGCTGCGCGTCTGGATTTCTTCCTCGTTCCAGATGGTGCTGGCACCCAGATCCAGAGAGGGAAGCAGCAGTGCGCGCCCCTGCGGCAGTTTTTCCTGCCCGGCCTGATAGGCCGCACGTGCAGAGGCGAGTGCAGCGTCGTTGGCGAGCGCGTCGCGATAGATGTCCATCAGGTTGGCGGCTTGTGTGCTTGGAGCGAAGGCGGTCGCTATCAGTAATGCCAGAGTGAGTCGTTTCATGAGAAATATATCCAATCCAGTATCGTTCTAGTATTTGCGCATCTCAGAGTCAACGTCCCTAGCCCAGGCTTCAACGCCACCCTGTAAATTATATATCTTGTCAAAACCGGCCTGCTGAAGAAACAGCCCGGCGCGATAACTGCGTACGCCATGATGGCAAATCAATATGATTTCAGCTTCGGGATCGAGTTCCGTCATGCGTTCCGGTATTTGGCCCAGGGGTATCAGCATTGATCCTTCAATGTGACAATACTGGAATTCCCAGGTTTCACGCACATCGACCAAAAGAGGTGGGGGTCGCAACGCGTCATCCAGCCATTCCTTCAGGCCGTGGGGATGAAGCTGGATCACGGACGCTTAAAATGTGAAGCGTTGCGGCTGGAGTGCGTTGCGAAGCGGAGGGATGCTGGTCTCGAAAAGATCCGCGGTACGACAGGCTTCGCCAAGGCAGGAGATCAGTTTCCCTTCCATGGTCGGTGCGTCGCCCACCACCGCAAACATCCGGCCTCCGGGCTTCAGGCTGGCGAAGAAGGCCTCGGGCAGAACGGGAACCGAGCCCGTTAGCACGATGACATCATATGGCCCATGACGGTCCCAGCCGCGCGCGGCGTCGCCCTGTTCCAGGGTGACATTATGGATGCCGTGAGCACGCAGTTTTTCCGCCGCCAGTTCCTTGAGTTCGGGAACGATTTCAATGCTGTAAACGTGCTTTGCTTCCTTAGCCAGCAGGGCGGTCATGTAGCCGCTGCCTGTGCCAACTTCCAGTACATTGTCCGTCTTCTTGATCGCCAGTTCCTGGATAATGCGCGCTTCCATCTTGGGGGTAAGCATGACTTCACCATGTCCAAGAGGGATTTCCATATCAACAAAAGCCAGATTGCGGTAAGCAGCCGGAACGAAATCTTCACGCCGCATTTCCAGCAGCAGATCGAGAACATGTTGGTCCAGTACATTCCATGGCCGGATTTGTTGCTCCACCATGTTGAAACGTGCTTGTTCGATATTCATAGCCACTCCGAGAGGTAACGCCATTGCTTGCAATTATTCCACAATTCCAGTAGCTTCACACAACTTAGCTGGGGGTCCTGGTAAGGTTCTGTTTAAATACAGTTTGCCGGGTGAGAAAAACCCTTTGAACCTGATGCGGATAATGCCGCCGCAGGGAAGCGTTGCTGGCCCCAATGCTCCTTGCGATTTTTGAGGAGTTTCCGTATGAATGCCAATCCCGAATTCCTGAGCCAGTCCGCCCATGTCGATGAGGCAGCGGTGCAACCTCTGCCAAATTCACGCAAGGTATATGTTGAAGGCTCACGCCCTGATATCCGCGTGCCGATGCGCGAAATCAGTCAGTCTGAAACTCCCGCCAGTTTTGGCGCAGAAAAAAACCCACCGATTTATGTTTATGATACTTCAGGGCCGTACACTGAACCGGCAGCAGAAATCGATATCCGTGCCGGCCTGGCTTCGGTGCGTGGTGCCTGGGTCGAGGAACGTGGCGATACCGAACCGCTTGCTGGACTGACATCCGAGTTTGGCCGCCAGCGGCTGGATGACCCCAAACTGGCGGAACTGCGTTTCAATCTCCAGCGCCAGCCGCGCAAGGCCAAATCCGGCAGGAATGTGACGCAGATGCATTATGCGAAGCAGGGAATCATCACGCCGGAAATGGAATATATCGCCATCCGCGAAAACCAGCGTCGTGACAACCTGGCCGAGATATTTACCTCACAGCATCCGGGTGACAGCTTCGGAGCGGCCATTCCACCCGTGATTACGCCGGAATTCGTGCGCGACGAAGTGGCGCGGGGCCGCGCCATCATCCCGGCCAACATCAATCACCCGGAACTGGAGCCGATGATCATCGGGCGCAATTTCCTGGTCAAAATCAACGGCAATATCGGCAATTCGGCGCTGGCTTCTTCTATTCACGACGAAGTGGCGAAAATGACCTGGGGCATTCGCTGGGGCGCGGACACCATCATGGATCTGTCGACCGGCAAGAATATCCATGAGACACGCGAATGGATTCTGCGCAACAGCCCGGTGCCGATCGGCACCGTGCCGATCTACCAGGCACTGGAAAAGGTGAACGGCAAGGCCGAGGACCTCACCTGGGAAATCTTCCGCGACACCCTGATCGAGCAGGCTGAACAGGGCGTGGACTACTTCACCATCCATTCCGGCGTGCTGCTGCGCTATGTGCCGATGACCGCAAAACGCATGACAGGCATCGTGTCGCGCGGGGGCTCGATCATGGCCAAGTGGTGCCTGGCACATCACCAGGAAAATTTCCTCTATACCCATTTCGAGGATATCTGCGAGATCATGAAGGCCTACGACGTGTCCTTCAGCCTCGGCGATGGATTGCGTCCGGGATCGATCTACGACGCCAACGACGCAGCCCAGTTCGGCGAGCTGGAAACCCTGGGCGAACTGACCCAGATTGCCTGGAAACACGATATCCAGACCATGATCGAAGGGCCCGGCCACGTGCCCATGCACATGATCAAGGTCAACATGGACAAGCAGCTCGAATGCTGCGGCGAAGCGCCTTTCTATACGCTGGGGCCGCTTACTACCGACATCGCGCCCGGCTACGACCACATTACTTCTGGCATCGGTGCCGCCATGATCGGCTGGTACGGCTGCGCCATGCTGTGCTACGTCACGCCCAAAGAGCATCTGGGCCTGCCTGACAAGGACGATGTCAAGGAGGGCATCATTACCTACAAGATTGCCGCCCATGCCGCCGACCTCGCCAAGGGGCACCCTGGCGCGCAGATCCGCGACAACGCACTTTCCAAGGCGCGTTTTGAGTTCCGCTGGGAAGACCAGTTTAATCTCGGTCTCGATCCGGATCGTGCACGCTCGTTCCACGATGAAACCCTGCCCAAGGATTCTTCCAAGGTGGCGCATTTCTGCTCCATGTGCGGGCCGCATTTCTGTTCCATGAAGATCACCCAGGACGTGCGCGACTATGCGGCTTCCCAGGGCGTTTCAGAAAACGAGGCGCTAACCAAGGGGATGGAAGAGAAGTCGGTGGAGTTCGTTTCCAAAGGCGGCCAGATTTACCAGAAAAGCTGATTAAGAGAGCATCTTGGACCTTATCCTGTTATGCAAGGCGCTCATTCTGGGCATAGTCGAGGGCCTTACTGAGTTTCTGCCTATTTCCAGCACCGGGCACCTGATTATTCTGGGTGACCTGCTGGGTTATACGGATGAAAGCAGCAAGGTGTTCAAAATCGTCATCCAGCTTGGTGCGATTCTGGCCGTTTGCTGGGACTACCGCCAGCGCCTGTTCAAGATGCTTGCCGGGCTGAGCAGTTCGCCATCAGAGCAACGCTTCGCCAGCTTGCTGGTGATCGGTTTTCTGCCGGCGGCTGTGCTTGGATTGATGTTTTATTCCACCATCAAGACGCTGCTGTTTAACCCCCTTACTGTTGCCACCGCGCTGGTAGTGGGCGGGATCATCATTCTTTATGTGGAAAAGCGTGCTTATTATCCAAGCATCCACTCGGTCGATGAAATGCGCTGGCCGGACGCGCTCAAGGTGGGATTTGCGCAGGCGCTGGCGATGATTCCCGGTACCTCCCGATCGGGTGCAACCATCATGGGGGGACTGGTCTTCGGTCTGTCGCGCAAGACAGCAGCAGAGTTTTCCTTCTTTCTAGCCATTCCGACCATGTTTGCCGCCACGGCCTACGACCTCTACAAAAACTGGGCAATGCTCCGGATAGATGATCTGCCGGTGTTTGCAACGGGATTTGTGGCAGCCTTTTTTGCCGCCATGTGGGCAGTCAAGGGTTTTATCCGCTTCATCTCCAACCACACCTTTGTCGTGTTTGCGTGGTACCGCATCGTGCTGGGTGTGGCGGTGCTGGCAACAGCCTATTCCGGCGTGGTGGACTGGTCGGTCATGTAGCCCCGGGCTACATGACCATTTCCCGCGGGGAACGTGAAGCGAGTTAGTGCAGGCTGCCTTTGACGAAACCTGAGATGTATCCCAGCAGTTCTTCTTCCTGATACGGTTTGCCCAGATACACGTTGACCCCCAGTTCCTGCGCGTAGTTGCGGTGCTTTTCCGCCGTACGCGAGGTGATCATGATGATCGGGATATGCGCGGTCTTGGCGTTGCCGCGTATGTTCTTGGTCAGTTCGAAGCCATCCATGCGCGGCATCTCGATATCCACCAGCATTACGTGTGGTGTTACGTCTTCGAGTGCCTGCAGCGCGTCCACGCCATCTTTTGCGGTGACGACCTGATATCCCTCGCGTGTCAGCAGCTTGCTGGTGATCTTGCGTACGGTGAGCGAGTCATCCACTATCATGACAACCGGCGCGGCGGCAACGAGTTGTTCGGTGACCGGTGCTGCCGATTCTGACTGCTGAGATACCAAGGCAGGAATGTCATGTCGCTGCGCGAGTTGTACTGGATTCAGAATCAGCACTATCTTGCCATTACCGAGTACCGTTGCGCCGGCGATGCCCGGCACGCGGGCCAGCTGGGGACCGATATTCTTGACCACGATTTCGCGGTTGCCGATCAGTTCATCCACATGCACGGCTACCCGCTGTGCGCCGCTGTGGAGCAGCATGATGAGGGTGTAGCGCTGTATGGCCGGGACGGATTCCATATCATCCAGCAGGCGCGGGAAATAATACAGTGGGTAGTGGTTACCCTGCCACAACACTTCCTGTTTCTGGTAAACGCCTGCCAGTGCATCTGCTTTCAGCTCCTGCACCTGGTCCACCATGGTCGACGGCAGGGCATAGACAGTGTTTCCACTACGCACCAGCACCGCCTGAGTTACTGCCAGGGTGAGGGGCAGGTAAATGCTGAAGGTCGTACCCTTGCCAGCTTCGGAAGTGGCTTCTACGCGACCACCCAAAGTGGCAATTTCATTACGCACAACGTCCATGCCAATGCCACGCCCGGAAACCTGAGTAATCTCGGCCGCCGTGGAAAAGCCTTGAGCGAAAATCAATTCCATCAACTGGGCAGGTGTTGTTTCTGCATCTGTTGCAAGTAGGCCCTGTTCCACTGCCTTGGCACGAATTCTTTCCAGATTGATGCCACTTCCATCGTCACTCAGCGTGATCAGGATTTCGTTGCCCTCCTGACGCGCCTGGATTTCGATCGAACCTGTTTCTGTCTTGCCTGCTGCGTGGCGTTCGTCCTGACTTTCCAGGCCATGGTCAATAGCGTTGCGCAGCAGATGTTCGAACGGTGCCGTCATTTTTTCGAGCACGCTGCGGTCAAGCTCCACCTGTTCGCCAATGATGTCAAGATTGGCGCGTTTGCCCAGTTCTTTTGAGGTCTGGCGCACGATGCGGTAGAGCCGCTCTGCGATACTGCCAAGCGGCACCATGCGGGTGCGCAGCAGTTCCTGCTGCAGTTCTTTGGTCATGCGCGATTGAGCCAGCAGGGCCGCTTCGGTTTCGTCCAGATTTTTGAGCAGGTTGTGTTGCACGCTGGCAACGTCGTTGACACTCTCCGCCATCATGCGCGTGACTTCCTGCAAGCGGGTAAAGCGGTCAAATTCAAGCGGGTCGAAATCGGCGTCGCTTTCCCGTGCATGCGAGAGTTGCGATTGCATCTGGCTTTCAGCCTGGATCTCGATTTCGCGCAACTGATTGCGCAGACGGTTGATACTTTCGGTGAGATCGAACAGGGAGCGCTTGAAGCTCTGCATTTCTCCCTCGATACGGGAGCGGGCGATACTGACTTCACCTGCCTCGTTCACCAGTCGGTCAACGACGTCCGCACGTACCCTCAGCATGGCCTTGACCGCTGCTTCGGGTTCGGCTGCGAGCAGTGCCGCAGCTACAGTGGCAGTTATTGCGGCCGGAGTGGTTTCGGCGGCAGGAGGCTGTGCGGGAATAAATTCCTGTTCTGTGCCATGGCGTAGATGATCGAGCACGTCGCCCATGCGATCGAATTCATTTTCCAGCGTATCGAAAAGGTCGGGAGGCAGGTGGCCTGATTCAACAGCGGCGACAACCTGCGTTTCCATGTTGTGGGTTAGTTCGCCAAGGCGCATGGCGCCGGCCATACGGGCGCTACCCTTGATGGTATGCAGTGCACGTTGCAGATTGTTCGAGGCCTGGTTATCCGACGTGTTGGTACGCCATGCGCGCAGTTCGGTTCCGACGAGCGGGAAAAGATCCTCGGCTTCTTCCAAGAAGATGGGCAGCAGATCAGCGTCAATGTCGTCGCGGATGGCTCGTCGCTCCGGCCCGGTCTTTGTCGCTGTGTGTGTGGCAATTGGTTCATGTCGAACCGGAGTGGCATTGACAGGTGTGGCTTCCTGCAGCGCTTCAGTTGCTGCTGCAGGCTCATTAGCTGCGACTGGTGCCGTGGCTGTGCGTTCAGTCTGAGCTTTCTTTAACACGGCGTGCAGAGAACGGATCAGTTGCTTCGCGGGCCTGGGTTCTTTGTTGCCGCGAATCGTGTCGAGCATTTTATGCAACGCGGTGATGGCGTCACCCATGAGTTTGTGCTGTTTGTCTGTCAGGGGCGCGGAATGCTGGAGCAAGTCCAGCAACCACAACTCTAGCGGGAAAGCCAAGTCGGCAATAACAGGGAAGCCCACGGTGCGCGAAATACCGCACAGGGTGTGTGCAGCCCGCATAAAGTCATGCTGCACCGGAGCATCGGGGCTTTGGCTGATCGACTCGAAATTCCGCTGCAAAGTGGCTAGATGCTGCCCTGATTCGTTAATGAAGATGTTGTAAAGAGCCGGGGGCAGGCTGACCGAACCGACAAGCACTTCGCTTTCTTCTTCCACCACTGCTGCTTCACTCGGAGTCGACTGCTCCAGTGTCTCGACAACGGCGGGGGGGATTTCGGGTTCAGTCGGTTCTATGATGCTTGCAGGTGACTCTGCTTCGCCTTCAAATGTTGTTGTCTCGGGGATGGCTTCCTCAGTCAGCTCTTCAAATGGAGCTTCTACGCTATCGATCCCGGCAGTTATTTCAGCTGCTTCTTGAGTCAGATCTAAAGCGGTTTCAGGCTGTTCCAGTGGAAGCTCTTCTCGGGTCTCTGCCGTAGCGGGTGCTTGTTCTATTAGCAACTCTTCTTCAGGCAAAACTTCGTCTGCCGGCAATTCGAAGGCAGGTGTTTCTGCAGTGGGTGCTCCCTCTGTTGATGCTTCCGGTATTAATGGTGCAAATGCCTCTTCCTGGTCTTCGGGTACAGCACTGAAGACAATTTCCTCTTCTGTTTCCGGTGCCGGAGTGGAAATTTTATCAGCGAGCGTCGCAACAATTTCGGACCCAGCAGCTTTTTCTTCTGTCAGTTCAGGCGCAACTTCTTCGCCAGGTTCTGCAATATGTACAGCAGGAGATGCTGCAGTGCCGGTTTTCAGGCGCTCGGCTTCAGCCAGAAGGTCTTCCGCCTCGATCTTGACCGCACCATTGGCCTTAAGTGTGGAAACCCAGGCGCTGAAGCGCTCGTAAGCGTGCTCGAGCAGAGCTAGAAGTTCCGGCGTGGCATGCTTTTCATCCTGCAGCCACTTGTTCATGACTTGCTCTATACCCCAGGCGACTTCGCCCAGATCCCAAAGCCCAACCATGCGGCCACTTCCTTTGAGGGTATGGAAGCTGCGGCGCAAGGTGGTCAGTGCTTCTTTGTCGCTGGGTTGGTCATTGCAGATAGCAAGGTTTTCATTCACCGTGGCGAGTACTTCGTCAGCTTCTTCGAGGAAGATCTCGAGCATCTCAGCATCAACTGTCTCGTCCGTTTCCTGGGCAAGACGTGCTGTTTCGGCAGATGGCGCTGCGACAGCCATCTTGGGGGCAATCAGCGCGGTGGCGGCAGCGGCCAGTTCAGCGGTGGGAGTAATCGATGCTTCCAGCAAGCTTTTGGCTTCTGTGGCTTGGGATTTGAGTTCTGCGTCGCCAACCAGTTCAGCATCCTGCTGCAGGCTGGTGAGTTGTTGTAGTAAGGCATTCCTGGACTGTTCGTCCCCAGGGTTTTGTTGCCATTGCTGGAGCAAGGCCTGAACACGTTGCTTCTGTTGGTCAAGCCCAGCTTCAACCGACGAGTCTTCGTCAGTTTCAATAGAAGGGTGATCAGAGTCTGGCGTGCCCGTGCTGCCTGCAATTTCCTTTTCAGGCTCCAGTTCTGCTGTGACCACAGACTCGGGTTTAAGCCGCGCCATCGATTCATTGATGATCTGCACCGCGTCTGTTCGGCCACGCTGGATGGATTCGACGTAAAATCCGAGACTGCTCAGGCCTTCGGCGACCTGCTCCAACTGCTCCTTCTGGGGTTCATGGTCTAACTGAGAGAAGCCGTTGATCAGGTTTTCACATTCATCCAGCAGTTTGACAGCAGGCTCCAGCTCGAGAATTTTCAGCGCACCATAAACCTGTTTCAGGAAGGGTTTCAGGGCGGGCAGGTCATCACGCTTGGAGGTGTCGCGGAAAAAGCTGTCAAGCACCTGTTCGATGTGCTGCAGGTTGGACTGGATTTCCTGGCCGACCTGGGCCAGCAGCAGTTTTTCCTGTGCGCGGCGCGAGATTTCGTCAAGCAGTGGGATGTCTACAATTTCAACTTCATCCAGCGTGCCTTGCAGGCTTGCCTGCAGGCGCTTGGCCTGGATATCGGACTGACGGTCGAATTCATCAGTCGCCCCAAGATAATTTTCCAGGGTATTTTCAACCAACAGAAGGGTGGTGGCCATTTCCATCGCCACCATTTCATTCATTCTGTCAGGCGATGTGGCTAACAGCTCTGCACCAGAATTAATCTGTTGCAACAGATGGTCGAGGGGCGGGTTTTCGAGAGATGGAGCTTTTTCAACCAGACGGCGTGACTGTGTGCGTAAATTGGCAAGGCTATCCGTGTTGCCGGCAGTAAATTTGAGCCAGGCGTCCTTGGCTGGGGCGAGAATATCACGCAGCTCTCGCAAAAGCGGTTTCAAGCGCTGGTGTTCGGCTTCGGCCAGCTGTTGTTCGCTGTTGGTGTGAGGGACGTATGTCTCCAGCTCAAACAGATTCTGGATTTCGCGAACGCGCTCGCTAACCGGTTCACTGCGGGCAACAAAATACAGCACATCGCGCAGTAATCGTTCCGCCACCTTGGGCGAACCCTCTGCAAGACGGCGAATTTGCTGATCAATACCGCCGAATAATTGTTTAACACTGATGCTGTTTTCCAGCCCCTTGTTGAGCAGGCTTTCAGTCAGGCCGAGTGCACTCCACCAGAAGGTGCGCTGTGCAGGTACGGTTTGAGTTTGTTCGATACCGGCCAGTGCTTCATGCATGGCCTGAGGCCCTGCCGGGTCATCCGGATTGCGCAGGTAGCCGAGCAGGCCGCGCTGGTAGCGGGCGCGTTTGCTCTTGATAAAGCCAGGCAAGTCCTGAGTGTTGGGCGCTGGGGTTTCCTTGCTTTTCGGTGCACGAATGGAGAGATCTGGAAAGAAAAGTTCACTTTCACTGATTTTTTCCACGCCCCGTGCCGTAAGCAGAGCCTGATAGATGGGAAACAATCGTAGTGGCTGATCCGGCTGGCCATTGAGCAGGTCTTCCAGATATTGCGAAAGTGCGCTCATTCCCTGTTTGATGAGGTCCAGGTTGGTGCTGGAAATGGCGACCTCACGCTTTTCCATTGCGCCGACCAGTTTCTCTATGCCTTCTCCGAGACGCGCCACACCTTCCAATCCTACCATCTGGATGGCGCCGCTGACCTGGTGCAAATGAGTCTGACACTGGCGTAGTGGTGTGCTGTCCGATGCGTCGGCGGCGAATTGAGACAGCTTTTCCCCTGCCTGATGCAGTGCCTGGTCAATTTCGCCCTTGACCCAGGTAAGTGGGCCGGTATCGAATTCAATGCTCATGTTTTGGGCGAGCCCTTAATCAGGAAAGTTTGAAGCCGGCTACTGAGCCGCGCAGGTCGGTTGCCAGCGTCGCCAGTTCACCCACGGAGACGGCGGTTTTTTTCGTGCCTTCGGTGGTCTGAACAGTGATGCTCTGGATTTCCTGCATGTTGTTGGCCACCACGCCTGCGGCTTGAGCCTGATTCTGGGTGGCACGCGAAATGGTTTCAATCAGTTCTGCCAGATTGCGCGACACTTGACCGATCTCGTTCAGTGCCTGACCGGCTGCGTCTGAAAGTTTTGCCCCTTCCACCACACCCTGGGTGCTCTTTTCCATGGCTGACACGGCATCCTGCGTATCGGTCTGAATGGTCTTCACAATCGCCGATATCTGCTTGGTTGCCTCGCCGGAGCGTTCTGCCAGTCGTTGCACCTCTTCCGCAACCACTGTGAAACCGCGTCCAGCCTCGCCGGCAGAAGCCGCCTGGATGGCAGCGTTCAACGCCAGAATGTTGGTCTGTTCGGTAATGTCGGAAATCAGATCCACGATTTCGGAAATTTCCTGCGAGCTTTCGCCTAGACGTTTGATCCGTTTCGAAGTGTCCTGAATGTGTTCACGAATCTCGTTCATGCCGGTGATGGAATTGCGCACGGCTGTGGCGCCTTTTTCCGCGGCATCCAGCGATTGTTGCGCCACGCGAGCGGATTCTGCGGCGTTGGCTGACACCTCGTTAATCGAGTGCGCCATTTGCTGCACCTGAGAAGAAGTATCCTCGATTTCCTGGGACTGTTTCTCAGCTGCTTCGAGCAACCCGCTGGAAATGCTCTGTGCTTCCTGCGATGCGTGGGTTACCTGTTCACTGGTCTTGTTGATCTCAGTGACCAGTCCACGCAGCTCATCAATGGTGTAGTTGATCGAGTCTGCAATGGCGCCGGTAATATCTTCGGTCACCTTGGCGCGCACTGTCAGATCGCCTTCTGCCAAGTCGCCCATCTCGTTCAGCAGACGCAAAATGGCTTCCTGGTTAGCCTTGTTTTCGCGCTCACTGAGCAGGGCACGTTTTTTTGCATCGTTAACGTTGATCATTCCCAACATCACCAGTGCTCCAACGGCCAGCAGACCATAAACAAAGGCCAGAACCAGCAAGCCGATGCCGCCGGCAAGTTTCTCATATTCGGCAGTGAGTTTGCGCGTGCCGTTGAGCAGTTCGTCACTACCCACGAAAATGTTGCGGCCTGCCTGCTTGGAGTTCACCAGTTCCTGCATGCTTTGGAGAATCTTATTGGAATGCCCGGAAAATTCCTTGAATGCCTCGCTGAGTTCATCCAGTTTGTCGCGAGTATCTGGATCATTTACGGCGGTCAGGCGCAGGTCTTCGCTGCCGTTGATGAGGCCACCCAGAATTTCGTTGAAGGTGTTTGCATCCTTGCCCAGCAGAAAGGCTACTTCAGGGTCGATCACGTCAGAAGAGAGCAGGGTGTTGGCGTTTTTTGCCAGGCGCTGGGTCAGCATCACCAGTTGGGAGGCAATCGATACTTCCCGTAATGGTGCGCCGGACTGGGTCAGGAGTGCAGCCACTTGTTCTGTCAATTCCAGCAGTTGAATGTTGTTGGTATTGATTGCCGCCACGCTGCGGTTCAATTCCACCAGCTTCTTTTCCTGCTTGACGATGTTATAAATGGATTTTTCAGTTGGCTCCCACTTTTTTTGCAGGTCCTGCAGAATGGGCTGAACGGCAGTAGGTGAGGCGGGAAGACCGTCACCACCTTTCATTAATTTTTTCAGGCTCTTGTCAAACTGACCTTCACTTTCGCTCAACTGCTGGAAGGCAAGCGTGTTGCCCTGTACGGACTGCTGCACACCCTTGGCAATCCGCTGCGAAAGCATCTGCATCTCCGTGGAGATAGCAACATATTCGGAGTTTCGACCCACCTTCACGGTGTTGTAGACCAAAGTTGCGACAGCCAGGATGAGGAAGACCGCCAGTGTCGAAACCGAAATAAGATACTGTTTTTCGATCGGAAGATGGCCAATGATCGGCACGCTTCCGGGTTCCTTGCCTGAGAGGTTGCGCAGCCCCTGGAGGATCATGGTCGTATGCATTGGCGATTCGCCGGTACTTTTGGTTTTCCCTTTGTCTTTCCAGAACATCAGATTTTCTACTTTGAAAGCCATTGCCTTATCTCCATCCCTCGTGTTTTCTTGGGTGCTACTATCGTCCTGCCTGCAGGAAACCCTGGTCGCTGACCAGGGCCTGGATGTTCAATTCTTTCCAGTGCCGTCCGTCGGCATCTGAAAATTCAGCGCTTACCCAGGGAGCGGCATCGCTACTCTTTTCCATGGGTTGTAGCTGGTCCGCGTGACGCAGGCCCAGTAGCCGATTGACCAGCAGTCCGGAATTCACCAGAAATCTGGCATTGGCCAAAATCAAGCGTTTTTCGGCGCCACCGGAAACTGCTTCGCCGCCACAGAAGGCGGAAAAGTCTACTACACTGTAAAGATTGCCCCGGATGTTGGCTACCCCGGCAAACCAGGGCTGGGAATGTGGTACCCGCGCAAGTTCAGGCGGCGGGATCACTTCGCCCACGTCAGCCAGATCCACCAGCCAGTATTGATCGCCTACTTGCAGGCCAAGTTTTGATGCCGCCTGAATCTCGCCTCCCTGGGCGATGGCCTGCAGCTTGGCAACTACACCTTGCTGGTATTCGCGCAAACTGATTTTTCTGCGTGCCATGTTGGACCGCTTTCCTTTGATTTAGCCGAGCGCTGAAATTTTGTTCAGCAATTCGGCCTGGTCAACCGGTTTTGTAACGTAATCCTTTGCGCCCTGGCGCATGGCCCAAACCTTGTCCGTTTCCTGGCCTTTGGTGGTGCACATGATGACGGGTATGTGTTTGGTTTCCTCGTCCTTGGTGATTGCGCGGGTTGCCTGGAAGCCGTTGAGGCCGGGCATTACCACGTCCATGATGATGAGGTCGGGCTTTTCCTGCTTGGCTTTGCCCAGCGCTTCTTCACCATTTTCGGCGAGTACCACCTGATAACCCTCTTTGATTAGCAGTCCGCTGAGGAAGTGACGCTCGGTGGGGGAGTCGTCTACGAGCAGAATTTTTTTGATAGCCATGATCTTAACCTTTTAAAACGAAAATTATGCGGCGTTTCGCGCTGCGGTATGTTTTCTGACCGCTTCCAGCAGGCTGTCCTTGGTAAAGGGTTTGGTGAGGTATTCGTCCGATCCTACCATCCTGCCGCGAGCGCGGTCGAAAAGTCCATCCTTGCTGGAAAGCATGATGACCGGTGTATGTTTGAATCGGGGGTTTTTCTTGATCAGCATGGTGGTCTGATATCCATCCAAGCGAGGCATCATGATGTCCACGAAGATGATGTCGGGTTCGTAGTCAGTGATTTTTGCCATGGCGTCAAAACCATCTTCCGCCAGTATGACTTCACAACTCGCCTTTAACAGGAAGATTTCGGCGCTGCGACGAATGGTGTTGCTGTCATCAATGACCATGACCTTGATCCCGATCAGATTATTTTCCTCGCTCACTCATCCTCCCTTGTGCGTGCCTTCTGCGTCTGTCTATACAACAGCAGCATGCCATTGTATAGAAAAACATCGGCAGGTAAACCCCTCCACGGCCTGTGGTAGAAAATAGCGTGATTTCGGTTCATCATGCATGAAGGCTGAGGTGGCAGGCAACAATTGTCGTGACTGTCAACTATGCTATGATGCCACGGCATGTTTGTCGTTAAATAATTCAGGATGGACGGCTTATGTTACGGAAGTTGCTGACCCTTATTGTTTTGTTCGGATCAACCACTGTGGCGCCGTTATCTCTGGCTGACGTCACGATTGTTGGTTCCAGCACCCTCGAGCCTTTTCTCAAGCAGTGGGCAGAAACTTATCAGGCTAAAGTTCCTGGAGCTGAAATTCATATTTCCAGCCCTGGCACCAGTGTGGCGCCCAAGGCCCTGAGTTCTGGCAAGGCTGATCTGGCAGCGATGAACCGGGAAATGAACCACGATGAGAGTGAAGCGTTCATTCGTGCGCATGGCCACTATCCAACCGGCATCGCAGTGGCGATTGAGGCGGTCGCGCTTTATGCTCATCCGGACAATCCGGTGAAAGGCATGGATCTCAAGCAAGTGGACGCCATTTTTTCTGCTGGCCACGGCTGTGGCTGGAGCGAGGACATCAGGCAATGGGGCCAGCTTGGCCTGCCTGCGCCGTGGGACAAACAACCAATCATGCTGCTGGGGCATGATAAAAAATCTGCCGTACGCGATTTTTTCAATAAATCAGTGTTGTGCCGCGATGATTTCGCGAGTGAGGTTGCAGAACTCAAGCATGAGCAACTGCTGGCCAAGGTGGCAGAAACCAAGAATGCCCTGGGTTATGGCCGTTATCAACCGGATACAAAGCTCAAGCTTGTGCCCTTGAAAAAGGGTGGGGATGAGTATGTCGCGTTAACCCCGGCCAATGTCTATAATCGGAGCTACAAGTTGCAGCACTTCATGTATTTGTATGTCAATAAAGCCAGCGGCAAACCGGTTGCCGCGGCGATTGCGGATTTTCTCAAGACCGGCCTGTCAAAAGAAGGTCAGGCCGCCGTTGTAGAAGTGGGTTATCTCCCGCTTTCGGACGAGTTGATTCAGCGCCAGTTAAACAAACTTAAATAACCCTGTAGCCCACCGTAGCGAGACCCGCTCTGGTGGGTCTGCCGTCACGGAATCTTTTTTATCATGTCAGATACACCCCCCATTGTGCTCACCTTTGCTGCTTCCGACCCTAGTAGTGGAGCGGGATTGCAGGCTGATCTGCTGACTTTGTCGAGCATGGGCTGCTACCCTGTTTCGGTGGTGACTGCCATCACGGTGCAGGATACCGTAGGGGTGGAAGACATTCTTGCGCTGGATGCCGAGCTGGTGTCCGCCCAGGCGCGTGCGGTGCTGGAAGACATGCCGGTGGCGGCGTTCAAGATCGGCATGCTGGGTAGTGTGGAGAATATTGCTGCAATCGCTGAAATTGTTGCTGACTATCCTGATGTGCCGCTGATACTCGACCCGATTCTGTCCTCCGGGCGCGGCGATGAACTGGCATCGGAAGAGATGCTGGAAGCCATGCTCGACATGCTGATTCCCCAGGCCACCATTATCACGCCCAATAGTCTGGAGGCGCTTCGTCTCGGGCAGGGAGATGGCGATGAGGAACTGGATTTTTCCGATTGTGCCAAGCGTTTGATCGAAATGGGGTGCGAGTATGTGCTGGTCACCGGTACGCATGAAAATACCCCACAGGTGGTGAATACTCTTTACGGCCAGCATGGCGTGTTGCGCTCCGATGCCTGGCAGCGTCTGCCCGGCAGCTATCATGGATCGGGCTGCACCCTGGCTTCAGCGCTTGCCGCTTCGATTGCACATGGACTGGGTGTGGCCGACGCGGTGCGCGAAGCCCAGGAATATACGTGGCAAACTCTGCAGGCAGGGTTTAGACCAGGCATGGGCCAATACATTCCGGACCGGCTGTTCTGGGCGAGGGAAGAGGCTGATGATGCGGATTAGCGGTCTCTACGCGATCACGCCGGAACAACCCGATACGGCGCTTCTGCTGTCCCAGGTACGCGCTGCCCTGATCGGTGGGGCGCGGATGGTGCAGTACCGCAGCAAGAGCATGGATGCGGCTTTGCAGCATGAACAGGCGAGCGAATTACTGGAACTGTGCCATGCCTTTGAAGTGCCGCTGATCGTCAACGACAGCCTGCGCCTGGCTGACCTGAGCGGCGCCGATGGAGTGCATCTGGGGCGGGACGATGGCTCTCTGCGGCAAGCGCGCATCGTACTCGGCTCGGAGAAGGTGATCGGCGTTTCTTGTTATGATAATCTGGAGCTTGCCATGCAGGCGGAGGCGGAAGGGGCGGATTATGTCGCTTTTGGCAGTTTTTTTCCTTCCACGACCAAACCGGGCGCGGTGACGGCTCCGCTGTCCCTACTGAACGAAGCAAAGACGCGTTTGTCGGTGCCGGTGGTCGCTATTGGCGGAATCAACATGGAAAACGCTGCATCGCTGATCGCTGCCGGTGCGGATTCGATAGCTCTGATTACCGGCCTGTTCGATGCGCCCGATATTCAGATCGCAGCACAACAATATTCTCAACTTTTCAGCCATGCTCCGATGACCGGACAGATGCTGCACTAGCAATCAGGAACCAGACATGACTTCGCGCAATACAGAACTTTTCGAGCAATCCCAGCAGCGTATTCCCGGCGGCGTAAACTCTCCGGTACGAGCCTTTCGTTCTGTCGGCGGCACGCCGGTGTTCTTCAAGCGCGGCCTGGGGCCGCGGCTGTGGGATGAGGATGACAAGGCCTATATCGACTATGTGGGTTCCTGGGGGCCGGCGATCCTTGGCCATGCCCAGCCCGATGTGGTGCGAGCAGTGCAGGAAGCGGCGGCCAGCGGCCTGAGCTTTGGTGCACCCACGGCGAAGGAGCTGGAGATCGCGGAACTGCTGTGCCAGTTGGTGCCTTCGATGGAGCAGGTTCGGCTGGTGAGCTCCGGTACCGAGGCTACCATGAGCGCGATCCGCCTGGCGCGCGGCTTTACCGGGCGCAGCAAGATTATCAAATTCGAGGGCTGTTACCACGGCCATGCTGATTTCCTGCTGGTCAAGGCCGGCTCGGGCGCACTCACTTTCGGTAACCCCAGTTCCGCCGGGGTTCCTCCGGAAGTGGCGGCGCAGACCGTGGTGCTGGATTACAACGATGTGGCCGGCCTGACGCAGACCTTTCAGCAGATTGGCAGCGAAATCGCCGCAGTAATTGTCGAGCCGGTGGCGGGCAACATGAACCTGATCGTGCCCAGCCCAGAATTCCTCAAGGCGATGCGCGAGCTGTGCAGCCAGTACGGCAGCGTATTGATTTTCGACGAGGTCATGACCGGCTTCCGTGTTGGCTTGCATAGTGCACAGGGCCTGTTCGGCATCAAGCCGGATCTCACCACGCTGGGCAAGGTGATCGGCGGCGGTATGCCGGTGGGCGCGTTTGGCGGGCGGCGCGACATCATGGAAAAACTGGCGCCTGTGGGGCCGGTTTATCAGGCCGGCACGCTATCCGGTAACCCGGTTGCAGTGGCCGCCGGACTTGCCACCTTGAAATTGCTGCAATCGCCCGGATTTTATGAAAACCTGACCCGCATGACGAAGAAGCTCACCGACGGTCTGACCGCCGTGGCGAAGGAGGCCGGTGTTGCTTTCTGTGCCCAGTCCGTGGGCGGCATGTTCGGTCTGTATTTCAGCGCCACGCCACCGACCAGTTATGCCGAAGTGATGCAGTGCGACAAGGATGCGTTCAATCGCTTTTTTCATGCCATGCTGGATGAAGGCGTTTACCTGGCACCTTCCGCGTTTGAAGCCGGATTCGTGTCCGCAGCGCACGGCGATGCAGAAATCGAGGCAACACTGGAAGCTGCACGGCGTGTTTTTGCCAAATTGAAGTGAAGTAAGGAACAAACATGCGCCCAGCGCAATTAATGACAATTCTGGATCGCGAATTTACCAGTGCTGCCGAAGGCCACCACACGCCTGTCATGCTGTGGGGGCCGCCGGGCGTGGGCAAGTCGCAGATCATTGCCCAGATGGCGGCACGTCATCAGGCGCCGGTGGTGGATATTCGTTTGTCGCAGATGGAGCCCTCCGACCTGCGCGGCATTCCGTTCCGCATCGAGGACCACGTGGAATGGGCGATACCGGCCATGCTGCCCGATGTCGAGCGTCATGGCCCGGTTGGCGTGCTGTTTCTCGATGAAATCACCTCCGCGCCGCCCAGCGTGTCTGCCGCCGCCTACCAGCTCATTCTCGACCGTCGCCTGGGTAATTACCGCGTACCCGATGGCTGGGCCATTTTCGCCGCCGGCAATCGTCAGGGCGACCGCGGCGTGACCTACACCATGCCGGCTCCGCTGGCGAACCGTTTTTCCCACTTCGAGGTGGAAGCTCATCTCGACGACTGGGTGGCGTGGGCCTACCACGTGGGCATCGACGAACGCCTGATCGCATTCCTGCGCTTCCGCCCGGAATTGCTGTTCGATTTTGATCCGGCGCACAATCCGGTGGCCTTCCCTTCGCCCCGCTCCTGGGAGTTTGCGCACCGTGCGCTACAGAAGTTCGGCAATATGCCGGAACTGCTGCTCGGCTCGTTGCAGGCCTGTGTCGGGCCGGCTGCCGGCCTGGAGTTGCACGCCTTCGTGGACAATCTCGGCAAGATGCCGGACATCGATGCTATCGTGCGCGGTGAGGCGGTCGATGTGCCGCATGAAGTGGATCTGCAATACGCGGTAGCTTCAGCGCTGGTTGGCCGCGCAATTCGCCTCAAGGACACGCCTGAGGCGGCGGTGGCGCACGGCCATATCCTCGATTACGCCACCCGTTTCCCGCTGCGCGAAATGGGCATCATGCTGGTGTCGGACATGCACCGCGCCATCGGCCAGCAACTGTTCAAGGTGCCGCAGTTTTCGCAATGGGCGAATGCGGTGGCCGACATCATGCTATACGAGATGTGATGTGAATTGCCAGTGCGATGTTTGATACTTCCATTGAAACCAAACTGGCGGCCGCCCGCACCCGGCTGATTCTCGACAAGCCCTTTCTGGGCGCGCTGGCCCTGCGTCTGCCCATGGTCGCGGCGAATGCCAAATGGTGTCCCACTTCCGCCACCGATGCGCGCAAGTTCTACTACAACCCGGAATACATCGCCGCGCTGACGCTGGAAGAAACCCAGTTCGTGCTGGCGCATGAGGCGCTGCACTGCGCCCTGTCCCACTTCGCCCGCCGCCAGCACCGCATCAAACATCGCTGGGACGTGGCTTGCGATCATGCGGTCAATCCCCTGCTGGTGGCGGACGGGCTCAAACCGCCGCCGGGCGTACTGTTGCTGGATGCCTTTGAAGGCATGACGGCTGAGGAAATCTACCCCTGCATCGGCGACAACAACTCCGACCAGACCATGGACCAGCACCTCTACGACAACGAAGAGTCGGAAGGCGGGCAGGATGGCGAGAATGATCAGGAACCGCAGCAGGATGGGGGCGGGGGTAGCGGCAAGCAGCAGAAGGATGATAGCGATGGCAGCGGGGGCGGTCAGCAGCAGGACCCGCAGGATGGACAGGGTGGCGCAGCACAGCCGCCCCCCCTGAGCGCGAAAGAACGCGACGAACTGGGCCGCCAGTGGCAGCAGAGGATGGCCGCTGCCGCCCAGCAGGCCATGGCCGCGGGCAAGATGGGCGGCGCCTTGGCGCGCATGGTGGATCATCTGCTGCAACCTCAGTTGCCTTGGCGCATGCTGCTGGCGCGCTATATGACCCAGTCGGCACGAGACGATTACAGCTATATGCGGCCTTCAAGAAGAGAAGGGCAGGTAATTTTCCCCTCCCTGCGCAGCGGTCAGGTAGATCTGGTGGTAGCGCTGGATACCAGCGGGTCGGTGGGCGAACAGGAGCTCTCCCAGTTCCTTTCCGAAGTGAATGCACTGAAGGGCCAGATGCGCGCCAAGGTCACGCTGCTGGCTTGCGATACCGCCGTGGCGGAAGACGCGCCGTGGGAGTTCGAGCCGTGGGAAGAATTGAGATTGCCGGCGCATATCAAGGGCGGTGGCGGCACCAGCTTTGTACCGGTATTCGAATGGCTTTTCCGCCACGGCAGACAGCCGGACCTGCTGCTTTATTTTACCGATGCCGAAGGTGATTTCCCCAAACAGGCGCCGGATTTTCCCACCCTCTGGCTGGTCAAGGGCAAGGCGCCGGTGCCGTGGGGGCAAAGGATACAGCTCAACTGATGGAATTCTCCAGCGAAGATGCCCTGCGCCTCAATGTCCTGCTGACACATGAATTGCAGGCGGTACGCATCGATGAAAATACTTTTACCCTGTACGCCCTGACTGAAAAAGGCGAGGCTCGTGTTGCGCTGCACCCGACCGGGCGCAAGGAGCAGTATCTGCGCCTGGTGCGCGAAATGTTATCCGGCCATGCGCTCGGCTCACCCGGCGGTTATCCCCAGTTCATCCAGCGCTGGACGCGCATGGGACAGAACTCCGGGGACAACATCGACAAGCTGTTGTTGCTGGGCGAGGAAGAGGCAGTAATTTCAGTTGCCTATTCGCCCCGGCTGACGGATGAACTTGCGCGGCGTGCCTGGTGGTGCATGCAGAGCGGAGATAATGCGCGTCGCATGCTGGAGCGGCCCTGTGTGGCAAAAGGGACGATGGGTCCGGTGCTGGCCGAATACCTGGTGGAGCATCTGCCGTTCGAAACCAGTCCACATCACATTATCGATACCGTGCGCATCGTGCTGCAGCCAGGTTTGATTGGTGGACAAGTACTGCAGCGCTTATGGGGTCGGGCCAAAAGTGACAGCTCCTACTACGCGGGATTTATCGCTGCACTGCCGGATGCTCTTCCCGTACAGGCTGCTGCACGTTCGGACTGGAGTGGGGTCAAACCTGCGCTGGCACCCTTGCTGGCTGCGGGGAATCGATACGCCATGCAGTTGGCGCGAGTGCTTGATGCGCCGGGGCAAGCATTTCTCTTTGCCTGTGACGACGTGTTGCGTCACCCGGCGGATCAGGATGTGGCCCGTTCTGTGTTTCGCACCATTGACAGTTATTTTGGTATGTTGCGACAGGATTCAAGTCGCGAACTTAAACCGGAAGAGGTGCTGGATCAGGCAGATACGCGCCTCTCCAGCCCAGATACTGACTTGGCAGAATTGCTTGCGGTAGTTCCAGCGTTGCGGCCTGAAATAAGGAGTCTGCTGATGCTGTCGGAAGTGGGGGAGTTCAGCGTGGCACCGATTCTGGTGCGCACGACCGCAATCGGTTCCCTGATGCGTCGCAAGCTCGAGCCTGTGAGTGAACCAGTGCTGGAACAGATTGCCGCGTTACGGTCAGCGTCCTAGTTATTTATCTGCTTTTTTGAGCGGGCTGATGCGAGACATGAAATCTGCGACAGCCCCGATATCGCTGGTGGAATAACGCTTCACCACCTTGACCATTTTTGGATTGGCATTGCGGCGACTTCCATCCCGGATCGATACAATCTGCCTGACCATGTAGCGATAGTGCTGGCCGTTCGTGACGGGGTAAAACTTCCCGGCGTTACCTTCTCCGCGTTCGCCGTGACAGGAAACGCAATCCTTCTGATATAGCGCTTTACCGCGAGCCAAGTCGTTTCCGGGACCCTTGTCGTTGTTGCCGGGCAAGGGCAGGCTGTTGAGGTATGCGGCGATATCGGCCACTTCCTGTGTATCCACGACATGTTTACCGGCAAAAGGGAACATCTTTGGATTGTCGCGCCGTCCTTCTCGCACATCGGACATCTGCTTGATCAGTACCGTGGTGTGTTGTCCTGCCAGTTGTGGATAGGTGCCGTCTGACAAACCGGATGCGTCGGGTTTGTGGCAGCCCTGGCAGCCCTGATACGCAATCTTTCCGTTCTCCACGTCGCCCTTCATTTTCAACAGTTGCGCTTCTTCGGCAGATTGCGCATCCCATGCATAATCGGGTGACTCGATCCCAGGCGCTTTGGGCTGCTTCGGAGGGGCTGCATGCGCAGATGACAGTACGGCCAGACTCAGGGACAGACTTATCAGAAACGCTTTATTCATGGCGCAAATCCTTCCTTGTTTACTTCAGGCTGGTAATGTATTCGGAAACCGCTTTCATTTCCTGGTCGGTCATCCGCAACGAAAGGGACTGCATCACCAGGCCGCGATCATTATCCCGCTCGCCACTGGAGAAGCGCTTTAACTGCTGATAGACGTAGCTAGAATACTGTCCGGCAATATGCGGGTAGACGGTGGTGCCGCTCCCATCCGGCAGGTGGCAACCTGCGCACGCTGGCACACCCTGATCCGGGTTTCCTTCAGTATAGAATTTCTTGCCGAACTCAAGCAGTTCAGGGTTCTTGACTGCGCCAGGCGTGCTCTTCTGTGCTGCGAAATGGAGCGATAAATTGGCCATGTCATCCGGACTCAGGTTGGCTACCATACCGGCCATGATGTCGTTCTTGCGCTTGCCAGCCTTGAAATCCTTGAGCTGTTTGAGCAGGTACTCCGGCTGTTTTCCCGCGAGTTTAGGGTAATCGGGATTGGGTGGAGTAATGCCGTTGCCATCTGCACCGTGGCAGGCGATGCAGACCAGTTTGGCAATGGCCGCCCCCTTTTTTGCGTCGCCCTTGACTGGGATGGCGGCATAGGCCGTGCCAATGGATGATAAAGCGAGAATGAACAGAATAGGCCGGATCACGGTATCTCCCTTGTTTATAGCGTGCCGTATGAATGAAGTCCGGAAAGAAACATGTTAACACCAAGAAAGGCAAAGGCGGTTACAAACAGTCCTATGACTGCCCACCAAGCCAGCAGCGGGCCACGCAAGCCCTTGACCAGTCTCATGTGCAGCCATGCTGCGTAATTCAGCCAGACGATGAGTGCCCAGGTTTCCTTGGGATCCCATGACCAGTAGCCGCCCCAGGCTTCTGCGGCCCACATGGCGCCGAGGATGGTGGCAATGGTGAAAAAAGCAAAGCCGATGGCGATGGACTTGTACATCAGGTCATCGAGCATGTCCTGGGCCGGCAAACTGCTTGTCAGAATGCCCTTGTCGGAGAGCAGCTGGGCAACGCCCACCATTGCAGCCAAAGCGAAGGCGCCATAGCCGATGAAGTTGGCCGGAACGTGAATTTTCATCCAGTAGGATTGCAGTGCCGGAACCAGCGGCTGGATTTCATGCGCCTGGCGGTCGAAGGTGTACCACAGAAGAAATCCAACTGCCGCGCTTATGACCAGCAACACGAAGGCACCCAGCTGACGGTTCTGGTAGCGCAGTTCGTAAAAGAGGTACATGAGTGCGGTGAGAAGAGAAAACAGGATGAAGACTTCATACAGATTGCTGATGGGAATGTGGCCGACATCCGGACTGATCAGGTATGACTCGTACCAGCGTGTCATCAGGCCGACAAACCCCATGACTACGGCGCTCCAGGTAATGGCGCTGGAAACCCGGGCAATGAAGTCGGAGCGGCTCAGCAGGGCAAGCCAGTAGCTGGCGGTAGCAAGTACAAACAGGGCGCTCATCCACATGATGGCAGTCTGGCTGCCGAAGAAAAATTTGAGGAAGAAAGCCTGTTCTGCACGCAACAACTGGCCATGGTACTGACTAATGCCAAACAGGCTCAGGGCTGCGACCGTCAGCAGCAGGGCACGAAAAGGTTTCCAGAACCATCCCTGCCAGATCAGCCCTGCGGCTGTGAGGAACAGGATGCCCTTTTCATAGGCATCCATGTAGTCGCCATAGAGCTGGAAGGCATAAATACTGCCGCCCGCCAACAGCAGTGCGTATAACCAGTCAAACCACCCCAGAGATTTGATGAATGAAGGGCGGGCGTTGTAGTCCTGCGAGTTGTCGGTCAATTCCATGCGGATCATCCCTTTATCAAATTCGCCAGTTGTGCTTTGTGGAGACTGAATTCCTGTTCAAAGTCCATTGTCTTGCGGTTGGTGGACATCGCCAGCAAGACCGTTCCAGCACGAGATTGGACCAGCAGCCAGATGCGGCGTTCCCTGATATAGAACATAAAAAATACGCCCAGTACCAGCAACACGCATCCACCATAGACAATATTTTTGCCGGGAGAGCGGGTGAGTTGCAGCCCGCTGGCCATGACTTCATCGAATTCTGCTAGCTGGAGATAAACCGGCGCGCCGTAAACAAACAGATCGCTGACTGTGTTCAGACTTTCACGTACAAAATGGCGGGTTTCATCGTCCACGGTGGCGGGCTGGCCTGCGCGGGTCTGGGCAACGTGCCAGGCTGAAACCGCTGCGCTTTCGAGAATCTTGAGATAAGTCTGGGCTGCTTTATCCTGTTCGGCGGCGGGTACGCTTTGTTCGATGAATTTAGCCATGCTTTCATATCCGCCGCTGGCGAACACATCAAGAACCTTGGTGGTGCTGTCAGCCAGTTTTGCCAGCAGTTTGGGATCGATTTGTTCGCCCTGCAGCGCAAATTCAGCAAAACGGCGTGCAATTTCTGGATGTGATTGCTTGTCCAGCAGCACAGCCCGCAGACGCATGAAACCCTCAATGTTGCTTTGCTTGTCAAGAGGCAGGCGGATGTAGCGGAATGGCTCGTTAGGCGCTGTCCGCATGCCTGAAAGCAAGTACCAGCGATCCTCCAGCTGGATCGGCAGCATGTAGTTGAAATACTCTCGTGCCTGGCCCTGGGCGTCACGGATCTTGTACTGGAAGCTAGGGCCGACATTGCGCAGGTCTTTTTGCACGCGTTTGGTGCTTCCGGTCTGGAAGAACTTGTTAAAGTTATCCAGGGCACTAGAGCCGCCATCTTCACCAGCAAAATTCTCGATATTGAATTTTCGGAATTCAGTAAATTCTATCGTGTAGGTGGCGTCACCGTTGGAAAGCTGGGTGGACTGACTGATTGCACCCTTCGTATCAAAGGACTCATGCTTTGGGCTGAACAGATTCCAGCCCTTCATGTTCAGGCGTGTTCCGCCATCCCCGAAGCTGGCCTGATAAATGGCTATGCCCTTGTATATGAGCGGGTGATTGACGCTGATGGTACGGGTAACGCTTTCCTTGGTGGCCTTGTCGATCAGCGTGATATCGCTCTCAAAAGATTTGGGTTGACCAGTAGGGTAATGCTCAACGCGGAATTTTTTCAGCATGATGTCGAATGGCAGATCCTGCACCAGGTAGCCATCGGCAACATGAATGAAAATGACATCGGCCCCGGCGCCTTCTGGAATGGTCACTCCGCCACGGAACGACAGGTTGGAGGGTGACAGGCGACTGACGGCAGGAACTTCGTTTTGCGGGATGTCGCGGGTTTCGATTTTTTTCCAGCCTAGCAACTGCTGGGCCTTGAGCGGGATATTGCCGTCTATCAGTCCTCCCAGGCAGATCACCACAATGGCGGTGTGCGTGAGTATGTAACCGATGCGGTGGTAACTGCCGGCTTTCGCGGCAATCAGGACGTCTCCGGCTTCGTTGGGCGCGCCGATTTTGGCACGGAAACCCTGGCCTTGCAGGTACTTGCCGAGACGTTGTTTTAAGGGTTCAGCAGGCAGGGTAGTGGAAAATTCAGCCTGGTGTGAGAAGGCGCGCAGCGAGGATTCCGTGGCGTGTTCACGGAACGAGCGCATCTCACGCAGCATCAGCGGCGTGTTGCGGTAAATGCACAGGCTGGTGGAAAGAATCAGGAACGCCAGAATGGTCAGGAACCAGCTGGAGTGGTACACGTCGTACAGCCCCAGTATTTCGAAAGTCTGGAACCAGAACTGGCCAAACTGCATGATGTAGTTTGTGTAGGGCTCGCTCTGCTTGAGGACGGTGCCAATAATTGAAGCAATCGCCAGCACGGTGAGCAGGCTGATGGCGAAGCGCATCGAACTCAGCAATTCATACAGGCCTTGGGCCAGATTGCGCTGTAATGGGTTGGAGTGGGTCACGATATAAAAACTGGCGCGGACAAAAAAGGGTGACTTGCGCCACCCTTGATCTGTTTCCGGTTAGCCGTTGACTATTATTTAGTTCAGGCCGGAGATATATTCTGCCACGGCCGCCATTTCCTGGTCGGTCATCTTGGATGCAATAACACGCATCATCTTGGCAGCATCATTGGTGCGCTCGCCGCTGCGGAATTTCTTCAGCTCTGCAAGTGTGTATTCGCCATGCTGGCTGCGAAGAGCAGGAAACTGGATCGGGATGCCGGCACCGCTCGGACCATGGCAGGAGGCGCAAGCCGGTACGCCGCTGGCCTGGTTGCCGCCCTTGTAAATTTTCTGTCCAAGCGCGATCAGATCCTTGTTCTGGGCGCTGCCTGGAGTGACCTTATTCTGGGCGAAGTAGGCGCCCAGGTTTTTCATGTCTTCCGGTGTCAGGGCGGCAACCATGCCTGCCATGATGGCGCTTTTGCGCTCGCCGGATTTGAAATCGGTCAGTTGCTTGGTGAGGTATTCTGGATGCTGGCCAGCCAGTTTTGGGTTGGCGGGCGCAGCGCTATTGCCGTCAGCGTTGTGACAGGCAACGCAAACTGTCGTCGCGATTTGCTGAGCCTTGGCAGGATCACCCTTGGCGGCTGATTCCGCCAGCGCTGAAGATGCGGCCATCACACCCGCTATCGCCACCATCGCCATGGTTTGTTTCATTGCTCGACTCCTTGACAAGTTCTTGGGACTTAAAAAACGGCAATTCTATACCAAGACTGCGCTATGATGCCAGTTTCAATCGAATTTTTTCCATGGCCCTCCTTCAACACGCGCAGTTTTATATTTCTGCTCATGATTTGTCCGATCTGCCGCCTCCGTTCGGCCGCGAGGTGGCTTTTGCCGGTCGCTCCAATTCGGGCAAGTCGAGCGCTATCAACACGCTGTCCAATCGCAACCGGCTTGCATTTGTCAGCAAAACGCCGGGTCGAACGCAGTTGATCAATTTTTTCAGCCTGGGAGAGGAGCGTTATCTGGTCGACCTGCCGGGCTATGGTTATGCCAAGGTGCCAGAAAAACTCAGGCTGCACTGGCGTTCCGTTCTGAGTGCCTATTTGCAAACCCGGTCTTCATTGTGTGGCTTGGTGCTCATCATGGATGCGCGCCGGCCCATGACAGATCTGGACCTCCAGATGCTGGAGTGGTTTAAGCCTACGGGTAAACCTGTGCATGTGCTGCTGACCAAGTCAGACAAGTTGAGCCGCCAGCAGGCAACTTCCACACTGCGCGTGGTGGAAAAAGATCTGCAGGCCGTTTATCCGGGCGCCAGCGTGCAACTGTTTTCCAGTCCCAAGCACCAGGGCATGGAAGAGGCGGAGCGAGTGATAGGTAAGTGGCTCGAGCCTTCCCCGGAAGTATCGTCTCTGGCATAAATAAAAAGCCCCCAGCTAAAGGGGAAAAGCTGGGGGCACAGGCCTTAAAAGGATTAAGGCACCCGCTCAGGGAGGAGAAGCGGGAGACGAACTGAATCGTCTGCTAATTCAGAGTAGACAGATCAAAAATTAGTTCCCGCTAATATTAAAATTTCCATCGCTCCAGCTCACCCCACCTTGGGCAGGCGATCCAGAGCGGCCTTGATGGCCTCCTCGGGATAGGCAAAATCCTCGAGCTTGCCGCTAAAATAGCTGTCGTAGGCTCCCATATCAAAATGGCCGTGCCCCGAAAGATTGAAGAACAACGTCTTGGCCTCGCCCGACTCCTTGCAGCGCAACGCCTCGTCGATACAGGCGGCGATGGCGTGGTTGGATTCGGGTGCGGGAATGATGCCCTCGGAACGGGCAAAGGTAACGCCGGCCTGGAACGTGGAGAGTTGGTGCACTGCCACGGCTTCGACCAGCTTTTCGTGATAAAGCTGTGACACCAGCGCCGAATCGCCATGGTAGCGCAGGCCGCCAGCGTGGATGCCGGGCGGCATGAAATCGTGGCCAAGGGTGTACATCAGCGTCATTGGCGTCAGTTTGGCGGTGTCGCCGAAGTCATAGGCATAATGGCCGCGCGTCAGGGTCGGGCAGGAGGTGGGCTCAACCGCTACCAGACGCACGTTCTTGCCTGCCGCCTTGTCTGCAAGGAAGGGGAAAGCCACGCCACCGAAATTGGAGCCGCCACCGCAAGGGGCGAAAATCATGTCCGGATAGTCGCCGACTTTTTCAAACTGCTTTTTCGCTTCCAGGCCGATCACGGTCTGGTGCAGCAACACGTGGTTCAACACCGAGCCCAGAGCGTAGTTGGTATCGCCGCGCGATGCAGCGTCTTCCACGGCTTCAGAAATTGCCAGGCCGAGCGAGCCCTGGTTATTTGGGTCTTCTGCCAGTGCCGCACGTCCGGAATTGGTTTCCATGCTTGGGCTGGCGAACACTTCTGCACCCCAGGTCTGCATCATGGAACGGCGATAGGGCTTCTGGCCGTAGCTCACCTTGACCATGTACACCCGCACTTCCAGACCGAACATCTGGCCGGCCAGCGCCATCGAGCAACCCCATTGCCCGGCGCCGGTTTCAGTGGCGATGCGCTTGATGCCGGCTTCCTTGTTGTAATAGGCTTGGGCGATAGCAGTGTTGGGCTTGTGCGAACCCGCCGGAGAAACACCTTCATACTTGTAGTAAATCTTGGCCGGGGTGCCGAGCGCCGCTTCCAGGCGGTGGGCGCGGAACATGGGCGAAGGACGCCACAATTGGTAAATCTCGCGTACTTTTTCAGGAATCTCGATCCAGCGCTGGGCAGACATTTCCTGTTCGATCAGGCTCATCGGGAAGATGGCGGTCAGGGCTTCCGGACCGATCGGCTTGCCGTCGGGCCCTAGCGGCGGTGCCGGTGGGTTGGGCATATCGGCGACGACGTTGTACCAGTGTGTGGGGATTTCTGATTCGTCCAGCAGGATCTTGGTTTGCGACATGGTTTGAGCTCCTTTTTTTTGTGGTGAATTATGTGAAACATCATAGCCTGATTGATTTTTTACTGCCAAGGCTTTGACAACTCGGCTATAATTTAGAATTCGTTTATATTCTTAACTTAGGACAGAACATGCATAACGGCACCACCATCACCCAGTTCATTATCGAGGAACAGCGCCACATTCAGGGCGCCAGCGGTGACTTCACTTCGCTTTTGAACGACATCATTACCGCGATCAAGGTGATTTCCAATGTCGTAAACAAGGGTGCGCTGATTGGCGTGATGGGTTCGGCCGGCTCGGAAAACGTGCAGGGCGAGACGCAGAAGGAACTGGACGTCATCACCAACGAAATCTTCATCAAGTCCAACGAGTGGGCCGGTCACCTGGCTGCCATGGCGTCGGAAGAAATGGATGATGTTTATCCGATTCCCGGGCAATACCCGCGCGGCAAATATCTGCTGGTATTCGATCCGCTGGATGGCTCCAGCAATGTGGACGTAAATATTTCTGTCGGCACAATTTTCTCCATTCTGCGTTGCCCCGGCGAGTGCGCCACGCACCCTTCCGCCCAGGCTTTCCTGCAGCCCGGCGTGCAGCAGGTCTGCGCCGGTTATGCGCTGTACGGCTCATCCACCATGCTGGTATTGACCAGCGGCCATGGCGTGAACGGCTTCACCCTGGATCGCGATATCGGCGAATTTATCCTCACCCACCCCAACATGACCATCCCGGCAGATACGAAAGAATTCGCCATCAACGCTTCCAACCAGCGTTTCTGGGAGCCGCCAGTGCAGCGTTATGTGGAAGAAGCCCTGGCTGGCAAGACCGGCCCGCGCGGCAAGGATTTCAATATGCGCTGGGTGGCCTCGATGGTGGCGGAAGTACATCGCATCCTGATGCGCGGCGGCATTTTCATGTACCCCAAAGACACCAAGGACCCTGCCAAGGCCGGAAAACTGCGCCTGCTGTACGAAGCCAACCCGATGTCCTTCATCGTCGAGCAGGCAGGCGGGGCTTCCAGCACCGGTCGCGAGCGCATCCTCGATGTTCAGCCGGATGGTTTGCACCAGCGCGTGCCTGTGATCCTGGGTTCGAAGAACGAAGTGGAAACGGTAATTTCCTACCACAAGGTCTGAATCACGCTCTGGCCTTGAACGGGGCCAGGGTGACATCCCGCGCCGCGGTGTGATTTACGCTTTCGGTGCGATGGTGCCGCCAACAAAAATGCCGCTTGCCTTTCTCACGGGGCCAGCGGCATTTTCCATGGATCATGGATGCTGGCGAATATGCCATAATATCGTCCATGCAAAGCGTCGATCTCACCCACCATTTCCTCATCGCCATGCCGGCGATGACAGACCCCTATTTCGCCAAGACCCTGACCTATATCTGCGAGCACAACGAACGCGGAGCGTTGGGCGTGGTGCTCAACCGCAAGATCGACCTTGATTTCAAGGCGTTGTTCGAACAGATCAATATCCCGCTAGATGCAGCAGAACTGGCTGGAATGCCGATTCACTACGGTGGACCGGTGCAGATGGATCGCGGTTTTGTGCTGCATCAGCCGGAAGGGGAATGGCAGTCGAGCCTTGCCATAGCAGAAGGCATTGCGCTGACCACCTCTAAGGATATTCTTGAAGCCGTGGGGCGTGGCGAAGGACCGGATAAGCTGTTTGTGACGCTGGGCTATGCAGGCTGGGATGCGGGTCAGCTTGAGCATGAGCTGGGGCAAAACGCATGGCTGACTGTGCCGGCAACGCCGCAGCTCATTTTTGACGAGCCAACCGAAACGCGTCTGGCTGCTGCGATGAATTTGCTGGGTGTTGATTTTGCCTCTCTGGCGGATGAAGCGGGTCATGCCTGAAATGGTAATGAGTGACGGGGAATGGGTGATGGGTGGGATTGGACGATGAGCGAGGGTTCTTCTCATCACCCATCACCCATCACCCATTCCCCGAAGCAAAGCACCACCGTGCTGGGTTTCGATTTCGGCCTCAAGCGCATCGGCGTGGCCGTGGGCGACCGGATGATCGGGGTGGCCCATCCCTTGCAGACTATCCATGGCGAAAGCAACGATCAGCGTTTTTCCGTTATTGAAACGCTGATCAAGGAATGGCAACCTGGCCTGCTGGTGGTGGGCCAGCCATTTCATATCGACGGCGGCGAGCATGACATGACCCTGCGCTGCCGGCGCTTTTCGCGCCAGCTCGAAGGTCGTTTCAACCTGCCGGTGGTGTTGGTCGATGAGCGTTTCAGCTCAAGTGCTGCGAGCCAGGATCTGCGCGAGGCCGGCATTACCGGCCGGCGCCAGAAGGAGATGCTGGATCAGGTCGCCGCGCAGCAAATTTTGCAGTCCTATCTGGATAATTCTGGAAGCGGAAATTAGCCGCTCCCTAATGAGAGTTACAGGAAAAAAATCTATGCAATTACCTGACGCCGAGAAACTGGCGCAAGCCATGACGCAGCAAATCGAGCCTCTTCTGGGTGAAAACAGCGTGCTGGTGGGCATGCACACCGGCGGCGTCTGGCTGGCGGAGAAAATCCATGCCCTGCTGGGTCGGGAAATACCGCTGGGCACGCTCGACGTTTCCTTTTATCGCGATGATTTCAGTCAGTCCGGCCTGCACGCAGAAGTGGCGCCCTCGGATATTCCCTTTGATGTCACGGGGCGCGACATCATCCTGGTGGATGACGTGCTCTACACCGGGCGCAGCGTGCGTGCCGCAATGAATGAGCTGTTCGATTACGGTCGACCGGCAAGTATCATCCTGGCGGTGCTGGTGGATCGCGGCGGGCGCGAATTGCCGATCGCGGCCCAGGTGACAGGAGCAGTACTGGAGCTGGCGCCAGACCAGAATATCCAGTTGAATCGCGATCCGCAGGGGCAGCTAGCGCTCAGCCTGCGTCAAACAACCGTCTGACGGAGTCGTTCCATGGCTTTTCTGAGTCGTAATCCACAGCTGAACCAGCACGGCGAATTGCAGCATTTGCTCACGATCGAGGGTCTGAATGCGGGGATGCTGCGGCATATTCTCGATACGGCGGAATCCTTCGTCAGCGTATCGGAACGGGAAGTCAAAAAAATCCCGCTGCTGCGCGGAAAATCGATTTTCAACCTGTTTTTCGAACCCAGCACGCGCACCCGAACCACCTTCGAAATCGCCGCCAAGCGGCTATCCGCCGACGTGATCAATCTCAATATCAATGCCTCGTCCCAGTCCAAGGGCGAAACCGTGCTGGATACCGTGGACAATCTTGCTGCGATGCAGGCCGACATGTTCATCGTGCGTCATGCCCAGTCGGGGGCGGCGCATTTTATTGCGGGCCATGTTTCACCCCACATTCATGTCGTCAATGCCGGCGACGGTCGCCATGCTCACCCCACCCAGGGCTTGCTGGATATGTACACCATTCGGCACTTCAAGCAGGAGTTCCATAACCTGCGCGTGGCCATTGTGGGCGACGTGCTGCACTCGCGCGTGGCGCGCTCCCAGATTCATGCCCTCACCACGCTGGGCGTCCCGGAAGTGCGGGTGATTGCGCCCAAGACCCTGCTGCCGGCCCAGGTCGAGCGCCTGGGCGTTCAGGTCTATCACGACATGGCGCAGGGCCTGAAAGACGTGGACGTGGTCATCATGCTGCGCCTGCAGAACGAACGCATGCGCGGCGCCTTGCTGCCCTCGGCGCAGGAATATTTCAAATCCTACGGCCTGACCCAGGACAAGCTGGCGCTCGCCAAGCCCGACGCCATCGTGATGCATCCCGGGCCGATGAACCGTGGGGTGGAAATTGATTCCGACGTGGCCGATGGGACGCAGTCTGTGATTCTGCCCCAGGTGACTTTCGGCATCGCGGTGCGCATGGCGGTGATGAGTATTCTGGCAGGGAGCAAGCAATGAAAATTCATATTCGTGGCGGTCGTCTGATCGACCCGAAAAACAAGATCGATGCGCATCAGGATATTTTTATTGCCGCCGGCAAGATATTGGCTATAGGCGAAGCTCCTGGTGATTTTCACGCTGCCCGGGTGATTGACGCCAACGGGCTGGTAGTGTGTCCGGGCCTGATCGATCTGTCCGCGCGCCTGCGCGAGCCCGGCCTGGAATACATGGCCACCCTGGAATCGGAAATGCACGCAGCGGTGGCCGGTGGCGTCACCAGTCTGGTGTGTCCCCCCGACACCGATCCGCCACTGGACGAGCCGGGACTGGTGGAAATGCTCAGGCACCGCGCCAAGAATCTTCACCAGGCCCGCGTGTTTCCTCTCGGGGCATTGACGCAGAAGCTCGAAGGCCAGCGCCTCACGGAAATGGCGGAACTGCATGATGCCGGCTGCATCGCCTTCTCGCAGGCGGACGCGCCGCTGACCGATTCCAATGTGTTGCTGCGCGCCATGCAGTACGCCTCGACTTTTGGTTTTACCGTGTGGCTGCGCCCGCAGGATTCCTTCCTCGCCCGCGATGGCGTGGCACATGACGGCGAAGTCGCTTCGCGTCTGGGTCTGGCAGGGATTCCTGCCTGCGCGGAAAGTATTGCGATTGCCAGAATCCTGCTGCTGATGAAGGAAGTGGGTGCCAAGGTGCACCTGTGCCGGCTTTCCACCCGGGATGGTGTGGACATGGTGCGCGAAGCCAAGCGCCAGGGCTTGCCGGTGACTTGCGATATCGGGGTGCATCATGCGCACCTTTCCGAAATGGACATCGGCTATTTCAATTCGAACTGCCATGTGATTCCGCCTTTCCGCAGTTTGCGTGACCGCGATGCTCTGCGTGAGGGCCTGAAGGATGGCACGATAGACGCAATCTGCTCGGACCACGCGCCGGTTGATGATGACGCCAAGCTCCTGCCTTTTGCCGAATCCGAAGCGGGGGTGACCGGACTTGAACTGCTGCTCCCGCTGACGCTGAAGTGGGCCAGTGAAATGGGGGTTGAACTGCCCGTGGCGATCGCCAGGCTGACGACTGAACCCGCGCGGGTTCTCGGGCTTAACAAGGGCGTACTGGCACCAGGCCTCAACGCCGACCTGTGCATTTTCAATCCGGACGAGTATTGGAAAGTGACCCCGCGCGCATTGAAAAGCCAGGGCAATAACACCCCCTTCCAGAACACGGAACTTGCCGGTAAAGTCAGATACACCCTCGTTGAGGGGCATGTGGTATACGAATCCTGAAGTGGACGAAAGGGTCTTGAGTTTTTGCCACCAAGGCCCAATGTTAAAGAATGTCGTCGTAGCGTTTTTCTTTAATTTAATTAAGGAGATCCATCATGGCAGATATTATTCGCAAAGACCCCTTCTCCCTTTCCCGCGTTGACCCTTTTAGCGACCTCGATGACCTGTTCAAGGGGTTTTTCGTCAGGCCCATGGCCTTCGAAGGCCAGACCCAGATGCAGATCAAGGTGGACGTCAAGGAAGACGACAAAACCTATACCATCCACGCCGACATTCCCGGCGTGAAGAAGGAGGACATCCACGTCACCATCGACGGCAATCAGGTCGCCATCAGCGCCGAAGTGAAGAAGCAGAAGGAAGAGAAGGAAGGTGAGAAAGTGCTGCGTTCCGAGCGCTACTATGGCAAGGCGGCACGCAGTTTCACGCTGGGCCACGACGTGGATGAGGGCCAGGCGGAAGCCAGATATGCAGATGGCGTACTCGAACTGAGCCTGCCCAAGAAAGTGGCAAACACCTCGAAAAAACTGACCATCAAGTAATTTCCCTCCCTCAAATGAAAAGGCGGTCGGGGCCGCCTTTTCATTTTCTGGCGTAGCAATCCTGCTTATGCACTCAGGAAGGGATAGTCGGTATAGCCTTTTTCTTCACCGGTATAAAGCTTCTCATAATCTGGGGCATTAAGTGAGGCGCCACGGCGGAAACGCTCGACCAGGTCCGGATTGGCCAGCAACAGGCGACCAAAGGCGATGGCATCGGCGGCGCCGGTTTTAATTGCCTCCTGTGCGCTCGCAAAGTTGTATTCATTGTTGCGGATCAGCTTGCCGCTGTAGATTGCGCGCAGGCTCTCGTAGTCGAATGGAATCCACTGCTCTGCCGGAGCGCCCCCCATGCCCTGCAGCAGGTCGAGGAAGGCCAGCCCATAGCGGTTGAGCTGCTTCGTGACATACTCGAAAGTCTCCTGTGGATGTTCGTCATGCAGGTCGTTGAACGGCGTGACGGGCGACAGGCGCACCCCGGCCCGGTCGCTGCCGATGGCGGCGCAGACGCCATCCAGAATTTCCAGCAGCAGGCGGGCGCGGTTCTCCTTGCCGCCGCCATAGGCGTCGGTGCGCTGATTGGTCGATGACCGCAGGAACTGGTCAATCAGGTAGCCGTTGCCAGCGTGAATTTCAATGCCGTCAAAGCCAGCTTCCATGGCGTTTCTGGCAGCCTGCACATAGCTTGCGATCAGGCCGGGAATCTCGGTGGTTTCGAGCGCGCGGGGTGTCACATAGTCCTTCATCTCCCGCCCGGTGAAGACCTGCCCCGCCGGACGCAGCGCCGAGGGCGCCACCGGCGGCACACCCCCGGGCTGGAAGTCCGGGTGCGAGATACGTCCCACGTGCCAGAGCTGACACACAATCTTGCCGCCCGCAGCATGTACCGCCTGGGTGATTTTCTTCCAGCCGGCAATCTGTTCCGCTGTGTAAATCCCGGGAGTGCGCGGGTATCCATGGCCTTCTGGGCAGATTGGGGTGGCCTCGGTGATGATCAGGCCCGCCGAGGCGCGCTGGCGGTAATATTCCGCCATGAGATCGGTCGGCACGTTGCCTTCACCAGCCCGGCAGCGCGTCAGAGGGGACATCACGATACGGTTGGCCAGTTCGATGGCGCCGAGGCGCAGAGGGGCAAATAGATCTGTCATGTTTTGTCTCCATCAATTAATGTGGTTTTGAGCCGCCTGCGGTCACGAGCATGGTCAAACCAGCTCGCCGTTCTCGTAATCCCGGATGGCCTGTTCGATTTCTTCCCTGGTGTTCATCACGAAAGGACCGTGCTGAACGACAGCCTCGCCCAGAGGGCGTGCCGCAAGCAGGAGAAAGCCGGCCCCATCGGAGCCTGCTCTGGCCTCGATGCGCTCCCCGCGGGATAACACGCCGGCTTCATGTGCCAGCAGCGGAAGTTTTGCGGTGGAATCTCCAACCGCGAGTTCGCCCTGATATGGATAAAGGAAAGCGCTGTGCGTGGCCGGTACAGGGAGGGAAAAAAGGCTGCCAGCCGACAAACGAACATCGATGAATAATGGGTCGGTAGAGAGACCCTGCATTGGTCCGTGAGCCACTTTCCCTTCAATTTCGAGTGCCCCGGCGATAAGCTTTGCCGTGCCGCCTGTCGCCAGCGTCACGTGGGGAATCTCGTCTGGCTGGATATCGCGGTAAGCGGCCGGTTTCATTTTCTCTACCGCAGGCAGGTTGATCCATAGCTGGAAGCCGTGCAGGCGCCCGTTCTCCTGCTGCGGCATCTCGGAATGGATAATGCCGCGCCCGGCCGTCATCCACTGTACGCCGCCGCTTTTCAGGTCGCCCTTGTTTCCAAGGTGGTCCTGATGCAGCATATGCCCCTCGAGCAGGTAGGTGACGGTTTCAAAACCGCGGTGGGGGTGCGAGGGAAAACCGGCCATGTAGTCGTCAGGGTTGTCGGACGACATCTCGTCCAGCATCAGGAACGGATCGACGCGCTGGAATGGTGATTGGCCCAGGCTGCGTCGGAGTTTCACGCCTGCCCCATCGGATGCCGGGATTGAGCGGATAATTCGCTGCAGGCTGCGCGTGCTCATGTTCTCATCCTTTCTGTATTGGCGGATCAACGAAAACGTTCGACATGAAATCACGCCTGATCGTTCCGTTTGCGCTCACTTCAGCCCTCTTGCCCGTTAAATGGGGATGTGTTGCGATTTTTCCAGTGTTGGAGTGCTTGCAGGAGTGGGCTGCGGTGAGGGAAAATGGCAGCCAGATCAAACTTCAACTCACATAAAGGCCCGCCCATGTCGATTTCTCCCGTTTCCGCCAAGGAAACCGCTGCCATCCTTTCCGAGGCGCTGCCCTATATCCGCCGCTTCCAGGACAAGACCATCGTGATCAAGTATGGCGGCAACGCCATGACCGAGGAACATCTCAAGCACGGCTTTGCCAAGGATGTAGTGCTGCTCAAGCTGGTCGGACTCAATCCGGTGGTGGTCCACGGCGGGGGGCCGCAGATCAATGATCTGCTCAAGCGCGTGGGCAAGCAGGGCGAGTTCATCCAGGGTATGCGCGTGACCGACGAAGAGACCATGGATATCGTCGAAATGGTGCTCGGTGGCCAGGTCAACAAGGAAATCGTCAACCTCATCAACCAGTATGGCGGCAAGGCAGTAGGCCTGACCGGCACCGACGGCGGCATGATCCGGGCGAAAAAGCTGCTGGTCAAATCCAAGGAGGCAAACCAGGCGCTGATCGATCTCGGACTGGTGGGCGAGGTGACCCGCATCGATCCGGCGCTGGTGACCCTGCTCGACACCCAGGACTTCATCCCGGTGATAGCGCCGATCGGTGTTGGCGAACTGGGCGAGGCGTTCAATATCAACGCCGATCTGGTGGCGGGTAAACTGGCGGAAACCCTCAAGGCTGAAAAGCTGATCCTGATGACCAATACCACCGGCGTGCTGGACAAGGAGGGCAAGCTGCTCACCGGCCTGACGGCCGCCCAGGTGGATGCGCTGATCGAGGATGGCACGATTTCCGGCGGCATGATTCCGAAGATATCCATGGCGCTGGAAGCCGTGAAAAATGGCGTCAAGACCAGCCATATTATCGACGGGCGAGTGGAGCACGCATTACTACTGGAAATCCTTACTGACGAAGGGGTGGGCACGCTGATTCGTTCCAATATATGAGCATGTCAAGGAGCGGGCTGACCTGGGTGTTCGATCTCGACAACACCCTGCACAACGCCTCTCCGCATATTTTTCCGCATCTCAACCGTGCCATGACCCAGTACCTGCAGGATCATCTGGCGCTGGACGAAATGGAAGCCGACCGCCTGCGCGATCACTACTGGCAGCGCTACGGGGCGACCTTGCAGGGACTGGTGCGGCATCATGGCACGAGTCCGGACCACTTCCTCTGGCATACCCACCAGTTTCCCGATCTGGACCGCATGGTGCTGCGCGCGCGTGGGCTGAGAGCCGCCCTGCAGCGTTTGCGCGGCAAACGGGTTGTCTACACCAATGCACCCGCTTTCTATGCCGAGGCCGTGTTGCGTCTACTGCGCATTGATGACCTGTTTGCGGGCGTATTTTCCATCGAAGGTGCGGGTTATCGTCCCAAGCCCGATCCGCAGGGGTTCTACCGCCTGTTTCGTGCGTGGCGCCTGTCACCGCAACGCTGCGTGATGGTAGAGGATACGCTTGGCAATCTCAGGACTGCGAAACGGCTGGGAATGAAAACCGTGCTGGTTGGCTCTGCTTCCAGGCGGGTTGCGGGCGTGGACGTCAGTGTGCGCTCCGTTCTGGAACTGCCACGGGCACAACGAAAATTCGGAACACAATAAGGAAAAAAATCATGGCGACCAAACCAGGTGAGCGCAAGCTCCAGATCTTGCAGGTACTGGCGGAAATGCTGCAGCAGCCGCAAGGGGAAAAGATCACCACCGCCGCGCTGGCGGCCAGGCTTGAAGTTTCGGAAGCCGCACTGTATCGCCACTTTGCCAGCAAGGCGCAGATGTTCGAAGGCCTGATCGAATTCATCGAGCAGAGCCTGTTCGGCATCATCAACAAGGTTACCAGTGAGGAACAGAACGGAGCGAAACAGCTGGAAACCATGCTTTCCCTGCTGCTCGGTTTCGCGCAGAAAAATCCCGGCATGACACGTGTGCTGATCGGAGATGCGCTGGTGAACGAGAACGAGCGCCTGCAGGCACGCATCAATCAGGTTCACGACCGGCTCGAAGCCAGTCTTAAACAGGCGTTGCGTATCGCTGCAAGCCAGGGGGGACTGGGCATCAGCGCAGACCCGGCGGCTCATGCCAACCTGATCATGAGCTTTATCGTCGGGCGCTGGCAACAGTTCGCCAAGAGCGGCTTCAAGCGTGAGCCGATGGAATTCCTCGAAACCCAGAAAAAGATATTATTGGGCTGACACGTTCCCTGGACCGCACACCGGGCAGGCCAGGTCTTTTTTCAGCCTGATCTGGCGCCACTCCATGGACAGGCCATCGAGCAGTTGCAGGCGCCCGAGCAGCGGCTGCCCGATGCCGGCCAGGACTTTCAGGGCTTCTGCTGCTTGTGTCGCGCCGATGATGCCCACCAGCGGGGCAAACACCCCCATCACAGCACAACGCTCGCCTTCCTCTTCCACGTTTTCCGGAAACAGGCAGTGGTAACACGGGCTGTCCGGGCGACGCAAATCGAACACCGTGACCTGGCCGTCGAAACGGATTGCGGCGCCGGAAACCAGCGGTTTCTTGTGCTTGACGCAGGCGCGGTTGACGGCGTGGCGGGTGGTGAAGTTGTCGCAGGCGTCCACCACCACGTCGGACTGGGAAACCAGATGCGCCAGCTCTTCGTCCTCGACTCGATGCGGTATGGCTGTCACCCTGATTTCCGGATTGATTGCGGCCAGGGTGTGCTGAGCCGAGAGCGCCTTGTTGCTGCCGAGGGAGTGAGTGAAGTGAGCAATCTGGCGTTGCAGGTTGGTGAGGTCCACGCTGTCGCCGTCGCAGATGGTAATGTGGCCAACGCCGGCAGCGGCCAGATACAGCGCGATGGGTGAACCCAACCCCCCTGCCCCGATGACCAGGGCATGTGAGGCGAGCAGTTTTTCCTGGCCTTCGACACCGATCTGCGGCAGAAGGATATGTCGGCTGTAGCGCAGAAGCTGGTTGTCGTCCAAGTGGGATGGTCCTTTTCCCGGCTTCCAACCTCCCTCAACCCCGCCTTCTCGGGGGGAAGTAGGACTCCCGCCCCTGCGAAGGGGAGGGACGGGGAGGGGTTAGCGGTTTTTCAGAATCTGCAGGCCCTTGAGCAGGTTCACAGCCTGGTTCAGCTGGTAATCGTTTTTAGAAACCACTTCGCGCTCTCCGCTCGGGTTTTCATCCTTGCCCGCGCCTTTGTCCTTGTCCTTGTCCTTGGCCGGATCTTTCTTCGGCGCCTGTGGCTTGGGTGGGGCTTTGTCGGCCTTGCTATCCTGGCCATTGGTCAGATGGCGTTCAAGGTCCGCTTCGCGCAGATTGAATGCGCCATCTTTTTCCACGCCGTTGACCGTGGCTTCTTCCACCACGATATCGGGTGTGATGCCCTTGGCCTGGATGGAGCGGCCGTTTGGAGTGAAATAGCGTGCCGTGGTGAGCTTGATTGCTGTACCGTTGCCGAGCGGCAGCACGGTTTGCACCGAGCCTTTGCCGAAGGACTGGGTTCCCATGATGATGGCGCGCTTGTGGTCCTGCAACGCGCCGGCCACGATTTCAGATGCTGAGGCCGACCCGACGTTGATCAGCACCACCATCGTGACATCTTTCACGCCTGCAGGCAGGTTTTTGAGGTAGTCACTTTCTTTGGCGCCACGCAGATAATTTTCCTTGCTCGCGGTCAGCTTCATCTTCGCGTCTTCAGTGCGGCCTTCTGTATACACCACCAGTGCATTTTCCGGCAGGAAGGCGGCGGATACGCCTACTGCACCATTCAGCAGACCGCCTGGGTCGTTGCGCAGGTCGAGAATAAGACCCTTGAGGGGCTCCTTATTCTGTTTGTAAAGGTTGTCCAGTGCCGTAACCAGGTTTTCTCCTGTGTGTTCCTGGAACTGGGTAACCCGGACGTAGCCGAAACCGGATTCAAGCAGTTTGGATTTTACGCTCTGGATTTTGATAATGGCGCGTGTGAGGGTGAAGGTCAGTGCCTTGTTCTCGCCCTTGCGCATCACGGTCAGGGTGATCTGGGTATTGGGCTTGCCGCGCATGCGCTTGACTGCATCATTGAGCGTCATGCCCTTGACCGGGGTGTCGTCCAGCTTGATGATCAGGTCGCCGCTCTTGAGCCCGGCATGAAAGGCCGGTGTATCTTCGATAGGTGAAACCACCTTGACGAAACCGTCTTCCATGCCAACTTCGATGCCTAGACCGCCGAATTCACCCTGGGTGCCAACCTGAAGATCCTTGAATGCGTCTGCGTCAAGATAGGCGGAATGCGGGTCAAGGCCGGAAAGCATGCCGTTGATGGCTTCGGTGATGAGCTTCTTGTCCTCTACCGGCTCCACATAATCGGACTTGATTTTGCCGAATATTTCGGCGAAGGCACGTAACTCCTCGACAGGCAGTGGTGTTTCCTTCGTTTTGTCAGCCACGGCGGAATAATTCAGGCTGAGCATCACACCGAGCAGGGCGCCCATGGCGATGAGGCCGAATTTTTGCAGTTTGCCGCGCATGCTTTTCTCCATTTGCATTTGATTTGTTAGCTTATTTTGCACCAGACCAGCGGGTCAAAAGGTCTGCTCTGATAGCGAATTTCGAAGTATAAACCGGTTTCCGGGTTGCCGCCGCTGTTTCCCGTGCTGGCGATCACATCACCGGCGCGGATCTCTTCACCTGTCCGCTTGAATATGGATTCATTATTGCCATACAAACTCATATAACCACCGCCATGGTCGACGATGAGCAGGTTGCCGAAACCGCGCAGCCAGTCCGCAAACACTACCCGTCCGCTGGCGATGGCGCGCACCTCCTGCGCTGCCGCAGTACGTATGAACAGGCCGCGCCATGGCGAACCGCTATCCTGTCGTGGAGTACCAAAACGCCCTGTGAGTTCCCCGCGCACCGGTAATTGCAGTTTACCTTTCAGCTGTGGAAACGAGGTTCCGGCAAAAGAAGCGTCCGGCACAACCGAATTGCGAGCAGCGGAGGATGGCCGTTCAATTTTTTTACTTGCCGTCTGCTGTTGTTTGGCAAGCCGTTCGATAAGCTGGGTCAGCCGCTTCTCATTACGCTGCAGGCGCGAAAGTTCGCTACGTTGCTGCCCGATCTGTTTTGCCAGTTGTGTAACCAGCTTTTTTTTCATCTGCTGCTGCGCAAGCAGTTTTTGCCTTTGCTTGTCCTGCTCGGTCTGATTTTGCGAAAGTTCGGCCTGCTTGGCTTCGGTTGCCAGGGTCAACTGGTGCAGTTTTTCGATATTGCCGCGCAAGTGTTCCAGCAGTTCGCCGCGCGCGCGCGCAAGATGGCTGTAGTAACGCAGTTGGCGCGTGGCCTGGCTGGGATCTTCCTGGTTGAGCAGGATCTTGAACTGATCTTGCTGGCCGGAGCGGTATTGCTGAAAAAGCAGGCGACCCAGCAAAACCTGTTCGGCATGGATGCGCTTGTCTACACCTGTTTTTTCCTGTTCCAGAGATTTGAGAGTGGTCTGTGTGGACTGCTGTTGCCGGGTCAGGTCGCGCAACGTACTGTTGATGCTGCTGATCGCCTGTTCAGAGCTTTTAAGCTCATCTGCGGCATCGGCTTTTGCGTCCTCCTTGCTGTCAAGCTCTTTTTGCAGCGACTCGATGCGCCCGCGCAGTTCCTGAAGTTCCGGTTTGGGGGCGGCTGGAGCGTGTGTGCTCAGGCAGGTCAGTGCCAGTACGCCGGAACAGAGGATTTTCCTGAAACTGAAAATCACACGAAGGTGATCAATGGGTGCCCCCGCATCTCCCGTGGCTGGGGCAGGTCCATCATTTTCAGCAGTGTCGGCGCGACATCTTCCAGGGCGCCGGTGTCCGCGATTTGTGCTGCCCGGCCAATATAAACAAATGGCACCAGGTTGAGCGTATGGGCCGTGTGGAAATCCTGCGTGCCTTCATCGAACATCTTTTCGGCATTCCCATGATCAGCGGTGATCAGCACTTCACCTCCGGCTTCCAGCATTGCCGGTACAATTTTTCCAAGGCACTCGTCAATGGTTTCGATCGCCTTGATCGCAGCCTGCAAATTGCCGGTGTGACCAACCATGTCGGGGTTGGCAAAATTGCAGACGATCGCGTCGTACTGACGGCTCTGAATCGCCTCGACCAGTTTTTCCGTCACCTCGTAGGCGCTCATTTCCGGCTTGAGGTCGTAGGTGGGCACATCGGGGGAAGGCACCAGGATGCGGTCTTCTCCCGGGTAGCAGGTTTCTTCGCCGCCATTGAAGAAGAATGTCACGTGGGCATATTTTTCGGTTTCCGCGATGCGCAACTGGCGCAGACCCTGGTCCGAGAGATACTCGCCGAGTCCGTTCCGGATGCGCTCCTGGGGAAATGCCACCGCAACGTCAAAATCCGCGCTGTAAGCGGTCAAAGTGCAATAGGCGCAGAGCCTGGGTACATACTCGCGCTCAAAGGCGTCGAAATCCGGTTCGATCAGGGTGCGGGTCAGCTCGCGTGCGCGGTCGGAACGGAAATTCATGAATACCACACCGTCCCCATCCTTCATTTTTACCGGCTCGCCAATCACCGTGGCTTTGACGAATTCGTCGTTCTCATCGCGTGCATAAGCGTTGTACAAGCCTTCGATAGCGCTGCTGGCGCGAAATTCGGCGATGCCCTGGGTGAGCAGGTCGTATGCGGTTTTGACGCGTACCCAGCGGTGATCGCGATCCATTGCATAGTAACGACCAACGATGGTGGCTATCCTGCCGCTGCCAAGCTGGTCGATTTTGTCCTGCAGGTGCTGCAAGTAGATTTCCGCGCTCTTGGGCGGCGTGTCGCGACCATCCAGAAAGGCGTGAATATAAATATCCTTGATCCTGGCGCGAACGCCCATTTCGAGCATGGCATGGATGTGCGTTTCATGGCTGTGCACGCCGCCATCCGAGAGCAGCCCAAAAATATGCAGCGCGCCGTTATTTTTCTTGATCGCTTCAACCGTGGCGGAAAGTTCGTGGTTGGTAAAAAAGGAACCGCTCTTGATGGCCATGTTGATACGCGAAATTTCCTGATAGACGACCCGGCCGGCGCCGATATTGAGATGGCCTACCTCGGAATTGCCCATCTGGCCCGCGGGCAGGCCTACGGCAGCCTCGGAGGCGTGAATCCTGGTGTGCGGATAGGCGGCCCAGAATTTGTCCCAATTGGGTTTCTTTGCCAGAGCAACGGCATTATCCGGCCCGTTTTCACGGCAACCGAAGCCATCAAGAATCAAAAGTAGAACGGGTGTGGCATTCATAACGAAGTGGACTTTATTTATCAATCATGGGCACAATGTGATGTATCATTTTATTATGTTTTATTAATGCACGCATTAAACTTATTCCAAACCTCCCGCAAAGCGATGATGTTTTCATGTTGAATTTTGATCAGGTCGCATTGATAGATAAAGACGAGCATATTGAGCAGGCATCGCGGGCGATGAAGGCGATGTCTCACCCACTGCGTCTGAAGATTCTGTGCGTGCTGGGTGACCGTGAAATCAGCGTGCAGGAGATCGTCGACAGTGTCGGCACCTCACAAAGCAATATTTCCCAGCATCTGGCTATCCTGCGTGACAAAGGCGTGCTGCGCACGCGCAAGGATGCCAACCGCGTTTTCTATCGTGTGGGTGATACCCGCACCTTGAAGCTGATCAGCATGATGCGGGATGTTTTCTGCGGTTTTACCAAATAATATTGCCAGTCCGCCGGGGCCTGAATTTGTAAGGCCCTTACCCGCTTGTAATCTGTTCAGGCTGCCATTATCTTGTAGGCATTGTCTACACGCGGAGTTTGCGCTGTGCTGAAATTTCCCCTCGCACTCCTTGGAGTGCTTTTCCTTGCCCCCGCCGCCGAGGCTGCCCTGCCTTTTGCCACCGCGCCGGTACAGTATCGTGAAGTTGACCAGGCTTATTCAGCCGAAGCCATAGTGGAGGCCGTGGATCAGGCCACAATAGCGGCCCAGATCACAGGGCGCGTGGTTGAAGTGGCATTCGATGCCGGCGATGTGGTCAAAAAAGGCCAGGTGCTGGTGCGCATTGACGAAAGCGAAGTGCGTCAGATAGTGGCGGGCAGTGAAGCCCAGGTAGCTCAGGCACAGGCCAATCTCCAGAATGCCCGTCTTGCCTATGAACGCAGCAAGCAACTGCTGGCGCAAAAGTTTGTCAGCCAGGCGGCAGTGGATAAATCCCTGGCTGATTTCAGATCTGCTGAAGCGCAGTTGAAGTCGGCTCTGGCGATGGTCGGGCAGACCTCGGCAACCAAGAGCTTTGCGACTATCGTTGCACCCTACGACGGGATCGTGGCTGTTCGCCAGGTGGAACTGGGTGAAATGGCTAGCCCCGGAAAGGCACTCATGACGGTTTTTTCCCCCAAGGGACTGCGTGTGGTGGCGAGTATTCCCCAATACAAACTGGCACAGGTACGCCAGTCGCTGCGCGCCCAGGTGGAATTTCCCGAGCTGAAACAGTGGATAGCAGGCACTCGCGTCACGATCCTGCCCGTAGCGGATGTGCGTACCCATACCACGCGCGCTAGGGTGGATCTGCCTGCTGATTTGAAAGGTGTTTATCCAGGCATGTTCGCCCGCGCGCATTTTTCCATCGGGCAAGCGCAGAAACTCCTGATTCCGTCCTCAGCGGTGGTGCATCGCAGCGAAGTGGCTGCAGTTTACGTGGTGGACGCAAAAGGGCAGATCCGCTTCCGTCAGGTGCGTATCGGCGGACCGGTCGGGGAGAGCGAGGTGGAAATCCTGTCCGGTCTGGTGCAGGGCGAGCAGGTGGCGACAGAGCCGATCAAGGCGGGCATGGCCTTGAAGGGTGCGAAAGGAAAGGAGTAAGGGGTGACCATGCAAGAGCCAAACTCCTCACTTCTTGATCCCTCATCCGAAAAAATGGGGATTTCCGGACGTACCGCCAGATTTTTTCTGACCTCTCAGATGACGCCGCTGATTGCGCTCATCGCTTTCCTGCTCGGCCTGTTCGCAGTGCTGGTCACGCCACGCGAGGAAGAACCGCAAATCAACGTCACCATGGCCAATGTATTCATCCCCTTCCCCGGCGCCTCTGCCAGGGATGTGGAGAATCTGGTCGCGACGCCGGCCGAGCAGGTGTTGTCGCAGATTTCCGGCGTTGAGCATATCTATTCCGTGTCACGCCCCGGCATGGCCATCCTTACCCTGCAGTACAAAGTGGGCGAGGACCGCATCCAGGCCCTGGTGCGCCTGTACGATACGGTGCAGTCCAAGCGCGACTGGATTTCGCCCAACCTGGGTGTGCTCGAACCTATTATCAAGCCGGTAGGCATTGATGATGTCCCCATCGTGGCCCTGACCCTGTGGACGGCCGATCCAGGGCGTGGTGAATATGAACTGGAGCAGATCGCGCATGCGGCCGAAATCGAACTGAAACGCATCCAGGGGACGCGCGAGGTGAATACCATCGGCGGACCCAGGCACGTCGTGCGGGTACTGATGGATGCGGAACGCATGAAGTCGCATCAGATTTCCGCCCAGGATATCCGCGATGCGCTGCAGGTGAGCAATGCTTCCCAGCCATCGGGCAAGCTGGTGGACAACAACCAGGAAATCCTGGTGCAGACCGGTACTTTTCTTTCCTCCGCGGCAGACGTGCGGCAACTGGTGGTGGGCGTGCAGGACAGGTATCCGGTATTCATGAGCGACGTGGCCCGGGTGGTCGATGGGCCGGACCAGTCGGAGCGTTACGTCTGGCTCGGCACAGGACCCGCAGCCAAGCATCTGGGTATCAGCCAGCAGGGTGAATTTCCTGCGGTGACGCTGGCAATTTCCAAGAAACCGGGCGAGAACGCAGTGGATGTTGCCAACCGGGTAATCCGGCGCATCGATCAATTGCATGGCAGCGTGATTCCAGATGGCGTGACGGCCACGGTGACGCGTAATTACGGGGCGACCGCCAACGACAAGGCGGTGAAACTGATCGGCAAGCTGATTTTTGCCACGGCATTTGTGGTTCTGCTGGTGCTGTTCGCCCTGGGCCGGCGCGAGGCACTGATTGTCGGCGTGGCAGTCATGCTGACACTGGCTGCAACCTTGTTTGCTTCATGGGCGTGGGGCTTTACCCTCAACCGGGTGTCGCTGTTCGCGCTGATTTTTTCCATCGGCATTCTGGTGGATGACGCCATCGTGGTGGTCGAGAACATTCACCGCCGACGTGAGCTGGACAAGCATAAATCACTGGACCAGGTTATTCCCGAAGCGGTCGACGAGGTGGGCGGCCCCACTATTCTGGCGACCTTTACCGTGATCGCCGCACTGCTGCCCATGGCCTTTGTTACCGGCCTGATGGGGCCCTACATGAGCCCGATCCCCATCAATGCCAGTATCGGAATGGTGATCTCGCTGGCCATCGCTTTCATCATCACCCCCTGGCTCGCGCTCAGGCTGCTGAGCCACAAGCACGACGCGCCCAGCCACAGCGAACTGGGTGCAGAGTCGCGCTTGCAGACTTTCTTTCAGCGCCGGCTGACCCCTTTTCTGCGTCGCGAGCAGGGTGGCAAGAATCGCGCCAAACTATGGCTGGCGGTATTGGGCATGATCGTCGTGGCCATGCTGCTGGCGGTGGTGAAACTGGTGGTTCTCAAAATGTTGCCTTTCGACAACAAATCGGAATTTCAGGTGGTGGTGGACATGCCGGTGGGTACCCCGCTGGAGCAGACTGCGCGCGCCATGCGCGAAATTGGCCAGTATCTGGCCACCGTGCCGGAAGTGACCGACTACGAGGCATATGTAGGTACGGCGGCGCCGATCAATTTCAATGGACTGGTGCGCCAGTATTATTTGCGCGCCAGTCCGGAGATGGGCGATATCCAGGTCAATCTGGCGGACAAGCATCAGCGCGAACGCAAGAGCCATGAAATCGCCCAGGCGGTGCGGGTGCCGATCGAAAAAATCGCCGAAAAGTACCAGGCCAATGTGAAAGTGGTCGAGGTGCCACCCGGACCGCCGGTGATGTCGCCGATCGTGGCGGAAGTCTATGGACCGGATTACGAAGGCCAGATGGAAGTGGCGAAAAAGGTGGGAATGGCTTTTGCCAGAACGCCGGATATAGTCGCCATCGATGACAGCATCGAGGAAGTGTCGCGCAAGCTGGTTTTGCATGTGCTGCAGAGCAAGGCGGCTCTGATGGGCGTGGCACAGAAAGACATTGTGGCGGTGATGAAAATGGGCCTGACCGGGGAAGACGTGACCCCGGTACACACCGGTGAATCCAAATATGAAATCCCGGTTCGTGTGACTTTGCCGCCAGAGCGCCTGAATAATCTGGACGAACTGCTCAAACTGACGGTCCGCGCTCGTGACGGCACTCTGGTCCCGCTCTCGGAGTTGGTGGAAGTGTCATCCGGCATCGCAGAGAAAACCATTTACCACAAGAACCTGCTGCCGGTGGTTTATGTTTTCGGCGACATGGCCGGCAAACTGGATAGCCCGCTCTATGGCATGTTCGATATCCGCTCTTTGACCAATGGTGTGAAGCTGCACCAGGGTGGCACACTGGGCGACTACTTCATCAAACAGCCGGATGACCCCTACGCGGAATACGCGGTGAAATGGGATGGCGAGTGGCAGGTGACCTATGAAACCTTCCGCGACATGGGCATCGCTTACGCCGTGGGTCTGGTGCTGATCTATCTGCTGGTGGTGGCGCAGTTCAAGTCTTATCTGGTGCCGCTCATCATCATGGCGCCGATTCCGCTCACCATTATCGGCGTGATGCCGGGTCATGCCCTGTTCGGCTCGCAGTTTACCGCGACCTCGATGATCGGCATGATCGCACTGGCCGGGATTATCGTGCGCAACTCCATTCTGCTGGTGGATTTCATCAACATGCAGGTGGCCGAAGGCATGGCTTTCCAGGAAGCGGTCATCAATTCCGCCGCTACGCGCGCCAAGCCAATCATACTTACGGGCCTGGCTGCCATGCTGGGCGCGCTGTTCATTCTTGATGACCCAATTTTCAACGGGCTGGCAATTTCCTTGATTTTTGGTATCTTCGTCTCCACCTTGCTAACGCTGGTGGTGATCCCGGTGCTGTATTATGCGGCGATGTACCGCAAGCTGGAAAAGGCTTGATAAACCACGGGGTACACGGGGGTATGGGGAAATCAGAACAGAAAAACCCCGTGCTCCCCGTGTGCCACGTGGTTAAGATGTTTTAATGCTTTAAGGAGTATCGGATAGTGCAATTCATTCAGAATAATCTTGGCCTGGTGGCCCTGGTCATCATCAGCGGCTTGATGCTGTTCTGGCCCATGATCAACCGGCGTATTTCCGGGATCAAGGAAGTCGGCGCGATGGAAGCGACCCAGCTCATCAATCATCACGATGCGCTGATTCTCGATGTGCGCGAGGACCAGGAATACGCTGGCGGACACGCCCCGAATTCCAAGCATATCCCTCTGCGCCAGCTGTCTGGCCGCATTCAGGAACTGGAAAAATTCAGGGACAAGCCGATCATTGCAATCTGCCGTAGCGGCGCGCGCTCCGGCCACGGCTGCAGCATGCTGCGCAAAAACGGTTTCGAGCAGGTTTACAATCTGAGCGGTGGGATGTCAGCCTGGCAGCAGGCCAACATGCCGGTTGAACGGAAATAGATCGTTTTATTCAAAGGAAGATAAATGCCTAACATAACCATGTACTGTACCGGTGTGTGCCCCTACTGCACCATGGCTGAGAAGCTGCTGCAAAAAAAAGGCGTGACCGAAATCAACAAGATTCGCATTGATGTTGAAGAGGGCCGCAAGGAAGAAATGATGGAAAGAACCGGGCGGCGCACCGTGCCCCAGATCTACATCGGCGATTTCCACGTCGGCGGCTTTGACGACCTTTCCGCGCTTGACGTGGAAGGCAAGCTGGATCCGCTTCTGGCAGCGTGACGTCATGAATATCGTCTGCCCTGAATGCCAGTCGATCAATCGCGTACCGGATGAGCGTCTGGGCCAGAATCCGAAATGCGGCAAATGCGCAGCACCGTTGCTGGATGGGAAACCGCTTGAATTGACGGCGGCAAATTTTGGCCGCTTTGTGGCCAAAAGCGAGATGCCGCTGGTGGTGGACTTCTGGGCGCCGTGGTGCGGACCGTGCAAAATGATGGCGCCGGTTTTCAGTCAGGTTGCCGCCGAATTCAAGACCCGCTTCCGTTTCGTCAAGGTCAATACCGAAGTCGAGCAGACCTTGGCGCAACAGTTTTCCATCCGTAGTATTCCTACCCTGGCCATATTCAAAAATGGCACAGAAGTGGACCGGGTTGCCGGCGCCATGGATGCAGGCAAGCTCAAAAACTGGTTGCTGCAGCACTAAAACCGTTTTTGGAGTCCATTTCAGGGGCACTTCGCGTTACAATTCCCCTTTTTTCAGAGGTTTTCTCATGAGTGAAGAACAAGAAAAGGTGGTTTTTGGCATCGAAAAAATCTATGTCAAGGATCTTTCGCTGGAAATTCCCAATGCACCGCAGATTTTCCTGGAACAGGGAACGCCGGCGATCAATGTGGAATTCCACACCAAGGCCGAGCAACTGGGTGAAGGTGTCTACGAGTCAGTACTTACCGTCACAGTGACTTCCAAGCTGGCCGAAGGCGACAAGACGGTCTTTCTGGTGGAGGCCGCGCAGGCAGGCATTTTCCGCGTCAGTAATGTGCCGCAGGAAGATATCGAGCCGCTGCTCGGAATTGCCTGCCCCAACATTCTTTACCCCTACGTCCGCGAAGCTGTTTCCGACATGGTGACGCGCGCAGGTTTCCCGCCAGTCGTGCTGCAGCCAATGAATTTTGAATCGGTTTACCAGCATCAGAAGCAGATGCAGGCGGATCAGAATCAACCCGCAACGACACATTAATATTGAGCTTAGAAAAATGGTTAGCCGGCACCGGATAGGTTTATTGCTGCTGGCTAGCGTTTTTTCCTCCTCTGCCTGGGCGCTGGAATTCCGTTCTATTCTCAGTGACCGAACAGTGATGTACGACACCCCCTCCCTGCGTGGCAAGAAGCTTTATCTTGCCAGCCGTTACTATCCGGTTGAAGTGATCGTCAGTCTGGAGCATTTTGCCAAGGTGCGCGATGTGGCTGGAGAACTGGCGTGGGTGGAAAAGAAGCGACTTAGCGAAAAACGCATGGTGCTGGTGAATGTATCGCTGGCTGATGTCCGTCAGGCGGCAGATGAAAATGCCGCACTTGTTTTTCAAGCAGAACGCAATGTCGCCCTGGAGTTGCTTGAATATACCAACACCGGATGGCTCAAGGTGAGACATCCGGATGGTGCGACCGGCTTTGTGCGGATTTCCCAGGTGTGGGGCACATGAAAATTGCCGTGCTTGGCGCTGGTGCCTGGGGTACCGCGCTGGCAGTTAGCCTGGCAGGGCGTCATGAGGTGAGTTTGTGGGCGCGCAGCGCTGTTCAGGTGGCGGAGATGGCCTCATCCCGCCGCAACTCGCGCTATCTGCCAGATATTTCGCTTCCATCCTCCCTCCATTTCGAATCAAATTTTGCAGCATTGCTTGGCCCTGCCGAGTTGGCGCTTGCTGTCGTGCCCAGTAGCGGTTTGCGTATGTTATTGCGCGATGTCAATGTGCTGGCGCCAGGCGTCCCCGTAGTTTGGGCCTGCAAAGGATTCGAGGAGGGAAGCCGCAAGCTTCCGCATCAGGTGGCAAGCGATGAACTCAACCCGGATACGCCTCGCGGCGTACTTTCCGGGCCGAGTTTTGCGCGTGAAGTGGCGCTGGGTTTGCCCACCGCCCTGACGCTGGCCTCGCTGGACGAGATGTTTGCACACAGGGTGGCACTGGCTTTGCATAGTCATCATCTGCGTGTTTATGCCAGCAAGGACATCATGGGCGTGGAGCTTGGCGGGGCGGTCAAGAACGTGCTGGCAATTGCCGCCGGCATTTCCGACGGCATGGGCTTTGGCCACAATGCCCGCGCGGCCCTGATCACCCGCGGCCTGGCTGAAATCACCCGGCTCGGACTGGTGCTTGGCGGACGACAGGAAACCTTCATGGGTCTGGCCGGCATGGGCGACCTGATCCTGACCTGCACCGGCGATCTGTCGCGCAATCGTCAGGTTGGCCTGCAACTGGCGCAGGGGAAATCGCTGGCACACATTCTCGGCGGCCTCGGTCATGTTGCCGAAGGCGTCAATACCGCTCGCGAAGTGCTGAGTCTGGCGCAGCAGCACAAGGTCGAAATGCCCATTACCGAGGCGGTATATCAGGTGCTATATCAGGATTTGTCGCCGCGCACGGCAGTGGAAAGCCTGCTCAACCGCGTGCCCAGCGCAGAATTCAAACACTAAATGCCGCCATCGAACCCGTTCTGCCGCCACGCTTCATAAATCAGGACGGCTGCTGAGTTGGACAAATTCAGGCTGCGGCTGGCAGGCTGCATCGGCAAACGAATGCGCTGCTCAGGTGTAAAGTTTGCCAGTATTTCTGCCGGCAGTCCCCGGCTTTCAGGCCCGAAAACGAATACATCCCCTGCCAGAAAATTCACGTCGGTATAACGTGTCGCACCCTTGGTCGTGATCGCGAAAACGCGTCGCCCGCCAAAATGTGCCATGCAGGTCGCCCAGTCCGGATGAACCTTGAGCGTGGCGTATTCGTGATAATCCAGGCCGGCGCGTTTCAGTTGCTTGTCCTCCAGCGTAAAGCCAAGCGGCTCAACCAGGTGCAGCGCGGTGCCGGTATTGGCGCAGAGGCGGATGACATTGCCCGTGTTGGGTGGAATTTCCGGTTCGAAAAGCACGATTTCAAACAATTTCTTGTGTCCTGGTAGGAAAAACGTTAATTTAACACTATCAATGAGATGTGTTTCACTTATGACAAATAACATGAGAAATCGGAGCGGCGATGGCCAAACCTGAGAAAATACGGCTTGGCGAGGTCTTGATCCAGCAGGGTCTGCTCACGGAAGATCAGCTAAAACAGGCACTGGCCGAACAGAAAAGCAGCGGGCGCAAGCTGGGCCGTATATTTATCGAAAATGGCTTCGTCACCGAAGAAGGCATTGCCGAGGCGATTGCGCGCCAGTTGCAGATCCCTTTCATCAATCTCAAGTTTTACAATGTCGACACAGAGCTGGTCAACAAGCTGCCTGAAACCCAGGCGCGTCGATTCCGTGCGCTGGTGTTGGAGGATAAAGGAGCAACTCTGCTGCTCGGCATGGCCGATCCTTCCGACCTGTTTGCCTACGATGAACTGGCTCGCCTGCTCAAGCGCGACATCGATCTTGCCGCCGTAGCGGAAAGCCAGTTGCTGCAAACCATCGACCGCGTGTATCGCCGCACCGACCAGATCAGTGGCCTGGCCCAGGCGCTGGAAGAAGAACTGGGCGACACCGTGGTGGATTTTGGTGGTCTCGGCGCTACTACCAATCTGGAAGAGGCGCCGGTCGTCAAACTCCTGCAGACCATGTTCGAGGACGCCACCCAGGTGCGCGCTTCCGATGTACATATCGAACCGCAGGAAGCAAAGCTGCAGATCCGTTTCCGTATTGACGGCGTGCTGCACCTGCAAACCGAGGCCGACAACAAGATTGCCGCCGCCCTGGTGCTGCGTCTCAAGCTGATGTCCGGCCTGGATATTTCCGAGAAACGCCTGCCCCAGGATGGCCGCTTCAATATCAAGGTGCGCGGGCAGTCGATCGACGTGCGTATCTCATCCATGCCCACCCAGCATGGCGAATCGGTGGTAATGCGTCTGCTCAATCAGAGTGGCGGCATTCTGACGCTAGACAAGCTGGGCATGCCGCCAGAAATGCTGGAGCGGTTCCGTAAGATTCTCCATCGCCCCAATGGCATGGTGCTGGTCACGGGGCCGACCGGTTCCGGCAAGACCACCACCTTGTATTCCGCCCTGGCGGAACTGAACTCGATCGAGTCCAAAATTCTCACCGTTGAAGATCCGGTGGAATATCGCCTGCCCGGCATCAACCAGGTGCAGGTGAACGAAAAAATCGACCTGTCCTTCGCCCGTGTGTTGCGCTCTACGCTGCGCCAGGACCCTGACATCATCCTGGTGGGCGAAATCCGCGACCAGGAAACCGCTCAAATCGGCCTCCGGGCTGCCATGACCGGCCACATGGTGCTTTCCACCCTGCACACTAACGACGCTATCAGTACGCCTATCCGTCTCATCGACATGGGCGTGCCACGTTTCATGGTAGCGACTTCCTTGCAGGTGGTGCTGGCTCAACGCCTGGTGCGCCTGATCTGCGAGAGTTGCACAGAAACCTATACGCTCAAGCCCTACGAACATGAGTGGATGCGCCTTGAGCTGAAGGATGCCGTGGACCAGCATTCATACAGACACGGTCGAGGCTGCACCAACTGCAACGGTACAGGCTACCAGGGTCGCATGGGTGTTTACGAGATGCTGGAAATGAATTTCGAAATGGTCGAAGCGGCCAACCACCATGATCCGCAGCACTTCATGAAAATGGCGCGTCAGCAGCTGGCAGGGAAAACCCTGCGCAGTCAGGCCGTGGGGGAGGTGCTCAAGGGGCGGACGACCGTGGCGGAAGCAATGCGAATCAGCAATCAGTTTGAAGACTAGGCGTTAGCTTTCAGCCTTCAGCGGTCAGCTTCTGGTGGGGGCTGAGTGAGGGATTTTCGTGATCTTGCAGTTTGGGGTAAGGCGCACCAGTTGACGCTGGCTGTATATCGGGAAACGAGCACTTTCCTCGTTGCCGAGATATATGGATTGACCAGCCAGGCGCGGCGTGTTGCTGCTTCTGTTCCGGCGAATATTGCCGAGGGCTGCGGAAGAAATGGAGGCGCTGATTTTGCGCGATTTCTCCAAATTGCGTTGGGTTCAGCAAGTGAACTCGAATACCATTTGTTGCTAGCGCGTGACTTGGGATATTTGAACGTTGCACGTCACGAAACCATGCAAGTCGATACTGTGGAAGTGAAGAAAATGCTTACATCCTTGATTCAAAAGCTGAGAGCTGATAACTGATGGCTGAAAACTAAACATGCCATTTTTTTCCTACAAAGCCCGAAATGCCCGCGGCGACCTGATCGAGGGTATACAGGAAGGCCCGGATAGTGCGGCGATAGCTGACATGCTGTTCAATGGCGGGATGACGCCTGTCGAGATCAGCGTTTCCGCCAAAGGGCCGGGCGCGCAGGGCGAAGGCCTGCTGCAGCGCCTGCAGCAGCAGAAGATTACGGCCATCGATGTCATGCTGTTCTCGCGCCAGATGTATACGCTGCTCAAGGCTGGTGTGCCCATCATGCGCGCCCTGGCTGGCTTGCAGGAGTCGACGCATAACAACAGCATGAAGAAAGTGCTGCGGGATATGCGCGAGAGCCTGGACAGCGGGCGCGAGCTTTCGGCCGCGATGCGGCAACATCCCGAAGTGTTCAGCCCGTTTTACATCAGCATGGTGCGGGTGGGCGAGGCGACCGGCATGCTGGAGGAAATTTTCCTGCGCCTGTTCCATTACATCGAATTCGAGAAATCGACCAAGGACAAGATCAAGGCGGCAATGCGCTATCCCACATTCGTCGTCATTGCAATGGCCGTGGCGATGGCTATTATCAATCTGTTTGTGATCCCGGCTTTTGCCAAGGTGTACAAGGGATTCAATGCCGAATTGCCGATGATGACCAAGATACTGATTGCCAGTTCGGATTTTACCGTGCAGTACTGGCCGCTCATGCTCATGCTTCTGGCGGGAGCGTTTTACGGTTTTCGGCTGTATGTTGCCACCCCCGTGGGGCGATACTGGTGGGACAGACTCAAGTTGCGCCTGCCGGTGGTGGGAAGCATTATCGAGAAGGCCACGCTCTCGCGCTTTGCCCGCAGTTATGCGCTCACCAGTCGCAGCGGCATACCCATTGTGCAGGGCCTGAACGTTGTGGCACAGGTTGTGGACAACGATTTCATCGCCAAGAAAATTGACAATATCCGCGAAGGGGTGGAGCGTGGCGACAGTATTTTGCGAACCGCCTCGGCTTCAGGCGTGTTCACTCCAGTGGTGCTGCAAATGGTCGCGGTAGGCGAGGAAACCGGCGAACTGGACGATCTGATGCAGGAAATCGCTGAAATGTACGAGCGCGAGGTGGCGTACGAAGTGGACAACCTGTCCGCCAAGATCGAACCCATCCTGATTGTCGGCCTGGGGGTTCTGGTGCTGATTCTGGCGCTGGGCGTATTCCTGCCGATATGGGATCTGGGCAAAGCGGCACTGCCCAGGTGAGGTACCGGCAGGCCGGCTTCAGCTTGCTGGAATTGGTGGTGGTGGCAAGCATTCTTGCCATTTTTGCCGGCATTTTGCTCAATCGTATGCTTTATTATCAGGAGGTGGCCGAGAAAATGAACATGGAAACGACCGCCGGCACTTTGAGAAGCGCGCTGCTCTTGAAAATTGCGGAATACATGACCACTGGCCGGACCATTGAATACGAGCAGATTGCGCAAGAGAATCCGATGGACTGGCTGGAAGTCAAGCCGCCCAATTACGTTGGCGCTTTCAGTGGGTCGCCGCCGGAAGGGGCTTCGTCCGGTAGTTGGTATTTCGATCTATCCAGTCGAATACTGGTGTACCGGATTGGCAGCGGGCGATATTTTTTGCCGGATAGCCATAACCTGAAGCAGGTGCGGTTCCGTCTGGTGCTGTCTTACAGTGGAATTCAAGGCGACGGAGCCATAAGGGATTCCCCTATGGTAGCATCGGGTATTACACTGTCGGTTATTGAGCCTTATCGCTGGCTTTTGCCATAGGTGACTGGCATGGAATGTGCTCGTGGTTTTCAGTGACTGAACTGCACGGCGTATTCAAGTTTGGCTTTCAAGCGCCGCTAAATCAATGACAGACTCATTTTTGAGCTTGGAATTAAAAGGAAAAGATAATGATGAACAGAAAACAGATGGGTTTTACCCTGATCGAGCTGGTGGTCGTGATTACAATCCTGGGCATTCTTGCGGCAATCGCACTGCCTAAATTTACCAATCTTCAACGTGACGCGCGCATTGCCAAGCTTAATGGCGCCAGAGGTGCGGTTGGTGCGGCAGCGGCCTTGGTGCATGGCACTTTTCTGGCGCGTGGCGGTGTCGCTGATCCCGTCGGTTCCACCCCCTGTGTGGGAACCAATGCCTTGAATGGCACCTTGTGTACAGAATCCGGCCTCATTCAACTTGCCAACGGCTACCCTGCCAGTGCGACTGCACTGGGCGCCGCCAATCCCGGGATCATTGGCGCGGCGGGCTTGGTTTCAGTGTTCAGCCCGACTCTGGCACAGTTGAATGTGGAAGGATTTAACGTGACAGTGGGCGCCACAGCCTCAATCCAGGCCACAGGGGGGAGCAATGCAGCAAACTGCTCGTTCACCTATGCTGCCCCCGCTGTGGTAGGCGCCGCGCCTGCGATTGGTGCGACGGTCACCACTGGCTGCTGACAGGTTCTGTAAATTTCTCAAATTCAAGAGGTGTAATAATGAAAGTCCAAAAAGGTTTTACCCTGATCGAACTGGTGGTAGTAATTGTGATTCTTGGCATTCTTGCCGCCACTGCGTTGCCAAAATTCATTGATCTGGCCGGTGATGCGCGCGGTGGTGTTGTGCGGGGCGTGGAAGCTTCGATGCGTGGCGCGAACACCATGCTTTACGCCAAGGCAGCAGCTAAAAGCCAGTTGGGCGCAACGGGTAGTGTGACCACGAATGGTGTGACGGTTGCTCTTGTCTATGGTTATGCTCAGGATGCGGTGGAACTTAAAAAAGTGCTGGACCTGAGCCCTGCGGCTGATTTTACAACAGCCGCAACTGGCGGATCGCTGACTACGGACGCCGGGTTGATTCGTCACAACGGCGCGCCAACGCCCGGTGTTACCTGTGCGGTAAGCTATAAGGCTGCGACCTCGGCAACCGTTTCGGCTGAATACGCAGCGGATGTCAGCGGCTGCTAAGCGCGAATCATAATTAGCGCACCAGGGGGAGGGTAGGCTTCCCCCTTTTCTTTTGCAGAGGCGGAAAATGAACTGGTGCAGAAGAGACGTGAGAAAATCGAATGGGGCAACCATGAGCGGTTTTACGCTTGTGGAACTGGTCGTCACCCTGATTATCGTCGGCGTTCTGGCCGCGTTTGTCGCGCCACGTTTTTTCGGCACCCATGGCTTCGAGGAGCGCGGTTTCCACGATGAAACGCTGTCTGCTCTGCGTTATGCGCAAAAGGCCGCAATCGCCCAGCGGCGGCAGGTGTGTGCCGAATTTCCGGATGACAAGACAGTCAGGCTCCGGATTGCGACTGCGAACCCCGGAGCCTGTAATGCAAATCTGGCTGGGCCGGATGGCACACCCTATGTCGTCGATGCTACGGCGGACACCAAATACCGCAATGCTGACGTCAAATTTTCAGCGGTGCCTGCCACCACCATTACTTTTGATCCGCTGGGCAGGCCCAATGCTGCATCAACGATCAGCGTGGCGAACCTGACTGCGCTTATAACAGTGGAGGCCGAAACCGGCTATGTTCACTGATTCGACCTCAAGATGCCAGTCTGGAATATCGCTGATCGAGGTGATCGTGTTCATCGTCGTGGTCAGCGTGGGGGTGGTCGGCCTGATGTCTGTTCTCAGCAGTTCGATGAAGCACAGTGCCGATCCAATGCTGCGAAAACAGGCGCTGGCGGTGGCGGAAGCCGTGCTCGAAGAGGTGACGCTGATGCCTTTTACCGATTGCGATCCGGATGGATATGACCCGGCCACCGGAACTTGCACTCAAGTGGAAGCAATCGGTAAAGAACCTTTCGAAGATCGAAATACTGTTGCCACGCCATTAGACAATGTGAACGATTACGACGGATTTACCCTTGCTGGCGGCGCCGGGACGGATATCGGCGGGAGTGTCACCGTTCCGACTGGCTATGATGCAACCGTGACGGTGGCGCAGGATGCGTCGTTAGGGGTTGCAGGTGCATTCCTGCCGGCAGCGGATGTGTTGCGCATCAGCGTCACGGTCGTTTATTTTGGCGGGAACGACAGCATCACGCTGGAAGCTTATCGCACCCGCTATGCGCCAAGTGACATGCCATGATGAATTCTCGACGGCCATGATTAAATTTCAACGCGGTTTTACCCTGGTCGAAGCCGTGGTGGCGATTGTCATCACCGGGATCGTCGCGGCCATGGTCAGCATGTTCATCCGTGTCCCGATCCAGCAATACATGGATGCGGAATCTCGTGCTGCCATCACCGATGTAGCCGATACCGCCCTGCGCCGGGTCGGGCGCGACCTGCGGCTGGCGCTTCCCAATAGCGTAAGGGTGGATCTAAGCGGGAAATACATCGAGTTTTTAATGACCAGCGGAGGCGGGCGTTATCTGGCAGAGGATGATGGAGTTGCGGTCGGCAATGTCCTGGATTTCATGGATGGAACTAAGATGACCTTCGACGTGCTTGGCCCTGTGCCCTTGAACGTGGCAGGCAATGATATCGTGGTCTATAACCTTGGCCCCGGCATCACCCCGGCTGATGCCTATGACTGCGGCACCAGCTGCAATCGGGCTGCCATATTTGGGGTCGCCGGAAATACGCTGACCATGGCGTCCAATCCGTTTGCCGCGCAACCCGCCGACCAGAAAATGCGCTCGCCCAGCCACCGTTTTCAGGTTGTAACCGGCCCGGTGAGCTACGGCTGCGCGGGCGGCACGCTGACGCGCTACTCCGGATATGCGATAGCCGCAGCACAGTCGACCACGCCGGGGGGCACGGCATCCGTGCTGGCAACGGGTGTAACGGATTGCTCCTTTTCCTATGCGCCGCTGGTCAATCAGCGCAGCGCACTGGTTGGTTTGTGGATACAGTTGCAAAACGCAGCAGGAGATGAATTTATTACCCTGTTCCATCAGGTACACGTGGATAACTCGCCATGAACGTGCGCCACCGTCATTCCTCATCCGGGTTCGCGCTGGTCAATGCGATCTTCCTGCTGCTGCTGATGGCCGGGCTCGCTGCGCTGGTCGCCAATTTCTCCGCCTCCCAGCATGCCGGTTCGGCCATGGATGTGCAGGGTTCGCAGGCCTATCAGGCGGCGCGTTCAGGCATCGAGTGGGGCGTGTATCAGCAATTGAGAAGTGCTTCATGTGCCGCCCAGACATCATTTACGCCAGCCGCGCCGACCCTGAGCGCTTACCGGGTCACGGTGGTTTGTACCAGGTTTGCGGGCGCGACTGCGGATCTGGATGTTTACCAGATTGAATCGACCGCCTGCAATCAGCCGGACGGCGCAGGGAACTGCCCCGGAACGGCGGGCGGCGCGCATTATATCGAACGGCAGTTGCAGGTGACCTTGTGAGTGTGATGGAGAGCCAGAATGATTGAACCTTCCATGAAGTTCAGGCAGTGGTCTTCAGACCCGCTTCCGTCTTTTCCGGAGGTGCTGCGGAAGCTTGTGCAGTTGTTTTTCATCCTGGTGGCGTGGGGTTGTCTGGCTTTAATCTCCAGCAACGCGCATGCAGCCAGAACCATCAATTCCGTGACGCTGAACGGCGGGGCAGTTGTAACCGTTGCTCCTGGCGCAGCCATTACTGCCGATATCAATGTCACTACGAGCGGTGGCGATAATAGGTGGAGGTCAACGGGCTGGCGAATCTCGACTAGCGCGCCAGGGACAGTGACCTGCGAAAACCATGGAAATTACAATAATTCCGGAACCTATAACGAGACATTCAGTGTCACGGCTCCCGCAGCGCCCGGCACTTACAATGCATACTTTATTGCCTATGATGACAATTCCTGCAGCAGCGGGGCTTCCGGGGCATATACACTGGTTAGCGCTGTCATTGTTGTTCAGCCGCCGCCATCCGTTGTTTCCATAAGCCGCGCCAGTTTTGACCCGACTACGGCGAACACGTCAGTTTTGTGGACCGTATTATTCGATAGCGCCGTAACCGGGGTAGATTCAGCAGATTTTGTGCTGGTTCAGGCTGGAGGCGCCGCTGGCGCCAGTATCGTATCCGTTACCGGCAGTGGGACCAGTTGGACGGTCACGGCAAATACCGGCACGGGTGCGCCGGGGTCATTGCGGCTCGATCTGGTCGATAATGACACAATCGTCAGTGGCGGCCTTCCGCTGGGGGGCGCAGGCCTTGGTAATGGCAATTTCAGTGGAGAGACTTACACTCTGCTGACCCTTGTTTGCACGGGTGCCTACCCTCAGATATTTTGCGACGACTTCGAGCGATCCAACCCGGGGACGGTGGGCAACGGCTGGACGGTAACGCCTGCCAATGTGACCAACTGCACAGGAGCCGCCGGAAATACGGGTTGCTCCGGGATCGATTCGGATATCCCTCCCTGGACGACCTATGCCAATCCCCGTCCCAACTCGACACGCGCAATGTTTACCCGCTGGAGCATTGTGTCAACGGACAGCCCGGTTGTTAACCTGGCAGGGCGTCCCGCCGCCATCCTCAGCTTCTGGATACGGCGCGGGATGGATACGTTCAGCGAGTGTCCGGAAGCGGTAGGCGAGAATTATCTGGTGCAATATCTGGCCAGCGACAATACCTGGAAAATTCTGGCGCAATATCCGTCCAGCCCTTCGGCCGCATTATGCGATGGGGAGATCTTCACGCCGGTGATCCAGTTGCCGCCCGATGCACTCCATGCCGGCTTCAAATTGCGTTTCTATCAACCCAGCGGCAGCGGTAAAACCGGTTCCGGCGGCGCGCCGGGCGTGGTCGGCTATGACTACTGGCACATGGATAACGTGATCATCAGCGAGGCGCCGGCCAGCAGCTATGTCGGTGCATTCTGCGACAACTTCGAGGGCGGACTCAGCCGCTGGAGCATTACCTCGGAAGGCGCGCCAACAGGTTCCACTATCGGTGATGCCCGACTGGGCACATCTGACTATAAGTCTGCGAACACTGAACTGGACATGCGCTGGGGTTATGTGGCGGTATCCACCTTGCGCACCGACATGACGGGGGTGAGCGGCAGTATCGACTACTGGGTAAAGAGCGGGGGTGGCACAACGAATCGCGCTCCCGATACCAATGAAGATCTGGTGGTGGAGTATTACAACAGCGCGGGTGCCTGGTCACAACTGGCAAGATATTTTGCAGACGGTAATACGACCAGCACCGTATACGACGCCAGTCATGTGATGCCTGCGGATGCCAAGCATCCGGGCTTCCGCTTGCGTTTCCGGCAGCTTGCCGGCAGCGGTTATGATCGGGATTACTGGCATGTGGATGATGTCTGCGTTGGCACCATCGTGCCGATAGCGGATCTTTCCATGACCATGACGCGGACAGGCCCGCTGGTTCCCGGCACGAATATTTCCTATGCGCTGAACGTAACCAATAACGGGCCGGGTACGCTGTCCGGTTCGCTGCAGGTGATTGATACGCTTCCGGCAGGCTTGAGTTATGTTTCGGCTTCCGGAACCGGCTGGTCGTGCAGCGCAAATGCGCAGATCGTCACTTGCGGATGGACGGGAACGCTGCCCAATGGGGCGACTGCGCCGGCGCTGACCTTGACGGCTGCCGTTGCCCTGAATGCGAGCGGCACGCTTACCAATACGGCAACGGTGACCGGGACGGTGATTGACAACGTCCCAGCCAACAATACTGCGGTCAATACAGGTAACGTCATCGTTGCAACCCTGATTGCCGAGTATCGCCTGGAAGAACCGGTATGGAACGGCACTTCGGGTGAGCTGAAAGATACTGCGGGCTACGCTGGCGGCCCCTTCAATGGCAATGCTATCGGCACTCCCAACCCCGCGCCTGCACTGGCCAGCCCGGCACGCCCCGGCAATCCCGGCACCTGCGGCTATGCCACCATGCCCGGCCCAAGAGCCAATGGTGGCGCATTCACCATTTCCGGCCTGCCCGTTTCCAGCGCTGCCGGAGCCAAAACCAGCGTGGCCTTCTGGATGTACTGGGATGGCACCGACAGTGTCATGCCCATCGGCTGGCATCTGCATGACTTGTGGCTGCAGGGCGGTTCTTTCGGCTTCAATACGGCCAATAGCGATATTTACGGCATTTCTTCCGCAGGTCTAGCCAATGGCTGGCATCACGTGGTGGCAGTATTCACCAACGGTAGCGTGACATCCAATCAGCTTTATATCGATGGCGTCAATCAGGCGCTTACTCAGCGCCAGAGTACGCCCAATCTTGCAACCGCCGTGGTGAGTTCCACTCTGCAGATAGGCGGGTGGACGCAAGATACCAGTTATCGTTTTACGGGACGCATCGATGAGGTGATGGTTTACAGGGATGCGCTGGTGCAGGCCGATGTCACGGCGCTGTACAACGATACCCATGCCTGTGTGGCGGCAGTGGACCATTATGAATTGTCCTTGCCAACGAGCAGCATTGCCTGTCTCTCTTCCGCCGCCACGGTAACGGCCTGCGCCAACAACAGCAGCCCATGCACCAGTCCGTCCACTGCCGTCAACGGGCAGACAGCCACCCTGGCCACAAATGGCGGGGCTTTGGGGTCAGCTACGGTGACCTTCAATGCTGCCGGGGTGGCCAGCACCACATTGAGCTATCCGACTTTGACGGTCGATCCTACTACCGTCACAGTCACTTTGTCCGGCGAACAGGTCACCGCCATCAACCCCAGAAAATGCTGCCCGGACGGCGCAAACTGTGTGGTGGCAAACAGCTGTTCCACAATTTTCAATACGGCGGGCTTCATTTTCTCCGACACGCTGGACGGTGCCGTGGCGACCATCCCCACCCAGGTGGCAGGAACTTCGGCGGGCACGCATTACTTGCGTTCGGTACGCTCAAGCAGCACAACCAAGGCATGCGAGGCCGGGTTGACCGGCGCGCAAACCGTCAGCCTTGCCTATGAGTGCAATAATCCCGCAACGTGCTATTCCAGCAATCTGATGAGCGTGAACGGGGGCACTGCCACGACTATCGCACGCAACGACAATGGCAGCGTGACGAGTTTCAGTTCGGTCAACATGACTTTCGATGTCAACGGCAATGCGCCGTTTACCTTCGTTTACAGCGATGTGGGGCAGGTCAAGCTGCATGCGAGGAAAACCCTGACGGCTGACGCCACCAAAACACCGCCTGTTGTGGCCGCTACTTTGACGGGTACGTCCAACGCCTTTGTAGTCAAGCCTTTCGGGTTTGAATTGTCTGACATCAAGCAGACCGCTTCGCCGAATCTGGTCAATCCCGGAGCGGCGGATGCAACCGGCAGCAAATTCGTGAAGGCGGGCGAGGCGTTCTCTGTCACAGCTACTGCAGTGACTTCAACCGGGAGCACGGCTTTTAGCTATGGCCGGGAAACCAGCGCTGAAGGATTAAAGCTGACTTCAGCGCTGGTTGGCGGACTGGGATTGACCAATAACCCGGCCCTGGCCAATAACACTGCATTCGGCACATTCAGCAATGGCGTTGCGACAGGGACGACTTTCAGCTGGAACGAGGTCGGCATTATCAAGCTTACCCCAAGTGTTGGCGACGGAGATTATCTTGGTGTCGGCGATGTATCAGGCCCAATCAGCGGCAATGTCGGGCGCTTTTATGCGGGGCAGTTTGTGCTCTCTGACGGAGCGATCGGGAATCGCGCCGACATCGTGAAGGCGGGCTCAATCACGGCAGGTTCAAGCACCCTTGCGCTTGCTTCCGCTGCGGGCGTACAAGTGGGGGATGAGCTCAAGATTGTGGGCGCGGGTACGGCCGGCACCTTGCTTTCGACTACTGCGGCTGCAGTGAGCGCTGACGGCTTGACCATCACGCTGGCGGCAGCCGCATCCACCACGGCGGCGGGCGCGCCTGTGTATATCGGCAAGTTCACTTACATGGGCGAACCGATGGACGTTGTGTTCACCCTGACAGCCAAGGCTGTGGATGGAACGACGACGCTGCAAAACTACACCTGGTCGGCAACGCCGGCGAATCAGTTCGCCAAGCTCAATCCGCAGGCGGCGGTCACTGCCGGATCTGGCGGCCCTCTTGGTCTGGGTGCGGTAAACAGCGCTGCTACCCGTACCCCGTTTCCACCTTGCGGGGCGACGCCGGCTCACCCCTGCCTGACACCGTCACTGGCAACAGGCACTTTCTCGGGCGGTTTGGCAAATGTCAAAGTCCCTATCACGCTTTACCGGGGCACTGTGCCAACGGATCCCTATGCATTGCTGGATATAGGGGTTGCGCCCCTGGATAGCGATGGGGTGATTATGTCCGCCTATGATCTGGATACGGTAAATGTGGTGGCCGCAGCCAGCAATCATGCCAAGGTTGGCAGCAGCGAAGCTCGCTTCGGGCGCTTGATCATGTCCAATGCCCATGGGTCCGAACAACTGAAGCTGCCGATCCCGATTGAAGTTCAATATTGGGGTGGACAGTACTGGAAACAGACTACCGGAGATAACACTACCGAAGACCACACTACAGCCATTGTCCAGGGCAATATCAAACTTAGCAATGCAGGTGTAACCATTGACAGCATTACGTCAAAAGGGAATGGAAAATGGATTTTATTGCTCAACAAACCTTCATTGGCAATTAACACTTTGGTATGTGTCGATCTGGATAATGGTGTGACAGGAGATTTGACCTGCCAGGCCACGACGCCGCTGTCCATGCCGTATTTACAGACTGGTTCGGCATATGACAAAGATCCGGTGTCACGCGCCACTTTCGGTATTTTCAAAAGTCGTTTTATATATTTGAGGGAAATGTATTGACTTCAAATCGGAATTTAAAAAACCAATTGACAACAATAGGTTATTCATTTAACTTCAAGCAAATTGTTTAATTGGTTCACTTATGCCATTTTTTTCACGAAAAAAACTGGAACCCGGCTGGATGGCCGTGCAGTTCACGCCTGATCAGGTGTGCCTGGCTCACGTGCGTCGCATAACGGATAACAAGCCGCTGGTGAGCTTTTGTGCGGTATTGAAGGCGGATTCGACAGACAGGAAGGTGTTGGAAAATATCGGCAAGGATGCCCAGCTCAGCCGTTTCCGCTGCACGTTTGCATTGAATTCCGGCGAATACCAGATGCTGGTAGTCGAGGCGCCAAATGTGCCCGCAGCCGAACTCAAAACGGCAGTGCGCTGGCGGATGAAGGGTTTGCTGGATTTTCCGGTAGAGGACGCCACTATTGATGTGCTGGATATCCCTGCGGACAAAAATGCCCCTTCCCGCAACCGCTCCCTGTACGCTGTAGCGGCGCGTAACGATATTATTCGCAATCGCATGGAGGCGTTTGATACCGCGAAACTGCCAGTTACCGTGATCGACGTGCCTGAGTTGGCGCAGCGCAACATTGCCGCATTGCTGGAGGAGCCGGGACGCGGCATGGCCCTGTTGTCGTTCAATGAGAGCGGTGGCTTGCTGACCTTTACCTTTGGCGGAGAATTGTATTCCTCGCGCCACATCGATATCCCGCTTTCCCAGTTGAGTCAGTCGGATAGCGAGCAGCGTCAGCGACAGTTCGACCGCATTACGCTCGAACTGCAGCGCTCAATGGACAGCTTCGAACGTCAGTTCAGCTTTATCACCCTGAACCGCCTGGTGCTTGCGCCTCTGCCCCCGGAAGTCAATCTGGAGGACTATTTGGCCACAAATCTGTATGTGCCGGTGTCGACCATGAATCTGGACGAAATGTTCGATTTTTCGACGGTTTCCGGCGTGGGTGCGGTGCAGCGACAGGAGTGTTTTCTTGCGCTGGGTGCGGCGTTGCGTTCTGAGGACGTGATGTCGTGAGCCAGCAGATCAATCTATTCAACCCTGATTTTTGCAAGCGACGCGAGCTTTTTACCGCGCTGATGCTTGCACAGGCTCTTGCAGTCCTGCTGCTGGTGCTGGTTGGTGCCTATTCCTACCAGTTTTACCAGCTGCAAACTTTCAGTAAACAAGCCAGTGAACTAACGGCGCAAGTGGAGAAGGAAAGGCTCAGACTGGTGCAGGTGTCAGGCGAATATGCGCCGCGCCCCAGGAGCGTTGCTCTGGAAAAACAAATCAGTGAACTGGAGCAGCAACTCAAGGGCGAAGAGGCTGTCCTCGATGTTTTGCAGGGTGGCAGTCTGGGTAATACACAAGGGTATTCTGGATATTTGCGTGCCTTTGCCCGCCAAATTGTGAACGGCTTGTGGTTGACGGATTTCAGCATCAGGGGGGCAGGCAAGGATATGGTAATCGGTGGACGCACCATGCGGCCTGAACTGGTGCCGACATACATCCAGCGCTTGAACCAGGAGACAGTAATTCAGGGTGGCAGCTTTACTGCTCTGGAAATGCAGCCGCCTAAGGCTGCGTTCGGGGCTGATGGCAAACCGGCGCAAGTGCCGAACTACCTTGAATTCAGGCTGGGCGTGGCGGTGGAGTCGGGCAAATGAAACAGCAATGGCAACAGCTTGCGGCAAAACTGGATACGCGCAATCAGCGCGAACGGGCGCTGATTTTTTTCATGGTAATTGTGGTAGTGGGCAGTCTGGTAAACGCTTTATGGATCGACCCCCTGCTGGCCAGAAAAAAGAAAGCCATGCAGGAGGTTATGTCGCAGCAGGAGCAGTTGCAGACTTTAAGTAGCCAGATCCAGGTGATCATGAGCGGCGGAAAGCCGGACCCGGATGCGCCTTTCCGCGTTCAGTTGGCGGGGCTGGAACAGAAACTGTCGCAGAGCCGCGCGGCGCTGCAGGAGGTACAGCAAAACCTGGTGCCGCCAGACAAAATGGCGCGATTGCTTGAGGATGTGCTGACGCAGAACCGCAAGCTGAAACTGGTGGCACTCAAAACGCTTCCTGTCAGTGATGTGCTGGATATGTCCGAGGGCGTATCGAATCAGTCTCAGGCAGGGCAGTCCAAGGAAGAGCTTAAATCTGCCGCCCCCGCGATATATAAACATGGGGTTGAGATAACCGTAAGCGGAAATTACGCTGAACTGACTCACTATCTCGATACCCTTGAAAAGCTGCCGTGGCGTATGTTCTGGGGCAAGGCCGAGATGCATGTCGAGGAGTATCCGCGCGTGACCCTGACAATTACGCTGTATACGCTGAGCATGGACAAGACATGGCTAAACGTCTGATCGCGAGTATTTTCACCCTTATAATGTGTTGGTCGGTGCCTTTGGCTCTGGCCGAGGCATTGCCGGATCCTACGCGCCCACCTTTAGAGGCGGGTTTGGCTGAAGGGGTTGCTGTTGTACCAAGCGGTCCTGTGCTGCAATCAGTGAAGATTGCACCAGGACGCCGAATGGCGGTGATCAGTGGGCAGCTTCTGGCGGAAGGCGATAAATTCGGGGAGTTAAAATTGATCAGAATCGCTGAGGGCGATGTGGTTTTGTCCGGTCCGGAAGGACAACAGACACTCAGGCTTTTCCCCGAGGTGGAGAAGCATATGGCGCTTCCGCCGCAAGGACAGCCTCTGAAAGCGCAAAAAAGCAAACCGAAACGTAAAACTGAACAAAAGGCACCATGATGCATAATGCATATTTAGGGCTGTTAATCCTGATTCTGGCCGGATGCTCGGCAATACCTGCAAAGCAGGGTACGACTTTTGACCAGATCAGCGACGAATTGAATAAAGCCGGACAGGATCGAGTCAAGCCAGCGCAGGCCGACGTGGTGGGCGCGGCGCTATTGCCCCCGCTCCGCATCGAAATGCCCAAGGATGGTGGAAAACCGCTGGAGCAGCGTTTTGACCTGATAGTCAGCAATGCGCCGGCCAGTCAGGTGTTCATGGGTATCGTGGATAGTACGCGCTACAGCATGCTGGTGCACCCGGACGTGACTGGCACGATCTCCGTCCATTTGAAAGATGTTACGGTCTTCGAAGCGCTGGACGCAATTCGTGAAATATATGGTTACGAGTACAAGCTTGAGGGTAAGCGAATCTACATCCAGCCGCTATCCATGCAAACGCGAATTTACAAGGTCAATTACCTGATCGGGCGCCGTAGCGGAAGCTCTGATACCCGGGTGCATTCGGGTTCCGTCAGCAGTGCGCTTCCACCTACCACTGGCACCGGGACAACATCGACAACCGGTGGCTCTACTTCATCCACGCAGGATGGAAGCACGATTAATACCACCACTCGCAATGATTTCTGGGCCGATCTGGAAGATTCGGTACGCACGGTGATCGGGTGCAAAATGCCGACACGTTCGGGCAGTTCATCCGCTGCTGGCGGAGCTCAGGCAACTCGGCAGGTTGAGACCGTGTCTGGTAGGGGCATCGAAGGCTGCGACGGCGGACGTAGCGTGGTGGTGAATCCGCAGTCCGGAATGGTGGTGGTACGCGCCGAGCCGGGTCAGCTTCGCGACGTGTCGGCATTCCTCAGTGCCTCGCAGATTTCGGTGGAGCGCCAGGTGATCCTGGAGGCCAAGATTATCGAAGTTGAGTTGAGCGATGGTTATCAGGCCGGGGTCAACTGGGCCGGCATAGCCAATCTCGGACGTACGTCCGTGGCACTGGGCCGCTCGTCTGGCGGATTTGTCGCCAATTCCGGAGATAACACTGGTGTGCAACTGACGACCTCGATTCTGGATAGCAATGGCTCGCCTGTTAACCCCAATTCAACACTTGATGGCATCAACGTCAACCCGCTCTTGACAGCGGCCAACGGAGTATTTGGCTTTGCGGTGGCAAACCAGAATTTCGCCTCCCTGCTGGAATTCCTGCAGACCCAGGGCAACGTGCAGGTTCTCTCCAGTCCGCGTATCGCCACATTGAACAACCAGAAAGCGGTGCTGAAAGTCGGTATTGACGAGTTTTTTGTGACCAACGTGACCACCACGACCACAACGGGAACTGCGACTACCAGCACGCCCTCGGTAACGTTGCAGCCTTTCTTCTCGGGCATTGCTCTGGATGTGACGCCGCAGATTGACGAGAACAACAATATCACTTTGCATATCCACCCCACTGTAAGCAAGGTAACTACGGTAAACAAGGTGGTCGATCTCGGCTCGGGTGGCTCCATGAATTTGCCGCTGGCCTCCAGCAATGTGTCTGAAACCGATAGCATCGTGCGCGCTCAGGATGGCCAGATTGTAGCAATCGGCGGCCTGATGAAGCAAACCATGGGCGAGAGCCGCTCCCAGATTCCGGGTGTGGGTGACGCGCCGATCTTTGGCTCGCTGTTCCGCCAGACAGGGCAAAGTTCGGTTAAAAAAGAACTGGTGATTCTCCTCAAGCCCACCGTAATTCAGGACGATGGCAGCTGGCAACAGGATATTCTTGACAGTCAGCGGCGTATTCAGAAAATGGATCGCGGCTTCTCCTTCGGAGGTCGGGCCGAGGTCTTTGGGGTCGGAGCTGAAAAGTAGTGAGCTGACATGTATCGGGAATTTTTTGGACTCAGAGAACGGCCCTTCGGCATAACCCCCGATACCAGTTACTTTTTTGCCTTCACCAGCTACCAGGAAGCGCTGAATACCCTGCTGGTGGCGGTCCGGACCGGTGAAGGGTTTATCAAGATTACTGGCGAGGTGGGAACGGGGAAGACCCTGCTGTGCCGAAAATTTCTGGCCAGTCTGGGAGGCGATTTTGTCACAGCCTACATTCCTAATCCTTACCTTGAACCTCGTACCCTGCTGATGGCTGTTGCGGAAGATCTCCGCATCACGGTAGAGGCCACGGCCGACCAGCACCACCTGCTCAGAACCCTGACTCTCGGCCTGCTGAATTATGCGCGCAATGGCAAGCGCGTAGTTCTATGCCTGGACGAAGCTCAAGCAATGCCGCTGGAAACAATGGAGGCATTACGCCTGCTTACCAACCTCGAAACCGAAAAGCGCAAGCTGCTGCAGATCGTGCTGTTCGGCCAGCCTGAACTGGACGACAAGCTGGATCAGGCGTCTGTTCGCCAGCTCAAGCAGCGAATCAGCTTTCATTATCGACTGGGCGAACTGGGCAGCGCTGAACTTGAAGCCTACGTGGCGCACCGGCTTGCCATTGCAGGCTATGCGGGTGAAAAACTGTTTACAAAAAATGCGATGCGCCTGCTATACCGTGCCAGCGGCGGAGTGCCAAGACTGGTCAATATTCTTGCCCACAAGGCAATGTTACTGGCCTATGGGCAAGGAAGGATACTGGTCGAGGCGGTACATGTTCGTGCGGCAGTGGCGGACACCCCCGCTGCCCGCCGTCTCGGCTGGTGGTGGCTGATTCCCAGCCTCGGCATACGTGGGTAGAAAATGAGTCTGATCAATCAAATGCTGCAGGATTTAGAGCAGCGCAAGCTCAATGAGGGCGCAACTGCCGCGCAGATACGTGCAGTAGGCAAGCCTGGTGGGTGGTCGGCAAGGTCTTGGGGATGGTTGTTTTTTATTCTGCTGGCCGTGGCCGCTGGCACGGCTTTCTGGATTTTTGGCGTGCCGGCTGAACAAGCCATGCAGCCAACCCCGTCCCCCACAATAGTGAGCGCGCCGCCAGTGGCAGCCCCGGAACCAGTACCTCAGATTGAGGAAACGCCATCAGTGATGCAACTGGCTTCCGAGCTGAGCTTCGTGCCATCCTCTCCGCCTGCTGGGCAGGAAATCAAAGTCGCTCCACCCGCCGTGCTTGCCCCGGTAAAACAGGAGGCTTCACCGTCCCCTGTGCTTGAAAAGCCGCAACCGGTCGTGGCCGAGATAAAAAGACCAGCTGTTGCAGTAGAGGCGCCCCAGCCAGCCGATATCAGCAAGGAAATTCGCCAGCCCAACCCGCATCAAAGAGCCGAAAATTTGTATCGGCAAGCGTATGCCAGTCTGCAGCAGGGTCGTATGGGCGAAGCGGAAGAGAGTTTGCGCCAAGCGCTTCAACTTGAACCGCGTCATGCCGCCGCGCGGCAGGCGCTGGCCGCGCTGCTGGTGGAATCGCGCCGCCTGGATCGCGCCGAACAAGTGTTGCAGCAAGGTTTGGAGCTGCAACCGGGAAATACCGGTTATGTCATGATGCTGGCGCGGATTCAGGTTGAACGAGGTGACGCGGCAACGGCCCTGTCGACCTTGCAACGCAATGCCCCGGCCAGTGAAAGCGCGGAATATCACGGCTTCTTGGCCGCATTGTTGCAGCGCAGCGAGCGTCACAAGGAAGCCATCGATCATTACCTTGTTGCACTGCGCGCCAACTCCACAGCCGGACCCTGGCTGCTGGGTCTGGGGATTTCGCTGCAAGCAGACGGCCAGGCAGGCAAGGCTGCTGAAATCTTCCGCCGCGCCCGCCAGAGCGACTCCCTGTCTCCGGAATTACGGGCATTTGCAGAGCAGAGGCTGAAGCAACTGCAATAAAGCTATCAGCGGTCAGCAAGAGCAAGCTGGTTTGGCTGAAGACTGACAGCTGACAACTACTTCCCAACCGTCCGTGCCACCACCCAGGCGCTGATTTCCGCCGCACCCTGTTTTCGCAGGGTGAGGGCCAGCTCATGCAGGCTGGTGCCCGTGGTCATGACGTCATCCAGAATGGCGACATGCTTTCCGCTCAGATTGACAACACTGGAAAAAGCGCCACGCACGCTTTTGGCCCTTTCTTTCCACGGCAGACCTACTTGAGGTGGCGTGGCGCGGATGCGTTCTGCGCCCTGGGAGAGAAGGGGTAACTCAAGCTGCCCAGCCACGATCTTCGCCAGTTCCAACGCCTGATTGAAGCCTCGTTCACGCAGGCGAGAGGGATGCAGCGGCATCGGAATCAGTACATCAGGACTGGGAGCGGATTGGGCTCTTTTAGCTAGCTCCGCACCCAAAAAGGATGCAAGGGCGAGTTGATGCCGGTATTTCAGTTCCTGAATCAGGATATCCAGTGGAAATTCATAGCGCAGTGGCGCAATCGTTCGATCAAAAGAGGACGGATTTTTCAAACAATGGCCGCAGGTCATGGCATCTGTTGTAGGCACAGCGCAGCGCGGGCAGTGTGGACCATGGTGCCAGGGGAGGCCGGCTTTACAGGCTGGGCAGAGCGCTGCTTCGTATCCTCGGGAGCCGCACAGCAGGCAGCAATGAGGAAGCAGATTCTGCGCAATATTTGTGCAGCCGTTCAGAATGGATGCCCTATAATTTGACAAGTCAGCCGTAATCTCTGATTATTCGGGCCATTTTATCACTTGTGTATACCGACGGTATGGACCATAAAAAGATCATCAGCGCTGACCAGCAGCGCTTTTCAGCCCGGATATTCAACCTCGCCAGCATGATCGCGGTACTGATCCCGCCTGTGTTGATGATCTGGATTGCGGCATCGATTTTTGCCTATGCATCGGTTGCTCATCATCCCAACCCCAGGGTGGTGCATTACAATCGTTTTGCCGGTTACCGCTTTTACGGTGTGGCAGGAGCCATGGTGGTATTCGGCCAGCCGATATACGGCTTGTTTAATAATTGGCATGGTCTGCTGGCAGTCTGGGCCATTCTCGCACTGGTTGTTCTTCCCTGGGGTATTCGCGATCTGTTGAGAGTGCAGCGGGAAAATTGGCAGGATATGGAAATCGAGGTGAATACACATGAATAATGCAGCAGACCTGAAGCAGGTAGCAAAGTCGCCCTGGACCGTGGCAGAAATCGAGCACCTGTTCTCGATGCCATTCAACGACCTGATATTCAAGGCGCACACGATACACCGCGAGCACTTCGACCCCAACGAAGTGCAGGTGAGCACGCTGCTTTCCATCAAGACCGGCGGCTGTTCCGAGGATTGCGGCTACTGCTCGCAATCGGCGCATCATGAAACCCCGGTCGAACGCGAGCCGCTGATGAAGCTGGACGAGGTGATAGCCGCGGCCAGCAAGGCCAAGGAAACGGGCGCCACACGCTTCTGCATGGGTGCCGCGTGGCGTGGGCCGAAGCAGAAAGATCTCGAGCCCGTGCTGGAAATGGTGCGCGCAGTCAAGGCCATGGGCCTGGAGACCTGCGTCACGCTGGGCATGCTCAAGGAGGAGCAGGCGGATCAACTCCGGGATGCCGGACTCGACTACTACAATCACAATCTCGACACCGCGCCGGAATTCTACGGCCAGGTGATCACCACCCACACCTACCAGGATCGCCTCGATACCCTCGGCCGGGTGCGCAAGGCCGGAATCAAGGTTTGCAGCGGCGGCATTATCGGCATGGGCGAATCGCGCACCCAGCGCGCAGCCCTGATCGCCCAGCTGGCCAATCTGGATCCGGTGCCCGAATCCGTGCCGATCAACATGCTGGTGCAGGTTGAGGGGACGCCGATGAAGAATGCGGAAAGCCTGGACCCGCTGGAATTCGTGCGCACCGTCGCGGTCGCGCGCATCACCATGCCGAATAGCCTAGTGCGCCTTTCCGCCGGTCGCGGCGAGATGCCGGACAGCGTGCAGGCGCTGTGTTTCCTGGCCGGCGCCAATTCTATTTTTTACGGCGAAAAACTGCTCACCACCGGCAATCCCGACACTGATTCCGACCAGGCACTGTTCAATAAACTGGGAATCCGCGCAATGGCGGCGTGAGCGCCATTTCATGTCATTTCCCCATTTTACGGAAGACTTGCAGCAGCGCCGCGAACAGGGCCTGCTGCGCCATCGCCGCATGCTGGAAGGCCCGCAGGGTGCCCACGTGCGGGTGGATGGAACCGATCTTCTATCTTTCTGCAGCAACGATTATCTCGGTCTCGCCAACCATCCGGCGCTGATCGAAGCCGCCTGCCAGGGCGCAGAACAGTTTGGCGTGGGTGCCGGCGCATCTCATCTGGTAAGCGGCCACACGCTTGCGCACCAACAACTGGAAGAGGCGCTGGCGGCATTTTCCGGCTTGCCCGCTGCGCTGCTGTTTTCCACCGGCTACATGGCCAATCTGGGTGTGGTTACGGCGCTTCTGGGGCGTAATGACGCGATTTTCGCCGACAAGCTCAACCATGCTTCCCTGAACGATGCCGCCCTGCTTTCCCGCGCCAGCTTCACGCGCTATGCGCATCTGGATCTGGCCGCGCTGGAAAACCAGCTGGTCACATCGAGGGCACGCCGCAAGCTGGTGGCAAGCGATGCCGTATTCAGCATGGATGGCGATCTGGCGCCAGTGCTGGAACTGCTGGCCCTGTGCGAAAAATACAATGCCTGGCTATTGCTGGATGATGCTCACGGCTTCGGCGTGCTGGGAAAAAATGGACGCGGCATTCTGGATCATTACCCATTACCCATTTCCCATTTCCCATTCCGCCTGATCTACATGGCTACGCTGGGCAAAGCAGCAGGCGTATCCGGCGCTTTCATAGCCGGTGCGCAGGAATTGATCGACGGCCTGGTGCAGAATGCGCGCACCTATATCTATACCACTGCCACGCCACCCATGCTGGCATCGGCATTGCAGGCAAGCCTGCGCATCATTTCCGCTGAAGTCTGGCGGCGTGAGCGGCTGAGCCAGCTGATTGCACAATTGCACCATGGCCTGAAACTCCAGCGCTGGCAGCTCATGCCTTCGGAAACGCCGATCCAGCCGCTGCTGATCGGTTCCAGCAAGGAGGCCGCGGCAGTAAGCCAGGCCTTGCAGCAAAAAGGAATTCTGGTGCCGGCGATACGCCCCCCGACTGTGCCGCAGGGCACCGCGCGGCTGCGCATTTCGCTTTCCGCAGCGCACTGCCGGGAGGATGTCGAACAGCTGCTCGATGCCCTGCATCAACTGGAGCGGCAATGAGCCTGCATGTCGAGATTACGGGTGCTGGGCCGGATCTCGCCCTGATCCACGGCTGGGGCATGCACGGCGGCATCTGGGACGGCGTGCGTGCTGATCTGGCGCATCATTTTCGGGTACATGCCCTGGATCTGCCGGGCTACGGCACCAGTGCCACGTGCCAGCCTTACAATCTGGACGTCTTGGTGCAGGCGGTGGCCGAGGCCCTGCCGTCTGCAATCAATGTTATAGGGTGGTCAATGGGCGGACTGGTGGCGCAACGCTGGGCGCTGGATCAGCCGCAACAGGTTCAACGCCTGATGCTGGTCGGTTCCTCACCCTGTTTTGTGCAGCGCAGTGACTGGACAAGCGGCATTGACCCAGTCATTTTACAAACTTTCGCGCACGATCTGGATCAGGATTACGCCGGTACATTGCTGCGCTTCCTGTCCTTGCAGGCGCGCAATGGCGAGAGCTTGCGCACCGTGATGAAATACCTGCGCACCGCCCTTTTCGCCAAGGGGCGGCCCAGTGCCGCGGTGCTGAAAGCGGGGCTGAACGTGCTGCTCGATACGGACCTGCGCAAAGACGCAGGTAATTTCAGAATGCCGCTGGCGATTGTGCATGGCGAACGCGACATGCTAGCTCCGGTGGCGGCTGCGCAGTGGATGGCAACTCAGGCAGCAGGCGCGCGGCTGGACGTGATCCCGGGTTGTGCACACGCGCCTTTTTTATCTCATCCTGAAGTCTTTGTGCGGGTGGTAATGGAGTTTTTTCAGTGACAGATGCTTTTCTCATTGACAAGCGTCAGGTGCGGCGTTCATTCGAACGGGCGGCGGCAAGTTATGACCAAGTCGCGGTATTGCAGCGCGCGGTGGCCGACCGAATGGCGGAGCGCCTGCAATTCATCAAGCACCAGCCGACCCGCATTCTCGATGCGGGTTGCGGAACGGGTTACGCACGCCCCTTGCTGCAGGGGCATTATGCCGATGCACGGCTGATTTCCCTGGACCTTGCCCTCGGTATGTTGCGCGTGGCGCGTGGCGTCCGTCCATGGTGGCAAAAAATGCTGCCGGGAAACTTCGCAGCTGGCGCCTATGTCTGTGGCGACCTTGAAGCGCTGCCGCTGCAATCCGGCTGCGTGGATATGCTGTGGTCAAGCCTGGCGCTGCAGTGGTGCAATGATCTGGACTTGACGTTCAGAGGTATGCGCCGTGTGCTGGCGCCCAATGGCTTGCTGATGTTCAGCACTTTCGGCCCGGATACCCTGAGGGAATTGCGCAATGCATTCAGCCAGATCGACGGCTACAGCCATGTCAGCCGCTTTCAGGATATGCACGATATCGGTGACGCCCTGATGCGGGCAGGGTTTGCCGATCCGGTCATGGATGTGGAGCATTTCACCCTGACCTACGATACTGCATCCAGCCTGATGCGCGACCTCAAGGCGCTGGGGGCGCATAACGCCACGCAGGGGCGGCGCCAGGGGCTGGCGGGCAAGGGTGCGTGGAAGCGCATGGAATCCGAATATGAAAAGCTGCGCCAGGACGGCAAGCTCCCCGCCACCTATGAAGTGATCTACGGCCACGCCTGGGCGCCGAACCAGTTGCCGGATGGGAGGCAGGTGGTTCAGATGCCGTCCCCTCGCCAGCGGGGAAGATAATGGCAGCACCCTTTTCTCCCAGGGGCGTATTTGTAACCGGGACGGATACCGATGTCGGCAAAACTCTGATTGCCTGCGCGTTGCTGCATGCCTGGCGGGCTGCCGGAAAGACTGCGATAGGCATGAAGCCGGTAGCCGCCGGCTGTGAAATTCAGGCTCAAGGTTTGATCTGCGGCGACGTGACCGCGCTATGCCAATCCTCCAGCGTGCAGGCGCCTGTTAAATTGGTCAACCCCTACGCCTTCGAGCCTCCTGTGGCGCCACATATTGCAGCTGAGGAATCTGGTGTCACCATTGAACTGGAACGCATCCACGCCGCTTTTCTGACGCTGGCCGAATGCGCCGAAATTGTCGTTGTCGAGGGGGCTGGCGGTTTCAGAGTTCCCTTGAATCTGCACGAGGACAGTGCCGATCTGGCTCGTAAACTAGGTTTGCCGGTGGTGCTGGTGGTGGGGATGCGACTGGGCTGCCTGAATCACGCTCTGCTCACGGCAGAAGCCATTCGCGCGCGTGGCCTGACGCTCGCCGGATGGGTGGCCAACCGCATTGATCCGGATATGCTGCACTACGAATCAAATCTGGCTGCACTAAGGGAGCGCATCGGGGCGCCGCTGCTGGGTGTGGTTAAGTACGAAGCCGTGCCGGATCCGGCCAGAGTCTCGCAATACCTGCTTTTGCCAGAAATTGAATAGTTGCAATCCTTGGTGATTCAGGATAGCGCCATCCTTTACAAATTTTCGGATTCCGTCATAATAATGCGGTCATGATACTCTCCCGAACCAGTCAATACGCTATACAGGCGCTGATTTACATCGCTACACAACCGCCTGGCGAACCTGTACTCAACCGCGAAATCGCCGCACATCTGGGCGTTCCATCGGCCTATCTTGCAAAAATCATGCAAAACCTGTGCAAAGGCAACCTGCTCAATTCCTTTCGCGGTCGCCTGGGCGGTTTTTGTCTGCGCGAAGGTGCGGAAAAGACCGATCTGATGCAGGTGCTTGTGCTGACAGAGGGCAAGGGTTTTACGGATGATTGCGTGCTTGGACTGAAAGTTTGCAGCGACGAAACCGCTTGCCCCATGCATGTGCGCTGGAAACCGATCAAGGAAAAGGTTGTTAGCATGCTGAATGAGCAGACTCTGGAAAAACTGGCCGAGGCTGTCCAAAGCGGAAATTACCGAATCACCGATCTGCCTCACGCGGTACTCGGAGTTTAATCATCCATGCTTGCCACAACTTCATCACTCAAACGAATCAAGATTGCCAAGTCTGTGGACGATCCATGCTTCCCGATAGCCTGCTCGGACTGCGGGATATACAACCTGTGCAAAGCCGTGGGCGGAGAAGCCGACCTCAGCCTCCTTAATACCCTGGTAAAAAACCGCCGCACCTACAAACGCGGCGAACACCTGTTTTCCGTTGGTGAACCTTATCGTGCAGTATTCGCGATCCGTACCGGGTCAGTGGAAACTTCAGTGCTGACCGATGACGGGCGAGTTCAGGTAACGGGTTTCCATATTGCCGGAGAGTTGATGGGCCTCAACTCTTTCGTCGCCAATCGCTATAACTGTGAAGCGCGGGCTCTTGAAACTACCAGCGTCTGCGAGGTGCCGTTCGAGCGATATGAAGAACTGGTGAAAACAATACCGGGTCTTCAGCATCAGATGCTGAAAATAATGAGCATGGAAATCAATCATCACCAGGAAATGATGTTGCTTCTCGGCAAGAAAAGAGCAGAGGAGCGGCTTGCCAGTTTCTTGCTCAATCTTTCCCGGCGTCTTAAATGCCACGGCCAATCCGACTCGGAGCTCAAGCTCAGCATGTCGCGCAGCGATATCGGAAATTATCTGGGGCTGGCTGAAGAGACCGTGTGTCGCGTCATTTCCCGTTTTGAGGAAGAATCCTTGATTTCCACACAGCGCCGCATCGTGCGTCTAAACAATCTGGACCGGTTGCAGGCGATTTCAAAAGGCATCCCCGCCAACCCGAAGTAATGGGTTAAACCGCGCTATCATCGCGCTTCTACCGCTTTGCCCGGTTAAAAAACAGTGCAAAGTTGACATTAGTCAGTGTTTTTTTTGGCGTTTACGGCTATATTGTGTGGCTGCGTACGCCCAGTTCGAATATGAATGCCGGCGAGCCAATTTTATCAATAAAAATCATATTAAAGATGTCGGGGTCGGGCGAGTTTTGAGGCTTGGCCCTTGTCTTGACCTGGCTGGCAATTTGTCCGCCAGGAAGGTCGACGTGCCGTTACTGTGGCGCTGTGGCTTGCTTCAAAATCTACAAGGAGAAGGTTATGGCGGCAGTTGACGTCGCGGGTACCGAGCAATATAACTTCGATATTGTCCGGAAGTTTACGATCATGGCCCTGGTGTGGGGAGCAGTCGGCATGCTCGTGGGGGTGTATATCGCTTCCGAGCTGGCATGGCCATTTCTCAACTTTGATTCGCCATATATCACGTTTGGCCGCCTGCGCCCGGTACATACCGGTGCCGTGATTTTCGGCTTTGGCGGTAGCGCCTTGTTCGCCACTTCCTATTATGTGGTGCAGCGTACTTGTCAGGCGCGCCTGTTCGGCGACGGCATGGCAAGTTTCACTTTCTGGGGTTGGCAGGCTGTCATCGTGCTGGCCGCACTCAGCTACGTGATGGGATACAGCCAGGGTCGCGAATACGCGGAAATGGAATGGCCCATCGATCTGCTGATCGAAGTGGTGTGGGTCACTTACCTGATCGTCTTTGTGGGCACACTCATGAAGCGCAAGCAACCACACATCTATGTGGCCAACTGGTTCTACCTTTCCTTTATTCTGGCAACCGCCCTGCTGCATACCTTCAACAACCTGGCAGTACCGGTCAGCCTGTTTACCCTCAAGTCCTACAGCCTGTTCGCGGGTACGCAGGATGCAATGACGCAATGGTGGTATGGCCATAACGCAGTGGGTTTCTTCCTGACCGCGGCCTTCCTCGGCATGATGTACTATTTCGTGCCCAAACAGGCCGGCCGTCCGATCTATTCCTACCGCCTGTCCATCGTGCACTTCTGGGCGCTGTCCTTCCTCTACATGTGGGTGGGCGCGCACCACCTGCACTGGACCGCGCTGCCAGACTGGACCTCCACCCTGGCTGCAACCTTCTCCATCATGTTGCTGCTTCCCTCATGGGGCGGCATGATCAACGGCATCATGACGCTGTCAGGGGCCTGGGACAAGCTGCGCACCGACCCCATCATGCGCTTCATGATCGTGGCGCTTTCGTTCTACGGTATGTCCACCTTTGAAGGCCCGATGATGTCGCTGAAGGATGTGAATGCCCTGTCGCATTACACCGACTGGACAGTGGGTCACGTGCACTCCGGCGCTTTGGGTTGGGTGGCGATGATTACCTTTGGTTCCATGTACCATCTGATCCCCAAGTTGTGGGACACCAAGATGTACAGCGAAAAGCTCATCAACATTCACTTCTGGTTGGCGACTATCGGTACTTTGCTGTACATCACGGCGATGTGGATTTCCGGCATCATGCAGGGCCTGATGTGGCGTGCTTTTGATGACTTTGGAAACCTGCAGTATTCCTTCGCAGAATCTGTGGCTGCCATGCATCCCTTCTACGCGATGCGTGCGATTGGCGGCATGTTCTTCCTGACCGGCATGTTGCTGATGTTGTTCAATACTTACATGACTATTCGTCAGAGTAATAGCCAGGGTTCGAAGCTGGAAGTGAACCCAGCCAACGCGGTTGCATAAGTTAGCATCGGGAGCAGGCGGACGGCACAGCCGACCGTTTGGAGCAATGGATTTAAGCGAGAAATAATATGTTCAATTTCAAACATGAATGGATTGAAAAAAACGTTGGCCTCATGCTGATCGCGACCATGATCGCCATCAGTATCGGTGGTCTGGTCGAAATTGCACCGCTGTTCTTCATCAAGGAGACAGTAGAAAAGGTGGATGGTGTGCGGCCCTATACGCCGCTGGAATCCCGTGGCCGTGACATTTACGTCCGTGAGGGCTGCTACTTGTGCCACTCACAGATGATTCGTCCGTTCCGTGACGAAGCGTTGCGTTATGGCCACTACTCGCTGGCAGCTGAATCCAAGTACGACCACCCGTTCCAGTGGGGGTCCAAACGCACTGGACCGGATCTGGCCCGTGTGGGTAACAAGTATTCCAATGACTGGCATGTGCAGCACCTGATCGATCCGAAATCCATGGTTCCGCCATCCGTGATGCCGCGTTACCCATGGCTGATGACTACGGCGCTGGATTATTCCGATATGGCTGAACGCCTCATGGCGCTACGCCAGGTCGGAGTGCCTTACTCCCTGACACAGGGCGAGTACGATAGAAACGTCAAGGATTTCGGTGCCGAAGTGGCTCAAACGCTGCATATCCCGGATGCCCAGAAGAACCTGATCGCGCAGGCTCAAGCCGGGAATTTTGACGGCGATCGCAGCAATGTTAGTGAAATGGATGCGGTAGTGGCTTACTTGCAGGTTCTGGGTACTATGGTGGACTTCAGCAAGTACGACAATGACGAGTTTGTCAAATTCCGCTAATTTAAGGTGGTCGAATGGAATGGTTGCAATGGTTTTCCAGGGAAGAAAATACTAAGCCGCTCGCGTTGCTGATTTTTTTTATCACTTTCTGCCTGATATTGATTTATGTGTTTGGCAGCAAGAAACGCGGCGAACGCCTGGAGTCCCACAAGGATATACCGTTCCTCGATGAGGATTCAGATACAAAGGAAGCAAAAGAATGAGTCAGCAAAAACCGCAAACCGTACAAACCACCGGCCACGTCTGGGATGAGGATCTGCAGGAGTATAACAACCCGCTTCCATCCTGGTGGCTGATGGGTTTCTACGCCTCGGTGATCATGTCCATCATTTACTGGATGATTTATCCTGCCTGGCCGGTCGGCAAAAATTTCACAACCGGCTTCAGCACGGTGACCTACGTCAACGACAAGGGCGCGGAGAAATCCTCACACTGGAATACCCGTGCACAGTTGATGAAGGACATGAACGATGCAGAGAAGATGCAGAAACCCTACTTTGACAAAGTTACTGCAACGCCCTTCGAGCAGATTGCCAAGGATCCCGAGTTGACGGCATTTGTGAACTCAGCTGGTAAGGCTATCTTTGCTGATAACTGCGCGCCATGCCATCAGGCAGGCGGACAAGGGAAAATAGGATTTTTCCCCAATCTGACAGACGATGACTGGCTCTACGGTGGCTCGCACGACAAGATACAGGAAAGCATAAGCAAGGGACGCATGGGCTACATGCCGGCGTTCAAGGAAGTTCTTAACAATGAACAGCTGGATAACCTGGCGAACTATGTCGCATCGCTTTCCGGCGAAAAAGCGGATTCCGCCAAGGTCAAGGCAGGCGATGCGTTGTTTCATGGCGCCGCCGCTGCCTGTTACTATTGCCACGACAATAGTGGCAAGGGGCGCCAGATCATCGGATCCGCCAATCTGACTGACAAGATCTGGTTGTGGGCAGATGTACCGGCGCAGGAGAATGCCGAGAAAAAAATCGAGGTAATCAGGCAGGTGATTGCAAACGGATTGAGCCGTGGCGTGATGCCGTCCTGGGATGAGCGTCTCAAGCCGGAACAGGTCAAGCTTCTGACTGCATACGTGCATGGTCTGGGCGGCGGCTCTAAGTAACTAAATATTAGGATATCCTGATATACTATGGGCCCGCCTTGAGCGGGCCCTTGTCTTTTCAGGAAAATTGACATGGCAGATCAGGAAACTTCACAGCTTTACCAGAAACGCATACCCATTTTCACGCGCTCGGTGAAGGGTAAATTCCGCACTTTCAAGTGGGCCACCATGGCGCTGGCGTACGGTGTTTACTTCCTGTTGCCCTGGCTGCCGTGGCAGCGAGGGCACGAGGCGCCATCGCAGATGGTGCTGTTCGACTTGCCGGGGCGCAAATTTTATCTTTTTGATCTGGTTGTATATCCACAGGATATATTCTGGCTTTCTCTTTTGCTCTTCATCGCCGGCGCGCTTTTATTCTTCGCCACCGGACTGATCGGGCGCGCCTTCTGCGGATACTATTGCTTCCAGACCTTGTGGACTGATGCGTTCATCGCGATCGAAAATCTTGTCCAGGGTGAGAGGCCTGCGCGCCAGCGCCTCTACAAACAGCCATGGAACACCGAAAAGATCTTCAAAATAACACTTACGCACACTTTGTGGCTGCTGCTGGCATTCTGGACAGCGCTCACCTTTGTGCTCTATTACGGTTATGCGCCCGAACTGATCGTACGTTTCATGACCGGGGAAGCGCCGAACGTGGCCTACTTCTCGGTACTTGTGTTAACAGCCACAACCTATGTGGCTGCGGGCTGGGCGCGCGAGCAAGTATGTCTCTATATGTGCCCTTATGCCCGCTTCCAGGGCGTGATGTATGACCCGGAGACGCTTGCGGTTGCCTACGATAAACGACGTGGGGAGGGTGAAGCCGGGCGGGCCGTTCCGCGTGCCGGTCTAAGAACACAGGAAGAACGCAAGGCCAAGGGACATGGGGACTGCATCGATTGCAAGCTGTGTATCCAGGTCTGCCCTACCGGGATTGATATTCGTAACGGTTTGCAATACCAGTGCATCGCATGTGGATTGTGTATCGATGCCTGCAACAACATGATGGATTCCATGAATTACCCGCGTGGCCTGATTCGTTACGACTCAGAAGCGAATCTGGCATTGCCCGTGCCATCCAAACCCAGATTGCACTGGAAAAGTTTCAAGATCATTGGCTGGGGAATAGCTCTCGTGATCTTCACTGCCGCGCTTGTTATCAGCGTAGGGCACCGTAGCAGCCTGGATGCTGCAGTACAGCAGGTACGTCAACCGCTGTTCGTTACTCTGTCGGATGGAAATATTCGCAACCGGTATCAGGTGAGAATCACCAATAAGTCCGTCGAAGATGAAGTGTATTTGATAGACGTACGAGGTTTGCCGGCGGGAGCTCTGGATATGGGCAATTTCAGCGAGGTGAAAGTGCATGCAGGCAAGAGTCTCCTCCTCCAGGCTGGTGTATCTCTGTCGCCAAAACTGGCTGAAAGCACACATAATTTCAAATTTGTCGTGACACCAAAAAGCCAACCTGATCAGTCGCTGCAGCTGGAAACGCGATTCGATTACAAACACGAATGAGATAAAAATGTTTCAGACTCTATTTGGCGGCGCAGTACTGATTGTTGTGATCTTCTATGTGCTGCGCGCGTTTGGGGTCAGCAACTACTGGCGTGGCGTTATCAGCGGAACTGTTTCTGTGACTGCCTATCTTGCGCTGAGTATTGGCCAGTGGCCGGGCGGTGATGTGGTTTCAATGCACATGGCAGTATTTCTAGCTACTGCCACGGTATTAACATTGATTGAAGGGCGTAAACCGGGCACTGCAAAGCGCCTGCACTGGGGTCCGAAGGTAATCATTGGCTTTTTCCTGGTGCTGTTTGTCATTGATGGCGCATTGCTGATGATCTCCGGCCAGGGCGTTCCGCCAGTAGTGGCGAAGTGGCTGTTGCCTCCCGCCAAGAATTCTTCAAACCCGCCGCACACGGCTTTTTCCGGCGTGGTGTCCCATGGCGAGGAAGCGGCCAAGACAATCAGTCAATTCATGAAAAACGCCGAGAAGCAGCACAAACTGGGATGGGCCGTCACAACCACTGGTCTGGACAAACTCAGGCAGGGGGGCGGTTCCACCGTTTCAGTGACTGTACTAGACGTAAAATCACAGCCACTGAAGGACGCAACTGTAAAGATTGCCATCGCCCGGCCTGGCCTCACTAGGCCGGAACAGCTTGCCGAATTGCTTGAAACGAATCCCGGAGTTTATCGAGGAGAGTTGACGATTAATCTGCCTGGGATGTGGGTGGCGGCACTTCAGGTGCAACGAGGTAGCGATCGCTTCGAGCAGCAACAGCATGTAGAGGTCATCGCAGCACAATGAGCAGTGATGCAGCATGCTTTCATTGCGGCCTGCCAGTGCCGCAGGAAACCGATTTCAAGCTTGAAATTGAAGGCATAGAGCGATCTATGTGTTGTCTGGGCTGCCAGGCCGTCGCTCAGGCAATTGTCGAAAACGGCTTGCAGGAATATTATCGCCACCGTACTGCGATGCCTGCAACCGGACATGAATTAATTCCCGCCGAATTGTCCAAACTTGCGCTTTACGACCACCCAGAAATCCAGAAAAGCTTTGTCATCGAAAATGATCCGCACATCAAGCAGGCATCGTTGATTCTTGAGGGTATCACCTGTGCAGCCTGTGTCTGGCTAAACGAGCGGCATCTGCAGCAATTGGCAGGCGTCAAAGCGGTTCAGGTGAATTACGCTAACCACCGCGCTCGTATCAGCTGGGATGAGCGGGAAATTCAGCTCTCCAGGATTCTCAAGGAAATACAGCTGCTGGGCTACAATGCCCATCCCTACAACGCCCTGAAGCAGGAAGAGCTGCGGCGCAAGGGGCGCAGCCGCGACATCAGGCGCATTGCCGTTACCGGACTTTCTGCTGCTCAGGTCATGATGCTGGCCGTAGCCTTGTATGCAGGCGCCGCCCTGGGCATGGATGAAAGTACGGCACATCTGTTGCGCTATGTAAGCCTGCTACTGACACTGCCTGTGTTTCTGTACACCGCGGTGCCATTTTATATAAGTGCCGGGCACGCAATAAAATCTCGCTACCTGAACATGGATGTTCCGGTGAGTCTGGCAATCATCACCGCCTTTGCTGGCAGTGTGTGGATCACACTGCGAGGAGATGGAGTTGTCTACTACGACGCCATTACCATGTTTACCCTGTTTCTGCTTTCCACCCGGTTTCTGGAGCGCAATGCGCGGGAAAAATCTGTAGAAGCAACGGAAAACCTGCTCAAACTGGTTCCCGCCATGGCGCTACGACTGCGAGATGGCCAACAGGAAGTGGTGGCAGTTCTGGATCTGGTGGCGGGGGACATCATCCTGGTTAAACCAGGCGAAGCAGTTGCTGCTGATGGCGAAGTGGCTGCAGGCATTAGTAGTGTCGACGAGGCTTTATTAACCGGTGAAAGTCGCGCCGTTCAGAAGGAGATTGGCGATTTGGTTATTGCAGGCAGCATCAACCTCGAAGGGCCGCTTGAAGTACGCGTAACCGGGATTGGTGAAAATACGGTTCTGGCCGGGATTGTACGGTTACTGGATAGAGCGGTTGCGGAAAAGCCTCGTCTGGCTCTACTTGCGGACCAGATCGCGGAGCGTTTTACTTATGTGCTACTGGCACTCACCCTGGCTGTCGCGCTTGCATGGTGGTGGCATGATCCGGACATGGTGCTTGAAATCGTACTGGCGGTACTGGTTGTCACCTGTCCCTGTGCACTTTCCATCGCCGCCCCGGCGGCCTTTGCAGCGGCCGGATCGCATCTGCTCAAACAGGGCATTCTGCTGACCCGCGGCCACGCGCTGGAAACCCTGGCGAAGGTCACGCATGTCGTTTTCGATAAAACGGGCACCCTGACCTTCGGCAAACCTAAACTGAATCAGGTGTTGCCGTTTGGCACTTTGGATGCTCACGCCTGCTTGCGCCTGGCTGCCAGTCTGGAACAGGCATCGGAACATCCACTGGCGCAAAGCTTTCTGGAGCGAATAGGCAGAAATGAGTTGCACTCGGTGACAGAAGCTCAAAATTTTCCAGGCAAAGGTGTGACTGGGCTGATCGCCGGCCAGCGCTATACCCTTGGCAATCGAATGCTTTCCCCGCTAACGCTGGTGCAGGAAGATCGCACCCTAGATGTTGCGCCTGGGGCAACCATGGTATGGCTTTGCGACGAACAGAAGGTCCTGGCTGCATTCGAGATTTCGGATGAATTGAGGCCAGATGCAAAAGGACTGATCGATGAACTAAAATCGCACGGATTGGCCGTATCTATTCTGAGCGGCGATTCCAATCAGGCAGTGCAGCATTTTGCAGACAGACTGGGAATCACGGATTACCAAGGCGCACTGCACTCTGAAGACAAGTTATCGGCTATGAAAGCCATGCAGGCCGGAGGAGCCGTGGTGGCGATGGTTGGAGATGGCGTCAACGATGCGCCAGTATTGGCGGGGGCAGACGTATCACTGGCCATGGGTGGGGGCACCCAGGTAGCTCGTGCCAGCAGCGACATCGTGCTGCTGTCGGAAAAGCTGCCTGATATCTGGCGTGCCCTGCGGGCAGGACAATCTACCATGACTGTGATGCGGCAAAATTTCGTCTGGGCAGCAGGCTATAATTTACTTGCCCTGCCATTTGCGGCCATGGGTTATATTCCGCCTTGGCTGGCTGCGCTGGGCATGTCAGTCAGTTCTCTGGTTGTTGTGCTGAATGCCCTGCGCTTACGGCAAATTTGAGAGAATACAATCGCATGAACTCTATCCTGATATTTTTGCTTGGCTTGGCCGCGTTCATGGTCATCGTGGCCGGAATTGGCATTTTCTGGGCCATCCGGAGTGGGCAGTTCGAGGATATGGAAGGCCCCGCACAGCGCATTCTGATGGATGATGACGATCCCAGAATACCGCGCAGAACGTTGAAAGAAAACAAATAATAATTTAGAATATGTTTAAAATCATTTGGAGCAATTGCAATGGCAAACCTGTTTACTAAAGAAAACCTGCCGATGACGGTGGTTATCGCCCTGATTGTCTGGTCCTGGATCAGTTTCCTGTCTGTTATCCTGTCCTGACTAGGGAGTAAAGAACAATAAAAAAGGCGCTGTGTAACATAACACAGCGCCTTTTTTATGTGGCGGCATGTGCCGCCTTAAAGAATGGATCAATTTTCTCCGATCAACACTTTCATTTTCTGCATGGCTTTTTGTTCTATCTGGCGAATACGTTCGGCAGATACTCCATATTCCGCTGCCAGCTCATGCAAGGTCGCACCGCCATCTTCCTGCAGCCAGCGCGCTTCGATTATGCGGCGGCTACGCTCATCCAGACTCGACAGCGCAGCACTTAGCCCTTCACTATGGCGTCTCGCGGTATCTTCCTGCTCAAGCTGTACGGCGGGTTCGGCATTAGGGTCAACCAGATAGGCAATCGGGCTGAAGCTGTCATCTTCATCCGAATTGTTTCCTTCCAGATTGATATCCTTACCAGTGAGGCGAGTCTCCATCTCAACCACTTCTTCTGGTTTGACACCCAGCTGGCGTGCCATGGTCTGAACTTCATCGTGGTTCAGTGTGCCCAGGCTCTGTTTCAGGCTGCGCAGATTAAAGAACAGCTTGCGCTGTGCCTTGGTGGTGGCAATTTTGACCAAACGCCAGTTGCGCAGAATGAATTCATGAATTTCGGCCTTGATCCAGTGGACGGCGAAAGAAACCAGTCTCACACCCCGATCCGGGTCAAAGCGTTTGACGGCCTTCATCAGGCCAATGTTGCCTTCCTGAATCAGATCCGCCTGTGGCAGGCCATAGCCAAGATAACCACGGGCAATGCTCACTACTACGCGCAGATGCGACATGACCAGCATACGCGCAGCTTCCACGTCGTTGTCGTGCTTCAAACGCATGGCGTAGTCATGCTCCTCTTCAGGCGTCAGAAGCGGTACCGCCCTGATGGACTGAATGTAGCCTTCGAGACTGCCCACTGAATTCGGAACAGGAAAAGTTAGAGCATTAGTCATAAATTGGTTTCTCCTTACAAACATATCTTAGCACTCGGTAAGTGAGAGTGATAGTACAGTAAAAAGTTCAGGTATTAAAGCCGCTGAAGAAAATCGGTGGGGTTGTTCAGTGGTGCGAGCGTTGAAAATGACGCAGAAAGTGGCTCACTGCGATATAAGCGCCCACCCAGCCCAGAATGGCAGAGAACCCCAGCAATGCAGCCGCATCGGCCAAGGCCAGACCTTCCAGCTGGAAATTTGAGCCATAGAGGTTGCTGAGTCTGGTTACGCTGAGATTCAATAACTGAGCGCCGAGAGTGATAATGCCCCAGCCTGCCAGGCCGCCAAGCAATCCCTGAAGTGCGCCGTGGTAAAGAAAAGGCAAGCGAATGAAACGGTCCGTGGCTCCGATAAGCTTGCTGACTTCAATTTCATCGAGTCGAGTGAGAATCTGTAAACGAATAATGTTTCCCATGCCGGCAACCAGGCCAAAAGCCAGCAAGATGGCAAGCATGAAAGTCAGTTGCTGGCCGAGATCCAGCATGGCATTCAAACGCCTGGCCCAGGCCGAGTCGAGCTCCGCAGCTTCCACTCCCGGCCACTGAGAAATTTCGAGGCGTAGTTTATCCAGCTGGTCGGCATCATTATCCCTGGCGGTAATGATAAAGGCGTCAGGCAGGGGGTTGTTCGGAAGCCCGGCAGCGAGATCGCCGAGTCCGTTGCTGGCAGAAAGCTCCTTGAGTGCCTGGTCGCGGCCGACAAAACGAAAAGTTTTTATTTCGGCGTGGCGTTTGAGTTTCTGCTCAATCTGGTTTTGTCCATTTTTGCCTGACTCCGGCTTTAGAAACAAGCTGATCTGAGCTTGCGTTTCGAGCGAACTGCTGGCTTGACCAAGGTTTGATAGTAGCAAATAAAGTCCAGCTGGCAGACTGAGGGCGATGCCCATGACACTGATCGTTACCAGTGTTGCCAGCGGCGTGCTGACGAAACGTCCCAGAGTTCCCATCAGGGTGCGCCAGTGGCGGCTCATGCTGTCAGGGCTCCATGCTGCAAATGCAAGGTGCGCTCGCCAAAACGCTCTATCAGGCGCTCGTCATGGGTAACGATGATTACGGTGACTCCGACCTGATTGAATGACTTGAACATTTCAAAAATCTCGCTGGCGTAAGCGCTGTCAAGATTGCCTGTAGGCTCGTCCGCCAGAAGGATGGAGGGACGGTGGACAATCGCGCGGGCAATACACAGGCGTTGCTGCTCACCGCCGGAAAGCGCAATCGGCATGGCCTTCTCGCGTTCCAGCAGTCCGACCTTGTCAAGAGCGGCGCGCGCACGCTTGCCGGCTTCGTTACGATCAAAACCGGTAATTTCGAGCGGCAGCATGACGTTGTTGAACACATTGCGGTCGTAGAGCAGCTTGTGATCCTGGAAAATCAGGCCGAAATTGCGGCGCAGAAATGGCACTGCCGCGGGACGCAATTGGCTCAGATTCTGTCCGTTGATAATGATGCTGCCACTGCTGGGCGGCTCGATGGCCGCAATCAGATTGAGCAAGGTGCTCTTGCCCGCGCCGGAATGGCCGGTGACGAACACCATCTCGCCTTTTTCGATGGAGAAGCTGATGTCCTTGAGTGCTTCGTAGCCACCGGGGTAGCGCTTGCATACCTGGCTCAGGGTGATCATGCGGCGATTCTAGCCATCGACCGTGCCGCATTGGTAAATCATATTTCTTCTGCGTCCAGTCCGTTCAGCGCCAGTTCGGCTGCCCGTAGCACGGCACGCGCCTTGTTGCGGGTTTCTTCCCATTCGCTTTGCGGCACGGAATCAGCCACCACTCCGGCACCGGCCTGCACGAACAGGGTGCCGTCCTTGATCACGGCGGTGCGAATCGCAATCGCTAGATCCATGTCGCCGTTGTACCCGAGATATCCTACTGCACCGCCATAGATACCGCGTTTGGTCGGTTCCAGTTCGTCGATGATTTCCATGGCGCGCACCTTCGGGGCACCGGACAAAGTACCTGCGGGGAAGGTTGCACGCAGCACATCCAGTGCCGAGACACCCGGCTTGCGCTGTCCTTCGACATTGGAAACGATGTGCATCACGTGCGAATAACGCTCAATCACCATTTTTTCAGACACCAGCACCGTACCCGTTTCCGCGACACGGCCCACATCGTTGCGTCCGAGGTCCATCAGCATCAGGTGCTCGGCAAGTTCCTTAGGGTCGTTGAGCAGATCGGTCGCCAGGGTTTCATCCTCTTCGCGGGTCTTGCCGCGCGGACGGGTGCCTGCAATCGGGCGCACGGTAACGGTATCGGCTTCAAGTTGCACCAGAATCTCCGGCGAGGCGCCGACCACATGATGGTCGCCCATGTCGTAGTAAAACATGTAGGGAGAAGGATTCAGGGTGCGTAGTGCCCGGTACAGGGAAAGTGGAGAAGCGGCATAGGGCTGGCTCATGCGTTGAGACACCACCACCTGCATGATGTCGCCATCGAAAATATAGCGCTTGGATTTCTCCACTGCGGCCTTGAATGCTTCCTCGCCAAACTCGGAAGTGGCTTGCTGAGGTGCGGCAACTGCCGAATCGGGGATGTTCACTGGACGGCGCAGCTGAATGCGCAGCTCAGCAAGCCGTTTCTGAGCCTCGGCAAAGGCATCGGGCTGGCCCGGATCGGCGTACACGATCAGATAGATCTTGCCGGAAAGGCTGTCCATCACCGCCAGTTCATCAGACAGCAGCAGCAGGATGTCCGGTGCGCCAATGACGTCCGGCTTGGCTGTGTTGGCCAGCTTTTTTTCGACATAGCGAATGGTGTCGTAGCCAAAGTAACCGGCCAGTCCACCGGAAAAACGTGGCTGACCGGGGCGCATGGCGACCTTGAGGCGGGCCATGTATTCCTGGATGAATTGCAGTGGGTCGGCGTTTTCGACGCTTTCCAGAATGGCGTGATCGCTTTCAACCGTGACCTGCTTGCCGCGTACAACAATCCGGGTCTTGGCCGGCAGTCCGATGAAGGAGTAGCGCCCGAAGCGTTCGCCGCCCTCTACCGATTCAAGCAGGTAGGAGTAGGGTCGATTGGCCAGCTTCAGGTAGAGCGAAAGCGGAGTGTCGAGGTCGGCCAGCGTTTCCAGCGTGAGCGGGATGCGATTGTAGCCTTCTGCGGCAAGACGATTGAATTCCAGTTCGGTCATGATTTTGATTCCATAAGTTTTACTAAAAAGGGGAAAGGCGGGCGCTGCTTATTGCCAGGCACGCCATCGCCAGAAAAATCCGGCCCTTTTCAGTTCAACTTGCTGTTTATTCATGACTTCAGATTTTCACCATCAGTTTGGTGGCTTCCAGCAGGCTGGGGACCACGGCGTCGAGGTCCAGCTCTTCCACACTGCGCCCACGGTTGTAGCCATAGGGCACGCAGAATACATGACTGCCTGCCGCACGTGCAGCCTGGGTGTCATTGAGAGAATCGCCGATCAGCAGCAATTCAGAAGCTTCAATGCCGAAATGTTTGCAGGCGTGCTGCAACGGCATGGGGTCAGGTTTGCGTTTGGGCAGTGTGTCGCCAGAAAGAATCAATTCGAAATAGTCAAACAGGCCGGTGTCTTTGAGCAGTGGAACGGTAAACTTTTCAGCCTTGTTGGTGATGCAGGCGAGGCGAAATCCTGCGGCTTTCATCGCTTCCAGGCCCTCTACCACACCCGGAAATGGCCGGCTTTCGCGGCTGACCACTTCAGCATAGTGCTTTTCATAAATCGGCAAGGCCTTGGCAAATAAGGCAGGATCAGGATTCGCATCCATATCACGGGTAAGCACTCGCTTGACCAGACGGGAAACGCCGTTGCCGATATAGGTCGTGACGGTCGCTAATTCTACCGGGGGCAGGGCAAGTTCCGCTGCCATGCGGGTAGCTGCCTCGGCCAGATCGGGCGCGGTGTTGAGCAGCGTACCGTCCAGGTCGATGACGACAGCCTTGAGGCGGAGGGGAAAAGTAGGTTTTGTCATGTATTTCAGTGCTTTTCAGGTTGTTCAGTGGCGGGCTGCGCTTCTTCGGACGCTGCCTGATCACCCTCGGGTTTGCTCTCTCCCTCACCTTGAGTCGCCGCATCACCAGTCGTTTGGTCTGCGCTGGGGTGGAGATTGGGGTTTTTCTCCTTGTCGGCACGTTTCCAGCCTTCAAGAATGGACGTAGGGGTGTAGGTGCTGTTTTCCTTCATGCAGTCTTCGGGTAATTTATCCGATAGCCGGCAGGCGTAACCAATCGACTCGCCATCCTTGCCCTTGTCGCCTCCGCTCAACAATTCGCAACCGGCCAGCGGCAGGGCCGCGGCCAGCAACAAGAGTGAAGCAATACGCCTTGACATGACGAGAAGGTTAAACCTTTGCCAGTTCGGCTCGCATCGCGGCGATGACCGAGTTGTAGCGGTGCGGATCGCTGTCCTTGGCTGCGCCGAATACGGCGGAACCGGCCACGAAAGTGTCCACGCCTGACCTTGCAACTTCAAGAATATTGCCAGGACCAACGCCGCCGTCGATTTCCAGGCTGATGTCGAGGCCCTTGGCATCAATCATCTGGCGTACCTTGCGAGCCTTGTCGAGCACGTAGGGAATGAATTTCTGGCCGCCGAATCCGGGGTTGACCGACATCAGCAGCACCATGTCAAGCTTGTCCAGGGTGTATTCCAGGATATCCAGTGGCGTAGCCGGATTGAACACCAGTCCGGCCTTGCAGCCATTTTCCTTGATCAGGCCAATAGTGCGGTCGATGTGCTCGGAAGCCTCAGGGTGGAAAGTGATGTAGGTGGCGCCAGCCTTGGCGAAATCAGGGATGATGCGATCCACCGGCTTGACCATCAGGTGCACGTCGATCGGCGCGGTCACGCCGTGTTTGCGCAGGGCTTCGCATACCAGCGGGCCAATAGTCAGATTGGGCACATAATGGTTGTCCATTACGTCGAAGTGAACGATGTCTGCTCCGGCAGCAAGCACATCGTCAACGTCCTTGCCGAGGTTGGCGAAGTTGGCTGAGAGGATGCTGGGCGCAATACGGTATTGAGGCATGGCGATTCCTTAAAGAAACGGGAAAACTACTATTTTAACCCTAATTCGTCTCGCCAGGGCAAGGGCAGCGCAATGCGCAGTGCTCGCCATGTTCAACGAGTACTCGAACCCATTGCCACTGGAGATAAGCCGACAAATTCATGATGCCGTGTCTTTAAGCAATTTGCGCTGAAATGCGTAAAACGAGTTGGCAACGGCAGATGCTTCCCCCAGCGTGAGTGTTTGCCGCAAGGTGTTGCTGTGTAGTGGCAGCACAAAGCGGATGCCGGGTGCCAGGTCCAGGGCGTAGCGGTTGATATTGCTGGCCACTTTCTGAAAGGCGACAACTGCCGCACCGGTTTCCTCCGGGAGTAGTTCACCGTTCTCTGTCAGTGCAAAGCGAATGGTTTCGCCGCTCATGGCGCACCGGGTTTCGATTCTGGCGGGTGCGTTGAGCATGCGGGGCAAGGCAAGTGCATCCAGCGCGGACAGGGCATGCAGTGTCTCGTGGGGAAAGTGGACCTGGATGTCGGTCGGCGTGGCGCAGAACGGCGGGCAGCCAATATGCTCGTTGACAATGAATATCGCGTCCAGCGCGACTAGCTCGTCCAGCGACCCGGGGTCGAAACCGGTTGTTAGCGGTGCAGTGCCGGTCTGCACCCAGCGCAATAGTATCGCCAGGTAGGTTTCGCGCGTGTCATCGCACGCTTCTTTGCCGATGCGACGTTCCAGAGGAAAGGCGCGATGCAGTCCCATGAGTGCGGCAATGATGGCTTGTGAATTGGCGTTGAGTTGCGGTTTATGCGGCAATTTCTGGTCCTGTCCTGGTTGCAAGAATGAAGGGCTTAATATTCCGGGTTGAAATTCCTGATGATGACGCCACCCGACTTTTCGTCGTGTTCCACCTCCAGCAGTTTGCGTGTTGCGGCTTCATCCAGCAGTTTGCTGAACGAGGAAAATCCGTAGTAACTTTCGTTGAAGCCCGGTTTGCGCCGCTTGAGCGCCTGCTTGACCATCGAGCCCCAGATTTTTTCTTCTTCCCCCCGTTCCAGAAAAAGGGCTTCCACAGTGCTCATCACCAGATCGAGGGCTTCCTGCGTCTTGTCGTTTTCTTCCTTGGGCGGGGTTTTGGGTGCGGTCTCGGCGGCACCCTTGGTGGCGGGTTTTTTCTTGACGCGGGTTTTGGCTTTTTCGGCTTTCTTCTCCGTTTCCCTGACCAGATCGTCGTAGTAGATAAATTCGTCGCAGTTGGCGATCAGAAGGTCGGAGGTGGAGTTTTTTACGCCTACGCCGATGACCGTTTTGTTGTTCTCGCGCAACTTGCTCACCAGCGGCGAAAAATCCGAATCTCCGCTGATGATGACGAAAGTATCGACATGCGATTTGGTGTAGCAGAGGTCGAGCGCGTCCACTACCATGCGGATATCGGCAGAGTTTTTGCCCGACTGCCTCACGTGGGGAATCTCGATCAGTTCGAATGCCGCTTCGTGCATGGATGCCTTGAACTCCTTGTAGCGCTCCCAGTCGCAGTAGGCCTTTTTCACTACAATGCTGCCCTTGAGTAACAATCGCTCCAGCACCTTGCGGATGTCGAATTTCTGCGCAGGTTTGGCGTCGCGTACGCCCAGGGCGACGTTCTCGAAGTCGCAATATAACGCCATGTTGCGGGTTTTTTCGGGGATCAGCGGCATGACGGACTCCAGAGGTGATGTGCCATGGGATGATAGTATCGGTGTGAATGCGAAAACTGCAAGTGCGAAATCCATCGCCTGCGGATGTCTGAATGAGGGTTTGATGATGGAGAAGGATGAAGTGATTACAGCCACCCGCTTGTGGGTGGAGAAGGCGGTGATCGGACTCAATCTGTGCCCGTTTGCGAAAGCGGTGTATGTGAAAAATCAGGTGCGTTTCGTGGTCAGCGAAGCCAGGCATGTGGATGGTTTTCTGGAAGACCTGGACCGGGAACTGGATTTTCTCGCCGCTGCCGATCCGGCTGAAACCGACACCACCTTGCTGGTCCACCCGACCTTATTACCGGATTTCCTGGAGTTCAACGATTTTATGGTGATGGCCGAGGGGGCTGTGGGCGAACATGGATTGGAGGGCGTCATCCAGATTGCCAGTTTTCACCCGGCATACCAGTTTGCCGACACAGAACCGGACGATATCGGCAACTACACCAACCGAGCCCCCTTTCCTACCCTGCATCTGATCCGGGAGGAGAGCCTTTCCCGTGCTGTCGATTCCTTTCCGGATGTTGACGGCATTTATGAACGCAATATCGAGACGCTGAAAAAACTGGGGCTGAGCGGCTGGCAGGCCCTGGGTTTGTCAAACACCAAGTCCGCTAAGCCTGGTTCCTGAAAGGTCAGTCGGAAGCGTCTGGCTGGTCGGCTTGGGGCGCTACAGGTTCATCATCCTGGCTGCCGTCCGGGGCATTTTTGCGCTGCTGCTTTTCTTCTTTTTTCTGTTTCTTGGCCAGTTCTTTCTGGCGTTTCTCATATGAGTAATTGGGCTTTGCCATGTGTGCTCCTGTTCTGTGCTGGATGTCTCTTTAGGGTAACCCAGGCACAGCAAAAATGATATTAATGAGGCTTGCTTGCTCCCTGCGAGAGTCCCTGATTATGGTCGAGAATGATAGACCCAGCGCAGCATGGCAATACCGGCAAGTATCATGGGCAACGATAGCCATTGGCCCATGGAGAGTCCGAGGCTCAGCAGGCCGAGGAAATTGTCCGGTTCGCGGGCAAATTCCGCCAGGAAACGGAAGGCGCCATAGCCGATCAGGAACAGGCCAGAAATTGCTCCAGCCGGGCGCGGTTTGGCAGAAAACCACCACAGCAGGGCGAATAGCGCCAGTCCTTCAAGAGCGAACTGATACAGTTGCGAGGGGTGGCGCGCAATGCCATCCCCGGCCTGGGGAAAGATCACTCCCCATGAAATATCGGTGGGACGCCCCCACAATTCACCGTTGATGAAATTGCCGATACGCCCGGCGCCCAGTCCCAGCGGTACCAGCGGCGCGATGAAGTCGGTCACGGCCAGCCAGGATTTGCCGCTCTTGCGCGAAAATAACCACATCGCCACCAGCACTCCTAGAAAACCGCCGTGGAAGGACATTCCGCCCTGCCATACGGCAAAAATTTCCAACGGATGCTGCAGGTAGTAGGCAGCCTTGTAAAAAACGATATAGCCCAGTCGCCCGCCCAGCACTACGCCCAGCACGCCATAAAACAGCAGGTCGTCAAGCTCGCGCTTGTGCCAGCCCAGATCGGGGCTGGTGCGCATGCGATAGCGACCGAGCCCTAAAAACAGGGCGAAGGCGGTGAGATACATCAGGCCGTACCAGCGAATGGCCAAGGGGCCGATCTGGAAAGCAACAGGGTCGAACTGGGGATGGATGAGCATTGAGGGCCGGAATAATTCGGTTAGAATGCGGGAATTATACGTGTTTTTATCTGGAGTCCCGCGATGCCGCAATACCGTTCCCGCACCACCACCCATGGCCGCAACATGGCCGGCGCCCGCGCCCTGTGGCGCGCTACCGGCATGACCGATGGCGATTTCGACAAGCCCATCATCGCCATTGCCAATTCCTTTACCCAGTTCGTGCCGGGGCACGTGCACCTCAAGGACATGGGCCAGCTGGTCGCGCGCGAGATCGAAGCCGCTGGCGGCGTGGCCAAGGAATTCAATACCATTGCGGTGGACGACGGCATTGCCATGGGCCACGGCGGCATGCTCTACAGCCTGCCATCGCGTGAACTGATCGCGGATAGCGTCGAATACATGGTCAATGCCCATTGCGCTGATGCGCTGGTGTGCATCTCCAACTGCGACAAGATCACCCCCGGCATGCTGATGGCGGCCCTGCGCCTCAATATTCCGACGATTTTCGTCTCCGGCGGGCCGATGGAAGCCGGCAAGGCGGTCATTCATGGCAAGACCATCGCGCTTGATCTGGTGGATGCCATGGTGTTCGCGGCCGATGCCAAGGAGTCCGACGAGGATGTGGCAGCTATCGAGCGTTCCGCCTGCCCGACCTGCGGCTCCTGCTCCGGCATGTTTACGGCGAACTCCATGAATTGTCTGGTCGAATCTCTGGGTCTTGGCCTGCCTGGCAACGGCTCGCTGGTGGCGACGCATGCTGACCGCAAGCGCCTGTTCCTCGAAGCTGGGCGCCTGATCGTGGCGCTGGCCAAGAGCCATTACGAGCGCGACGACATGTCGGTGCTGCCGCGTTCCATCGCGACTTTTGAAGCTTTCGAGAACGCTGTCGCGCTGGATATCGCCATGGGCGGTTCGACCAATACCGTGCTGCATCTGCTGGCTGCGGCGCACGAAGCGGGCGTGGATTTCACCATGAAGGACATCGACCGCATGTCGCGCAAGGTGCCTCACCTTTCCAAGGTTGCACCGAGCATCCAGACTTACCACATGGAAGACGTTCACCGCGCTGGCGGCATCATGGCGATTCTCGGCGAACTGGATCGTGCCGGGCTGCTGCACCGCGATCTGCCGACCATCCACAGCCCGTCCATGGGCCAGGCGCTGGAGCACTGGGACGTGTGCCGCACCACCGATGAGAAAGTCAAAACCTTCTATCGCGCCGCGCCGGGCGGGGTGCCCACCACCGTGGCATTCAGCCAGGACAAGCGCTTCGCCGAACTCGATCTCGACCGTGCCAACGGCTGCATCCGCGACAAGGCCCACGCCTATTCCCAGGATGGCGGGCTGGCGGTGCTGTATGGCAATATCGCGGAGGACGGCTGTATCGTCAAAACCGCCGGGGTGGACGAGAGCATTCTCAAATTCACCGGCCGGGCACGCATATTCGAGAGCCAGGAAGATTCCGTGGCGGCCATTCTGGCCGACCAGATCGTGGCCGGCGATGTGGTGGTGATCCGATACGAAGGGCCGCGCGGCGGACCAGGCATGCAGGAAATGCTGTACCCGACCAGTTATCTCAAGTCCCAGGGGCTGGGCAAGGCCTGCGCGCTGCTCACCGACGGACGTTTTTCCGGCGGCACATCGGGCTTGAGCATCGGCCACGTTTCTCCGGAAGCGGCGGAGGGCGGCGCCATCGGCCTGGTGGAAGAGGGTGACACGATCGAGATCGACATCCCGAATCGCAGCATCAACCTGATGGTGTCGTGGGAAGAGCTTTCGCATCGCCGCGCACTGATGGACGAAAAGGGTAGCAAGGCCTGGCAGCCGGTCAAACGCGCGCGACTGGTTTCCCAGGCACTGCAGGCGTACGCGGCAATGACCACCTCGGCTGCCAAAGGCGCGGTGCGTGACGTGTCGCAACTTAAAAGGTAAAGCCCATGGCACTGCCCGACCACGAGCATAAACTCACTCTCGACGAGGTGCTGGCCGAACTGGTGGCGGATGGCCTGGTGCCGCAGGCGAATGCCGACAAGATCAATTTTCCTGCACGCAATCAGGGTGGCGTCAAGTTGCACCCGCTGGTGGTAGTGGCGAGCCAGAAGTGGAAAAATCCACATCCGCCTTTCCAGACTCTTGATCTCGAGGAATTGACCCAGTGGCTGGCGGGGAAGCTTGGCCTGCCTTACCAGCACATCGACCCGCTCAAGGTGGATGTGTCCTCGGTGGCCAAGGTCATGTCGCATGCCTATGCTTCGCGTTTCATGGTCCTGCCGATCGCGGCCAGCTCGCGAGAAGTGGTTGTGGCGACAGCCGAGCCTTTCGAACGCGAGTGGGAAAGGGAAATCGCCCAGATACTGCGCTGTGAGATTCGCCGCGTGATCGCGACCCCGGAGCAGATCAAGCGTTACCTGCCGGAATTCTACAATCTGGCACGCTCCATGAAAGGGGCGCTGAAAACACATGAAGGCGCGGGTCAGTCCGGGATTGCCAATTTCGAGCAGCTGGTGGAACTGTCGCGCACCGGCCACCTTGATGCCAACGACCAGCATGTGGTGCAAATCGTGGACTGGCTGTTCCAGTATGCGTTCGAGCAGCGCGCTTCGGATATTCACCTTGAGCCTCGGCGCGATTCAGGCAATGTGCGCTTTCGTATCGATGGCGTGATGCATCATGTGTACCAGATTCCCTCCCCGGTGGTGACGGCCATCACCAGTCGCATCAAGGGCCTGGGTCGCATGGATATCGTAGAGAAGCGCCGCCCGCAGGATGGGCGAATCAAGACCCGCACGCCGGACGGGATGGAAGTTGAATTGCGCCTTTCCACCATGCCCACCGCTTTTGGCGAGAAGCTGGTGATGCGGATTTTCAATCCAGACGTGATCGTGCAGGATTTCAAGGATCTCGGCTTTGGCGAGCAGGAAGAGCAACGCTGGAATCAGATGGTGTCGCAGCCCAACGGCATTGTGCTGGTCACCGGGCCAACTGGCTCGGGCAAGACTACGACGCTGTATTCCACCCTGCGTACCCTGGCCCAGCCTGAGGTCAACGTCTGCACGGTTGAAGATCCCATCGAGATGGTGATGCCGCAGTTCAACCAGATGCAGGTGCAGCACAATATCGGCCTGGACTTCGCCAGCGGCATCCGCACCCTGATGCGCCAGGACCCGGACATCATCATGGTGGGCGAGATCCGCGACCTGGAAACGGCGGAAATGGCCATCCAGGCAGCCTTGACCGGCCACCTGGTGCTTTCCACCCTGCATACCAACGATGCCCCCTCGGCGATTACCCGCATGCTCGATCTGGGTGTGCCGGGCTATCTTCTCAACTCCACCGTGCTGGGTGTGCTGGGACAGCGGCTGGTGCGTACCCTGTGTCCGCATTGCAAGGAAAAAACCAGCATTGATGAGGAAGCATGGAATGCCATGGTGGCTCCCTGGAAAGCCACGCCGCCCGCGAGTATCAATACGCTCAAAGGCTGCCTGGAATGTCGCATGACCGGTTATCTGGGGCGTTCCGGCATTTATGAAATCATGCTTCTGTCGCCGGCCGTGAAGAAACTGGTTGCCGGCTCTGCCGATATCGCCCTGATCCGGGAGCAGGCCTACAAGGAAGGCATGCGACCGCTGCGCATCAGCGGCGCACAGAAAGTAGCAGCGGGTTTGACCACCATGGATGAGGTGCTGCGAGTTACGCCGCCGCCGGGGCAGTAGTCGCGGAAGTTAAGTTTCGGAATTTACTTTCGTTCAGGTTTCTGTCAGCTTGTGTGTGCAAAAATTCTTGCAATGGCGGCAGGTTGGTTTAAGATAGCCAGCTCCAGATTTTGTGGTTTTGTTTTAAATTCATTATTTACCATGTTTTTTGAGGAGTCGATTATGAAAGCTACCTGGTTGGGAATGGCCGCTGCGGCCGCTGTACTGGTTTCTGGTTACGCTAATGCTGCGGATGAGGCTGCGATGGTCGCCCTGGCGCAGAAAAGCGCCTGCATGAGCTGCCACGGCATGGACAAGAAAATTGTCGGCCCTGGTTACAAGGAAGTTGCTGCCAAGTACAAAGGCGACAAGGGTGCCGAAGCCAAATTGGCCGCCAAGGTAAAAGCCGGCGGCAAAGGCGTGTGGGGTGAAGTTCCGATGCCGCCAAACGCTGCAGTCAAGGATGAGGATGTCAAGGCTCTGGTGCACTGGATTCTGACCCGCAAGTACTAAATCAGGCGCATCCAGCCTGTGCAAAGCCAACCCTCGGGTTGGCTTTTGTTTTTTGGAACACGGAAATTTCGATAGAATAGGCAGCTTGATAAGCCAATAATGATTTTAGGGGAGAAAAAATTGAAATCACGCCTGCTTGTTGTGCTGCTTTCGACTGCATTGTTGAATCTTGCTGCTTGTGGCAAAAAAGATACAGTGCCCGCCGCAGACGGTGAAATGGTGGTGAAGATAGGCGCGATTCAGCCCCTTACCGGACCTCAGTCTCACCTCGGCAAGGATAACGAGAACGGCACACGCATGGCGATCGATGATGCCAACGCGAAGGGCATCAGCATCGGCGGCAAAAAGGTCAGATTCGAGCTCCTCAGCGAGGACGACCAGGCCGATCCCAAAACAGCTACCATCGTGGCGCAGAAAATGGTGGACGAGAAGGTCAACGGCATCATCGGCCATCTCAATTCCGGCACCACCATTCCTACCTCGAAAATTTATTCCGATGCCGGCATCGTGCAGATTTCTCCTTCTGCAACCAATCCCAAGTACACCGAGCAGGGCTTCAGGACCGCGTTTCGCGTGATGCCCAATGATGTGCAGCAGGGTCGGGTGCTGGGCGATTTTGCCGTGACCCGGCTGGGTGCGAAGAAAGTCGCCATCATCGATGATCGCACGGCCTATGGCCAAGGACTGGCCGACCAGTTCGAAACAGCGGCAAAGGCGGCTGGCGCAGAGATCGTGACGCGCCAGTACACCACGGACAGATCCACTGATTTCATGGCGATTCTGACCGCGGTCAAATCCGAAAACGCCGACGTGCTGTTCTTCGGCGGCATGGATGCCCAGGGCGGCCCGATGATCAAGCAGTTCAAGACCCTGGGGCTGAATGCCAAATTTCTCATGGGTGATGGCGGTAGCACGCCGGAATTCATCAAACTGTCGGGTGGCAATGCTGAAGGGGCTTACAGTTCACTCCCCGGTTTGCCGCTGGACAAGATGCCGGGCGGCAAGGAATTTAGTGATCGGTTTACTGCCAAATATGGCCAGATCCAGCTTTACGCCCCTTATTGCTACGATGCCGTGAGCGTGATGATCGCCGCCATGCAGAAGGCCGACTCCGCTGACCCGGCGAAGTACATGCCGGTACTGGCAGGCATCACCCATGACGGCGTGACGGCCAGAGTCAGTTTCGACGCGAAGGGCGACATCAGGGATGGTGCGATCACCCTCTATCAGGTGAAAAACGGCAAGTGGGAGGTGCTGGAAACCGTAGGTGGTGCCGCGCCAGCGCCTGCAGCAGCGCAATAACATTTTGGATATTTTCCTCCAGCAGCTTATCAACGGCCTGGTGCTGGGTAGCGTCTACGCTCTGATCGCACTGGGTTACACCATGGTGTATGGCATCCTTGAACTGATCAACTTCGCCCATGGCGAGGTGGTCATGATCGGCGCCATGGTAACGCTGGCAGTGGTCAACATGCTGCTGGCCAGCGGGGTCGACATCCCCGGCATCATGATCGTTGCCGCCGGGCTGCTGGTGGCGATCAGCGTCTGCATGGCGCTGGGCTTCGCCATCGAGCGCATCGCCTATCGGCCCTTGCGCAAGGCCCCGCGATTGGCCCCCTTGATCACCGCCATCGGCGTGTCCATCGTGCTGCAGAACGTGGCCATGATCATCTGGGGGCGGTCGTACATATCCTTTCCACCTATCCTGCCGATGACGCGCCATGAAATTGGCGGCGCAGGCATCACCGATCTGCAAATCTTCATCTTCCTGCTGGCGCTGGTGCTGATGGCTGGGCTGGTCATGCTGATAAACAAAACCCGCATCGGCCGGGCCATGCGCGCCACTGCCCAGGCGCCGGAAATTGCCGGCCTGATGGGAGTGAACGTCAATGCCGTGATCTCCTTCACTTTTATCCTTGGCTCGGCGCTGGCCGCCATCGCCGGGCTGATGGTGAGTGCCTACTACGGCATTGCGCACTATTACATGGGTTTCCTGCTCGGCCTCAAGGCTTTCACCGCGGCGGTGTTGGGCGGCATCGGCAATATCGCCGGCGCCATGCTGGGCGGCCTGCTGCTGGGTGTGATCGAGAGCATGGCGGCAGGCTATATCGGCGACCTCACCGGCGGCTTTCTTGGCAGCCATTACCAGGATGTGTTTGCCTTCTTCGTGCTGATCGGGGTGCTGGTGTTCCGCCCTTCGGGTCTGCTGGGCGAGCGCGTGGCGGAGCGAGCATGAACCCCTCTCAGGCCGTCATTGCGAGCGTAGCGAAGCAATCTCGGCCTTACGTGGAGCCCTCTGAAAACAGATTGCTTCGTCGCTTTGCTTCTCGCAATGACGGTTTTAATGAGGGCCTCAGGCATGCCAAATAACTGGCGCAGATTTACATCCGACCGCCGCGCCGCGTATGTGGCCTTCGTGCTGCTCGGCCTGCTGCTGGCAGCCGCACCCTTCCTGGTTGGCGCGAGTCTGGGCAACGGCTGGGTTCGCATACTCGATTTTGTCCTGCTCTACATCATGCTGGCGTTGGGGCTGAATATCGTGGTCGGCTACGCCGGACTGCTCGACCTGGGTTATGTCGCCTTTTACGCCGTCGGCGCCTATCTGTACGCCCTGCTGGCTTCGCCTCATTTCGGTCTGCACCTTCCGGTCTGGCTCATCCTGCCGCTAGGCGCGCTGGTGGCCGGGCTGTTCGGCATGACGCTGGGCGCGCCGACCCTGCGGCTGCGCGGCGACTACCTCGCCATCGTGACCCTCGGTTTTGGCGAAATCATCCGGATTTTCCTCAACAACCTCAACGCGCCGGTCAATCTGACCAACGGGCCCCAGGGCATCAGCATGATCGACCCGCTCGGCGCGGGCGGGGTGTCTCTCAGCCAGTCGTTTGAACTGTTCGGCGTGCAGGTGCCGGGTATCTATGCCATCTACTATCTATTCCTGGCGCTGGCCCTGCTGATCGTCTTCATTTCGCTGCGCCTTCAGGATTCGCGCATCGGTCGCGCCTGGGTGGCGATCCGTGAGGACGAAGTGGCGGCCGAGGCGATGGGCATCAATACGCGCAACGTCAAGCTGCTGGCCTTTGCCATGGGCGCGAGTTTCGGCGGCATTTCCGGCGGCCTGTTCGCCGGTTTCCAAGGCTTCGTCAGCCCGGAAAGCTTCCACCTGATGGAATCCATCATGATCCTGTGCATGGTGGTGCTGGGTGGCATGGGGCATATTCCGGGGGTGATTCTGGGCGCCATCCTGCTCACCGTCCTGCCCGAAGCGCTGCGCTATATTGGCCCGCTCGAAGAAGCCCTGTTCGGACGCGTGGTGGTGGACCCGGCTGACCTGCGCATGCTGATTTTTGGCCTGGCGCTGATCGTGGTGATGATTTTCCGTCCTGCCGGGCTGTGGCCCTCGAAGACGCGTCAGCGCGAATTCAGCAGCGAAGCGGAAGTGCTGGAGCACGAACAGGATGCACTCTATGACGCTCAAAGGTAAGCCATGAGCCTGTTGCGTGCAGAAAACGTGAGCAAACACTTTGGCGGCCTGGCTGCGCTCTCCGAGGTTTCGTTCATCATCGGGCAGGGCGAAATTTTCGGCCTGATCGGGCCCAATGGCGCAGGCAAGACCACGTTGTTCAATGTGCTGACCGGTCTGTACACCCTGAGCGCCGGGCAAGTCAGCCTGGACGGCCACGCTATTCATGGCCGGAAGCCCAGCCAGGTCACGCGTCTGGGACTGGCGCGCACCTTCCAGAATATCCGCCTGTTCGCCAACATGAGTGCACTGGAAAACGTCATGGTCGGGCGTCACGTGCGCACCCATGCCGGGGTGCTCGGCGCCATCCTGCGCGGTGGCGGTACGCGCAAGGAAGAGGCTGCCATTCGTCAGCGTGCCCACGATCTCCTGACCTACGTCGGCATCGAAAAGCACTCGCGGACCCTGGCAAAAAATCTTTCCTATGGTGACCAGCGCCGTCTCGAAATTGCTCGCGCGCTGGCCACGGAACCCAAACTGCTGGCCCTCGACGAACCCGCCGCCGGCATGAATGCGAGCGAGACCGCAACGCTTGAACAATTGCTGCAAACCATCCGCGCGGATGGCGTGACCCTGCTGCTGATCGAGCACGATGTGAAGCTGGTGATGGGCCTGTGCGACCGCGTGGCGGTGCTGGATTACGGCAAAAAAATTGCTGAAGGCACGCCTGCCGAGGTGCAGCGCGATCCGCAGGTGATTGAAGCCTATCTGGGCGGGAGCGTCGCATGAGCTTGCTCGAGGTGAGCGGTCTGAATGTTTCTTACGGTGGTATCAAGGCGGTCAGGGGCATCGATCTGGAAGTTGCCGCTGGCGAACTGGTGTGCCTGATCGGCGCCAACGGCGCAGGCAAGACCACGACCCTCAAGGCACTGGCGCGGCTCCTGCCGGCGCACGGAAAAATTCTTTACCAGGGCAAGTCCATCGCGCAGACCCCCGTATTCGATCTGGTGCGCCAGGGCATCGCGCTGGTGCCGGAAGGGCGGGGCATTTTCGGTCGCCTCAGCGTGGAAGAAAACCTGCTCATGGGTGCCTACAGCAGGCGCGATACGCAGGCCATCCGGCATGATCTGGAAAAGAATTACCAACTCTTCCCGCGCCTGTTCGAACGCAAAACCCAGCAGGCCGGCACCCTGTCCGGCGGTGAACAGCAGATGCTCGCTATCGGCCGCGCCCTGATGAGCCGCCCGCGCCTGCTGCTGCTCGATGAACCGAGCATGGGCCTGGCGCCCCTGATGGTGAACAAGATATTCGAAACCATCCGCGCCATCTCGGCCGAAGGTGTGACCATCCTGCTGGTCGAGCAGAACGCCAAGCTGGCGCTGGAAGCCAGCCATCGCGCCTATGTCATGGAAAGCGGGACGATCTGCCTGTCTGGCGAGTCCGCCACGCTGCTCAATGACCCGCAGGTGCGTCATGCCTATCTGGGCGAGTAGGATTTCCTGTCAGCATCCACTGACTAGCGAGTAAGCACATGTCCTTTCGCACCCTCCGTATTCTGTTGTTGCTGGCCCTGTTTGCTGCCGTCGCCGGCATGACTTACTGGGAAAGCATGGTGGTGCGTAACTGGCTGCGTCCGCTCGAGGTTGCCATCTATCCGGTGAATGGGGATGGGACGGTGGAAGTGGGCGAATATATCGCCGGACTCAAGCAGGATGATTTTCAGGAAATCGGGCGCTTCATCGCAATTCAGGCCGAGCGTTATCGCGGCAAGGATCTGCCGCCAGTGAACATCCGGCTGGCCGGGGAAATTAAAACTTTGCCACCAGCTCCGCCGGAAGAACGCCATTCAGCACTCTCAGCCATCCTCTGGAGTCTTGGCTTGCGCCACTATGCTTTCGACAACTCGCCCTTCTGGGGCAGTCTTGGCGTGGTCCGCTTGTTCGTGGTGTATCACCAGGGAGAGGAGGGCAAGCCGTTGCAACACTCGCTCGGGCTGCAAAAAGGTCTGGTGGGTGTGGTGCATGCATTCGCGCAAGACAGGCAGAGTTCGCAGAACAACGTGGTCATCACGCATGAGCTGTTTCACGCCCTGGGTGCATCGGACAAGTATGACGTCGCCAACCAGCCAATCTATCCGGAAGGCTTCGGCGACCCGGGTGATGGGCCGCGCTACCCGCAGCGTGAGGCCGAAATCATGGCGGGGCGAATTGCTGTCAGACCAGATGCGGCGAGGATTCCTACCGGGTTGGAGGAATGTGTGGTGGGGTATAAGACGGCTTGGGAAGTTAATTGGTAGGTGGTGGCCTTATTGGAATGCGCTATGCGCATGTTTGATTGGGTGCCGGGGCCGCCCGGCGAGCGGGTCACTTCTTTTGCTTCGCCAAAAGAAGGTAACCAAGAAAAGGCGACCCCGCTGCGCCGCCCTTCGGGTTCCTTCGGTTTGGCCAACAAATTGGGCGTCTGCGCAACTCGCCCTAGCAGGGCACACAAACCGTGCCCTGCCGCGGAGCTCAAACAGGGCGCAGCCGAAGGCCCCCAATTTGTTGACCAAACCGAAGCGGCGCAGAGGGGAAACGGGTGGCGGTTCCACGCTCGGTAACTGCAAATATCTTTATCACGATGCGCATGGCAAGGGCGCACCCTCCCCTTCAAGGGGAGGGCCAGGGTGGGGATGGGTGATGGGTTTGATGCTGAATCCCCTCGGTCCACCGCCGAGCAGCACAGACAAGCCGGGGGCAGTCGGCGAGCACTGTCTGAGCGCGAAGCGCGAGTTGCACAGCCGGCCGGCTTGGCGAGCAGCGCAGGGAACCCCGCTAGGGGCGGTGGATGGGGTGCACTTTTGTTTGGTTACTTTATTTTGTGCAAGCAAAATACAGTAACCAGCCGCCGGGCTGCCCCCGGCAATCAAATATCGCGCGAAGCGCACAAAACTGAGCTACGAATCTAAACTTGTCGCCGTGCATTTTAGTTGGCATGACTATTATGCTACTGACTCCATGACTGGGCATTTGCGCCACAATTTCTTTCAAGTGATGCCATTATTTCGTCCGTTGTATATTGCTTAGCTCGGTAGGCATCAATGTTGGCCTGAACAATTGCGCGACAATTTTTTGGGAGGCCAGTCTCCTTACCATATATTGGTTTCGAATTTGGGTCGCAACCTGCGAGGGCTGCGGTGCTAAGCACAATTACTGCGATTAATTTTTTCATTTATTCTCAATTGTCTTTGGTGAGAAAGTGCGGTATCTGCTAATGGTCATGAAGCTTGGCAAATCGAAATTATGTACGCTATTGGCATTTTACAAAGAATGCGCCAATTGATTATGGGTTTTTGTGGAGGCAAAAAGGGACACCATTCTTTGTTACTTTTGTATTGAGTCTCTACTTGTAATCATCTTCCCGCTGATGCTTGATCGCCAGAATAGTCACAGCATCCAGGCCGGGTTCAAAGCGATACATGGCAAGGTAGCCGCTGGTGCCGAAATCGATCACCACCTCACGCAGATCACCACGATCTTCAACCGGCCGGCCAATATAGGGCGAGTGTTTCAGCGGCATCAATGCCTCGCGGATAGCCAACAAGCCGCGTTTTGCTGCGTTGGCGTCTTTTTCCAGCAAGAAGGTGCGAAGCCGGGAAAGATCAGATTGAGCGCGTGCCGAGAGTCTTACGTGTGGCATGCGGTGATAGGCGCGTCGGGGTTGTTTTGTACCTCATCCACCCAGGTGCTGAATTCGTCGAGCGTGATGTGCAGGCCGGTTTCCTTGAAATGCTCGAAAGAAGTATCGGCAGCTCTGATGAAATTTTGTCGCGCTTCCTCGCGTTTCACATACTCAAGAATCGCTTCTTTCATGAGGTAGTGAGGCGTGCGCTTCATGATGCTTGCCAGTGAAGCGATACGATCCCGCTCTGAAGAGTCGAGCTTGATCGTGACGGTTGCGGGAGCTCGCGGTTTTTCGGTGGAGGTGGCTTTCATGGTAGCGCTCGGTGTTATCAAGTAATACCAGTTTATCGCTATGTCCGGTCATGTCAAGAAAATTGAATTTATGGAAGGTTCCTGCAATGCCTGATGACGGTATCGTCGGCCTTGCCGCACGGTGTCTCTGCGCCAGAAACCATGTGTGGCGTGCCCTCCTGATCCATCCGTGCCGCCACCGTATCCCATTCGATCAGCCCATTGCGATCCACGCTCAGCCGCAGCAGCCAGCCCTCCCGTGTTTCCGGGATTTCCGGCGGATCGAAGCCGTCGAACACGAAGTTGCCCAGGCTGTAGACGATCAGCTTCCCCCGGTAATACTCCGCCCCCTGCGTCACATGCGGATGGCCGCCGATCACCAGGTCCGCCCCGGCATCGATCATGGTCCGCGCCAACTGGCGCTGACGTGAGTCGGGCTGAAGTTCGCGCTCCCAGCCCCAGTGCATGAAGGGGATCACCAGGTCCGCGCCTGCGGCGCGGGCTGCGCGGATATCGGCGAAGACCTGGCTGTCTTCGCTCCAGGCGATTCCTGCCCAGTCAGGCCCGGCTTCGAAGGAGCGGGGTTTGAATTCGTTGTAGCCGAGGACAGCGATGCGCAGTCCTTTCCTTTCGATCCACAGCGGTGCATGAGCGGCGGCAAGGTCGCGCCCGCCGCCGAAATAGGGCAGGTCGTTGTGTTCGAGCAGCGTCAGGGTCTCGAGAAAGGCTTCCTTGCCGTAGTCGCCGGAGTGATTATTGGCGACGGCCAGGGCATTGAAGCGGCCTTTGAGGATGGACAGCACGCGGGGATGGGCGCGAAAGGAGAAAATCTTGCTCTCAAGCGGCCGACCCGTGGTGGCTACAGGGCATTCCAGATTGCCTACGGTGAAGTCTGCCTGGGCCAGCATGGCGGCAAAGTGGGCCAGCGGGTCGCGACCTGACTGGATCACTTTCCCCGGGCCGTCGTCGAGCATGATGTCGCCTGCGAAGATCAGGCGCACTGGCTCTGCCCAGACCGGGGGGATGATGAAAATCAGCCCAGCCAATACCAATCTCAGAAATCGGCCGGGGCTATTCATTAGTGGACTTCATCTCGCACCAGTACTGCAATTCGCTGTCGCGTACCGGTTCGTAAACGAAATGCAGGCCAGTAAAGCCGTAGGGATTTGCCACATGGCGCTGCGGGAGGTAGGGGAAGTTGGCCTGGTGGATCAGGGTCGGCCCTTCATCCCGATCGACATAGGTGTAGATCTTGATGGCGGCCATGTTGGCGGGTTCGTTCTGGAATACCAGGCGAAACTGGAAATACGAACCGACCTTGATGCCCTTCTCTGCATAGGGCGACTTCGCGGGCTGGGCCGCCAGAACCTGGGTCTCGCCGCCATAGGTGTAATGGCACACTACCTGCTCGGCGTTCACTGTGGAAATCGAAGCCAGCAGCAGAGCGACTGCGAGATCAGTCCGGGATGGCAATTTCCGCTTCCATGAATATGACCGCGGATCCCGACAGAATCACGCGGTCTGCTCTCAGCTCGCAAGTGATGTCGCCCCCGCGTCTGGAAACCTGTTTGGCGCTCAATATGTTCTTGCCAAGCTTGTATGCCCAGTACGGCGCTAGCTCGCAATGCGCGGAGCCAGTCACGGGGTCTTCCGGAATGCCGAATCTGGGAGCGAAAAAGCGGCTGACAAAATCGACTTCATTGCCGGGGGCGGTAATGCTGACGCCTCGCAAATCAAGCTGGCTCAGCACTGACTGATCGGGTGTGATGGATCGAACGGTGGCCTCGCTGTCGAATACCGCCAGATAATCTTCTGCGGCCAATACCTCGATGGGGCGGCAACCTAGTCCCAGGACCAGTTTCTCGGAAATTTCGCAGGGGATCGGGGGCGATGCCGGAAAGTCCATTTCCAGCAGTTTCCCGTTCTGTTTGACGAACAGGTCTCCGCTGCGTGTTTCAAAAGTGATTACCTGTCTGGCGTCACCAAGTATTTCGAATATGACGTGGGCCGTTGCCAGCGTGGCGTGGCCGCAAAGATCAACCTCTTTCACGGGTGTGAACCACCTCAGCTGGAAGCCCTTTTTCGAAGGCACGAAGAAGGCTGTTTCCGAGAGATTGTTTTCCTCCGCTATGGCCTGGAGAAGCGAATCATCCAGCCATGATGGCAATGGAACCACGGCGGCAGGGTTGCCGCCGAAGACCCTGTCGGTAAATGCATCAACCTGGTATTGCTTGAGCTTCAAAATGGCCTCCGGGCTTGCTCGGTGCAAATCTATAGCTATGCATGAAAACGGGTCCCTGCGGCGGAATGCCGCGCTCAAGGAAAATCAAATTTCTTCGATTGCGAACAATCTCCGGTGTTCGCGGTAAGCATAGCGGTCGGTCATGCCGGCGATATAGTCGGCGATGGTGCGCGCATTGTCGGTATGTGCTTTTTCCTGATACTGCGGTGGCAGCAGGGAGGGCGTTTCGAAGAACGCGCTGAAAAGTTCGCGCACGATGCGGCGCGTCTTCATGCTCACCCGGTTAACCAGGTAATGGCGATAGAGATGCTTGCGCAGGAACTGCTTCAGTTCGCGCTGCTCGTTTGCCAGTGCCGGGCTGAATGCGATCAGGGGCGGTGCGCGGCGCACGTCGTCGAGGCTGGCGGGCGCGGCTGCACGGATGTTGCTGGTGCTTTGCTCGATCAGGTCCATGACCAGGGTGTTGATCATGCGCCGCACGGTTTCATGGATCAGTCGCCGTCCATCGAGACCGGCATGTTTTTCCTGCGCCATGGCCAGGTGGCGGGCAAACAGGCTGGTCTTTGAGAGCTGTTCCAGTGTGATCAGGCCGGAGCGCAGGCCGTCATCCACATCGTGGTTGTTGTAGGCGATTTCGTCCGCCAGGTTGCTGACCTGGGCTTCCAGGCTGGGGCGCTGATCCAGCAGGAAACGCTCTCCTACATCTCCCAGCATCCTGGCGTTGGGCAGGGAACAGTGCTTGAGGATGCCCTCGCGGGTTTCGAAACACAGGTTGAGGCCGTCGAACTCGGCGTAGCGCTCCTCCAGCAAATCCACCACCCGTAGCGACTGAATATTGTGCTCGAAGCCGCCATGCTCCTTCATGCAATCGTTGAGCTCATCCTGTCCGGCATGGCCGAACGGGGTGTGGCCCAGGTCATGAGCCAGTGCGATGGCCTCGACCAGAACTTCGTTGAGTTGCAGGTTGCGCGCAATGGTGCGACCAATCTGCGCGACTTCCAGGCTATGGGTCAGGCGGGTGCGGAACAGGTCGCCTTCGTGATTGACGAAGACCTGGGTCTTGTACTCGAGGCGGCGAAAAGCGGTGGAGTGGATGATGCGGTCGCGGTCGCGCTCGAAGTCGCTGCGGCCGGGCGGTGTCGGTTCATGCTGTTGGCGTCCTCGCGTGTGGGCAGAGTCTGCGGCGTAGGGCGCCAGCGCGCTCATTTCTGCACGAAGCCGGTGAGTGCGTCTTTCAGGTGTTCTGGGGGAATGTCTCCGGTGACAAAGGCTTCGCCGATACGCTTCAGCAGGATGAAGCGGATTTTGCCGCCCTCCACTTTCTTGTCCAGGCCCATGTAGTCGAGATAGGCTTCCACGCCCAGGTCGGGCGCGTGGTCCGGCAGGCCGGCGCGCTGGAACAGGAGCCGCGTACGCTCGACATCCTGCTCGCTAAGCCATCCCATGCGATGCGACAGGTCAACCGCCAGCACCGTGCCACCGGCTACCGCCTCGCCGTGCAGCCAGTTGCCGTAGCCCATGCCGGCCTCGATGGCGTGGCCGAAGGTGTGGCCGAGATTGAGCAGGGCGCGCACGCCGCCTTCGCGTTCGTCCGCAGCCACGACCTCGGCCTTGTTCTCGCACGAACGGCGGATGGCATAAGCCAGCGCATCCTTGTCGCGGGCCAGCAGGCGGTCCATGTTTTTCTCCAGCCATTCGAAGAACGGCAGGTCGCGGATCAATCCATATTTGATCACTTCGGCCAGGCCCGCCGCCAGTTCGCGCGCCGGCAGAGTGTCGAGCGTGGAGGTGTCGGCAAGCACCACTTGCGGCTGGTAAAAGGCGCCGATCATGTTCTTGCCGAGCGGATGGTTGATGCCGGTCTTGCCGCCTACAGAGGAATCCACCTGGGCCAGCAGGGTGGTGGGCACCTGGATGAAAGGCACGCCGCGCAGGAAGGTGGCGGCCGCATAGCCGGTGAGGTCACCGATGACGCCGCCGCCCAGTGCGATCAGGGTGGTTTTGCGCTCGCAGCGGTTTTCCAGCAGGGCGTTGTAGATCTGGTTGAGGGTTTCGCTGTTCTTGTAGGCTTCGCCATCCGGCAGGATGATGGGCAGCACGCTGACGCCCTGCTGGGAGAGCGTGTTGCTCAATTGCTCCAGATAGAGCGGCGCCACGGTAGTGTTGGTGACAATTGCCACGCGCTTTTGCGCAAGGTGCGGCAGAAGCAATTGTGCCTGCTGTAGCAGGCCTGCACCGATGTGGATCGGGTAGGAACGGGTGCCTAAATCAACGGTCAGGGTTTGCATGTTTGAAGCATGTCCATCGGTAAGTTTCTGTATCAGACGGCGCACCAGAACATGAAGGTTCTGTTCGCCTGTGTCCATGATGATGTCGGCCAACTGGCGGTAAATGGGGTCGCGCTGGCCATACAACTCGCGCAGCTTGGCCTGCGGGTCGGCGGTTTGCAGCAGGGGACGGTTCTTGTCGTGGCGGGTGCGGTGATACAGGTCGCGCACCTGCGCACGCAAATACACCACTATGCCACTATGCTTGAGGAACTTGCGGTTTTCTTCGCGCAAGACTGCGCCTCCGCCGGTGGCGAGGACGACATTGTCCATCTGGCATAGCTGGGAAAGCACGGCGGTTTCACGGTTGCGGAATCCTTCCTCGCCTTCCAGTTCGAAGATCAGCGGGATCTTCACTCCGGTGCGGCGCTCGATCTCGTGGTCGGAATCAATAAAGCGCATGCCAAGGTGCTTGGCCAGCATTCTGCCCACGGTGGTTTTGCCAGCACCCATGAGGCCGACGAGAATGATGTTGTTTGGGAATGACATGGTGCGTAATGATAACGGCTGGAGGGGTATTTGACCATGCAGAAACGTTTTCCCGGCGATGGGGGGCAATCCATAACTAAGGGAATTCGCCGTTTGCCGGCAGTTCGAAAACGGAAGCTTAAGGTTCTCTCGAGTTGTATATTTTTCCGCCCTGCAGGGAATAATCCAGAAGCACTTGGGCTGCGGCTTCCCGTTCGACATCGCAGAGGGTGCTAATCCCCCTTTTCTCCAGCTCGCTTCTCCACGTACTCATTTTCGGACCCTCATCAAAACCGATGTTTCTCGCATCCGAATCGCGTGCGCCGGTGATGACTCGGCTTACGCCCGACCAGGGAACCGCACCGAAACACATTGCGCAGGGTTCTGTGCTGGTGACCAGCTCGTGGGCAGGCAAGTCTCGCCTGCCAAGGTCGTAGCTGCCCAGCTTTTTCTGTGCCAGGGCAAAAGCCAGCATTTCCGCATGAAGAATGGACATGCCTCCGGCAACCACCAGATTTACCCCAAGCGATACCAGTTTCCCTGATTCGGTCTCGAATACCGCTGCAGCGAAAGGGCCTCCAGTGCCTTGAACAACATTAAGCCGGGCAGCCTCGATGACCAACGACATGCGATCCCGTATCGACGCAATGCATGTCACGCGCCCAAGCAGGAAATCCTCCATCCACGCAGGCAGCTTGACTTCCAGAATCCCTGGTTGAAATGACATTGCGGCATGGCCTATGGAAATTTAGATGGGTACGGGTGTTTGTTGCTTGTTCCTAAAGAACCAATGTGGCTCTCAAGATATTGAAAATAGTAGTCGAAGTGACAGACATGGTGAATCGCAAACGACCCCACCATTAAAAACAGTTAGGAGAAACCGGCCTTGCGGCCGGCTTCCTGTTCTGGAGGAACGTCAGGAGTCCTGCTTAATCAGCCTGTTTGCGCAGGAAAGCCGGGATGTCGAGGAAATCGACGCCGGAGGCTTTCATGGCTTCGAGCTGGGCGCCGCGTTCACGGCGACGCATAACGGCGGGTTGATCCAGTGCGGCGTAATCCACTTCCATCATCGGGGCGTTGTCGGTACCGTTGCGAACCACCAGTTGCGGTTTGTTCTGCTGGCGGGCAATCGCTCCGCCAAGGCCGGTGGCAACCATGGTGACGCGCAGGGTTTCCCCCATGTTTTCGTCGATGACGGTGCCAACGATAACGGTAGCGTCTTCAGCAGTGAATTCCTTGATGGTTTCCATCACCTCGTAGTATTCCTTCATTTTGAGGGACATGCTGGCGGTGATGTTGACCAGTACGCCGCGTGCGCCGGCGAGGTCAATGTCTTCCAGCAAGGGGCTGGCAACGGCACGTTCCGCAGCCAGACGGGCGCGGTCCACGCCGGAGGCAGAAGCCGAACCCATCATCGCCATGCCGTTTTCCGACATCACGGTTTTGACGTCGGCAAAGTCCACGTTGACCAGGCCGGGGCAGTTGATCACTTCGGCAATCCCGGACACTGCGCCGTGCAGCACGTCGTTGGCGGCCTTGAATGCATCCTGGAAGCTGACGTCATCGCCCAGCACCTGCATCAGCTTGTCGTTGGGGACCACAATCAGCGAATCAACATGCTTTGACAGGGTTTCCATGCCCAGCTGTGCCACCTTGGAACGCTTGCCTTCGAAAGCGAAGGGCTTGGTCACCACGGCCACGGTCAGAATACCCAGTTCCTTGGCGACTTCAGCGACGATAGGCGCAGCACCGGTGCCGGTGCCACCGCCCATGCCGGCAGTGATAAAGAGCATGTTGGCGCCCTGGATCATTTCGGCGATGCGGTCGCGGTCTTCTTCTGCAGACGCACGGCCGACTTCCGGGTTGGCGCCGGCACCCAGACCCTTGGTGATGTGCGCGCCCAGTTGAAGCTGGGTGCGTGCCTGGCTGCGCTTGAGAGCCTGGGCGTCGGTATTGGCGCAGATGAATTCCACCCCCTCCAGACCGCTCACGATCATGTGGTCAACTGCATTGCCGCCGCAGCCGCCCACGCCGATTACCTTGATAACTGCATCCTGCATTGGTGCTTCCATGATTTCGAACATTTTGTTCCTCCTTTTTAATTGCCGTTCTTCCAGAACTCAAACCAAACTAAAACAATTTTCCTTACCGTCATTGCGAGGAACATCGTGACGAAGCAATCTGAAAAATCCGGGATTGCTTCGCTGCGCTCGCAATGACGGGCCTGCTTAAAAATTCCCCTGAAACCAGCTCTTCATTTTTTCAAAAATCTGCTGCAACGATGTGGTTCCCATGGCTGCGATCTGATGCCGCTGGTGCTGCTCCTGTGCGGACATCAATAGACCCAGCCCGGTGGCGAAGCGCGGATTCCGCACCACTTCCGCAAGCCCGCCGGAATAGTTGGGCACGCCCAGGCGTACCGGCATGTGGAATACTTCTTCGCCCAGCTCCACCATGCCCTGCATGGCAGCACTGCCGCCGGTGATGACGATGCCCGAAGACATCAGGTCCTCGAAGCCGCTGCGGCGCAGCTCCGCCTGCACCAGCGAATAAAGCTCTTCCACGCGCGGCTCGATGACTTCGGCCAGGGTCTGGCGCGACAACTGGCGCGTTTCGCGCTCGCCCACTCCAGGCACTTCCACCATCTGGTTGGCATCGGCCAGCTGGCGCAGGGCGCAGCCATGAGTGCGCTTGATGTCTTCCGCTTCCTTGGTGGGGGTGCGCAGGGCCATGGCGATGTCGTTGGTAATCTGGTCGCCGGCGATGGGGATCACGGCGGTGTGGCGAATCGCGCCATCGGTGAATACGGCGATATCGGTGGTGCCGCCGCCGATGTCAATCAGGCACACGCCGAGATCCTTTTCGTCCTCGGACAGCACCGCCATGCTGGATGCCAGCGGTTGCAGGACCAGATCGCGCACTTCCAGCCCGCAGCGCTTGATGCACTTGACGATGTTCTGTGCCGCCGACACCGCGCCGGTGACGATGTGTACCTTGACCTCCAGCCGGATGCCGCTCATGCCCAGCGGTTCGCGCACGTCTTCCTGGCCGTCGATGATGAATTCCTGGGTCAGGATATGGAGGATCTGCTGGTCGGTCGGGATATTCACCGCCTTGGCGGTTTCGATCACCCGGTCCACGTCCATCTGGGACACTTCCTTGTCCTTGATCGCCACCATGCCGTGCGAATTGAAACTCTTGATGTGACTGCCCGCGATGCCAGTGTAGACATCGACGATCTTGCAGTCGGCCATCAGCTCGGCTTCTTCAAGTGCGCGCTGGATGGCGTTGACGGTGGATTCGATGTTGACCACCACGCCTTTTTTCAGCCCGCGCGAGGGGTGGTGACCGATGCCGATCACCTCCATCCGTCCGTCAGGGCGAATTTCAGCCACCATGGCGACGATCTTCGATGTGCCGATATCCAGCCCGACGATGAGTGTTTTCTGTTCCTTGATCCTGCTCATTGTTATCCCCTTACGCCCCAGCCGGTTTGTGTGCTGCGGTGTCACCCATACGCACCGCAAAACCATTGGGATAGCGCAGATCCACGTAATCGACCGCCTTCTGCAATTGGGCCAGGCGGCCCAGAGTGCGATCGTAAACCTTGACGAATTTTTCCATTCTTTGCTCCACGTGTTCGCGCCCCAGCTCCACCACCAGGCCATCATCCAGCTTGATCTGCCAGGCGCGGCGCGGCGACAGGTTGACTGTTACCGGGCGACGTCCGGTCTTCGCCAGCTGTTGCCTGAAGAACTCATACTGGCTGGCAACTTCCTGTACGCCATCGGCGGGGCCGCTGAATATCGGCAGTTGCTGGTCCGAAGCGGCCTGAAACAGTTCGCCCTGGGTGTTGACCAAGGCTGTGTTGTTCCAGCGTGCCAGTACTTCATGCTCTTCCATCGTCACTTCCAGCTTGTCCGGCCAGCGCCGCCGTACGTTTACATTGCGCACCCAGGGCAGTTTTTCGAAAGTGCGCCGGGTCTTGTTCAGGTCCAGGGTGAAGAAATTACCCTTCAAGGCACGGGTCACGATGAACTGCACCTGCTCGCGGGTCACATGTTTCAATTCACCATTCACTTTCACCTCCCGCAGCGGAAACAGCGGCAGGTGCACTACCAGAAACAGCACCGCATACATCAGCAGAATCGCTGCTACTGCATAGAGCAGGTTGGCCAGCCACAGCATGAGGGCCGGTTTATCCCACATGGGACAACTCCAGCACCTTCACTACCAGTTGCTCGAAGGAAATGCCCGCCTGCCTTGCTGCCATCGGCACCAGGCTATGGTCGGTCATGCCCGGCGAAGTGTTGGCTTCGAGCAGATAAGTCTTGCCCGCTTCATCCATGAGGAAGTCCACCCGTCCCCAACCGGCGCCGCCAAGCACCGCGAATCCCTGCTGTGCCAGGCGCTGCATTTCCTCTTCCTGTGCTGCCGGCAGCCCGCAGGGGCAGAGATAGCGCGTGTCGTCGCGGAAATACTTGGCTTCATAGTCGTAGAATTCAGTGGCCGGTTCGATCTTGATCACCGGCAGGGCCACGCCGCCCAGCATGGCTGCGGTGTATTCGCCGCCGCCGAGGAACTGCTCGGCAATCACCAGCGGGTCGTACTTCGCAGCCAGTTCATAGGCTTCGCGCAACTCGGAAGCATGCTTGACCTTGCTGATGCCTACGCTGGAGCCTTCATTGGCCGGCTTGACGAACAGCGGCAGGCCGAGCTGCCTGGCCACCGCGTCGAAATCCGTGTCCGCTGTCAGCAGTTCGAAGGCCGGAATCGGAAGCCCGGCAGCGCGCCACACCAGCTTGGTGCGCCACTTGTCCATGGCTAGTGCGGAGGCCAGCACGCCGCTACCGGTATAGGGGATGCCCATCAGCTCCAGCGCGCCCTGTACCGTGCCGTCTTCGCCATAGCGTCCGTGCAGGGCGATGAAGACGCGGGCAAATCCGCCGCTTTTCAGTTCATGCAGATCGCGTTCGGCCGGGTCAAAGGCGTGTGCATCCACGCCGCTGGCGCGCAGCGCCTTGAGAACCGCCGCGCCGCTCTTGAGCGATACGTCGCGCTCGGCGGACTTGCCGCCGAACAGCACTGCCACTTTTCCGAATCCCATTGCTACCCCGCTCATCCCCTGTCTCCGATGATCTTCACTTCGCGCACCAGCTCTACACCGTTCAATTCCTTAACTTTTGCCTGCACTTCAGCGATCAGTTTTTCGATGTCTGCTGCCTTCGCATTGCCCAGGTTCACAATGAAGTTGGCATGCTTTTCCGAAACCTGCGCGCCGCCGATGGTGAGACCTTTCAAGCCGCTGGCCTCGATCAGGCGTGCCGCGTAATCGCCCGGCGGGTTGCGGAATACCGATCCGGCATTGGGCAGGGTCAGGGGCTGGGTGGCCATGCGCTTCGCCAGCCATTCTTTTGCTTTCAGCTTTGCAGCCTTGCCATTTCCCGGAACGAAGCGGAACCAGGCGGCAACAAACCACTCCTCTGGGTGATGGGGCGCGCCAGCGCCGTTTTTCATTCCCCATTCCCCATTACTCATTACCCTCAAAGCCACATGCCGATAGCCAATCTCGTAATCCTGTGGCAGGCGCTCGCGCAACGCGCCGTGCTCGTCGATGGTGTGCACCCGCTCCACGCATTGCCAGGTTTCGCTGCCGTAACAGCCTGCATTCATGGCCAGGGCGCCGCCGACCGTGCCGGGGATGCCGGAAAGGAATTCCGCGCCTTCCAGATTCTTCTGCGCTGCGAAGCTGGCCACTTTGGGGCTGCTGACACCAGCTTCGGCATACACCAGGCCCTCATCCGTCACGCGGATGTGATTCAGGGCGCCGTGCAGCAGAATGACCGTGCCGCGCAGGCCGCCGTCGCGCACCAGCAGGTTGCTGCCAAGGCCGACGAAATACACCGGGCCTTCGCAGGTGGCGAGAAAGTTCGCCAGATCCTGCAGATCCGCCGGGGTGTAGCAGCGCTCAGCCCTGCCGCCCGCGCGCCAGCTTACGTGGGCCGACATCGGCTCATCGAGCTGCAGCTTGCCGCGCAATCCGGCAGGGGCGAAGTTCTTGGGTTCGGTCATGTTCATGGCTGCCGTTATTTCTGTTCCGCAAGTGTGTGAGTTGCCAGATTGTGAGCGACCTGTCCGATGGAGCCTGCACCCATTACCAGCACGACGTCGCCGTCCTGGACCATGGCCTGAACGGCTTCCGGAAACTCGCTGACGTTTTCCACGAAAATGGGTTCCACTTTTCCCGCTACACGCACTGCCCGCGCCAATGCGCGCCCGTCTGCCGCCACAATGGGCGATTCACCGGCGGGGTAAACCTCGGTCAGGAGCAGGGCATCCACGCTGGACAGCACCTTGACGAAATCTTCGAACAGATCGCGGGTACGGGTGTAGCGGTGCGGCTGGAATGCCAGCACCAGCCGTCGATCTGGGAAGGCGCCGCGAGCGGCCTCTACGGTGGCGGCCATTTCTACTGGGTGATGGCCGTAGTCGTCGACAAGTGTGAAATTTCCTCCGGCCGGGAGGCTCACTTCGCCATAGCGCTCGAAGCGCCGGCCGACGCCCTTGAACTCGGCCAGCGCCTTGACGATGGCGGCATCTGACGCGCCCACTTCGCTGGCCACTGCGATGGCTGCCAGCGCGTTGAGCACGTAATGCATACCGGGCAGATTGAGGGTGATGTCGAGCTTAGATGTCTTGCCGTTGACGCGCACCACGGTGAACTTCATCTGCCCATGGCTGGCTTTTACCTTGGTGGCCCGCACCTTGGCGTCCTCGGACAGGCCGTAGGTCCATACCGGCTTGGTAATGCGCGGCATGATCTCGCGCACCACCGGATCATCTACGCACACCACGGCCATGCCATAGAAAGGCAGGTGCTGGGTGAAATCCACGAACGCCTGTTTGAGGCGATTGAAGTCGTGGCCGTAGGTTTCCATGTGATCCTGGTCGATGTTGGTAATCACCGCCAGAATGGGATTGAGCATCAGGAAGGAAGCGTCGGATTCGTCTGCCTCGGCGACCAGAAAATCGCCCGTACCCAGTCGTGCATTGGTGCCTGCGGCTTCCAGCCGGCCGCCGATGACGAAGGTCGGGTCCATGCCTGCTTCGGCCAGAATGCTGGCGATGAGGCTGGTGGTGGTGGTCTTGCCGTGGGTGCCGGCAACGGCGATGCCCTGTTTGAAGCGCATCAGCTCTGCCAGCATCATGGCGCGCGGTACGACGGGAATGTTGCGCTCGCGTGCTGCGACTACTTCTGGATTGTCTTCCTTGACTGCGGTGGAGGTTACCACGACGTCCGCGTTGGAGACATTGCTTGCGTCATGGCCTTTGAAAACCTTGGCGCCAAACTTAGCCAGACGCTGGGTGGTGGCGTTGGCTGAGAGGTCGGAGCCGCTGATTTTGAAACCCTGGTTCAGCAAGACTTCCGCGATGCCGCTCATGCCGGAGCCGCCGATTCCCACGAAGTGAATATTTTTTACCTTATGCCGCATGAGCCAGCTCCTTGCATATTGTTGCCACGTGCTGCGTTGCATCGGGCTTTGCCAGCGCGCGTGCGGCCCGGGCCATGTCCAGCAGCTTTTCGCGCGTGATCTCCTGCAGCAGAGCGGCAAGTTTTTCTGCCGTCAGCTCGTTCTGCTGGATCAGCAGTGCTGCGCCGCTGTCGCTCAGGAAGTGGGCATTGGCGGTCTGGTGATCGTCGACCGCATGAGGAAATGGCACCAGTATGCTGGCTGCGCCTGCTGCGGCGAGTTCCGCCACGGTCAGGGCGCCGGAGCGGCAGATTACGATATCGGCCCAGCCATACTGCTCGGCCATGTTGTCGATGAAGGGACGGCAGTCTGCTTCGATGCCGGTGGACAGATAATTGGCCCGCAGCGCATCAATGTGTCGGGCGCCAGACTGGTGAACGACCAGCGGGCGCTGAGCGGCGGGAATCATGGCCATGGCCTGTGGGACTACCTCATTCAGCGCTGCAGCGCCCAGGCTGCCGCCTAGCACCAGCAACTGCAACCTGCCTTCCCGACCGGCAAGGCGTTTGTCCGGTTCGCTTACGGCGGCAATGTCGGCCCGTACCGGGTTGCCGCAGCATTCTGTTTTGGCCTTGCCGCAGGGAATGGGTTTATCCTTTTTATTCTGGAACGCGCCGGGGAAGGCAACCAGCACCTTGTCTGCGAGGCAGGCCAGTACGCGATTGGTGAGGCCGGCAATGGAGTTCTGTTCATGCACCACCAGTGGTTTTGCCAACAAGGTGGCCATCATGCCGCCAGGAAAAGCCGGATAACCGCCCATGCCCAGCACCACATCGGGGCGGTGCGTCAGAATGGCCCTGAGGCTCTGGTAGAAGGCGCGCAAGAGTTGCAGTGGCAGCAGCACGGGGCGCAGCAAGCCCTTGCCGCGCAGGCCGGAAAAGTTGATCCAGGCCATTTCGTAACCGTGCTTGGGCACCAGCGTGGCTTCCATGCCATTGCGGGTGCCGAGCCATATCACTTTCCAGCCTTCATCCCGCAGGCAGTTGGCGACAGCGAGTGCCGGCATCACGTGTCCGCCAGTGCCGCCAGCCATGATCATGAGGGTTCGGCTCATACCGCGTACCCCTTGAGCAGTTGTCTGTTCTCGTAGTCCACTCGCAGCAGTACGGCGAGTGCCACGCAGTTGGCGACGATGCCGCTGCCGCCGAAGGATAGCAGCGGCAGGGTCAGACCCTTGGTGGGCAAAAGACCCATGTTGACGCCGATGTTGATAATGGATTGCACGGCCAGCCAGGTGCCGATTCCCTGGGCGACTAGCGCCGAGAAGTGGCGCTCCTGTTTTTCTGCGGCACGACCAATCAGGAAAGCCCGGATCGTGATCCAGGCAAAACCCAGTATCACCGCCGCAACGCCGACGAAACCAAGCTCCTCCGCAATGACTGCAAGGAGAAAATCGGTATGTGCTTCTGGCAGATACAGCAATTTTTCGACACTGCCGCCCAGCCCAACACCCAGCCATTCGCCGCGGCCGAAGGCGATCAGCGCATGCGAAAGCTGATAGCCCTTGCCATAGGGGTCGGCCCAGGGATCCATGAAGCCGACGATGCGCTGCATGCGGTAGGGCGAGGTCCAGATCAGCAACAGGAAACCGATCAGCAACAGTACGATCAGGCCTGCAAACAGGCGCCAGTTGAGTCCGCCCAGGAACAGGATGCCCATGGCAATGGAGATGATCACCGCGAAGGCGCCGAAGTCCGGTTCGCGCAGCAGCAGTCCGCCGATCAGCAGCATGACCAGGAACATGGGCATGAAGCCCTTGGTGAAGTTGTCCATCAGGGCGGCCTTGCGCACCGTGTAGTCGGCGGCATACATCACCACGATCAGTTTCATGAATTCCGACGGCTGTAAATTGGCTACACCCAGGGAGAGCCAGCGCTGGCTACCGTTCACCTCGCGTCCGATGCCGGGTATCAGCACCAGGACCAGCAGCGTTATTCCTGCCAGGAATAGCCAGGGTGACATTTTCTGCCAGCCGCGCAGCGGTATCTGAAAGGCGATGGCAGCGAAGATCAGGCCGGCCGCCAGATAGACGCTCTGGCGCAGCAGGAAATAGTTTTCATTGAAACCGGTCATGCGGCTTGCGCCCGCACTGGCGATGGAGGCTGAGTACACCATGATCAGGCCGAAGGCGAGCAGCAGCAGCACCGACCACAGCAAGGGCTGGTCGTATTCTGCTCGGGCATGCTGTGCGGCCGGGTAATACATCAGTGTTGGTGCTCCATATCCAGTTGCTGCACTGCGCTGATGAAGGTTTCGGCACGATGCACATAGTTGCGGAACATGTCGAAGCTGGCGCAGGCAGGGGAGAGCAGCACAGCGTCTCCAGCTTGCGCCTGCTGGCGGCTGAACTGCACCGCTTCTTCCATGCTGCCGGCGCGTAACAGGGGGACGCCACAATTCTTCAGTACGGCGCCGATCCTGGCGCCGTCGCGGCCGATCAGCACCACCGCGCGGGCATGCTGCGCCACTGCCGGGGCGAGCGGGCTGAAATCCTGTCCCTTGCCATCGCCGCCGGCGATCAGCACCACCTTGCACGGCATGCCGATCAGCGCCGCCACGGTCGCGCCGACGTTGGTGCCCTTGGAATCATCGTAGAAAGTGATGCCGTCGATTTCGGCCACTTTTTCCACTCGATGCGGCAGGCCCTTGAAGTGGCGTAGCGCATCGAACAGGGGGGCGAGCGGGAGTTGAATGGCGCGGCACAGGGCCAATGCTGCCAGTGCATTGGCAGCATTGTGCAGGCCTGCCAGCGGCAGTTGGCTGATGGGCAGCAAGTGCTTGGTGCCTTGAGCCAGCCACTGCTGGCCGTCCTGCTTCAGGATGCCCCAGTCGTGCTCACCGGTTGGTGCATCGAGACCGATTGTCTCGACTTGTCGTCCCGGCAGGGCCATGGCCATAGTGCGTGCATCTGCGCGATTCAGTATTTGAACGCCAGAGCCATGAAAGATGCGGTTTTTCGCGGCGCTGTAGTGCTCCATGCCGGCGTAGCGGTCGAGGTGGTCCTCGCTGATGTTGAGCAGGACGGCGGCCGAAGCATCGAGGCTGGAGGTGGTTTCCAGCTGGAAGCTGGACAGTTCCAGTACGAATACATCGGGCATGCCGTTCTGTTCCGCTTCCATCAGCGCATCCAGAACCGGCAGGCCGATATTGCCGGCCACCGTGGTCTTGAGACCGGCCGTGCGGCACATGGCGCCAGCCATTTCAGTGACCGTGCTCTTGCCGTTGGAGCCGGTGATGGCCAATACTTTGGCCGCTGATCCGAGCGCGATGGCAAACAGTTCGACGTCGCCTGCCACCGGCACGCCGCGCGCCACGGCTGCGGCCACATGCGGGTCGGCCAGGGGCACGCCGGGGCTGATCGCAATCATGTCGATAGCGCTGAAAATCTGGTCCTGGAACGGCCCGGTGTGCAATTGAATTGCAGGAAACTCGGCGTGGAAACGGGTGGCATGAGGCGGCGCTTCGCGGCTGTCGGCTACGGTCACGCTGGCTCCGTGACGCAGCAGAAAACGTACCAGGGACAGGCCGGTGTCGCCCAGTCCCAGTACTAGTACTTTTCTGTTGGTCAGTTGCAGCATTTCCTCTTGTTCTCCCATCGTTTATTAGCGCAATTTCAAGGTTGAAAGGCCGACCAGGACCAGCATCATGGTGATGATCCAGAAGCGGACTACCACCTGCGTTTCTTTCCAGCCTTTCAGCTCATAGTGGTGGTGTAGCGGAGCCATGCGGAAAACGCGCTTGCCCGTGAGCTTGAAAGAGGCTACCTGGATCATCACCGACAGGGTTTCCACCACGAATACCCCGCCCATGATGAAAAATACGATTTCCTGGCGCACGATCACTGCCACCACGCCGAGCGCGGCGCCCAGCGACAGTGCACCGACGTCGCCCATGAAAACTTCGGCCGGGTAGGCGTTGAACCACAGGAAGCCCAGTCCCGCTCCCGCCAGTGCTGCGCAAAAGATGATCAGTTCGCCCGAGCCGGGGATGTGCGGCACGCCCAGATAGCGGGCAAAATAGAAGTGGCCGGCGACATAGGCGAAAATGCCCAGCGCGCCGCCTACCATGACCGTGGGCAGAATGGCCAGACCATCCAGACCGTCGGTGAGATTGACGGCGTTGCTGCCGCCAACGATCACGAAGTAGGTCAGCACCATGAAGCCCACCGCGCCTAACGGGATGGAAACGGATTTGAAAAACGGCACGATCATTTCGGTCTGCACCGGCAGATTGGCACTGTAGGCAAGATAGGCGGCGACGCTGATGGCGATCAGCGACTGCCAGAACATCTTGGCTTTGGCCGAGAGCCCCTTGGGGTTGCGGTGTACTACCTTGCGGTAGTCATCGACCCAGCCAATCGCACCGAAGCCCAGTGTGGTGAGCAGGGCCACCCACACATAATGATTCCTCAGGTCGGCCCAGAGCAGCGTGGAGATGCTGATGGAAACCAGAATCAGCGCGCCGCCCATGGTGGGGGTTCCGCTTTTGACCAGATGGGTTTGCGGGCCGTCAGTGCGCACGGCCTGGCCGATTTTATAGGCCGTCAGTTTGCGGATCATGGCCGGCCCGACCATGAAGGAAATCAGCAGCGAAGTCAGAATCGCCAGCACCGCGCGCAGGGTGATGTAATTGAATACGTTGAAAGCGCGGATGTCTTCAGCCAGCCACTGGGCGAGAGCTAGTAGCATTTTGCCTCCTCCGGAAGCGTGAGGGGTGAAATGTGAAGCGTGAAGCGTGAAGCGCCAAGGGCGACTGTCTCCTCGCCATGTTCACAACTGGTTTGTACATTTCGCCCTTCACTTTTCACTCTTCACTTCAAAGCTTTTCACCACCCGTTCCATCTGCATGAAACGGGAGCCCTTGACCAGCACCGTCACATCCGGTGCGAGCAGGTTTTCCAGGTCTGCCAGTAATTCCTCGATACGCTCGAAGAACCAGGCATTGGCGCCAAACTCGGATGCCGCCGCACGGCAGATGTCGCCATGGCAGAGCAGAATATCCACGCCGGCCTGCTTTGCCGCTGTGCCGAGTTCGCTGTGCAGAGCGCTGGCATCGGGGCCAAGTTCCCCCATGTCGCCCAGCACCAGTATTTTTTTGCCCGGCATGCTGGCGAGTACGGCGATTGCAGCTTTGACCGAAGCGGGGTTGGCGTTGTAGCTATCGTCGATCAGGGTTGCGCCATGCAGGCCGGACTTGCGCTGCAGGCGGCCTTTGACCCCGGCGAATTTTTGCAGCCCGGCTGCAATCGCCTCATTGCTGATGCCCAGTGCGCTTGCCGCTGCAGCAGCGGCGAGGGCGTTGCGCACGTTATGCAGCCCCGGAACCGGCAGCTTCACCTGGAATTCGCCCATTGGCGTGCGCAGTTTCAATTCGCTATCCAATGTGCCGAGCTGACAGGTGGCGCTGACCTGTGCAGGGTGGTCGATACCGAATTCGATAATGGCGTGAGCGCTTGCCAGTTTCTTCCACAGTGCCGCGAAGGTATCGTCTGCATTGATCACCGCCACGCCATCGCTGGCCAGGCCGGAGAAAATCTCTCCTTTGGCGCGCGCCACTTCTTCCACGCTGCCAAGACCGGCCAGATGCGCGGCGCCGGCGTTGTTGATGACAGCTACGTCGGGACGGGCGATTTGGGTCAGGTATTCGATTTCGCCTGGGTGGTTCATGCCCATTTCGATCACGGCGAAGCGGTGCTGCTCGCGCAGCTTCAGCAGCATCAGGGGCATGCCGATGTCGTTGTTGAGATTGCCTTCTGTTGCCAGTACGGCATCTTGCCCAACGGCCTCGCGCAGGATGGCGGCAAGCATTTCCTTGACCGTGGTCTTGCCGTTGCTGCCGGTGATGGCGGCAAGCCTGAGCTGGCGCTGCCCGCGCCAGAGTGCGGCCAGTTGTCCCAGGGCAAGGCGGGTATCCGCAACCACCAGCAGCGGCATGTCCTTCCACTCCGTCTTGCGCTGTTCGGCCGCTGCCTGATCCACCATGGCGGCTGCAGCACCCTGCTGGATGGCCTTCGAGACAAATTCGTGGCCATCGAAACGCTCGCCCCTGAGGGCAATGAACAGGCTGCCGGGCGCAATGGTGCGACTGTCGGAGGTGACGCTGGTGAATGTCGCGTCAGCGCCCTGAATGGTGGCTTTGATGCCGCTGGCGGTCTGGCTCAGACTCAGCATGGCTGATACTCCTGCAGAACGCGCTGTGCGACCTCGGCGTCGTTAAATGGGAATTTCACGCCCTTGATCTCCTGGTAATCTTCATGGCCCTTGCCTGCGATCAGCACCACATCTCCTGGATGGGCCTGACGAATGGTTCGGTCAATCGCGGCAGCGCGATCTTCTTCGATATGGAAGTTCACGCCCATGCCGGTAATAATGTCTTCGATGATGTTGCGCGGGTCTTCGCTGCGCGGGTTGTCGCTGGTCACCATGACATGGTCGGCCAGTCTGGAAACCACTGCACCCATGAGTGGACGCTTGCCTTTGTCGCGGTTGCCGCCGCAGCCGAACACGCAGAACAGGCTGGCCTGCGCCGGCTTGATTTCACGCAAGGCTTGCAGCACCTTTTCCAGTGCGTCCGGCGTGTGGGCGTAGTCCACCACTACCAGCGGCTTGTCCGTTCCGCCGAACTGCTGTACGCGTCCGGGGACTGCCTCGACCTGGGCTAGCGCAGCTACTGCGGTTTCAAGGGCGATGCCACTGACCAGCAGCACAGCCAGCGTGCCAAGCAGGTTGGCGGCATTAAAGCGCCCCAGCATGGCGCTGGAAATGCTTGCCTTGCCCCATGGCGTGGCAACCTCGAAGCGCAGGCCGTTCTCGTCCATTTCGAGTGCGCGCCCCTTGATCAGCATATGGCAGCCGTCCGCCTCACCCTCGAAGCCGTAACCGACTACTTTTACGCCGCTGCATCCCAGTTTGCCTGCCAGCTCTACACCGAAGGGGTCGTCCAGGTTGAGCACTGCATATTGCAGGCCTGGCCAGTTGAACAGCGTGGCCTTGGCGGCAGCGTAACTGGCCATGTCGCCGTGGTAATCGAGATGATCGCGCGACAGGTTGGTCAACAGTGCGACGGCGAAATGCACGCCGTTCACGCGCCCCTGGTGGAGGCCGTGAGAAGAGACTTCCATTGCCACTGCGCTGGCGCCCTGGTCCAGATATTCCTTGAGCAGGCGATGAAGCGTGACCGCATCGGGGGTGGTGTTGGCGGAGGGCGCCAGCGCATCGGGGAAGCCATTGCCCAGCGTGCCGATCAGCGCGGTTCTTCTGCCCGCAGCGGACAGGCAGCGGGCGATCCAGTGCGAGCAGGAAGTTTTGCCGTTAGTGCCGGTGACACCTATGGTCCATAGCTTTTGCGAAGGTTCGCCGCATACCTGGGAGGCGATCTCGCCAATTTTCTGGCGTAAACCTGCAATGCCGAGATTGGCAACTTTCCAGTCATTGTTCCAGCTGAAGCCGTCGCTATCCCACAGCACGGCATTCGCCCCGGCTGCGATTGCCTGGGGAATGAAGTTGCGGCCATCGGATTCGTCGCCCGGATAGGCGGCAAAGGTGTCGCCCGGCTGGATCTTGCGGCTGTCAACACTGATGCGTGTGATATGAAGGTCGAGGCCGGCCAGCTTCATACCATTTCCTTTACTTCCGGCGCATCATCCGGCAGGAGGGTGTTGGTGGTGGGGGCGTCGAGCGGAACCGACAGCATGCGCAGCGCTCCGCCCATGACATTGCTGAATACCGGGGCAGCTACGGTCCCGCCGTAATAGTGGCCGTTGCTGGGTTCGTCGATCATGACCGCGATAATGAGGCGCGGGTCGGACGCCGGGGCGAACCCGACGAACGAGGACACATATTTGTCCGAGGCGTAGCCATTGCCGACCTGTTTGTGTGCCGTGCCGGTTTTGCCAGCAGCGCGGTAGCCGGTGATTCTCGCCTTGGGAGCGGTACCGCCGGGCTGGATTACCATTTCCAGCATGGCGCGCACTGCTTTTGCTGTTTGTGGAGAGAGGACGCGCTCGCCTGCCGGCATTTCATCCAGCTTGAGCATGGATAGTGGTTTCAGTTCGCCGTCGCTGGCAAATACGGTGTATGCGCGGGCGAGCTGGAGCAGGCTGACGGATATGCCGTGACCGTAGGACATGGTGGCCTGCTCGATGGGACGCCAGGTCTTGTAGGGGCGAACTTTTCCGGTCGCTTCTCCAGGGAAGCCGCTGCGCGGCGACTGGCCGAAACCCAAGTGGGTGAACATGCTCCACAAATATTCCGGTTCCAGTGTGAGCGCAATCTTGGCTGCGCCAACATTGCTGGATTTCTGGATGATCTCGGCTACGCTAAGCAGTCCCTGTGGGTGCGCGTCCCGAATCGTCGCCGGGCCTATGGAGAAGTGGCCGGGAGCGGTCTCGATACGGCTTTCGGGCGTGAATTTTCCCGCCTCCATCGCGGCTGCGATGGAGAACGGTTTCATGGTCGAGCCAGGCTCGAAGATATCGGTAATGCTGCGGTTGCGGGTGCTGTTGCGATTCAGCTTGACCCGGTTGTTGGGGTTGTAGGAGGGCAGGTTTGCCAGCGCCAGAATTTCTCCCGTTTTGGCGTCCAGTACCACGATGGCGCCGGCCTTGGCCTTGTGTTCATCGACTGCGGTTTTCAGTTCGCGGAAAGCCAGGTACTGGATCTTGCGGTCGACGCTTAAGGCCAGATTGCGGCCTTCCTGAGGTGTCTTGATGCTTTCCACGTCCTCGATGATGTGCCCAGGGCGATCCTTGATGACGCGGCGGCTGCCAACCTGGCCGGCCAGCCATTTCTGATAGCTCAGTTCTATGCCCTCCTGGCCGTTGTCGTCAACGCCGGTGAATCCGAGCATATGTGCTGTCACATCGCCAGCCGGGTAGTAACGGCGGTACCCGCGCTGCAAAAATACGCCGGGAATGTTCAGTGCCATGATGTTGGCGGCCTGCTCAGGAGGCAGTCCGCGTTTGAGATAGGCAAATTCCTTGTTGGTGTCGGAGAGGCGCTTGTCGATTTCGGACTTGCTCATGTCCAGCAGTTTTGCCAGGTGCTGTTTTTTATCTGCGCTCAGTTCGATGTCCTGCGGACTGGCCCAGACCGATTCGACCGGCGTGCTGATGGCCAGTGGCTCACCGTGGCGGTCGGTGATCATGCCGCGATGGGCGGAGATTTCAATCACACGGCTGTAACGCGCATCCCCTTTCTGGAGCAGGAAGTCGTTGTTCATCGCCTGCAGGTAGATCGAGCGCACCAGCAGCGCAACAAACCACAGCAACAACAAAGAGACAACCACCCACGCCCGCCATAGCGGGAGCCGGACCCTGAGTGTGGTGGCGGCTAGGCTCATGGCGCAACTCCGCGCACGGGCGCCAGAAGCGGCACGACCTGAATTTTTACCGGGTCGGGTACACGCATGTGAAGATAGCTGGAGGCGATTTTTTCGATCCTGGCGTGCATGGCCCAAGTGCTTTGTTCCAGCTGCAACTGGCCCCATTCCACTTCCATCTGTCTGGCCCGGGACTGTTCCTGCTGCAGGTCGACGAATAGTTTGCGTGCCTTGTGCTGGGAAGTGACTACCCCCATGGCACATGCAATCGCAATCATCAGCAACAGCAGGTTGAGCTTGACCATCACGCCTCCCCGCTACGCTCGGCCACCCGCATCACGGCGCTGCGGCAGCGGGGATTGGCTGTGATTTCAGCGGCCGATGGGCGACGTGCCTTGCCTGCCAGGTACAGGCGTGGCTGCGGCAGTTCGCTGGCGCGTATCGGCAGACGTGAGGGCAATGTGTCGCGATTGGCTTCCCCTTGCATGAAGCGCTTGACGATGCGGTCCTCCAGCGAATGAAAGCTGATGACTACCAGTCGTCCGCGAGGCGCGAGCAGATTCATGCACTGTGGCAGCACTAGCGACAGCTCCTCAAGTTCCTGATTGAGGAAAATCCGTATAGCCTGAAAGGTGCGCGTCGCCGGATCCTGGCCTGGCTCGCGCCGGGGAACCGCCTTTGCCACGACCTGGGCAAGTTGTCGTGTAGTAGCGAGAATCCCTCCCTCTCGCGCCGCAACAACCGCTCTTGCAATCTGTTTAGCAAACCGTTCTTCACCATAGCTTTTGATGACCTCCCTCAGTTCATCTTCCGGCACCTGCGCCAGCCATTCCGCCGCGGTCTGCCCCCTGCTTGTATCCATGCGCATGTCCAGCGGACCGTCGAAACGGAAACTGAAGCCGCGCTCTCCCTCATCCAGCTGGGGCGATGAAACCCCCAGATCCAGCAGGATTCCGCCCACTTTTTTTATTCCCAGTTGCTGCAATGCCTGCTCCATGCCGGCGAAACTGCTGTGACAGATGTGAAAACGCGGGTCCGTGATGGCCCGCGCCGTTGCCACTGCCGCCGGATCGCGGTCCAGCGCGATCAGCCTGCCATCCTTGCCCAGCCTTTCCAGAATCAGGCGGCTGTGCCCGCCACGACCGAAAGTGCCGTCTATATAAGTTCCCCCAGGCTGGATGTTCAGTGCATCCACAGCCTCCTCGAGCAGCACTGTGATGTGCTGCGCAGCACCGCTCACAGCGAGAAGCCTTCCAGTTCCGGCGGCATGCCGCCGTCGCGGAAGACCAGCGCTTCAGCGAGCTGCTGATTCCATTGTTCTTCGTCCCACAATTCGAATTTGTTGCCCTGGCCTACCAGCACCACGCTCTTTTCCAGATTGGCGAACTGGCGCAAAGGGGTTGGCACCAGGATGCGGCCGGCGCTGTCCAGCTCGACATCGCTGGCGTTACCGACCAGGAGGCGCTGCAGGCTACGGGTCTGAGGATTGAAACTGGACAGACTGTTGAGCTTCTTCTCGATTGGCTCCCAGTCGGGCAGGGGATAGATGAGCAGGCACTTGCTGGGGTCGGCCGTGACGATGAGGCGCCCGGCGCAATAGGACTGAAGAAAATCGCGGTGCCTGGACGGCACTGCCAATCTTCCCTTGCTGTCCAGATTTAATGTTGCAACACCGCGAAACATGGCACCCCTTTGTGCTGTAGTTTTAGCCGGGTTCTCCCACAAAAACCCACCGTCCACCACTTTTTCCCACTATAGATAAAAAAACAGGCATGGTCAAGGGGAAAAACGGGGTTTTCTCTTACGCGACAAAGGCTTAGGAGAAAAAGATGAACTAAAATTTATATGCTTTAGAAATAAGGAGATACGTAAAGTAGTGAAAGTTGATTGTTAGGTTGATGGTCGGTATGGATGTTGAGGTGGGAGAGCTGTTGTCCCGGTGTGGCTGATATCTGCACTCGTGTCGGCGTTGAGTGGAACTCGGTCAGAAGTGGTTCACTTGTCTTTGCGGGGTGGCTGCGTTATGGTCAACTTTAAATTTCATTTGTTTTTCATGGATGGGTCCTATGAATCGCTATCTAAAGTATGGCCTCGCAGCATTTGCCGGCATGGCGTTAATCTTTGTGGTGTTGCTGGTGGCGGTATCTCTGCTCATAAACCCCAATGACTACAAGCCACAAATCATTCAAATGGTGAAAGACAAGAAGCAGCGCACGCTGACGCTGGCCGGTGATATCAATCTGGCCTTGTTCCCCAGGCTGGGGTTTGATCTGGGACGCGCATCCGTCAGTGAATTCCAGTCCGACAAGGAGTTCGCTGCCATCGAGAGCGTCCGCCTGTCTCTGTCCTGGTGGCCATTGCTGAAGAGAGAGTTGGTGGTGGATCAGGTGCGGGTGGAAGGCATTCGGGCCAATCTCATGCGCTACAAGGATGGCAGCACCAATTTTGACGATCTGCTGAAGAAGGAAGAGGAGGATGACGAACAGATCAAATTCGATGTTGACAGCGTGAAGGTCAGCAAAAGCGCGCTGACTTTCAAAGACGAAATGGCTGGGCGCCAGTTTGAGCTTGGCCAGATCGAACTCAAAACCGGCCGTCTGGTGAACGCCAGGCCGACCAAGGCGGAGCTTGGCTTCAGCCTGAAGGGAGACAAGCCGCGCATCAAGGCCGATGTGAAGATAGCGACAGAACTGACTTTTGATACCGATGCCAAGCGTTTCTCAGTTCACGGCATGAATCTGGAAGTTATGGGGGAGGCTGCCGACATCCGCAATCTTGCTGTCGGGATCAAGGGCGACCTTGCATTTGAACAGAATGCAGGCGCGCTGCTCGCGGAAAATCTGGCCGTGGCCGTAGCCGGATTGAAAGGGACAGACGATTTCGATGTCAGGCTGATGGTGCCGAAGATTGAGTGGGCGGCAGACAGGCTGGCAACGAACAAAATCGATGTGGTGGCCAAGGTCAAGCAAGCCAAGGGCGAGATGGGCCTGGTCGCAAATCTGCCGGCATTGACAGGGGATGCCCAGTCATTCAAGGCCGGCATGCTGAATGTCGATCTGAGCCTTACTCAGGAGGGTGGCGAGTACAAGGGGAAACTAGCCTCGCCGCTCAGTGGCGATTTCAAGAACAAGCGTTTCGTCCTCTCCGATATCAAGGCCGATCTGGCGGCAAGCGATGGAAAAATGCCCAAGGGCGGCATGAAGCTGGCGATTACCGGCTCTGCCGCGCTGGATATTGAACGCCAGGATGTGACGCTGAAGCTGGTCTCCCGTCTCGATGACAGTACCATCAAGGCGAATCTGGGCGCGAGCCCTTTTGCAAACCCGCATTTACGCATCGATGTAGACGTGGATCAGATTGATGTGGACCGCTATCTGCCTCCCAAAGCGAAAGAAGTCGAAGGCGCGCCAGAAAAGCCGCTGGATTTTTCCGTAATCAAGACACTCAATGCGAGCGGCAGCGTAAAAATCGGCAGCCTCAAACTGTATAACGTCAAGGCGAGCAATGTTCGGCTGGAGTTCAGTGCGGGCAATGGCAAGCTGGAAGTGAGCCCGCTGGCAGCGAGCCTGTATCAGGGAGCGGCCAGCGGCAGCCTGTCGCTGAATGCGGCGGGGCCCGCTGTGGCGGTCAAGCAGAACATTGCCGGTGTCAGCATCGGCCCCTTGCTGAAAGACGCTCTCGACAAGGACGTGCTTGAAGGCCGGGGCAGCGTGAGTATTGACGTCGCCGCCAATGGCAGCGCCGTGAGTGCCATGAAAAAGTCCCTGCAGGGCAAGGCGGCGCTGAATCTGCGCGATGGCGCGGTGAAGGGAATCAATATTGCAGCCACCCTGCGCGATGCCAAGTCCCGTATGGGCACGCTGAAAGGGGAAAAAGTCCAGGCCGCCAGTGCACAGGAGCAAACCGACTTCTCGGAACTGACGGCCAGTTTCCATATTCAGCGGGGGGTCGCGCACAATGACGATCTCGCGGCCAAATCACCACTGCTGCGCCTGGCCGGCAATGGAGACATTGATATTGGAGCCGAAAGACTGAATTACCTTGCCAAGGCCACGGTGGTGGGTACGCTGGAAGGGCAGGGCGGGCGCGAACTCGCGTCGCTCAAGGGGTTGACGGTGCCGGTGCGCATCAGTGGTCCGTTTGCCACGCCGAAATTCGCGCTGGATTTCAATACTCTGGTCACTGAAAGCGTCAAGCAGGAAGTCAAGGGGCGTGCTCAGGACGCCCTGAAAGAAGGGCTCAAGGGCTTGTTCCGGTAATGTCTGAATTCGCGCAGCAACTGATCTGCTGGCATAAGCTGCACGGTCGTCACGGATTGCCGTGGCAGGGCAGTCGCGATCCCTATGCTGTGTGGCTGTCGGAAATCATGCTGCAGCAAACCCAGGTTTCCTCCGTCATTCCCTATTACCTGCGCTTTCTGGGGCGCTTTCCGGATATCGCCACGCTCGCTGCCGCTGACCAGGACGAGGTGCTGGCGCACTGGAGCGGTCTGGGATACTACTCGCGGGCGCGCAACCTGCACCGTGCTGCACAGATCATGGCGGAAACTCATGCCGCCGAGTTCCCGCGCGAGTTCGAGCAGATACTGGGACTTCCGGGCATCGGCCGTTCTACCGCGTCGGCCATCGGCGCTTTTTCCTTCGGTACGCGCCGGGCGATCCTGGACGGCAATGTGAAGCGGGTGCTGGCTCGTTACCTGGCAGTAGCGGGGTATCCGGGCGAGAAAAAGGTGGCGGATCTTCTTTGGCGCCATGCCGAGGATCTGCTTCCGGAAACTGAAATCGAGACCTACACTCAGGCCCTGATGGATCTGGGGGCAACTGTCTGCACGCGCGGCAAGCCGAATTGTGGCGCTTGCCCGGTGAGTGCGGATTGCGTCGCCCATCAGCAAGGGCACCAGACGGAATTTCCCCAGCCACGACCACGCAAGGCCCAGCCCGAGAAAGCAACCACCATGTTGCTGTTCATGCATCAGGGAGAAATTTTTCTGGAAAAGCGCCCGCCGGCTGGAATCTGGGGTGGACTATGGAGTTTCCCGGAAATCGCTGTTTCGGAAGATGCACGGCAGCATGCCGAGACCTGTTTTGGATTCGAGTCTGATCAGGCAGAGGCCAGACCGCCCATGAAGCACGTTTTTACTCATTTCCGGCTGAATATCAAACCGCTGCTCATCAATATCAGGAAAATCCAGCCAATGGCGCGTCAGCAGGAGGGGATTTGGCTGACCATCGAGGACGCCATGGAGGGAGCCATCCCAACGCCGGTGCGCAAACTGCTCGCAGGTTTGAGAAAGCCGCCGGCGTAGGCCGTAAATCCTCCCGACAGATCAGACCGCTTGCCGGTCCCGAGATTAGCTGATTCCCGATGTTGCCAGCAAACCGCTTGCCAGAAACCCGGCGGGTAACAACAAATGCATTTTTGTGGAGAACGATTGGCTTTCTATCCATTGATAAAACAGCCCGCCTCCCAGAATGCTGATGCCGATGGCCAGCAGCATTCCGAAGGCGTTGGCGACTGGCTGTTGCGGGAAGAAATGGAATGCGGTTGCGTTGACCAGCAGGATCAAAGGGAAATGGACCAGGAAGACCGAAAATGAAATGCGCCCGAGATAAGCCAAGGGGCGGAATGCGGGCCAGCTTCCCATACGGCTGGATGGTTTTGACAAACCCAGCGCTAGCGCCAAAATGCCGGCAACCGCAATACGGTCGCGATACTCCACCAGCAATGCTGCTGCGAGTAGCGTGGCCAGCAAACCCAGCCAAAGTGCGGGGTGGCGACTATGGGCAGCCCAGTAGGCCAGCATGCCGAGTCCGTATGAGCCAAAAAAATAGAATGCGGTTTTGTCCCAGGCTTGATCCCGATTAAAAAAGAATAGAGAGGTCAGCGCTAGGATGGTAACCAGCAAAGGCGCAATTGTCCTTGCTGTGAAACTGACTTGTCTTGGGAGCCAGAGCAGAAGGGCGCTAAGGGCAAATAGCTGAAAATCAATGGCGATATACCAGATGCCTGCGGATAGCGCGTCCTGGTTAAGCAAGTCCTGAAGCAGCAAGGTGTGAGCAAGGAGTTGGGGGATGCTCGGTGTATCCGGAATAGAGTCGTGATTCATCCAGCCCCTTGCCAGTGCGGCGCAGGCGATTGCCAGCGTGAGTGCCGCAAGATATGGGATGGCCAGTCGCACATAGCGTTGTCCGATAATTGGTAAAGGGGAGGCAACGAGTGAAATCCCTTGAGGCGCAAATTTTCTGGCCGCCAAAAAACCGGCTATGACAAAAAAGGCCTGCACTGCAAGCCGTCCGTACTGGTATAGCCAGTCGATCAAGCCGGGAAATAGCGGATAAGCCACATCCGACATAGGGCCGTAGACCGCGAGGTGATGCAATACGATCATCAGGCAGGCTATGGCCTTGAAAGCATCCAGTACAGGTATTCTAGAGATATCAGGCTGCGTGTTTTTCATTGCTTAAAGTGCCTAGGTTCCCTGAACAGAGTCAAGCAGACGTCATGGTTTCGAGTAAATAAAATATTAGGGTGGCTACAGAACGAGCAAGCCGTCCGGGCTCCCGGACGTGGCGGCAACCACGAATGCGCACGCATTCTAATGGTTTATGGGGGCTTTATGAAGTTAATCAGCGTTGCTGAGGGCGTGAGAGAGCAGGTCGGACTTTTGATGTCGGCAGTGCCCTGATTAATATGTGCACGACTTTATATGTAGGATTTCATCGAACTGCGCCTGCCGGGCTTCTTTTTCTGGATCACTACGCCCTTGACCGCATCCGGACCGGAAATCTGCTCGGTGGGGTAGAGGTCATTGAGTGCGCTCAGATACCATTTGTCATCGCGGATCCGCAACTGGCGGAAGGTGTATTCGTCCCTGTGGTAGGCGACCACGTATGAGCCGTCGGTTGCCAGTCCTTCCGGTTCGACCACGATGATGTCGCCATTCTCGAATTCGGGCAGCATGCTGTCGCCAAGCACCATCAGGGCGTAAGGTTCACCGCTGGAACATGCGCTGGCGGCCTCGTCTTCAGGGATGTTATGGATGGGGATGGTTTTTCTGGTCTGCATATTCCGGGAATCCTGAATCAATGGGGCGATGCTAAACTGTCGCAAAATTTTATCACCATATAATGGTGGCCAATTCAGTGTATTGCAAGCCTTGCCATGTTGATTGATACCCACTGCCACCTTGATGCTGCCGAGTTCGACCCGGATCGTGATCGGGCAGTAGCAGCCGCGCGCGCAGCAGGCGTAGAAATCCAGATTGTGCCGGCAGTAGAAAAGGATAATTTTGCTGCGGTGCTGGAGTGCTGCAGGCGCTATCCCGGGTGCTATCCGGCACTGGGTATTCACCCCATGTATGTTGATCGCGCGCAGCCAGTGGATATCGTCGCCTTGCGCGCTGCAGTGAAGCAGGAAAAGCTGGTGGCGATTGGCGAAATCGGTCTTGATTTTTTTGTGCCGGACTATGATCGAGAGATGCAGGAATTCTATTTTGTCGAGCAGCTGAAGGTCGCCCGGGATTCTGATTTACCGGTGCTGCTGCATATTCGTCGTGCACAGGATCAGGTACTCAAGCATCTGCGCCGCATCCATGTGTGCGGTGGTATTGCCCATGCATTCAACGGCAGCCGTCAGCAGGCCGATGAATTTATAAAACTGGGCTTCAGGCTGGGCTTCGGCGGCGCCATGACCTATCCTCGCGCTACCCGTCTGCGGGAGTTGGCGGCCACCCTGCCGCTGGAAGCCATCGTGCTGGAAACCGATGCGCCGGATATGGCGCCAGTCTGGATTGGAAAGGGGCGCAACAGTTCTGAAGCTTTGCCGCGAATCGCGCAGACTCTGGCGGAGTTGCGCGGCATCTCGCTTGAAGAGGTGGCTCGGGAGACGAGCGTCAATGCTTGTGCCGTGGTGAAAGGCCTGGCATGAGTGCCGTCAGGAATATGGCCCTGCTTTCGATTGCGGCAGCAGTCGTAACGCTGGTGCTCAAGTTCGGCGCGTGGTTCCTTACCGGTTCGGTGAGCCTGTTTTCCGACGCCATAGAATCTTTTGTCAACCTCGCGGCGGGCCTGATGGTCTTCTGGATGCTGACCATCGCGGCGCGCCCGGCGGATGCCGGACATGCCTATGGCCACGACAAGGCAGAATATTTTTCCAGCGGTGTCGAGGGCGCGCTGATTCTGGTGGCGGCAGCTTCCATCATCTATGCCGCTGTGGAGCGTTTCTTACATCCCGCGCCACTCTCCCATCTCGGTTTGGGCTTGCTGGTGTCCGGATTGGCTGCGCTGGTGAATCTAGCGGCGGCGCGCATGCTGCTCAAGGTGGCGCGGGAAAAGGACAGCATCGCACTGGAAGCGGATGCCCGGCATCTGCTCACCGATGTCTGGACCTCCGCAGGTGTGCTGGGCGGGTTGGTGGTGGTAATGTTCGCTCCGCCTGCGTGGCAGGTGCTCGATCCCGTCATGGCGGTGCTGGTTGGCGCCAATATCGTGATGACCGGGGTGAAGCTGCTGCGCCGCTCGCTGGATGGCTTGATGGATGCCGCCTTGCCGGAGCAGGAAATCCGTTTCATCGAAAGCGCGATCCGCGTCATGCTGCCATCCGGGGCAACATTCCACGATTTGCGCAGCCGCAAGGCCGGGCCGCGACGCTTTATCGAATTCCACTTGCTGGTGCCCGGCGAGACCAGCGTGCGGACATCCCACGACCTGTGTGATCGCATTGAAGAAGAAATTGCGCGTGAGCTGGCGCAAACCTCGGTCATTATCCACGTTGAACCTACTGAAACCCATTCCGGAGAAAACTCATGAACGGCCTGTTGCCCCAATTCGAGCGTACACACATCCTGCTGGGGGATGACGGCGTGTCCAGACTGGCGCAGAAACACGTGTTTGTTGCGGGGCTGGGCGGTGTCGGCTCCTACTGCGCCGAAGCGCTGGCGCGTGCCGGCGTGGGGCGTTTGACGCTGCTTGACCATGATGTGGTGGGTACCAGCAATATCAACCGCCAGTTGCCGGCGTTGCTCTCCACTGTCGGCCAGTCCAAGGCGGAATTGATGCGGGCACGCATCGCTGACATTAATCCCGAATGCCGGCTGGAGATACTGCGCACTTTCCTGAATAGCGAGAATGTCAATGAACTGGTGCCGGACTGCGACTATGTCGTGGATGCGATTGATTCCCTTGCCTGCAAGGTGGCGCTTGTAGGCGAGAGTGTGAAACGCGGTCTCCGGGTGGCGTCCAGCATGGGGGCCGGCAATCGACTCGACCCGGGGAAGGTCAAAATTGCTGATATAGGCAAAACGGAGATGTGCCCGCTGGCAAAACAGATGCGCAAGCGACTCCATCGCCACTACAACCTGCGCAAGGGGGTGCTGACCGTGTTTTCGGATGAGCAGCCGCGCGCGCCGTTGCCGCCGCAGCCGGTCGATGGGCCGGGGCGCGCACGCGCGGTGAATGGCACGATCAGCTATATGCCGCCGTTGTTCGGGATGATGCTGGCGGGCGTCGTGATCAAGGCGTTGCTGGAATCATGAGCACAGAGCAGAAGATTTCGGCCATTGTTCTGGCCGGCGGTCGCGGGCGACGCATGGGCGAGATGGACAAGGGTTTGCTGTTGCTGCAAGGCAAGCCGCTAGTGAGCTGGGTGGTGGATCGAATCTCACCACAGGTGGACGAGGTAGTGATCAGCGCCAACCGAAATCTGGCGCATTACCGCGAGTTGGGATATGCAGTCCTGCCGGATGAAATGCTCGATTTTCCCGGCCCTCTGGCGGGGCTGCACCGGGCGATGGCTGTGGTGCGCCATCCGTTATGGTTTAGCGTCCCCTGTGACACACCGTTTCTTCCCGAGGATCTCGTGAGGCGTTTGTATGCCGCGTTGCGGGCTGACGGGGCTGAATTGGCTGTGGCCGCGGTTGAGGGGCGGAAACAGCCGGCAATTTGTCTGGGCTATACGCATTTGCGAGCTGGATTGGGAGATTTTCTTGCAGGTGGCGGGCGTCGGGTGGGTGAGTGGCAATCGGGTTTGCGTTGGACGACAGCACTATTTGATGATTTGCAATCGTTCAACAATATCAATGCCATGGCCGATCTGGAAGAGGCAGAAGCCAAAGTGGATGGCAGTAAATGACTAATTTTCCCAAAAAGGATGGAATTGTCCGGTAGAAATTCGGTACAATTACGGCTTTGAAAATTTTAGATCTCGTTGAACAGGGATGTGGATATGAGCAAGAAAGAAGTGGATCGTAGTAAACGGCGGTTTCTGATCGCCGCCACCACAGCAGTCGGTGGTGTTGCGGCGGTGGGTGCCGCGGTGCCTTTCGTCATGAGCATGCTGCCGAGCGAGCGCGCCAAGGCGGCCGGTGCTCCGGTGGAAGTGGATATCAGCAAGATCGAGCCGGGTATGATGTTGAACGTCGAGTGGCAGGGCAAGCCGGTGTGGGTTGTCAACCGCACCAAGGCGATGCTGGATGCGCTCAGCAAGCTCGATAGTCAAATGGCTGATCCCAAATCGGATATCCCGCAGCAGCCCGAGTATTGCCAGAACGCCGTGCGTTCCATCAAGCCCGAGATTCTGGTGGCCGTGGGTATTTGTACCCACCTTGGATGTTCACCGACGTACCGTCCGGAAGTGGCTCCTGCCGATCTGGGTCCAGACTGGGCCGGTGGATTCTTCTGCCCTTGCCACGGTTCCCGTTTCGACATGGCGGCGCGTGTATACGCTGGTGTTCCTGCGCCTACCAACCTGGTGATTCCGAAGCACAAGTATTTGAGTGACAGCCGTCTATTGATCGGCGACGACAGTAAGGGAGCCTAAATAAATGAACAGTCTGACTAAAGTGATGGGCTGGATTGATGAGCGGTTCCCGCTGACTTCCAACTGGAAAGCACACCTTTCCGAGTATTACGCTCCAAAAAACTTCAACTTCTGGTACTTCTTCGGTTCTCTGGCCATGCTGGTGCTTGTGCTGCAGATCGTGACCGGTATTTTCCTGACCATGCATTACAAGCCCGATGTCAATATGGCTTTTGCATCGGTGGAGTACATCATGCGCGATGTGTCCTGGGGTTGGCTGATCCGCTATATGCACTCGACAGGTGCCTCGGCGTTCTTTGTTGTGGTGTATCTGCACATGATGCGTGGCTTGATGTACGGTTCCTATCGCAAGCCGCGCGAACTGATCTGGATTTTCGGCATGCTGATTTACCTGGCACTGATGGCCGAGGCCTTCATGGGTTACCTGCTGCCATGGGGACAGATGTCCTACTGGGGTGCCCAGGTGATTATTAACCTGTTCACAGCCATTCCCTTTGTCGGTCCGGATCTTTCAGTATGGATACGTGGTGACTACGTGATTGGCGATGCCACCCTTAACCGCTTCTTCGCATTCCACGTCATTGCTGTGCCGCTGGTGTTGCTCGGCCTGGTTGTTGCACACATCATTGCGCTGCATGAAGTCGGCTCCAACAATCCGGACGGTATCGAGATCAAAAAGAACAAAGATCCGGTGACCCACATTCCGCTGGATGGCATTCCTTTCCACCCCTATTACTCGGTGAAAGATATCGTGGGCGTGGTGGTGTTCCTGATGGTGTTCTCGGCAATCGTGTTCTTCGCACCGGATATGGGTGGGTACTTCCTGGAATACAATAACTTTGTTCCGGCTGATCCGTTCAAGACTCCGGAGCATATCGCACCAGTCTGGTATTTCACGCCTTTCTACGCCATTCTGCGTGCTGTGCCGCCGATGTTCGGCTCACAGTTCCCTGGTGTGGTTGCCATGGGTGTGGCGGTGATGATCCTGTTCTTCCTGCCATGGCTGGACAGAGGCAACGTCAAATCCATCCGCTACCGTGGCACTATTTACAAGGTTGCGCTGGCTCTGTTCGTCATCAGTTTTGTTGGCCTGGGTGTGCTCGGTGTACTGCCGTCCACTCCGCTCTATACCATCTTTGCTCAGATTCTGAGCCTGGTGTACTTCGCCTTCTTCTTCCTGATGCCGTGGTATACCAAGATCGACAAGACCAAGCCAGTTCCTGAACGGGTAACGGGTTAATTGAGTACGCATAGAATGGGATTCGTTAACATGAATATAATCAAGAAATTGTTGCTGCTGGCGCTGGTGGCGCCTGCAGTGGCCATGGCAAGTAGCGGCGTGCATCTCGACAAGGCGCCGTATGACCTGAACGACAAGGCTTCGCTGCAGCGCGGAGCGAAGACCTTCGTCAACTATTGTCTCAACTGCCACAGTGCTTCCTATATGCGCTACAACCGCCTGCAGGACATTGGCTTGACCAATGACCAGATCAAGGAAAACCTGTTGTTTGCTGCCGAGAAAGTGGGCGAAACAATGGATGTGGCGATGAGCAAGAAGGATGCGAAAGAATTTTTTGGCGCCACTCCGCCGGATTTGACCGTGATTTCCCGCTCACGCGGCGCGGACTGGCTCTATACCTATCTGCGAAGCTTCTATCGTGACGACTCCCGCCCAACTGGTTGGAACAACACGGTATTCGACAAGGTCGGCATGCCCCACGTACTATATGAGATGCAGGGCGAGCAGGTAATGCATATGGAAAAACAAGGTGAGCATGAAACCAGTCATCTGACCCTGGCCAAGGCCGGCACCATGACCGCGCCTGAGTATGATGCAGCCATGTCGGATCTGGTGAATTACCTGGTTTACATGGGCGAACCCGCTCAGCAGACGCGCATGCGTCTGGGCGTATTCGTGCTTCTGTTTCTCGGCGTGTTCTTTGTTATCGCCTACTACCTGAAAAAGGAATTCTGGAAAGATATTCACTAGAAATTCCAGAGCAGCATGAAAATTTGTGCGCCGGTGTGCCTGAAAAGTGCAACCGGCGCCATGTCTTTTAAAGCCAGAAATTAATTAAATCTTCAGAGGTAGCATAAACCCATGATGACCCTCTACTCAGGAACTACCTGCCCCTTCAGTCAGCGCTGCCGAATTGTGCTGTTCGAAAAAGGCATGGATTTCCAGATCATTGACGTTGACCTGCAAAACATGCCAGAAGATCTGGCAGTCATGAATCCCTATAATCAGGTACCGGTTCTGGTTGAGCGCGATCTGATTCTGCATGAATCGAATATCATTAATGAATACATTGATGAACGTTTTCCGCACCCGCAACTGATGCCTGCGGATCCAGTTATGCGCGCACGTGCCCGTCTGTTCCTGTACCGTTTTGAGCAGGAGCTGTTTGCCCACCTGGGCGCTGTCGCGAATGGCACACCCAAGGTTGCAGAAAAGGCACGTGCCACGATTCGCGACAACCTGACTCAATTGGCGCCGATTTTTGCCAAGCAGAAATATATGCTGGGTGATGACTTCTCCATGCTGGACGTTGCGATTGCTCCCTTGCTGTGGCGCCTCGAGTTTTATGGTATCGAGTTGCCAAAGCAAGCGGCGCCATTGCTGAAATACGCGGAACGGATTTTTTCACGCCCGGCGTACATCGAAGCAATGACTCCATCCGAAAAGGCCATGCGTAAATAAGTCATGACTGAACAGGAGATCTCGACCAAGCCCTATCTCATCCGCGCCATTTACGAATGGTGTACGGACAGTGGGTTAACACCCTATCTGGCTGTTGTCGTCGACAAAAATTGTCGCGTACCGATGGAGTTCGTCAAGGAAGGCGAAATCGTGCTCAATATCAGCGCAAGCGCGACGCCTAACCTCCTAATTGACAACGAATGGGTTGGTTTTTCCGGGCGTTTCGGCGGCGCAGCAAGGGAAATTTCCGTCCCAATAAATGCGGTCATCGGCATATATGCCAAGGAAAATGGCCAGGGCCTCTTTTTTGGCCGGGATGAGGCCAAACCAGAAAATGAGCAAATTGAGATCGAGCCACAAACAGAAGGCACGACCCCAAAGCGCGGCAAACCCTCACTGAAGGTCGTTAAATAATAAAAAAAGGTTCATTGGGTTTGCTCGGCAAGCCAAGCTCCCTTATAATCCACCCCCATTGCCGGATTAGCTCAGTTGGCAGAGCAGCGCACTTGTAATGCGAAGGTCGTCAGTTCGATTCCGACATCCGGCACCAAACAAAAAGGGTTAAGCAGAAATGCTTAACCCTTTTTACTTTAATACAGGTTTTTCTCAGATCAGCTGCGCACCAATTTCGCCAACGCCTCATCTGCGGTTTGTTCATAGCGGGCACGTTCTTTCAGTGCCGCTTTCTCCAGCGCCTCATTGATGGCCGGAAACTTCAGTGCCAGGATGCGTGCGGCGAGCATGGCGGCGTTTTTGCTGCCGTCTACTGCTACGGTGGCGACAGGTACGCCGGGCGGCATCTGCACTGTCGAAAGCAGCGCATCCAGTCCAGATACGATACCGCCAGAAAGCGGCAGGCCGATAACCGGCAGGCGCGTGTGGCCGGCGATTACGCCGGCCAGATGGGCCGCCATGCCTGCACAGCCGATTAGAACCTGTACGCCTTCCCGGTGTGCCCTGTCGATATAGGCAATGACCTTGTCCGGCGTGCGATGGGCGGAAGCTACAATGATCTCGCTGGCAATGCCGAGTTCGGTCAATGTGTCGCGTACTTTGACCACCGTGGGCAAGTCGTTGGGGCTGCCAGTCAGGATGCCGACCAGAATAGGTTGTTTTGCCGAAGTTTTGGCTGTTGACGTGGCTTTTCTTGCCGCAACAATCGAGGTTGTTGCGGGTTTGGCAACACCTTTCTTGGTGGCAGGCTTTTTTACGCTTGCCGATTTGGTGGTGGGCTTCTTGATTGCCATGATGATGGTCTCTCTCTTATTTGGTCAGGCGGTCAAGTGCTTCGCGGTATTTTTCTCCCGTTCTGGCCGCGACATCAGCGGGCAGTTCGGGGGCCGGGGGTTTTTTGTTCCAGCCAATGGATTCGAGCCAGTCACGGACATATTGTTTGTCGAAGCTGGGCGGGTTGGCGCCGGGCTGGTATTGGTCTGCAGGCCAGAAACGGGAAGAGTCCGGGGTCAGCGCTTCATCAATGATATAGAGCGTGCCGGCATCATCCAGCCCGAATTCGAATTTGGTGTCGGCAATAATGATGCCTTTGGTTGCCGCGTATTCAGCGGCCTCCCGGTATAGCGCAATGGCAACTTCCTGTACTTTGGCCGCGAGTTCCTCGCCGAGCAGTTCTTCGGCCTTGGCGAAGCTGATGTTTTCATCGTGGGCGCCGACTTCGGCTTTGGTGGATGGCGTGAAAAGCGGTTGCGGCAGCTTATCTGCTTCGCGCAGACCGGCTGGCAGGGGAATGCTGCATACGCTTTGATTCTTCTGGTATTCCTTCCAGCCGGAACCGACCAGATAGCCGCGCACGATGGCCTCGATCGGCAGGGGCTTCAGCCTTTTGACTACAAGGGCGCGACCCGTGACCTGGTTTTTTTCGTCATCGGCGACTATGAATTCCGGCGCCACGCCTGTGAGCTGGTTGGGGATAATGTGTTTGAGCTTTTCAAACCAGAAATTGGAAACAGAGGTCAGAACCTGCCCCTTGCCAGGAATGGGTGTGGGGAGCACAACGTCGAAGGCGGACAGACGGTCGGTGGTGACTATCAGAAGCTTCTCGCCATCCACTTCGTAGATGTCACGTACCTTGCCGCGATTAAGCAGCTTGAGGCTCTTGATGTCGGATTGGAAAAGAGCTTCGGTCATGGCAATTCCTAAAAAATGTAAAAAAAGATTCCGGATTTTACCCCGGATTGAGGTGGCCTGAAACGCCGCTTATCTTCTGAGATAACTTTGCCGCAATGCCTCTGGAAAACGTTCGATGGCGTAGCGCAGCATGGTACGTGGCATGAACTGGCCATGCTGATTCAGAAATTGTTCCAGCCGCTTCTGGTCGCGTTTGCCCACTTCTCTCAGCATCCAGCCGCCGGCCTTGTGCATCAGGTCTTCAGGGTCATTCAGAAGGTGCTCGGCAAGCAACAGGGCATCATCGAAGTCGTTGCGCCGGATGAAATGAAATGTTGCGACCATGGCGATGCGCCGCTCCCACAGGGAGGGTGAGCGTATCAGTCGATACAGCGGCGCACGAGACTGTTCGGCCAGATAAGCGCCAGGCACGTGCGGTGCGGAAATATCCACCAGATCCCAATTGTTGATCCATTGGGTGTTTTCCAGATAGGCCTGATAGGCGCTCTGGCGCGCATGAGCATTTCCGGCAGCGAATTGGCTCATCAGGAAAAGCAGCGCCAGCAGGCGTTCTTCATGAAAGCGGGAGTGGAGCAGGTCAACGGCAGTGTCGAGTCCGGCATCCGGGAATTCCTTGGCTATGGAACGAATCGTCGGCACTCTGATGCCGAGAAATACATCGCCTTCGCCATACTGCCCTGGCCCGGTCTTGAAGAATCCTTGCAGGATACGTGCAGTTTCCGGGCTGGCAAGGTTGCGCATCCGGTTCTGGATAACTGACAGGAGGGCGGGGGGCGACACGAGATGGTTAGCGGCAAGGGGTTTCGCTACATCATGCTGCGGCAATCTTGAGAATCACTTTGCGGATATTGCCTTCACTGACCAATGGCGCATGAGCATCTTCCGGGAAAAATATACAAAAAGCCCCGGGCGGCGTGGAAATCCAGCTTGCCGGCGCGTCGCTAAAGAACTGGATGTCCTTCTCGGCACTGTAATCAGCGAGCGGTTTATGGCAGTCCAATACCGGCTTCCATCCCATCTCGTCCGTACCTTCCAGCACCAGCTGGATATCGATGTATTTGCGGTGGCACTCCAGCTTTGCCTGATTACGGCTGCGCCCGGCAGTCGCTTCCACGATTGCGATGAGGTGTTCACCATCGATAGGGTAGCGCCCCGGTGTCAACTTTTGCAGATCGGTACTGCGCAGGAATTCAAAAGCGCGCGGGAACAGCGGGTGCAGGGCAGTGTAGCGGCCAGAATTGGCAAGTGTGTCGAAAATCATGGCGCCTACTTGGTTAATGCCATGAAGAGTTCAGGCAATCGCTCTGGCAGGCGCTGGATGTTGTCCACCACGGTGTACTGTTTGCCGAAAATATCACTGACATATTCATCTGCCTTGGGGTCGAGATTGATGCAGTAAGTGTAAATGCCTTTCTGGTCCAGCTCCTTCACGGCCTGGCGCGAGTCCTCGATCAGTACGCGCTCGTCCTTGGTGTCCACGTCGGAGGGTTGCCCGTCGGTAAGGATGAGCATCAGTTTTTTGTCGGCCGTCTGGGCTTCCAGATAGTGGGCGGCATGGCGCATGGCGGCGCCCATGCGTGTGGAGAAAGCGGCATCCATCGCGGCCAGGCGTGACTTCACATCGTCGTTCCAGTGTTCGCTGTAGCCCTTGATGTGCATGTAGCGCACGTCGTGGCGAGTGTTGGAGTGGAATCCGCCAATGGCGAAGGGGTCGCCCAGCTTATCCACCGCCCAGGCCAGAAGCGAAACCGCTTCCTGTGAAAGTTCGAGAATGGTCTGGTCGGAACCCGCGACTTTTTCATTCAGGGATTCGGACAAATCCAGCAGCAGCATCACCGCAATATCTCGCCCACTGGTCTTGTGGCTCATGTTGATGCGCGGGTCGGGGCTTGCGCCGCTCTTGAAATCGATCAGGGAGCGCAGTGCGATGTCCAGATCGAGTTCGCTGCCTTCCTCCTGATAGCGGATGCGCATTTTTTCCTGCGGCTTGAGCAGGTCCAGCATGCGCTTCAGGCGCTTGGCCAGGGCATCGTGCTTGGCCAGTAGTTTGTCGATGTCGCTGGCCTTGCCCTTGGGGTGTAATGCTTCGTATACGCTCACCCAGTCCGGGCGGAAGGTCTGGCTGAGATAGTCCCATTCCGGGTAGTGACGCGGCGGCAGACCCTTGTGCTCTTCTTCCTCCAGCTCGATTTTGCGATGATCATCGAACATCTCTTCATCGTCGCTTTGCTCGTGGAAGCGCCACATGTGGCGGTTGTCGTCGCGGTAGCCGATCTCGGTGTTTTCGAAGTGGACCTTGGCGAGCTGATCGCTCTGGCGGCGGGTCCTGGCGACATAGCCGATGGCGAGGTCGGCGATTTCCTCGGTGCTGGCGTTGCCCTTGGCCATGATTTCATGGAAGCGGGCAACGAAGTCGATGAGGTGCGCATCCTGGTAGCTATGTGCCGGGTCGAGCAGCGCATACGACAGCATGGCCAGGCGATGGCGCAAACAGGAAGTGGTCTCGGGGTCGCAGGCGTTTTCGACCGGCCTAGGGTGCAGTGCCATGAACAATCGGCGCAAGCCGGGATATAACTGAATGGCGAGGAATTCGACACGGGCATCTTCAAAAAACTCGACCGCCATGCGCTGGAAGGGGCTGAAATTGTCGGCAAAAATCGCGCTGGTCCAGCGCTTGTGAGCCATGACATGGGCCAGCGTGGCGCGGTAGCGGTCAATGCCGGCGATACCGTTGAAGTCGTCATGCACATCCGGCAGGCGGATGCCGAGCTTGTCATAGTAGGGGACGGGTTTGCGCAGTTCGTCGAAACCCAGGGAATAGGGCACCAGATATTCCTGATGTTCCCACAGCCCGCGCAGGTAGAGATCGAGCTTGCGCTCATTGTCTACCAGCAGGGTGCCGTGCCGTTCGCGCTGCATGACGGCTTTGCTGTCAGCGGATTGCAGGCTGAAGTAGTCGATCTGGCGTTCCGGGTGGTCACCGTAATTGCGGATACCATACTCCACCCAGTTTTTCAGACCCTGCAGGGAAATCTGGCTGAGCAGATAGGGTGTCTGGGCAAAGAAATTGGGCAGGCCGGGGCTGGGGAAGGTGGTATGGATGCCATGAATCGATCCGGTGGTGCGGTCCATGAAATCCAGCGCCAGATCCATATAGTCCTGCACTTGCTCCCGGGAAGGCAGTCGCCTGGCAACGGCCGCCATCGACTGCAGGAACGGCACAATGGCTTTTCCATTGGGCGATTTGTTCATCTTGTGGATGAAACCCATCACCAATGGCAGAGCCCGTTCTCCCAGTCGTTTGGCGGTGGTTGGCCATTCCTCGAGGAAGGCCAGCACAGGATCGACGCCACGCCCCATGCGGCATAAAAAGCCGGCAGTCTCAAGATAGGCGGTGATGCCATCCTTTGACAGGATGGACAAGGCTTCCGTCATGCAGTCATCGAAGACATCCCGAACCTGCGGGAAGCCGCAATTGAGCTGCTCGCGGTACACCTTCATCAGGGGGTGTTCGTACTCTGTCTTCTCTTCCACTTCAGCCACGGTCATGTCCCTCAACCAAATGTTGCGTCGATTGCGTGATCCAGTGTATCGCGAATGTCGGCATCGTCGGTAATCGGGCGTACCAGCGCCATGCGGCAGGCATCGCGCGGTTCCACGCCGCCCTTGATGAGCGTGGCTGCGTATACCAGCAAACGGGTCGAAATGCCTTCATCCAGGCCGTGACCCTTGAGGTTACGCGCAGTGGCGCCGATCTTGACCAGTTTGGCGGTGGTTTCCTCGTCCAGGCCGGTTTCTTTTGCCACGATGCCCGTTTCCAGCTTTGCATCCGGATAATCGAAATCGAAAGCGGTGAAGCGTTGCTTGGTGGATTGCTTGAGGTCTTTCATCAGGCTCTGGTAGCCCGGATTGTACGAGATCACCAGTTGAAAGTCGGGATGCGCCTCGAGCAGTTCGCCCTTTTTGTCCAGCGGCAGGGTGCGACGATGGTCGGTCAGGGGGTGGATCACCACGGTGGTGTCCTGGCGCGCTTCGACGATTTCATCGAGGTAGCAGATGGCGCCGATGCGCGCTGCGGTAGTCAGCGGGCCGTCCAGCCAGCGCGTGCCGCTGGCGTCGAGCAGATAACGCCCCACCAGATCGGATGCCGTCATGTCCTCGTTGCAGGCCACGGTAATCAGCGGTCTGCCCAGTTTCCATGCCATGTATTCGACGAAGCGGGACTTGCCGCAGCCGGTCGGCCCCTTGACCATCACCGGCAGGCGGGCTGCATAGGCGGCTTCATAGAGTTTGACCTCGTTGCTCTGAGGTTGATAGAACGGTTCCTTGTGAACCTTGTATTGATCTTTGTCGGTCATGCTTACCTCCGTAATCCGTGCGGGATGAAGGGTTTCTTCACCCGGAAAAAAACGCCCCCAGCGGGTGGGGGCGATTTTCACTGCATTACATTCAAACCGGGCTTACTTGTGTACGCCCAGCTTTTCACGCCAGCCTGGGAAGATCTTGTCGGCATCGCCCGGGAAGGATTCGAATGCGCGGGCAAATTCCTTGTGCTCTTTCGCGAATTCGATCGGGTCGGCGCCGGCTTTCCAGCACTCGTAGGACTGACGCAGAGAGATCGCGCCAGCTGCCGGGCTGTCGATGTGGCCGTAGGAGCCGCCGCCGGAAGTGTTGATCACGTTGCCGTGGCCCAGATTCTCGAAGAAGCCTGGCAGACGCAGCGCGTTCATGCCGCCGGAGATGATCGGGGTGGTCGGCTTCATACCGTGCCATTCCTGGTGGTAGTAAGGACCATCAGCAGAATCGCGCTCGATCATGTAGGCGATATTGCGGTCATCCTTGCCACCTTCCATCTTGCCGTAGCCCATGGTGCCGACGTGGATGCCGGAAGCGCCTTGCAGACGGGACATCTTGGCCAGCACGAAGGCGGTGTAGCCGCGCACTGCTGAAGGCGATGTCACTGCACCGTGACCGGCACGGTGATAGTGCAGGTACTGTTGCGGGTACTGACGACGGGCAGTGGTGATCATGCCGGGGCCACCGACGTAGCCGTCAACCAGGAATGCAACCTTGTTGGCGTCCGGGCCGAAGGTTTCCAGAATGTAATCGGCGCGGGCCAGCATTTCGTAATGGTCGTCAGCGGTGATGTTGGCGGAGAACAGCTTGGCCTGGCCGGTTTCGTCCATGGCGCGCTTCATCGCGTCGTACACCAGCGGAATGACTTTCTTGGTTGGGCAGAAAACCTGATTGCCTTGTGGTTCGTCGTTCTTGATGAAGTCACCACCCAGCCAGAACTGGTAAGCCGCCTTGGCAAACGGCTCGGGACGCAGGCCCAGCTTGGGCTTGATGATGGTGCCGGCGATGTAGCCGCCATTGACGCGGGGGCGACCCAGGATGTCCCACAGGTCGGTAATGTCCTTGGATGGGCCATCGAACAGGCGCAGCATGGACCAGGGAACATAGAAGTCCTGCATTTGCAGATCTTTCACGTCGCCCATGCCTTGGTTGTTGCCGATTGCCAGGGTCAGGAACGATACCAGCATGGCGCGACCGTCGGTCACGTTGCGATCGAACAGGTCGTTCGGGTAAGCCACTTTCATCACGCCCTTGGCTTCGTCGATGAAGTACACCAGTGCGTCTACACCCTTGGTGAAGTCGTCGGTAGTGGACACTTCAACGTTGGTGCCGGTGGAAGATTCGGCGGCAATGTGTGCGGCCACTTCCAGGTAACCATAGCCTGCGGCTGGATGCATGCTATAGGCGACGAGGATGTGCTTGTCGCCCTTGATCAGGTCTTCTTCTTTCAAGCTAAGGTCGGCGTAACGTGCGGATTGATCCATTACTTTCTCCTGTGGTTATAAATGTATTCCCGAAGGAATAGTCGTGATGCGATGAGGGGAACTATACTCGCTGGTTTGTATAAGGAACATTAAGTTGTTATGATCATTACCATAAGTTAAAGCTTATACATAAATAACTGGATGTCCATGTTACACCTGACCTTGCGCCAATTGAAAGTATTTGAATCGGTAGCGAAACACCGCAGTTTTTCGCGTGCGGCAGAGGCGCTTTACCTGAGCCAGCCGGCGGTGTCGATGCAGGTCAAGCAGCTGGAGGAAAGCGTCGGGCTGCCGCTGTTCGAGCAGATGGGGAAAAAGATTTTTCTCACCGAGGCAGGGCAGGAAATGTTTCATTACAGCCGGGCGATTGCAGGGCAGCTAGAGGAAATGGAGGAAGTACTGGCTCGTATGAAGGGGCTGGACCAGGGGCAGCTGAAAATCACTGTGGTGAGTACAGCAAACTATTTTGCCCCGCAATTGCTGGCCAGTTTCTCCCAGCGCCACGCCGGAGTAACTATCAACCTGGATGTCACGAATCGCGAAGTGTTGCTGCAACAGTTGGCCAACAACGAGACCGATATGGTGATTATGGGCCAGCCTCCAGAAGGCCGGGATCTCAGCGCCGAATCCTTCATGGAAAACCCGCTGGTGGTGATTGCTTCGCCTGGTCACGCGCTGGCCGCCGTCAAGCGGATCGAGCTGAAACAGCTAGCGGGTGAGCCTTTCATGGTGCGCGAGGCGGGGTCGGGAACGCGCAGTGCAATGGAGCGCATTTTTCAGGAGCACGAGATTGCGTTCAAAACCAGCATGGTGATGAGTACCAACGAAGCCATCAAGCAGGCAGTGCAGGCAGGAATGGGGCTGGGTATTGTGTCGCTGCATACCGTGACACTGGAGCTGGAAACCGGGCGGCTGGTTATGCTCGATGTAGAATCATTTCCGATCATGCGCCACTGGTTTGTGGTGCATCGCCAGAACAAGCGCCTGTCACCAGTGGCAGCAGGATTCAAGGCGTTTTTGCTGGAGGAGGCGGCGGCACTGATGGCCAGAAATCAGGCTTCGCCGCTATCTTCCATGCCCAGCTCCTGAATTTTTCTGGTCAGGGTGTTGCGCCCGAGCCCAAGCAAAAGTGCCGCTTCAATTTTACGCCCGCCGGTATGCTTGAGTGCCTGGGCAATCAGCACGCGTTCGAATTGATGGGTCAAGGCTTCCATGATGCCCTTTTCGCCGCGATCAAAAGCGGCATTCGCGGCTGTTTCCAGTGCGCTTGACCAGTCGGTTGATGCCGGCATCTGGCTTTCTTCGCGCAGTTCTTGCGGCAAGTCGAGCACTTCCACGTTCTGGCCTGGTGCCATGACCGTAATCCAGTGACAGACGTTCTCCAGTTGCCGGACATTGCCGCTCCACGGCAGCGTGGTCAGGTACTTGAGTGCGGCATCGGAGAGTTTTTTGGCTTCTACGCCGAGTTCCTGTGCGCTCCTCTGCAGGAAATACTTGGCCAGCAGCGGAATGTCCTCGCGCCTTTCGCGCATGGGTGGCAGACGAAGACGAATCACATTCAGGCGATGAAAGAGATCTTCGCGAAACAATCCTTGTTTGACTCGCTGTTCCATGTCCTGATGGGTCGCGGCAATCACGCGGACATTGACCTTAATGGGTGAATGGCCGCCAACGCGGTAGAACTGTCCATCGGAGAGAACGCGCAGAAGGCGAGTTTGAAGCTCGGAGGGCATGTCGCCGATTTCATCCAGAAACAGCGTACCCTCATCCGCCTGTTCGAAACGACCGCGGCGCATTGCCTGAGCTCCGGTAAAGGCGCCACGTTCGTGCCCGAATAATTCAGATTCCAGCAAATCCTTGGGAATAGCGGCTGTATTGATGGCTATGAATGGCTTGTCAGCGCGCGGGCTGTGGCGGTGCAGAGCCCGTGCAACCAGCTCTTTGCCGGAGCCGGATTCGCCGTTGATCAGCACGGTGACGTGGGAATGTGACAGGCGGCCAATGGCTCGAAAAACTTCCTGCATTGCAGGGGCCTGGCCCAGAATCTCCGGCGCGGTTTCGAGTGTTTCCTGTTCTCCGTTTTGCCGCATGCTTTCGTCAATGGCACGGCGGATCAGGTCGACCGCATGGTCAATGTCAAAAGGCTTGGGCAAATACTCGAAAGCGCCACCCTGGAAAGCGGACACGGCACTTTCCAGATCTGAATGCGCCGTCATGATGATAACGGGTAGCGCCGGATAGCGTTGCTTGAGATGCTGTAGTAGCTCCAGACCGGATTCACCAGGCATGCGAATGTCACTCACAACAACCTGGGGGGTTGAGGTCTCAAGGGCAGATAGCGCTTCCTGTGCGGAAGAAAAGCTCTTGTATTCGATGCCGGCTCGCGTAAGCGTTTTCTCAAACACCCAGCGAATGGAGCGGTCGTCGTCTATGATCCAGATTGGCTTCATGGGTTTATTGTGGTTTCGGTAATGTTATGCGGCTTCGGTTACGGGCAGCAGTATTGTAAAACAGGTATGGCCGGGTTTGCTGTCGCATTCGATGGACCCATGGTGCTGAGCCACAAACGTTTGGGCCAACGTCAATCCCAGGCCGCTGCCGCCATCGCGACCGGATACCAGAGGATAGAAGATTTTTTCACGGATGTTTTCCGGCACGCCGGGTCCGTTATCGATAATCTGAATCATCAGAGCAAGGCGATAGCGTTTTTTTGCCAAAGTGATTTGCCTGGCAATGCGCGTCCGCAACGTGATTTCTCCTCGGCCATGCATAGCCTGAGCTGCATTGCGGCTAATATTCAGCGCCACCTGAATCAGTTGTTCCTGATCGGCATAAATATCTGGCAGGCTGGTGTCGTAATCGCGCCGGATGGTGATGTCCTGAGGATGCTCGGCCAGCAGCAGGCTACGAACTCGTTCCAGTACTTCATGGATGTTCACCGTGTGATATTGGGGCGGGCGGTGCGGCGTAAGCAAACGATCCATCAGTGAACGCAGGCGATCCGCTTCCTTGATGATGACCTGGGTGTATTCCTTGAGTTCCGGCTTGGGTAGTTCAAGTTCCAGCAACTGAGCAGCTCCGCGTAGCCCGCCAAGAGGGTTTTTGATCTCGTGTGCAAGATTGCGCACCAGTTCCTGGTTGGCCTGTTGTTGTAATAGCATCCGTTCTTCCCTGGCAATTTTCAGTTGCTTGTCGATCTGATGAAATTCCAGAATTAGGCGAACAGTGCCTGCTTCAACGGGTGTAAATGTACAGCTGACAGAAAGAAGCGAGTGGCTGCTGGAGCTTAAAGTAAGTTCATGCTCGGTAAAGCTGGTTTTGCCCGGAAGTATTTGCGCAATTGTAGAAACTAGCGGGCTGTCAGCGCCAAAAACTTGTGTCAGAGTATGGCCGCTAATGTGGTTCAAGCTGATTTCAAACAAGTTCTCAGCCGATGGGTTGGCGTATAACACAAGACCGGCCTCGTCCAGCAAAAGAACAGCTGTGGCGAGATGCTCGAGACCAAGAAATAAAGGGGGAGTCACTTCAGATTGGCAAGTTCTTTTTTGAGTGCGGAAATGTTTTTTTCGTGGAGCTCGATATCCTCCTTTGAGCGTCCCTTTGTGGCTTCAGCCAGCAGCTTCTCTTCTGCGGACAGTTCTTCTTCAAGGATTTTGCGTCGGGTGTCATCCCGTTTTTTCTGCGTGTCACTGTCAACTTTTGGGAAGTTGGCCGGCGTTGGTGTGCTGGTCTTGGCGCGCGGCGCCGGTACAGTTGTCAGTGGATCAAGGTTGAGTTTGGTGGCGCCCTTCATTGGGACGTTCGAGTAGGTTACTCGGCCTTGGGGGTCAATGTGCTTGTATATCTCTGCTTGTGCAGCGGGCACTGAAAGAAAGGTCAGTGCGGCAGAAATACCCAGAAAAGTAAGAATTTTATGTTTAATAAACAGCATATTAACGGGTGCTCATAAGATTTGGAGCCAGTTTAGGCGATGCCGACCGAATTAGCAATGTGCATAACTGGCAGTTAAGCCAGTTCTACAATTTCAAAGTCATGCGTGATTTCAGCGCTTTTCCCAAGCATGATGGACGCAGAGCAATATTTTTCAGCAGACAGCTTTACAGCACGCTCGACTTGCTCAGCTTTAAGATTTTTGCCGCTGACAATAAAATGTATATGAATCTTGGTGAACACTTTAGGATCGGTTGTTGCGCGTTCGGCATCGATTTCCGCAACGCAATCGGTGATCTGCTGGCGACTTTTTTTCAGGATGTGAACTACGTCGAAAGAAGTGCATCCGCCTGTGCCTAGCAACAGCAGTTCCATGGGGCGAGGGCCGATATTGCGCCCACCCATGTCAGGTGGACCATCCATCACGATTGCGTGACTGCTTTCGGTTTCGCCAATGAAACTGGCCTCTCCGGCCCATTTGATGCGTGCTTTCATGTGTGTCCTTTCAGTACGGAGCAAGGTTAATTAAACAATATCTTATCAGATCGGGATGCTCGAAATGGGACGTTCAAGTTCGTGGTAAGGATTTTTGTTTGACATGCATGGACGATCGGGCTTAAAATGCGCCCCTTTCTCTATTCGAACAACTGGATTTCGCATGAAAACTTTTTCTGCAAAACCGCACGAAGTCAAACGTGACTGGTTCCTGGTTGACGCCACGGATAAAGTTTTGGGGCGTCTGGCTAGTGAAATTGCATCGCGTTTGCGCGGTAAACACAAGGCTGAGTACACGCCGCACGTGGACACTGGTGATTATATCGTGGTCGTGAACGTTGAAAAACTGCGAGTCACCGGCGCCAAAGCTGAAGACAAGCTATACCATCGTCACACTGGATACCCTGGCGGACTTTACACCACCAACTTTACTAAAATGCAACAGCGTTTCCCCGGTCGAGTACTGGAAAAGGCTGTCAAAGGTATGTTGCCAAAAGGTCCTCTGGGTTACGCCATGCTCAAGAAGCTCAAGTGCTACAGTGGTCCTGAGCATCAGCATATCGCGCAACAACCCAAGGCATTGGAAATTTAAGGAATCGCCATGATCGGTAATTACAACTATGGTACCGGCCGTCGCAAGAGCTCGGTTGCACGCGTGTTCTTGAAGTCCGGCTCGGGCAACATTGTCGTCAACGGCAAGCCAGTAGACACTTTCTTCTCTCGCGAAACTGGGCGCATGGTCGTGCGTCAGCCGCTGGAATTGACCAACAACCTCTCTACTTTTGACATTATGGTCAATGTGGCTGGTGGTGGCGAATCAGGTCAGGCTGGTGCGGTGCGTCATGGCATTACGCGTGCTTTGATCGATTATGATGCTGATCTGAAGAGCGCGCTTTCCAAGGCTGGTCTGGTGACTCGTGATGCGCGCGAAGTTGAACGAAAAAAAGTTGGTCTGCGCAAGGCGCGTCGTCGCAAGCAATTCTCCAAGCGCTAATCGCGTTAGTGCTTTTAAAAAGCCGCCTCAGGGCGGCTTTTTTATTGCCTGTCGGGTTGCTTAAGCGAGTGTAGCCTTTTATGATTAAACTCTTTCGCAAAGAGGTATTGGCAATGATCAAGGTGGGTATCGTAGGGGGCACCGGATATACCGGTGTGGAATTGCTGCGTTTGCTGGCGCAGCACCCTGAAGCGCAGTTGGAAACGATTACCTCACGTAAGGAGGCCGGAATGGCAGTGAGTGACATGTTCCCCAATCTGCGCGGCAGGGTAGGTCTGAAGTTTGAAGACCCTGCTCATGCCCCGCTGACGAATTGCGATGTGGTATTTTTTGCGACGCCGAATGGTGTTGCCATGCAACAAGCCAAAGAATTGGTTGATGCCGGTGTGCGAGTGATTGATCTGGCGGCTGACTTTCGCATCAAGGATATTTCTGTATGGGAGAAATGGTATGGCATGCAGCATGCCTGCCCGGATCTGGTCAAAGAAGCGGTGTATGCTTTGCCGGAAATCAACCGGGCAGATATTCCAGGTGCCCGCGTGATTGCCAATCCTGGCTGCTATCCTACGGCAGTTCAACTGGGTTTTCTCCCGCTTATCGAGGCAGGAGTAATTGAGCTTAATGGCCTGGTTGCAGATTGCAAGTCGGGAGTTTCCGGCGCGGGGCGCAAGGCGGAGGTTCATGCCCTGTTCAGTGAGTCATCGGATAATTTCAAGGCGTACGGGGTTGCGGGTCATCGTCATTTGCCGGAAATTGTGCAGGGTTTGTCGCTACGGACTGATGCGCCGGTCGGGTTGACCTTTGTGCCGCATCTGACTCCACTGATTCGGGGTATTCATGCCACACTTTATGCACGGCTCACCCAGGATGTGGATATTCAGTCGTTATATGAGAAGCGCTATGCTAATGAATATTTTGTTGATGTGATGCCAGCAGGAAGTCATCCTGAAACCCGTTCAGTGAGGTCGGGCAATTTCTGTCGCATTGCAGTTCATCGCCCGCAGGGAGGTGATACTGTCGTGATCCTTTCGGTCATTGATAACCTGGTCAAGGGCGCCGCAGGGCAGGCAGTGCAAAACATGAATATTCTATTTGGCTTGCCGGAGTCGACAGGGTTGCAGCAGATTCCCATCTTGCCATGACATTGTTACGCGCCAAGAGGCGCAAGTTCCATATGGCCTCGCGCCGGGTGGCGGTGAGAACCCATGTTGCATGGTACTGGCGCGGCGTGTTCATGAGTGTTGCACTGGGGGTGGGGGTTGCCCTGGCGTGGTGGATTTATGATGTGGGAAGCTTGCTGGCGAATTCTGAGCGCGGTGTGCCGCAGCAGAGTATGGAACAGTTAAGTATCAGGGTAAGGCAACTTGAAAAGGAGAAAGCGCAACTCCAGTCTGCACAAGTCAAAATTGATCGGCATACCCAGATTGATGCAGAATCGCAGAGAAATCTTGAGCGTGAGCTTAAGTTTCTGCAGACGGAGAACGCCACCCTCAAGGAAGAGCTGGCTTTTATTCGTGGAATGACTTCTGCAGATCGTTCCGGCGCGTTGAATATACAACGCTTTACGGTAAAGAAGGATGTGTCTGGTGCTTATCGCTTTCAGCTGCAACTGGTTCAGGCGGGGCAAAAGGAAAGCTTTTTCCACGGCCGTCTGCAACTTGTCATTACGGCCCAAGGCGGAAGTGGGAAGAGGGTGCAGATTATTCCAGGCAACTCTGATGCCGATGAAAAATTCAAAATTAGCTTGAAATCCTATCAGAGCATCGAAGGTGATTTTCAGATTGCTCCTGGGCAAGTGGTCAAGAGTGTTGAGGCACGAATTTTTAGTGACGGATCGACTCAGCCAAAATTAAGCAAAACCGTGAATTTGTCTTGAAATGACAAGGGAGAATTATGTTTGGCAGAAAGAGTACAACACCGCAAAATAGGATAGATAGTTTGATTGGTCATGGCACCCGGATTGTAGGGGATATTTCATTCACAGGAGGATTGCGTATTGATGGCAATGTGATCGGCAACGTCCGTGCTGAAGCCGGTCAGGCGAGTACGTTGGTGCTCTCTGAGCAGGCACGTGTCGAGGGGGCAATCGAAGTTTCACACTTGGTGGTGAATGGCACGGTCGCCGGGCCGGTGTATGTTTCAGAATATGTCGAACTTCAGGCTAAATCCAGAGTCACAGGTGATGTTTACTACAAAACTCTGGAAATGCATGTAGGTGCCATCGTCGAGGGCAAACTTGTGCATCAGGAAAAGCTGGCGTTGCCATCGCCGGAAGCCATTGAGGGCTCGATAGTAGTTGACTAATTCGCTATAGTTTAGCAGAATGGAGCTTTGAAATAATTTCTTAGGAGCACGCTATGAATGCAGTAACTGAAATGCCGAGCCCATTGAATTTCACCGATAATGCTGCGGCCAAGGTCAAGAGCCTGATCGAAGAAGAAGGAAGCGCCGACCTGAAGTTACGAGTGTTTGTCTCCGGCGGCGGTTGTTCCGGTTTTCAATATGGCTTTACCTTTGATGAAGTCTCTAATGAAGACGACACCGTGGTTGAAAAGAATGGAGTAACGCTGTTGATCGATCCGATGAGTTTCCAGTATCTGGCGGGTGCTGAGATCGATTACAGCGAGGGCTTGAACGGAGCGCAGTTCGTTATCAAGAATCCCAATGCCACTACGACTTGCGGTTGCGGTTCTTCATTCTCCGCTTAAAGACAATTCCATTGGCAAATAAAAGGGGCTACGGCCCCTTTTGGTTTTTACGCAGGGTAAATTGCCCCCAAAATTCGTGACCCCTTTGCCCCCGTCACTGCAGGAAGGTTTCCTGGAAGGCCGTGCCACGTTTGATATGCCAACCAGGCAAAGGCGGCAGCTTCAACCCAGTCGGCATTAATGCCTAGATCGTCGGTCAGTGATATTGATATCTCTGGCAGCAGTTCAGAAAGCCTTTTTCTGAGCGCTGCATTATGCGAGCCCCCGCCACACAGATAAATTTCTTCGCTCTGCGGACAGTGCTGATTGATGGAGTCAGCAATTGTGCGTGCGCTCATTTCCAGTAAAGTAGCCTGGATATCTTCTGGAGCATATAGAGTGGGAAGCAGCGGTTGCAGCCATTCAAGGTTAAACATGTCTCGCCCGGTGCTTTTTGGAGGCGGAGCGACAAAATATGGGTGAGAAAACATGGCCTTCAAGAGGTCCGGGAGAACTACGCCTGTGGCAGACCAGGCGCCATCTCGATCGAAAGACGTTCCCAGGTGTTGCTGAATCCAGGCATCGAGCAGCAGGTTGCCTGGGCCACAGTCAAAGCCGGTGATGGTTCCATCTGAGGGCAGGCAGGTCAGATTGCTGATGCCGCCGATATTGACGATCAGCCGGTCAAGAGTTGAACTGCGAAATGCGGCGGCATGGAAAGCTGGGACGAGCGGGGCGCCTTGGCCGCCGGCAGCGATATCGCGATTGCGGAAATCCGCAATAACGGCGATGCCAGTCAGCTCGGCGAGCAGGGAAGCGTTGCCGATTTGAATCGTCACACCCAGTTCCGGCCGGTGTCGTATAGTCTGGCCATGGCAGCCAATGGCGTTAATGGCACTTGGGTGGAGTTTTGCCTGGGCCAATAGATGCTGGATCGCATTTGCATAGCAGTCAGCCAAAATATTTCCTGTCTGGGCTGCACGCAGCAAGTCGTTTTCGCCCGCGAGATTGAGTGACAAGAGCTCGCTTCTCAGCGCGGGGTCAAAAGCATGAAAAACGGCCTCCACAAGGTGGAAGCCGTTAGTGTCAAACTGGATTAGCGCTGCATCTACGCCATCCAGGCTGGTGCCGGACATTAACCCAATATAAAGCTCGGTTGAGTCCATGTGGTTCAGACGATTTAGTTCAGAGCCGCAAGATTGGTGCCGCGAAGTAATTCCAGGCGGGCCATCAGAGGTTGAGTGGAGCGATTAAATTCACCCTTCAGATTGGCTGCGATTGGGAATGCAACTGGGACTTCAATTGAAAGGGGATTGCGTTGTACTCCAGCGACCTTGAATTCATAGTGCAGGTGAGGGCCGGTTGCGAGGCCGGTCATGCCGACGTAGCCAATGACATCGCCCTGATTGACGTGCTGGCCTTTGCGAAGCCCTTTCGCGAACCCGGACAAGTGGCCATAAACGGTTTCATAATTGCCATGATGCTTGATGACAATGAGGTTGCCGTATCCATTCTGCCGGCCAGCAAAAGCCACGGATCCATCTGCAGTGGATTTAACCCGTGTGCCAGTTGGCGCAGCGTAGTCAACACCTTTATGTGCCCGCCATTCCTTCAGCACAGGGTGGTAGCGCGCCTTGGAAAAGCCGGAGGAAATACGTGAAAATTCAAGTGGTGATCGCAGGAAGGCTTTGCGCAAGTTTTTTCCCTCCGGGGTGTAGTATCCACCGCGGCCATCCAGGCTCTGAAAATAAACAGTGCGGTAGGACTTGCCGCTGTTGACAAATTCGGCGGCCAAAATACGACCTGTTTTGACTAATTCGCCTTTATTGTAAAAGGATTCATAAACTACGGTGAATGTGTCGCCACGCTGCAAGTCGCGATGAAAATCGATATCGGTTGAAAAAATATCTGCCATTTGAATGGCAACGGCGTCTGGCATGTTTGCATCGTCAGTGGCGGCGAACAAAGAACTGGAAATCAAGCCGGATTTCATCTCGACCAGGCGCTCCAGTGCCAGGGGTTGATCGCTTGTTTTGAACTGATCACCTTGCTTTTCTACCAGCAACATACTGTCGCCGCCATACTGATAGCGCAGTGATAGCAGTTCTCCATTATTTGTCGTCAGTGCCTGAATCGTTCTTCCAGGCCTCAGCTGACGAAGCGCTTGGGCATTTTTCGCTTCTCTAAGAAAAGAACGAATATCTTCGCTGTTAACATCTAAGCGGTTTAGAAGTGCACCGGCTGTGTCGCCACGTTGAATGCGCTCTTCCCTCCAGAAGGACTGGTTTTGGTCTGCAGCAATCTGAATTGAGGGCAGGGCCAGGCTTTCTACTACTGTACGCGTGGGGATGTGTTGCACTTCAGTGTCGGGCGCAATACCGAAAGCGGCAACGACACCAAACAGTGGTAGGGTAGAGATACCTACAAGCCAGCGTAGACGGATTTTTCGTTCGGACTGAAAAAGCTTTTGCGATAGAATGCGGTCTTTATTATTCAACATGTTGCCTGTGTGGTCTTTTAAGTCAGCCCGAAGCTTAACAAAATTCACAAGGTACGAAAAGTTAAACTTTCTACAGATTGGTAAAGTGTAATGAGTCATATAAAAGAGTCGCTCGAGATAATTAAACGAGGCTGTGAGGAGCTCTTGCTTGAACAGGAGTTGATCGAAAAACTGACGACAGGCCGGCCACTGCGGGTCAAGGCAGGTTTCGATCCGACTGCGCCGGACCTGCATCTTGGACATACGGTGTTGCTTAACAAGATGCGGCAGTTTCAGGAGATGGGACATGAAGCCATGTTCCTTATCGGCGATTTCACCGGGATGATTGGCGACCCCACAGGGAAAAACATCACACGCAAGCCGCTGACGCGCGATGAAGTGATTGAGAACGCCCGTACCTATGAGCAACAGATTTTCAAGATACTCGATCCGGAAAAAACACTGGTGATGTTCAATTCCAGCTGGATGGGTGAAATGAGTGCGGCTGATCTGATCGGCCTGGCGGCAAAACATACAGTGGCGCGCATGCTGGAGCGGGATGATTTTCAAAAGCGTTATACCTCCGGCCAGCCTATTGCGGTTCATGAATTCCTGTACCCATTAATCCAGGGATACGATTCGGTAGCAATGAAAGCCGATGTCGAATTGGGCGGAACCGACCAGAAATTCAATCTGCTGGTTGGGCGGGAGTTGCAGAAGCACTATGGTCAACCGCCCCAGGTGGTCTTGACCATGCCGATTCTGGAAGGATTGGATGGCGTCAATAAGATGTCGAAGTCGCTCGGTAACTATATAGGTATTCATGAGCCACCCAATGAAATGTTCGGGAAATTGATGTCAGTGTCGGACGATTTGATGTGGCGTTATATAGAGCTTCTGTCGTTTGAGCCAATGAGTGTTGTGGCTCAATGGAAAAAAGAAGTGGGCGAAGGGCGGAATCCGCGCGATATAAAGGTGATGTTCTCTCAGGAGATTATTTCCCGATTCCATGATAAAGCGGCGGCACATAATGCACTGGCAGATTTTGAAGCGCGATTCCGGGAGGGGGCAATACCAGATGAAATGCCAGAAATCGATTTGCCGGCCGAAGGCGGGGGCTTGTCGATTGTTCAGGCGCTCAAGCAGGCCGGTTTGACTGCCAGTACTTCCGAAGCGATGCGTATGATTCAGCAGGGCGGCGTCAAAGCCAATGGCGAGAAAGTGAGTGATAAAGGCTTGGTTTTGCCTATGGGCGCCGTAGTTGTGTTGCAGGTAGGCAAGCGTAAATTTGCACGCGTGAGCATTACGTGACTGCAATATAAGTCGTAAGTGCCTGTTCTTAATCAAACACGAATTTTAATGTGATAAATGTACAGAAAAGGCATTGACCATCGGTTTTGCCTCTGTATAATGCGCCCTTCGTTGCAGCACAGCGCAACGAAGCAAATCGGCAGGAAAATAAGATTTGACGCGGCATTCTGCTTCTGTATAATGCGCCCTTCGTTGCGAAACACTGCAGCGAAGCAAGTCGGAAAGTTTGCAAAAACGATTTGACAGGGTGAGCGGGTTCTGTATAATGCGCACCTCTCGCTACGGCGGGGAAGAGAAGTAAACGTTCTTTAACAATATACAGCCAATAAGTGTGGGCACTTGTCGGATGGGTAGACTGAGATGCTGGGCGA